>JAOAUN010000002.1 GCA_030157545.1 Burkholderiaceae bacterium
ATTTGCAGCTCAATCGATAGAGAAACTGGGCTGTGCTGGAGTCTTTTTTCCTGAGCACAGTTGGGGTCACACAGTTGGGGTCACACACACAGTTGGGGTCACACAGTTGGGGTCAGGTCTTGCAATCATGCTTAATCGTTAGTAAGACCTCCGTTCTGCTCAACCCGGACCTTCCCGACTGCCCCTGCACCCCGTCATGATTGCAACAATGGCTGTCAGCGAATCATCAAATTCAAGACGTAAAAAAAGCACTGGGATTTCTCCAAGTGCTTGTTTTACTGAATATTTTTGGTGGTGATAGGTGGATTTGAACCACCGACCCCAGCATTATGAGTGCTGTGCTCTAACCAACTGAGCTATATCACCACGAAGCCCGAAATTATGGCGGTTACCGTGCTCCATGTCAACCGAGCTTGGCTTTCACATGCTCAAGTATTTTCCCGGCAGCGTCTGGTGCCAGACAATTAACACTGATTCTGTCGTCCATGCTGCGTAGCCAGGTCAGTTGCCGCTTGGCCAGCTGGCGAGTGGCGATGATGCCTTTTTCGCGCATTGCAGCCAGGTCGCCTTCGCCGTCCAGATAATCCCAAGCCTGTCTGTAACCGACGCAACGCATGGACGGCAAGCCGGTATGCAGGTCGCCGCGTGCACGCAGTGTCTTCACCTCTTCCAGTAAGCCGGGTCGGGCATTCAACATTTGGTCAAAGCGGTCCGTAATTCGCTGGTGCAGCACGCTACGGTCTGACGGTTCCAGCGCAAAGGACAGTAAATCGAACGGCAGCTCGACTTTAGCGGCCTTGGCCAGCAAGGCCGACATGGGCTGGCCCGTCAGCGCGATGATTTCCATGGCGCGCTGCAGGCGCTGCGTGTCATTGGGTTTGAGGCGCGCCGCAGTGACGGGATCCAGCGTGGCCAGCCGCGCATGCAGTGCCGGCGCGCCGTGCAGCGCAATTTCTGCGTCGAGTTCGGCGCGTAAAGCAGGATCAGCTTGCGGCAATGCATCCAGACCATCGCGCAAACCTTTGAAATACAGCATGGTGCCGCCAACCAGCAGCGGCAAGTTGCCGCGCGCTTGAATCTCTGTCACCAAGCGCAGCGCATCTTCACGAAACTGCATAACTGAATATGATTCGGTCGGATCGAGAATATCAATCAGGTGGTGCGGTACCGCTGCGCGTTCTTCCAGACTGGGCTTGGCGCTGCCGATATCCATGCCGCGATAAACCAGCGCGGAATCCACTGAAATAATTTCGCACGGCAGGTGCCGGGCAATATGCAAAGCCGCCGCCGTCTTGCCTGAGGCCGTTGGCCCCATGATGGCTACTGCCAGCGGTTTTACTTTAGTGTTCATGCCGCCACAACTTGTGATGTGATCGCGCGAGCCGAGTAAAAATTCAGTGCGCCGAGTGCGCAGGCAATGATCGCCATCGGATACAGCGTGCCGTTATGAGTGGCGCCGACGACACTGCCGACTATGAACGCAAACAGCATGAACAGCGCACCCATCAGACCGGCGGCAGTGCCTGCCTGTTTCGGAAACGGCGATACTGCGCCCGACTGCGTGACCGGGAAGTTAATGCCATGCGCAACCATGGCGAGGAACATCGCCACCAGAATCATGGACCAGTGAATCATGCCAAGCAGCGTCGCAGCCAGAAAAAATACGCCGGAAGCGAGTGAGCACGCGGTGCCGATCCGTAGTGCCTGCAGGCCGCTGATGTTTTTCAAAAGCCTGCGGCATATCAGCGTGCCGGTCATGTAACCGGACACGCCCAGAGCAAAACAGTAGCCAAACCATTGCGTGGGCACGCCCAGCACATTAATCAAGACAAAAGACGAGCCGGAGATGAACGAAAAAATCGCGCCATAGGACAATGCGCCGGGCACTGCATAGGCCCAGAATTCGCGTGAGCCCAGCACCAGACGGTAGTTTTCCATCAGTCCGGAGAGGTCCGTCGCTTTGGGGTTTTTATGTTGGTTGGTTTCCGGCAGATGCATGACGCTGGCGGCAAAGATGCACGCAGATAAAATGCCGAGTGCAACGAATGCGGCGCGCCAGCCAAAGCTGACCTGCAAATAAGATCCCAGAATCGGCCCGAAAATCGGTGCCAGTGAAATCCACGTGCTGGCTCTTGCAATCACGCGTGCGCTGTCTTCCAGTGCATACGCATCGCGTACGATGGCGCGTGCAATGATGACAGCCGTGCAGCAACCCAGCGCCTGCAGGAAGCGCGCAGCGATCAGCAAGTCTATCGATTGCGACAATGCGCATAGTGCACTCGCTACGATATATAAAACCAGACCCGCGAGTAAGACAGGACGGCGGCCAAAACGGTCCGACAAAGGCCCAACAATCAGTTGCGCGCCGCCGAAGCCGATGACAAACAAGGTCAGTGTCAGTTGCACCGTCGAGACCGGCACATTAAAGCCGCTGGCCAGGCTGGGCAGTGAAGCCAGGTACAGATCGGTCGATAGCGGCTGCATCATCAGCATGACGGAAATGAGCAGCAAAATTGGGGCATGCGCAAACTGCGGCAGCGGTTGGTGATTCATTTGTTATTGTCCGCGCAAAAACAATTTATCAAGATCCGACAGGCCCAGCTGCACCCACGTAGGACGACCATGGTTGCACTGGTCGGCGCGTTCGGTCGCTTCCATTTGTCTTAGCAGGGCATTCATTTCGGGGATGCTCAGAATCCGGTTGGCGCGTACAGCCGTGTGGCAGGCCAGAGTCCCCAGCATTTCATTGCGCCGCTCCAGCAGCACGCGCGAGCCACCGTATTCACGGACATCGCGCAGCACATCACGCGCCAGTGATTGCGCATCGCTGTTTTTCAGTAGCGCCGGTATGGCGCGCAGTGCCAGTGTGGTGGGCGACAGCACGGCCATATCAAAGCCGAGTACGCTTAGCACAATCTGGTTTTCTTCGACGGTGCCGACTTCAACTGCATCGGCATGAAAAGTCACCGGTATCAACAGCGGCTGCAATTGCACTGCATCGGCGTCGAGCGCCTGCTTGAACTGCTCATACAAAATGCGTTCATGCGCCGCGTGCATGTCAACCAGCACCAGGCCGGCACGGTTCTGCGCAAGGATGAACACGCCATGCAATTGCGCCAGCGCGAAGCCGAGCGGGAATTCTTCTTCGGCCGCCGTCGGCATGGCTGCAGCAGGCGCTGGCTGCCAGTTAGTCTCGGTAAACAGCGCGCCGTAGCTGGCAGTGTCTTGCGCAACGCCCAGCGAGGCTTGCTGCGGCATGCGCATCCATGGCATCGCACCACTCGGCGCCGGCATAGGCGCAGGGCTGGCCCCATGCGACGTGGCAGAAGTCTGCGCCAGCGCACGGCTCACCGCGTGAAACACAAACTGGTGCACGGCGCGACTGTCACGGAAACGCACTTCTATTTTTGACGGATGGACATTGACATCAACCAGTGACGGGTCCAGATCCAGCCGCAATACATACGATGGAAAGCGGTCGCCATGCAGCACGTCCTGATAGGCCGAACGCACCGCATGCGTGAGCAGCTTGTCACGGACAAAGCGGCCGTTGACATAAAAATACTGTGCATCGGCGCGCGCGCGTGCCGCAGTTGGCAGGCCGACAAAGCCGTACAGGTTTAACGGGCCGGCCGCTTCCTGCAAGGCCAGACGAGCGTTGGAAAATTCATCGCCAAGTATGTGCGCACTGCGCTTGTCGTCTGCCGTTTCTTTCCAGTGTTCGTTGGTCTTGCCATTGTGGGTGACGGTAAAACTCACATCAGGTCGCGCCAGAGCAATGCGGCGCACGACTTCGGCGCAATGGCCGTATTCGGTTTGTTCGGTCTTTAAAAATTTGCGGCGGGCCGGGGTGTTGTAATACAAATCTTGTACATCGATCAGCGTGCCTTGCGCGCCAGATGCGGGTGTGACCGGTGAGTCGGCATTGCCGCTGATCTGCCATGCATGCGGCTCATCGCTGCTGCGCGAAGTCAAAGTCAGCTGAGCGACTGATGCAATCGACGCCAGCGCTTCGCCGCGAAAGCCAAGCGTCATGACGTTTTCCAGGTCAGTCAGGCTGGCAATTTTGGAGGTGGCATGGCGTGCCAGCGCCAGCGGCATTTGCGCCGCTGGAATGCCACGGCCGTTGTCGGTGATGGCGATGCGCTTGACACCGCCTTGTTCGAGCCGGACGGTTATCTGTGTAGCGCCGGCGTCGAGCGCGTTTTCGAGTAATTCCTTGACCACGGCTGACGGGCGTTCGATCACTTCGCCGGCTGCGATTTGCGAGATCAGCTGGTCGGGCAGGGGACGAATGGCGCGCGGTGCGTTGGAAGAAGCAGTCATCTTGCGATTATACCGTTGAGGCCTGACAGGGCCGCTGCCTCTACTGTCCCGACGGGTGTATGATCAGTTGCTTCTGTCGTTCACCACGTAGCCAAAAAAATGGAAATTAGTCAACTGCTTGATCTGGTGCTGCATGTCGACAAATCGCTTGGTCACTTGATTGCTGCTTATGGCCCGCTGGTCTATGCGCTATTGTTCGTGATTGTGTTTGCTGAAACCGGACTGGTGATTTTCCCTTTCCTGCCTGGCGACACCTTACTTTTTGTTGGGGGCGCTTTTTGTGCGACTGGCGCGATGGACGTCGGGCTGCTGATCAGTTTGCTGGTGCTCGCTGCGGTGGCAGGCAATACCGTCAACTACTTTATTGGCCGGGCAATAGGACACAAGGTTTATACGCATAATTATCGCTGGCTGGACAGAGAGTCATTGCAAAAGACACATACGTTTTTTGAAGTTCATGGCGGCAAAACCATCATGCTCGCGCGCTGGCTGCCTATCGTGCGCACTTTCGCGCCGTTTGTTGCGGGTGTATCCGAGATGGGGCTGACGAAATTCCAGATCTTTAATATCAGCGGCGCGGTGTTATGGGTGGTGGCGCTGGTGGCGGGTGGCTATTTCTTTGGCAATATTCCTGTCATTCGCGATCACTTGAATACGATAGTGTTAATCGGCGTAGGCGCAGCGATTGTGCCGTTATTGCTGGCAGCAGTGTGGCGTTTTTTCAGGAAACCGGTTGCTGTTTAGGTTTTTTTGTGTGCAGTCAAAGACGCTGGGCTCCAGCGTGCGCTGGAGCGACGGTTCTTTTATCTGCAAACTAAAAAATACCGTCGTCCCAGCGTCTTTCGTAATGAACTCAAGTCAGCTTGTTGCGCGTAAGCGTTGGGTTCTTCGCCAGATAACGCCGTATGCCCTTCATCAGCGCGTCTGCCATCTGGTCTTGATAATTATTGTCAGTCAGCTTCGCTTCTTCTTCCGGATTCGAGATGAACGCTGTCTCGACGAGAATGCTCGGAATGTCCGGCGCCTTCAATACCGCAAAACCTGCCTGTTCAACCTGCGCCTTGTGCAGTCGGTTGATGTTGCCGATCTCACCCAAGACTGATTTGGCCAGCTTCAGGCTGTCACTAATTTGCGCTGTGGTGGATAAATCGAGCAGCACGCTGGCCAAATGCTGATGTTTGCTCTTGATATTGATCCCACCGATCAGGTCGGCAGCGTTTTCTTTGTTTGCCAGCCAGCGCGCTGCCGTTGAGCTGGCGCCTTTTTCTGAAAGCGCAAAGACCGACGAGCCGCGCGCGGTCGGTTCCACAAAAGCATCTGCGTGAATCGACACAAATAAATCAGCCTGTACCTTGCGTGCCTTTTGCACGCGCACATGCAGCGGCACGAAATAGTCGCCATCGCGAGTCAGCATGACGCGAATATTTGGTTGCTGTTCCAGCTTGGCCTTCAGGCGTTGTGCAATAGAGAGCACGACATTTTTTTCATAACTGCCGCCAGCGCCGACGGCGCCGGGGTCTTCACCGCCGTGTCCGGGGTCGAGCGCGATCGTCACCAGCCGCGTCAGCTTGGGGGTTTTGTCTTCTTCGGGTGCTGTTTTCGCTTGCGGCACTATGGTCGACTTGGCGCGATCATTCAGCAACTGTGTAATCGGGTCTACTGGAATATCCGGATACAGATCAAAGATCAGCCTATGCTTGTATTCGCCAACCGGCTCCAGCGTAAACACCTGCGGCCGGATTTCTTCTTTCAGGTCAAACACCAGCCGCACCACACCCGGTCGGTTTTGTCCCACGCGCACTTGTGCAATGTACGGGTCGTTTGATTGTATTTTGGCGACCAGGCTTTTGAGTTGCGGATCAAGGTCCAGGCCTTCAATTTCAACTACCAGCCGGTGCGGGTCCTTCACCAGAAAATGCGTGGCATTGAGCTTGCTGTCGTTTTCGAGGGTGACGCGGGTGTAGTCGGCGGCGGGCCAGACGCGCACCGCAATAATCTGCGCAGCGCGAGCGTCATTAATTCCAAGACAGGAAAGCAGCAGCGTCGCACCGGTTTTCAATACCGTACGACGGGAGACGGGTGTTATAGATTCGGTATCAGATGCAGGTGATCTAGGCATGTCGCGCCTTGTGCAGAATTTGCCCGCAATTCTACCGCACGGCCATGGCCTTCGACAGTAAGGAATACATCCATATCCGGCGGTGGCAACAGCTCACCGGCCTGCTCGGGCCATTCGACGATACAAATGCTCGCGCTGCCGAAATGCTCGCGAAAGCCTGCTTCGATAAATTCTTCCGGACTGCCCATGCGGTAAAGGTCAAAATGCAGCACCTCGACGTCACGTTCCTGCAAGCGGATCGTATACGGTTCGACCAGCGTATACGTCGGGCTTTTCACGCGGCCGCCGTAACCGGCTGCATGCAGCAACGAACGCGTGAGACAGGTTTTTCCTGCGCCCAGATCACCATGCAAATGCACATTCAGCCCCGGCTGCAGCACGCGCGCCAGTGCTGCGCCCAGTGCCAGCGTGGCGGCCTCGTCAACCAAATGTGCTTTCCAGGTCTGCATCTCGTAAAATCAGTGCTTCCATGAATCAAAATCCTGCCATCGTGCCTGAACCAAGCCTGCCCGACTATGTTGCGCTCTCCTCTGCCATCAAGGCATGGGGCGCAGAATTGGGCTTTGCCGACTTGCGCATCACAAACGCCGCGCTCGACGCAGCCGATGCCGGCCTGCAAAGCTGGCTGGACGCCGGCTTCCACGGTCAGATGGATTATATGGCAGCGCACGGCAGCAAGCGCACCCGACCTGCAGAACTGGTGCCGGGTACCTTGCGAGTAATCAGCGCGCGCATGAATTATGTGCCGCGCGACGCCGCACCGGACTGGCGCGAACCTGAGGCGCAGCGCTTGCAGGATCCAGCTGCGGCGGTGGTATCGGTCTATGCGCGCGGCCGTGATTATCACAAAGTCTTGCGTAATCGGCTACAGCAACTTAGCGAAAAAATCGCTGCTGCCATCGGTCCTTTTGGGTATCGCGTTTTCACCGATTCAGCACCCGTCATGGAAGTCGAGCTTGCGCAGCAGGCCGGACTGGGCTGGCGCGGCAAGCACACGCTGCTGCTTGACCGTGATGGCGGTTCGCTGTTTTTTCTGGGCGAGATCTACACTGACCTGCCGCTGCCAGTGGATGCGCCAGTAGCAGGGCACTGTGGCAGTTGTGAGGCCTGCATCGACGTTTGCCCGACGCAGGCTATCGTCGCCCCGTACCGGCTTGATGCACGCCGCTGCATTTCCTATTTGACGATCGAGCTCAAGGACAGCATACCGCTCGAGTTGCGGCCCCTGATTGGCAACCGCGTGCTGGGCTGTGATGACTGCCAGCTGGTCTGTCCGTGGAATAAATTCGCGCAGAAGGCGGTGCTGCCGGATTTTGATGTGCGCAATGCGCTTGATAGTTCGAGCTTGATTGATCTGTTTGCGTGGACCGAAGCAGAATTCAATAGCCGTCTTGAAGGCAGCGCGATCCGCCGTGTCGGGCATGAGCGCTGGTTGCGCAATATCGCGGTTGCACTGGGCAATGCGGCAAAGCAGAAGGCTGGAGACGTGGCGATGCTGGCAGCGCTGAATGCACGTGCAGCTGATTCATCGGCACTGGTCAGGGAGCATGTGGCGTGGGCGCTGGAGCAGCACGCGTCAGCCGGCCAGCAGCAGCCATAAGGGCAAGGTCACGATCGACAACAAGGTGCCGGCTGAAATCAGGTAGGCAACCAGCGGCCCGTTGCCCCCCATGCGCGATGCCAGCACATAGGCACTGGACGCGGTCGGTAATGCGCAGAACATCACGGCGATTTGTAACTGCAGCGGCGGCAGTTCCAGCCAGCGACCCAGCAGCAAGGCAATTGCCGGTAGCGCCAGCAGTTTCACGCCAATGAAATAGGCACTGATGCCGCGTGAATCTGCCAGCGCATTCAGCTTCAAGCCTGCGCCGACCATTAACAGCCCCAGCGCAATCGACGCGCTGCCCATGCGCGCGAGCGTGACAGCGACTACTTCCGGCAGGCTGCCGCCGAGGAGATTGAACACCGTGCCGCCAGCCGTTGCCAGCAGTAGCGGATTTTTTGCCATCTCTTTGAGCAGCGAGCCGTTGCTGCGGTGTGCCAGCGCGTGGACTGCGGCCATATTGCAGACCGGGACTGCAAAGCCGATGATGACCGCCATCAGCGAGGTGCCTGCTTCGCCACCGAGACGGAAAGCGACAGCCAGCGCGATGTAGGAATTAAAGCGGAAGGCCGTCTGCACGCCAGACTCGAAAATCATGGGGCCGGCGCGAAACAGAGGCTTGGCCAGCCAGCCCAGTGCAATGCCGCAGCTAACGGCAATCAGGGCGACCTGCAGCAGCTTGCCGGTGGTGTGCAAATCCAGCGGCGTGCGCGCGGTAGACACAAACAACAGGGCAGGGAACAGGATGAAGTAAACCAGCTTCTCAAGTCCGCTCCAGAAGGGCTGGCCCCAATCGGTCATGCGCATCAGGATGAAACCGATCAGGATCAGGGTAAAGTCGGGTAGCAGAATGCTTAAGATGTTCATTGGGGCGATCAGTGGTTTACAGACTAATGTTACCGAATGCGGAGGGCTTTGTTTGAAAAACAAAGACACTGGGTTCCAGCCTGCGCTGGAACGACGGCAGATAAGCAATCGGCGGTAAAAAAACAAAGGTCATCCCAGCGCAGGCTGGGATCCAGCGTCTTTCGTAAAACAACCGCAAGGTTGTCATTCAGCCCACTAGCAGACACAATACGCGCCGAGACCATAAAAATAATCTATCGCCATTCTCAGCCGGAGACCCAAATGAAACGCCGCCACCTGATTGCCGCTATTGCCCTCAGCAGTCTGCTACTCACACAAGCCTGGGCCGATGCGCCCATCGTTATCAAATTCAGCCATGTGGTCGCCAAGGACACGCCCAAGGGCAAAGCTGCCGAGCGTTTCAAAGAGCTGGCCGAAGCTGCCACCAAAGGTCGCGTGAAAGTCGAGCTGTATCCGAACAGCACCCTCTACAAAGACAAAGAAGAACTCGAAGCGCTGCAACTCGGCGCCGTGCAAATGCTGGCACCTTCGCTAGCTAAATTCGGTCCGCTCGGCGTAAAAGAATTCGAGCTGTTCGACTTGCCGTATATTTTTCCTGACTACGCGGCACTGACTCGCGTGACGGAAGGCACCATCGGTCGCGATCTGCTGAAAAAGCTGGAACCCAAAGGCATACTCGGTCTGGCTTACTGGGACAATGGCTTCAAGATGATGTCGTCGAACCGGCCCATGCACGTGCCGGCCGACATGAAAGGCCTGAAGATGCGCATACAGGCTTCCAAAGTGCTGGACGCGCAGATGCGCGCACTCGGCGCCAATCCGCAAGTAATGGCCTTCTCCGAGGTGTATCAGGCCTTGCAGACCGGTGTGGTCGACGGTGCGGAAAATCCGCCGTCGAATCTGTATACGCAAAAAATGCATGAGGTGCAAAAACACCTGACCGTCACCAACCACGGTTACATTGGCTATGCCGTCATCGTGAACAAGAACTTCTGGGACAAGCTGCCGGCAGACATACGCGGCCAGCTCGAAGGCGCGATGAAAGAGGCGAGCAGGTACGGTAACAAAATTGCGCAGCAAGAAAATGCGCAAGCATTGGAAGCGGTGCGCAAATCCGGCAAGACGCTGATCTACACGCCAACGGACGCCGAAAAAGCCGAATGGCGCAAGGCGCTGCTGCCGGTGCATAAAAAGATGGAAGACCGGATCGGCAAAGACCTGATCGCTGCTACCAACAAAGAAGCCTCACGCTAAAGGTCGCGCATGAAAATCCTGGATCACCTCGAAGAATGGCTGATTGCCTTCCTGATGGGCGCAGCAACTCTGGTGATTTTTTTCGCCGTGCTGCACCGTTATGCGTCCGGCTTTGCCATTCCCGGCTTGCAGGATTGGCTCTTGAGCATCAACACCAGCTGGGCGCAGGAGCTGACCATTTTCATGTTTGTCTGGATGGCCAAGTTCGGCGCGGCCTATGGCGTGCGTACCGGCATTCACGTTGGTGTGGATGTATTGGTCAACCGGCTCAACCCGCAATGGCGCAGCAAGTTCATCTTGTTTAGCCTGCTGGCCGGTGCGAGTTTTACCGGCATCATTGCTGCGTTGGGCGCGAATTTCGTCTTCGAGCTTTCCCATACCTCGAGCACTTCCGAAGTGCTCGAGCTGCCGATGTGGATCGTCTATCTGGCCATACCGCTGGGTTCTGCATTAATGAGCTTTCGCTTCCTGCAGGTCGCCTTGCAGTTCACGCGCAGCGGCGAACTGCCGGTGCATGACCATGCGCATGTTGAAGGCTTGGTAGAAGACGCAGCGGAGGGCCGGCAATGAGCGCGCTGATTATTTTTGTATTGCTGCTGGTGCTGATGCTGACCGGCATGCCGATCTCGATTGCGCTTGGCTTAACAGTACTAACCTTCCTGTTCACGATGACGGAAGTGCCCGTACAGGCAGTGGCGCTAAAGCTGTTTACCGGCATAGAAAAATTCGAGATCATGGCGATCCCGTTTTTTATTTTGGCAGGTAACTTCCTCACACACGGCGGCGTTGCGCGCCGCATGATCCAGTTCGCCACTTCCATGGTCGGGCACTGGCATGGCGGACTGGCGCTGGCAGGCGTGCTGGCCTGCGCGTTGTTTGCGGCAGTGTCGGGCTCTTCACCGGCAACGGTCGTGGCCATCGGTTCCATTTTGCTGCCGGCAATGGTCAGGCAGGGCTACCCGAAATCCTTTGGCGCCGGTGTCATCACAACATCCGGCGCGCTCGGTATTCTGATTCCGCCATCAATCGTGATGGTGATGTATTCGGTATCAACGAATACCTCGGTCGGCAAGTTGTTCATGGCCGGAGTCGTGCCGGGCCTGATGCTGGCGACATTGCTGGGGCTGACCACATGGGTACTGGCGCGCAAAAAGAATTACCCGCGCATGCCGCAAGCCAGTTGGGCTGAACGCCTCATTGCATTCCGCCGCAGCGCATGGGGTCTGTTGCTGATCGTGATCGTCATGGGCGGCATTTACAGCGGTGTGTTTACCCCGACCGAAGCCGCCGCGATGGCCGCTGTTTATGCGTTCGTCATTGCCGTCTTCGTCTATAAAGATATGAGCATCAAACAGGTACCGCGCGTGCTGCGCGATTCGGCGGCGATGTCGGCAATGCTGCTCTACATCATTACCAACGCTGTATTGTTTTCGTTTCTCATGACGAGCGAAGGCATACCGCAAGCCATGGCCGGCTGGATTCTGGACAAGGGCTTCGGCATGGTCAGCTTCCTGCTGGTAGTAAATGTGCTGCTGCTGTTGGCCGGCAATGTGATGGAGCCGTCATCCATCGTGCTGATCATGGCGCCGATCCTGTTTCCGGTCGCGGCTGCGCTGGGCATTGACCCTGTGCACTTCGGCATCATCATGGTAGTGAATATGGAAGTCGGCATGTGCCACCCGCCTGTCGGTTTGAATTTGTATGTCGCTTCAGGAATTACTAAAATGGGGATCAGCGAGCTGACTGTCGCCGTGCTGCCGTGGCTGCTGACGATGCTGGGATTCCTGCTTGTCATTACCTATGTGCCGCAGATTTCATTGTGGCTGCCGCGGCTTATTTTTGGTTCTTGACGGAGGTCTGCCGTGCCAAAGTTAAAGAGTGAATTGTTTACTGCCATTGTGCCAGCGCCGTTCGGCGCAATGGGCATACGCACCGAAGCCGGCGTGTTGCTTGAGCTGACTTACCTGCCGCCGCAGTACGAAGCCAAAGCACCGGTCGACGCATTGAATAAAGAAGTGGCCCGGCAAGTCAAAGCCTATCTGGCCGATCCGGACTTTCAGTTCGAGTTGCCGTTGTCGGCGACAGGCACTGCTCATCAGCGCAAGGTCTGGGATGTGATCAATGCAATTCCACGCGGTGAGGTATTGACCTATGCGCAGGTGGCGCGTCGCATCGGATCGGCGCCGCGTGCAGTCGGTCAGGCTTGTGGCGCGAACTGGGTGCCGCTGGTGATTCCATGTCATCGCGTCACCGCAACCGGTGGCATCGGCGGCTTCGCGCATCACGATGGCGGCTTTCATCAGAACGTCAAGCGCTGGCTGTTGCAACACGAGCGGGTGCCGGGATTTTGAGGCAGGCAGCAGACAAGTCCGTGCGAGCCGGCCAGGCGATCGTTGATGAATTTTGCGACGCACTTTGGCTCGAAGACGGCTTGTCAAAAAATACCCTGGATGCCTACAAGCGCGACTTGTTGCTCTTTGCCGATTGGCTGCACGCAGAACACGGCAAGACCTTGTACGCCGCCACGGCAACAGACTTGAATGGCTACTTTGCGTTTCGCCATACCAGCAGCAAGGCCAGTTCGTCGAACCGGCGGCTGGCAGTACTGAAACGGTTCTATCAATACGCGCTGCGCAGCAATCATGTCAGCGTTGACCCTTGCCTGCGCATGAAATCGGCCAGGCAGCCTGTACGATTCCCCAAGACTTTGTCGGAGCAGCACGTCGAGAGCCTGCTCGCCGCGCCCGATGTGGACACGCCGCTGGGCTTGCGCGATCGCACCATGCTGGAGCTGATGTATGCAAGCGGTTTGCGTGTCTCCGAACTGGTACTGTTGAAGTCGGTGGAAGTCGGTATGAACGAAGGCGTGCTGCGCGTGACCGGCAAGGGCAACAAGACGCGGCTGATTCCGTTCGGCGAAGAAGCGCGCAGCTGGATAGAGCGGTATTTGAAAGAGGGGCGGGCGACTATCCTGAACGGAAAAATGGATGATGCCTTGTTCGTCACTGCATTGGGCGGCCCGATGACACGACAGATGTTCTGGACGCTGATTAAAAAATACGCACTGCGCGCCGAGATCAATGCGCCACTCTCGCCGCATACGATGCGGCATGCGTTTGCGACGCACTTGCTGAATCACGGTGCAGATTTGCGCGTTGTGCAGCTACTGCTTGGGCATGCAGATATTTCGACAACACAGATTTATACGCATGTGGCACGTGAGCGCTTGAAGAAAATTCATGCGTTGCATCATCCGCGCGGCTGATTGATTGGAAATGCTCTGGCTTATTCGTTTTTCAGATCCAGATACTGACGCAAGGCTGCGTTAATTTTGGTTTGCCAGCCTTTGCCGCTAGCCTTAAACGCTTCCAGTACATCGGCGTCGAGACGGATTCCGGTGAAAACTTTTGGCGTTTCAGCGATAGGTCTTCCGCGTCCGCGTCTTAATTGAGTCAACTCTTCATAAGAAGTGGGGGAAAGAACTTCGCTCGCTGGCCGCGCAGTTTTGAACCACTCTTTAGTCAGTTCGCGTGTGTCAGGATCGGCGGCAATACCCGCGTTGATTACTTCATCTTCTTCTGGTGTCGGAAAGATCGTTCCAGGTTTACGTTTCGGCATATCGTTTCGCCTCTCTGGTGTTTGCCTTGCGCAGGCTGATGATGCGAACTGCGTTAGCGCGCAGGCAAAAAATCATCACATACACGCGTTGCCTGATAAAGCCAATCGCTTCAAATCGGGTTTCTAAATAAAAATTGCGATTATCAATCTTTATGTACGCAGTTTCCCATTCAAATTCAACTGCTTCTTCGAACCATACTGCGTGCTTTTTAACGTTAGCAGCTAATTTCAGCGAATCGTATTCATATCGCATATTTATTGTATAAACAAAAAATAAATTAGTCAAAGAGTTGTTTGGGAAGCAGGCTATGAAGCGATATGTAGACTGCCTCCTCGTAGTTTTGCCGGTTGATATACGTTGCGGACACTAGCTCCTGTTGCATAATGACGAACACAATAATTGGCTTAAGCCTAAGGGGAGATATGAATACAGTCTTATGCGCGATCGCAGCCTATCTGCTGGGTTCGGTGTCGTTCGCGGTCGTGGTCAGCAAGCTGTTCCGGCTGCAGGATCCGCGTACTTATGGCTCGAAAAATCCGGGCGCTACCAACGTGCTAAGGAGCGGAAACAAGGCTGCTGCGGTGTTGACCCTGATTGGTGACTGCGCGAAGGGCTGGCTTGCAGTATGGCTCGCACTGCAGTTTGATGAACAATTGGATTTAGGCGACGCCGGCGTGGCGCTGGTTGCGCTGGCGGTGTTTGCCGGTCATTTGTGGCCAGTGTTTTTCCGCTTCGTTGGCGGCAAGGGTGTTGCTACCGCGCTGGGTGTGCTGCTGGGTTTGAATCCGCTGCTTGGCCTTGCCACGCTCATTACCTGGGTGGTCGTTGCATATGCTTTCCGCTATTCGTCGCTGGCCGCATTGGTGTCAGCAATATTTGCGCCGTTTTACTACGGGCTGCTGTTTGGCACCGATCTCAAATTGCTTGCCGTGCTGTTGATGAGTGGTTTGCTGATTTATCGTCACAGCAAAAATATCGGCAATCTGTTGACGGGCAAAGAGAGCCGCCTTGGCGGCGGGGAAAAAGATAAGAAATCCCATTGAAATCAAGGAATGCAACTGAAATGCGCTTACAAATCGCGTTGACTATGTAAGGATTATTCCTTACAATTCTATAGGTTTTAATAGGAGGCAGTCATGGTTCGCATTCATGAAACAGCTACTATCACATCAAAAGGTCAGATAACCTTGCCCAAGCCAATCCGTCAGGCCTTGGGTGTGGATGCCGGTGGAAAGATTGTTTTTGATTTTAATGGCAAATCGATTACGGTTTCACGCGCTGATGCTGAAAAACATGTCGATCCGGCTATTGGTCAGTTCCTGGCCTTGATCGAACAAGATTTGATTAACGGAAAAAATGTTGCGGCCCTCCCGGCAGATCTGGCTAAAAGCATGAAGCGGACTATAAAGCGTCAGCTTGATTTGTCCGAAGAAATTCAAGGCGACGTCGATCTGTGACAGCGTCGTCATGGTCTCTACTTTTCCACACATGTTTACTCGAGCAGTTGGAAAAGCTGAAAATTGCCTCCGACAAGGCTTTTTCTGCAGATTCGGCAAGTGCCATGGAAAATGCAAACGTCAAACTTTATGCTGCCTTGTCCAAGCTGATTTTTGAAACGGTGCCAGATGATCCTGCGCGAGATGAATATCGCCAAGGCAATACGATGGGTCCAGAATTTCGGAACTGGCGCAGAGCAAAAATTGGCCGGCGATTCAGATTATTTTTTCGTTATGATTCGCAGACTAAAGTGATTGTTTACGCATGGGTCAATGACGAAAAAACTTTGCGTACCGCAGGCAGCAAAAATGACCCTTATGCAGTATTTCAAAAAATGCTGGGTCGCGGCAATCCGCCCGACGACTGGGATGCATTGCTGAAGGAGTCACATAAGCAGAAAAAAGCTACATCGGCCAAGAGTTGATGAAACCTTCTCAATGCTCATCAGTCGATCTGATCAAGCGGCCAGCGCGGCTTTACATTGAAACGATAATCATGGCTAGCTGACTGCGGATGTCTTTGCAGCCGCAATGCACCGGCAAACGCAATCATGGCGCCGTTGTCGGTGCAAAATTCAAGCTCAGGATAAAACACCTCAAAGCGTTTTTTGGCAGCGGCCGCATTCAGCGCCGCTCGCAATTGCGCATTCGCACCAACGCCACCGGCAATTACCAGCCGCTTCATGCCGCTGTGTTTTAACGCAGTCAGGCATTTCGCCACCAGCACATCGACCAGCGCATCAACAAAGCCGCGAGCGATATTGGCTTTGTCCTGCAGCGTCAATTCGCCCGGATGATTTTTCACTACGGTCAGCACCGCTGTTTTCAATCCGGAAAAACTGAAATCCAGATTTTTTGCGTGCAGCATAGGACGCGGCAATTGATATGCCGTCGGGTCGCCTGATTCGGCCAGCTTCGAAATCGCCGGACCGCCCGGATAGCCGAGCCCAAGCAATTTGGCAGATTTGTCGAAGGCTTCACCGGCAGCATCGTCGAGTGTCTCGCCCAGCAAGGTGTATTGGCCGACGCCATCTACTTGCATCAATTGCGTATGACCGCCGGATACCAATAGCGCAATAAAGGGAAATGCAGGCGGATTGCTGGCCAACAGCGGCGACAGCAAATGGCCTTCAAGGTGATGTACGCCAAGCACCGGCTTGTTCAATGACATGCCAAGCCCGCAGGCCACCGACGCACCCACCAGCAATGCGCCGGCCAGACCGGGCCCTTGCGTGTAGGCGATGGCGTCAATCTCTGATAGCGGCAGCGCACTGTCGGCCAGTACTTGTTCCAGCAAAGGGATGGCACGCCGGATATGGTCGCGCGATGCCAGCTCGGGCACGACGCCGCCGTATTCTTCGTGCATGGCGACTTGCGAATGCAGCGCGTGCGCGAGCAATCCGCGCTCCGTATCGTACAAGGCGATACCGGTTTCGTCGCAAGAGGATTCAATGCCGAGAACGATCATGTGAGGGGCTTTGAAGGGTGGCAAGCTTTTTGCAAAGCAGGTATTGTAAAGTAAAGCGTTTTGCGCCAACGGTGGTGTCCACATTAGTTATCAATTCATGAATGATTCTACGCATCTAAAAATTGTCGTTGTCAATTCGCTTGTCGCTCCTGAAGGTTCTGATGCTGCTGCACAGATGCAGGCCGAACGGGCCCGTGCAATCCGCATAGGCTTGCTGGAAGCTGGATACAATATTCTGGCTGCACTGCCGCCGGATGCCGATCTGGAGGCGCAGATCGAGCACCTGCAGCCGGATTTGATTATCGTTGATGAACAGTCCGATGCCGCTTTGAAGCGCGTGGTGGCTGCGACTGCCAGCCAGCGCCGTCCTATTGTTTGTTTCACCGAAGACGCCGATCGCAATAAAATGCACGCGGCCATCGAAGCCGGAGTGTCTGCCTATGTGGTCGCTGGTTTATCGGCCGAGCGCGTCAAGACGGTGCTGGATGTTGCCTTGACGCGTTTCGAAGTGGAGCAGAAATTGCGCGGCGAACTCGAAGAGACCAAGACCAAGCTGGCGGAACGTAAAGTGATCGAACGTGCAAAAGGACTGTTAATGGAAAGGCATCACTGCACCGAAGATGAGGCCTATTCCAAGCTGCGACGGCTGGCGATGGACAAGAATCTGAGGCTGGCAGACATTGCGCAGCGCATGCTGGATGTGGCTGATCTCCTGATTTGATGCGTTTGGGTGGTTATTTGAGTGCGTGGCGCGGTGCAGCGCACTGTTAACGTGCGTCGGTCAGCTTTGACCGACCACCATCAGATACAGCAACAATAAATTCGCAGCCAGCGACACGGCAGCTATCATTTGCCACAACGCGAGTGGATCGCGCCTTGCCAGCGGGACCGGTGCTGGCGCATTGAGCGGTCGCACCGCACCGCGCTCCAATGCCAGTAAAAATTCTTCTGCTGTTTCAAACCGGTCAGCCGGATCGCGCGCAACCGCCTTCTTTAATAAATTTTCCAGCCACAGCGGCGCATCAGGACGGTAGCGACTGATCGCGACCGGATCGCCAAAGCGCGGACGCTGAAACGGTTCGATCTCGCCATACGGGTAATGCCGGGTCAGTGCATAAAACAGCGCTACACCGGCCGCATATAAATCAGTCTGCACTGACGCCGGAGCGCCATCGAATTGTTCGGGCGCGAGAAATGACGGCGTGCCTGCCTGCGGCGCCAGATTGGGCTGTTCGGATTCCGTCCCCGACTGCGCTACCCCGAGATCAAGCACGCGCAATTCGCCATCGTCACCCAAATGAATATTGGCCGGCTTGATATCGCGATGCACGATGCTGCGCCGGTGCAGTGCGCCGAGTGCGCGTGCGAGCTTGGTGCCGTGCGAGACAAGGTCGGGCACGGTCACATGCATGCCGGCATCAAGCTGCTGCTGCAATGAATATCCGGCATGCCAGGTCGTCAGGTAATACAGATAATTTTTATTCGCTGCGGCAACTACCTGCGGAAAAAAACGCGCGACCACGCGTTTGGCGAGCCACTCTTCATGCGTAAACGCGGCGCGTTCCTGCGCATCATTGGCGCGGTCCGGATGCAGGGTCTTCAATACCAGCTTGCGTTGCGACTGCGGATCCGTCACACGGTACAGCAAGGTGGTAGCAGATGCGTGCATCAGTTCTTCGACCAGATAGCCATCCAGCGTCTGCCCCGCTTTCAGTCTGGGTGGCAGCGGCAATTGCTGTGAGCCAGATAGTGCGTCGCGCAAATTTTCTTCAGGTAGTTGGTCAACTTTTAGTACTAGCGCCGACGCATTGTCTTTTGATCCGGCTGCCAGTGCAGCCTGCACCAGCCTGGCGGTCATGGCCTCGGCCTCGAACTTGCCAGCAGCCAGTTCGGTCATATGCCAGTTGATGTCGTACTCGGTAAGTGCGCTCCAGACGCCATCTGTCGCCAGTAAAAAAATATCGTGCTGTTGCAGCTCGCCCATGCCATGGTCTATCGCCAGTTGCGTATCGAGGCCGATGGCGCGCGTCAGTACATGACGCATTTCGGGACGATCCCACACATGGTCAGTGGTCAGGCGTTTCAGCACGCTGTTGCGCAGCAGATAGAGCCTGCTGTCGCCTACATGCGAAAAATAATAGTAGCTGCCGCGCAGGACAACCGCAGTCAGTGTGGTGGCCATACCAGACAGCTCGCTGCGTACTCGGCCTTGCTGTTGCAGCCAGGTATTGATGGACTTGATCACCCGCTCCAGCGACTGCGTGACCGGCCAGGTGTCTGGCGTTGCGTAATAGTCGGCAAGCAAACCGCGCACACAATACTCGGACGCTTCGCGTCCCCCTTCATTGCCCGACACACCATCTGCGATAGCGGCGATCACCCCTTTGGCTGATAAATCAGGTTCGGCCGGCGTGACCATGCCAACGAAGTCTTCGTTACGCTCGCGCAGACCGGTTGCGCTGTGGTGGGAAGTAACGAGGAGTAAAGGCATTGCTTTATCGAGGGAGAAAGGCATGTCATTTTGCAGCATAGAACGCTATTTGAACAACAGCTTTATCGTTGCGCTTCTTCAAAATCGACTTGCACATGTCCGCCATACTTTTCCTCTATTCTAAGAGGAGAGAAAGATGAGCAAGTGCTTATGGATGACAGGAGCTGCTACGGTATTGATGATGGGTATGCACGTAGCGCAGGCCGATGACATGAAGATGCCACATGCAAGTGCGGCAGGTGCGGCACATAAAAGTGACCGCGAGCTGATTGCCAGCGCGATGCGGGCAGCGCCAAAGAAAGTAGCGGCGCATGCGACCATCGTTGTCTCCGATGCAGATGGAAAAATGCGCACGCTGCGCGAAGGCAGTAATGGCTTTACCTGTATGCCAGACAACCCAGCCACGCCGGGGCCGGATCCTATGTGCATGGACAAGGCCGCACTGGCCTGGGCCGAGGCCTGGATGGGGCACAAGAATCCAGCGGCTGGAAAAATCGGCTTCATGTATATGCTGGCTGGTGGCACCGATGCCAGCAACACCGACCCCTACGCGACCAAACCTGACAAAGACTGGGTGAGGACTGGTCCACACGTGATGATCGTTGGTGCCGAACCTGCGTTCTATGACATGTATCCGAAAGATGCGCTGCCTGACACGGCTGTGCCTTATGTAATGTGGTCGGGCACGCCTTACCAGCATCTGATGATTCCGGTACGGTAGGGAGAGCTTGCTCAGGCGCGCTGCTTATCGATGGCTTCAAATTTCACAATCTCAGAAATTTGAAATTTTGTTTTTCAGAGTTGACATTCCCTGCTTTTTCCATAGAGTGAGAAACAATATGACAGATACAGATTGATTACGCTTTCATCCCGGAGACATGCATGAATCTCGATCCCCAACGCGATCTTTATCTTGAGCGCGATGTGAGCCTGCCGCCGTCAGCCATCTGGAAAGCGTGGACCACGCCTGAACTGATCAAGCAGTGGTTCTGCCCGCGCCCGTGGAAGGTGGTGGAGTGCGAACTCGACTTGCGGCCGGGCGGTATATTCCGCACGGTGATGCAGTCGCCGGAAGGCAATAAGCTGCCTTCGGAAGCCGGCAGCTATCTGGCGGTGGAGCCGGAGCGGCGACTGGTGTGGACCAATGCGCTCGGACCGGATTACCGCTTGCAGCCGAAGCCGCCGGAAGAACATCTGGGTTTCTTTTTCGTGGTCGACCTGCAGCTAGAGCCGCTGCCCGATGGCGGCACCCGCTACCGCGCGAAGGTAAACCATCAGGACGAAGCGTCCAGGCAGGCGCATGCAAACATGGGCTTCGAGCAGGGCTGGGGCATAGCACTGGATCAGCTCGTCGAACTGATGAAGGCTGGCGGCACGGCCGCGCAGCCTTGACTGTTTTGCCTGTTAAATTTTAGCGGTCGTCATCGCTGCACTGCCCCAGGTGGTGCGCCAGCGATTTTTCACTGATGACAAACCAATCAGCGCCAGCACGGCCAGCGAGGCAAAGATAGTCAGCCCCAGCTGATAGCTGCCGGTCAGTTGTTTCGAGTAGCCCATGCTGGAGGCCAGATAAAAGCCGCCAATACCGCCGGCCATGCCGACTAAGCCAGTCATTACCCCGATCTCTTTGCGAAAACGTTGTGGCACCAGCTGGAACACGGCGCCATTGCCGGTACCCAGCGCCAGCATCGCGAGCACGAAAATGACGACTGCGCCTAGTGCAGACTCCAGACCAGTGCTGGCAATGAAAAGGAACAGTGCCGCCAGCGTGTACATCACCGATAACGATTTGATGCCGCCGATACGGTCTGCCAGCCGGCCTCCCACAGGCCGCACCAACGAGCCGGCAAACACGCAGGCAGCGGTGAAGTAGCCGGCTGTCACGGGTGATAAACCATATTGGCTGTTGAAGTAAATCGTCAGCGATGAAGCGAGGCCGGAGAAGCCACCGAAGGTGACTGCATAAAAGAACATGAACCACCATGCGTCCTTGTCTTTTAATACATGCAGGTATTCGCTGATGGATTTTGGTGGCGGAGCAGATGGCGCATCTTTGGCAAAGACCATATAGACAAGCAGCGCGATTGCCAAAGGAATCAGGCACAGGCCGAAAACATTTTGCCAGCCGAACAGAATGGCTAGGGACGGCGCAAACAGCGCTGCGAACGCCGTGCCGGAATTGCCGGCACCAGCAATTCCCAATGCTGTGCCCTGATGCTCAGGCGGATACCAGCGTGAAGCCAATGGCAGCGCCACTGCAAATGCAGAGCCGGCCACACCCAGCAGTACGCCAAGCGCGAGCAGGTTTTGATATTGCGACAAGTCACCGAGCCACGCCCAGAACAAGCCGGCGATGACGATCAGCTGGCCAATCAGGCCGGCTTTTTTGG
>JAOAUN010000003.1 GCA_030157545.1 Burkholderiaceae bacterium
ATGCCCTGCGCTGCTTTGCAACCCCTGTCGAAACCAGGTCGCCCCCAAAACAGAAATATCATTGTATCGCAATAGCTGGTGTCTGCCTGTCAGATTTCAAGCTGAATTCGCATCCAACATCGTTAGCAGATCCAAAGGATGAAGGACTATTGCGTCTGCGTTCCATGTCAGCGGTTCACTGTTGCCGCAGTATCCCCATGCTGCGGCAATGGTAGGCATGCCGGCCGCTTTGCCTGCGGCGATGTCACGCAAGTCGTCACCTACGTACCAGCAATCTTCCGGTGCCAGGTTCAAGCGGCGTGCTGCCTCAAGCAAGGGTTCGGGATGTGGCTTGGCATGCGCAGTGGTGTCACCGGAAATGACGCATCCGGCCAGCTCTAGCCCGATCTGCGGCACCAACGCATCAGTGAAACGCGCGGGTTTGTTGGTAACGATGCCCCACTGCAGACTTTGTTCCTGCAAGTGCAGCAACAGAGCGGTAACGCCGTCAAACAAAGTTGTGTTTTCTGCGATGTTGGCGGCGTAGCGATCGAGAAAATCAGTCCGCAATGCGTCGTAGTCTGGGTCGACTGGTGTCATACCAAACGCCACGCCTATCAGTCCGCGTGCCCCGGCTGAGGCAACAGGACGTAGCATTTCATACGGCGTTGGCAACATGCCGCGCGATGTGCGCAGATGATTTACTGCTGCTGCCAGATCTGGAGCGGTATCGGCTAGCGTGCCGTCAAGGTCGAACAATAGGGCGCGAGGGGTGGGGAGGGCTATTTTTGTCAAAGCGGCTTTTGTGTAGCGATCAGATAGTTGACGCTGGTGTCCTGGTTGAGCGAGTAGATTTTTGTGATTGGGTTGTAGCTCATTCCTTTGAGCGCATCTACTTGCAGACCGGCGTTACGGCTGTGTTGCGACAACTCGGCAGGCGTGATGAATTTCGCATAGTCATGGGTGCCGCGAGGCAGCAGACGCAATATATATTCCGCGCCCAAAATGGCAAACAAATACGACTTCGGATTGCGGTTGAGCGTAGAGAAAAATACATGGCCGCCCGGTTTGACCAACGTGGCGCAGGCTTTGACGATGGCTGCCGGGTCGGGCACATGCTCCAGCATTTCCATGCAGGTCACGACATCGTATTTGCCCGCTTCGCGTAACGCGAGTTCTTCCGCGGCGATGAGTTCGTAGCGGACTGCCACGCCGCTTTCCAGGCTGTGCAGGTCGGCGACTTTGAGTGCTTTTTCCGATAAGTCGATGCCGGTGACGGTCGCGCCTTTTTTGGCGATGGATTCGGCCAATATGCCGCCGCCGCAGCCTATATCGACTACTGTTTTCCCAGCTAGTGGCACTCGCGCGTTAATCCACTCAAGACGCAGTGGGTTAATTTCATGCAAAGGACGGAATTCGGAGGTTGGGTCCCACCAGCGATGGGCGAGGTCACTGAATTTTTTCAGTTCTGAAGGATCGGCGTTCATGCTTGAGATGATAACGGAATTCATGGGTGGGCTGCAGAAAGCAGTCAATAGCCGCGTTTGCGAATTGGAATAAAAAAACCCTCGCGGTGCAAATGCGAGGGTTTTGTTTGACGCGGTATGAATTAGCGGGTGCGCTTGCTCACCACTTCTACATCAACGCGACGGTTTTGTGCGCGACCTTCCTTGGTCTTGTTGCTGGCAACTGGCTGTTTCTCGCCTTTGCCTTCTGCAAAGACGCGCTCAGCAGGCAAGCCTTTCGATACCAGGAAAGCTTTCACTGCTTCTGCGCGGCGCACTGACAGTTTCTGGTTGTAGGCATCTGAACCAGTCCAATCGGTATGGCCTGTTGCGATCACTACTTCAATATCAGTGCCTTGCAGTTTCGAGACCAGGTCTTCGAGCTTTGCTTTGCCAGCAGGCTTCAACACTGATTTGTCAAAGTCAAAGAATGCGTCTGCTTCGAAAGTGACTTTTTCAGAAACTGGAGCTGGTGCAACTGGCGCAGCAGGTGCTGGCGCTTGTTGGACTGGTTCAGCAGGAGCAACCGGCATCGCCTCAGCCGCTTGTTTAGTGGGCGCCATTACTTCAGGTTCTTTGGCAATGAAACCATCGCAGCCCTCTACGGTAGCATCGGCGGGAGTCCAGCTTCCGGTGTGCCAGCAAAGACCAAAACCACTTTTAACAACATCTTTGGATGAGTCAACCAAATAGCCATTCGGAGCGGAGTCAGCTGCGTGAGCGTTGATGCCGGAGAAGCTTGCGCTGACAAGCAGCGTGGCACTGAGCAAAATGCTTTTCATGATTTATTTTTCCTGAAGTGACTAGTTGTACGAAGGTGTTAAGGGATTGCTTGCGTGACTTTGAAACAGGCACAAAAGCATACAAATTAGACACTATTCTACTCTAAATTGTTAGTTTGTAGATGGAAAGCTTGCTTGTCGCGACTAATTATTTATTAATATTTGTAAATAATTTTTATATGGAAATAATTTCGTGATTTGTCAATTTGCTATAAAAAAAGTGAAAATCGCTTCCTCAAAAAAATACTCCGACATAGGCCGGAGTAGTTGAACGACTGCGGAGTGCTGGCCTGATCTGGCCAGTATCCGTAAAAAATATTAAATCGTCAGCGTTTACGCACGCCCACCACTTCTACTTCTACGCGGCGGTTTTTGGCGCGACCTGCTTTGGTCTTGTTGCTCGCCTCTGGCTGCTTCTCGCCTTTGCCTTCTGTATAGATGCGATCGGCTGGCAAGTGCTGCGTCAATAAAAAATCTTTGACTGCCCGAGCGCGCCGCTCTGATAATTTTTGATTATAGGCATCAGAACCGATCGCATCTGTGTGTCCGACTGCAACGACGACTTCCAATGTCATGCCTGATATACGGTTGGCCAGTTCTGTCAGCTTATTCTTGCCTTCCTGCTTTAAGACGGCTTTGTCAAAGTCGAAGAAAGTATCGGTATCAAAAGTGACTTTCTCCGACACAGGTTGCGGTGCAGGCGGCACCACTAATGGCGGCTCGGGCTTGGCTACTGGCGGCGGCGGAGGTGGCGGAGGTTCTGCGGGCGGGGTTGGCGCCGGAACGGCAGCCGCTTTAGCCATGACACCATCGCAGCCGATAATAGTTGCGTCGGCGGTAGTCCAGGCGCTGGTATGCCAGCAGTCGCCAGCGGTACTTAAAACGGCACGCTGGCTGGAGTCACGAACATAGCCGGCGTTGCCGCTACCAGCGAGGCTAGGGGGTTCTGCTGCAAATGCGGGCACTGCCAATGCTGCTTGTGTAGCCAGCGCTGTCAGCAGTAGCGCGCGATTCGAGGGGCGACGCATGATGTTTTTCTCCTTGCTCCATCGGTGCTTGAATGAATGATGACCTTTCTCATGCAGCAAGCGCTCGCACGAACAGGGACTTGCTTAGTGTCGCAGCGGGGGGGGAAGTGAATCTTATAAAAAATCAAATTTGGCAGTCTTGCCGGCGTCAGTCGGCATGATGCCGATTAAACAAGCTGTCTGAATGCCTGATATGGAGATGGAGCGTAGTCGGCATGGTAAAATTTCGGATTGAAAAAAAAGCGTGCAACTCAAAAGAGTTCGCATTTGTTAGCTGACTGCTTCTCTCCCGATTTTGTCTTAACTCACCGGCAAGCCAATGGATCAATTCGCAAAAGAAACCATCCCTATTTCACTTGAAGAAGAGATGCGCAAGAGCTACCTCGATTACGCCATGAGCGTGATCGTCGGACGTGCATTGCCCGATGTTCGGGATGGCTTGAAACCGGTACACAGACGCGTGCTGTTCGCAATGCACGAAACCAATAACGTCTGGAACCGGCCCTATGTGAAGTGCGCCCGTGTTGTCGGTGAAGTCATGGGTAAGTATCACCCGCACGGCGACCAGGCAATTTACGACACGCTGGTACGTATGGCGCAGGATTTTTCCTTGCGCTACACACTGGTCGATGGTCAAGGTAATTTTGGTTCGATTGACGGCGACAATGCTGCGGCAATGCGTTACACCGAGTGTCGTCTCGACAAAATCGCCAGCGA
>JAOAUN010000004.1 GCA_030157545.1 Burkholderiaceae bacterium
TCCAAATTCAGGCGAAAGCTTTACGCCCGAAAGCGCGAGATTCTACAGTAAATTAGGGTTTTGTGTAAGAGAACATGCAGTTGTCTGCAATGCCACCCAAGATAAAAGCATTTCGCTTCCCAAAAGGTCATCATGAACATTAGCTGGTTAGTCACCAATGCCCTTGCCTCAATCATGTTACCGCCACTGAGCTTGCTGCTGCTTGGCATCTGCGGGCATATCGCAGCGCGTCATTTCCGACGTCTGGGCAATGGCCTTATCTTGCTGGCGATTGCCCTGTTCCTGCTGCTTTCAACCGGTGCAGGAGCGCGCTGGCTGGGTGCTCCTTTAGAGCAGCGCTCATTGCCGCTAGCATCGGCAGCAGGCAGCGACGCGCAAGCGATTGTTATTCTTGGCGGCGGCCGCTTGTATGCGGCCCCGGAAGATGGCGGACGCGACATACCCGGCCGCCAGACTCTGATCCGTTTGCGCCATGGCGCTAAATTGCAGCGTCAGACTGGCTTGCCTGTCATGGTCAGTGGTGGCGCGCCCGATGGTGCCGGCGAAAGCGAAGCGGTCTTGATGGCGCGCTCCTTGCGCGAAGACTTTCGCGTGCCGGTCAGATGGACGGAAGACGGCTCCGACAATACCGCGCAAAATGCGCAGTTCTCGAAACAGCAGCTGCAGCAGGCAGGCATTACGCGCGTGCTGCTGGTCACAGATGCCTTGCACATGCCGCGTGCCAAGGCCATTTTTACCAAGGCCGGATTGACCGTCATCGCAGCGCCTACGAGTTTTTTTGCGCAGAAACCTTTAGCTGCAGAAGATTTTATTCCGAATGCCAAATCACTTGAAATAAGCCACTACGTGCTGCATGAGCGGCTAGGCGCGCTGTGGTATGAATTGCGTTATGGCATTAAAGATTAACAGCCATATTTCTGGCTGTATTCTTTTCAAATCGGCTATTATTGTCATTCAAACCATTCTGCAGGAGCTTGCCATGCTGGAATCGAATCTCAAGACAGTCCGCTCTGATTTAAAAGCACTGGTACATGATGCCCAGACTCTTTTCACCGAGGCCACTGCAGCCGGCGGTATCAAAGCCGATGAGCTACGCAACCGCGGTATGCAGTTGCTCGATACTGCCCTCGAGCAGGTACACGAACTGCAAGGCGCAACGCTGGAAAAAGGCAAAGAGCTGGTCGATAGCACCGATAATTATGTTCGTGAGAACCCATGGCAAGCCGTTGGTCTTGCAGCAGCAGTTGGTGTGCTGATTGGCATGCTGATCGCTCGCAAATAAGCGATATCTACTACGATGCCGGACACCGACCAATCAGCTGCTTCTGCCCCGCAAGGCTTGTTAGCAGACCTGCGCTCGTTTGCTGGCAATGCATTGGGTTTATTCTTTGCCCGTGCCGGCTTGGCTGCGCTGGAACTCGGTGAGGCACGCGACGCCTTGATCCGCATGCTGCTGCTATCCGCTTGCGGATTGTTGCTGGCTGGTTTTGCGCTTGTGCTGTGGACAGCTTTGCTCATTTACCTGGCATGGAACAGCATGGGATGGACGGTTTTGCTGCTGCTGGCGCTGCTTTACACTGTTGTGGCCGGGCTGTTTCTGCGCAGCGCGCGCCGTATATTTGATCAGGGCAAGCTGGGCTTACCTGCGACGATGGCAGAGCTGCGTGCCGACCGTGAAGCGTTGTTTGAATGAACCGGCATGACACCCAGTTGCGCGAGCAGCGCAAGAAAATCCTGTTGCTTGAAGGTGCGTTGCACCGGCTCAAGCTAGTCGAGGCAAGAGCGCGTGTCAAAGCCAATTTGCAGGGCAAGGCTATCGCCGGGTTGGTCAAGCCCGCGCTAACAGGGGAGAAATTTTTCCCGCTGGTAGCGAGCCTGCTGCCCTTGATTTTGCGTAACAGCAAGGCATTTGGTTCGCTGCGGCGCGTGCTGCTTATTGCGGGCGCAGCAACGACGGTATATCGCGTGCTACGGCATCGTCATCAAGCCGCTTCAGATAAAAACGCTGCGTGAACTTGGTCTGAGCTTGGCACTGAAGTGGGCAACCAGCCAAAAAAAAACCGGCCTTCGAGGCCGGTTTAATTTACGTTTTGCGCAAGCTTATTTTCCAGCAGCGACCATGTAGTCAACCGCAGCTTTGACTTCGTCATCCGAAGCAGCCGAACCGCCTTTGGCCGGCATCATGCCTGCTTTGCCCTGAAAGCCCTTGATCGCATGCGTGTAAAGGACATCCTTGCCTTGCTTGATGCGTGGCGCCCATGCAGCCTTGTCGCCGAGCTTGGGTGCGCCAGCAATTCCGGCACCGTGGCAGGCAATACACGCAGCTTCATAGGTTTTTTTGCCAGCGTCGGCAGCCAGCTTGGCCGGTGCTGCTGGCGCTGCGGCAGCGGTTGCCGATGCTGCAGAAACTGATTCTGCAGGAGCGGATGCATCTGGGGCGGCAGCTGCTGTTGCGGCCGGAGTGCCTGCATCAGCCAGCGTATAGCCTTCATCAGCAACCGGCTTGATGCGTGCGGCTACGGCTTCCGGAGATTGCGCATTGGAACCGGCGCCAGTTTTCGGTGCGCTGCCGACATACTGAACCAGCAGGACAATAACAATAATCGGAATTAAAAAACCGGCCAGAACTGCTGCGATAAGTTGTTTGGGAGTCTTGATTAGTGACTCGTGCTCGTTGTGGGCGTCGCTCATGATTTCCTTGGATGATTTTTAATCTTGGGGCTTCGGCACTTGAAAAACACGGCCGCAACCAGTAACCGGTGCGGGCGTGAACAAGCGCTTGCAAAAGTCGCGATTATAGACGAAAGAGCGTCGTTTGAAAGCACGCAGGCTGGTTTTACATGGACTGGCAGACCGAAAAACGTTATCCTTGCCGATCTCCTGTTTGATCCATTTCCGTGCGGCTGTAGCTCAGTGGATAGAGTATTGGCCTCCGAAGCCAAGGGTCGCTGGTTCGATTCCAGCCAGCCGCACCAGCCAGTTCAGCGCAAAATCATCAAAACCAATAGCCAAGCGAAATCGTTCCCCTGGTTGCCTTGGATTTGAGCGAGTCAGTGTTCACAAAATCATCCACGGTAGTTCCGATAGTGCGCGCGATCTTGCCATAGACGATGCGCTCAACTTCAAATAACACGAATAATTTATCCGTTAATCGTGTTTGGATACCCGTACCAAAACCAGTACCGCTAGTGCTGGCAGAAAAATTTTCGAAACTTGGGAAGTCGCAACCCGTTGCATTTACGGCGTCTGTGCAGTTAATGCCTTTACGACCGTTAAATGCTCCTGAGTTCCAGTGTCTTGAAAACTTGATAAATACCAGCGAGTCATTCCCCAGTTTCACTGACGGTTTCAACGCCAACCACCAGCCGGAGTTTATTTTCCATTGACGGGCTTCGCTGCTTAAATCGCCGCTCTGGGTCGTGTTTGATGTGGTGCTGTGTTGGAGTGCCGGAGCCTGACCCAGCTGCTTGCCGATTTCCATGCCGATTAAGAACTTATCGGAAAGCTTATATAAGTAGCCAAGCGAAAGTTGAGTCTGGAAGGAATCTTTGCCGAGGTCGGTATTTGTTGTGGTGAAGGCGCCATCGGCACCAAAATTGGAATAATCCCTACCCAGCGTTGACTGAAACGTCATACCTGTCGTTATGTAAAGGCCGGAAAAATTCTCTGCCCAAGCATTGCCACCTTGAAGTGACCAGATTAAAACGAATGCGGTGACAAGATGTTTCATCACAGCCCCCAATAGCCAGTTGTCGAGTTAACAACTTACCATCGGGCTGTCGGACTACCTGCGTGATCGCTGTACTAGAGTCGGTTGTATTACCACGCACAAGTCAAAATGGATGACTTCAAGCTAACAGAAGATAGAACATGCCATGTAAGCTTACTGCGCAGAAAATCATCTGAATGGAATAAAAAGATGATTACATTGAACCTTGCCCGTATGGATTGGTGCGCGGATTAGAGAGTGCGGCACTCTTGTCACGCATTAGCGTCGCCAGATTTCTGATGTACATCCTGCACATAAAATACTCACCCGGCATCCATGCCTGGCAATCAAGTCGCGAATGTGCAAAATCAACTGCACCGACCAAAGCGACATTCCATGCAATATATTGATTCAACAGAGTGTCGATTTGAGGCCAGAAGCCAGATAAGCGTGCGCGTAATTGTGGCTCATCTAATCGCAGCAAATTATCAAGCGGCGTCGGGTCGCGATACGGTATCTGGGCAAGCGTCATAAACACTGTGCGGGACTGAGGCCGGTTATTGTCGACCAGACTGTCAATCTCAAGCAAGAACTCGCGGCAGGCAACTTCAGTATGCGCGGTAATGCACGCAGCGCGAACACTGGCGAATACTTTAGAGATGGGATACAGATCGACATGAGCAGGTAAAAAGCGCGTCAAAACTTGATGTACCCACTGCCAGTGATCTGTGAGCGCCGACTGCAATTGTGTACTGTCCTGGGCGAGCAAGGCATTGAGAATGGCGGTGTCGCGCCATGCTAATTGCGCTGGCCGCATTAATACCGGCAATGGCATCGTGACGACAGCGGCGGGCTGCTTACTTCGCATCAGGTAAGCGAGGAAATCGATATAAACGCGACAGGCAACAGGCTGATGCGCGCTGAGGCAGAGTGTTCTATTGCTTGCGAAAAAAAAAGAGGGCTGGTCGATACGCACGCCAGGAGGTATATAGCGAGCCAAAGTTCTTTCAACCTGCGGCCAGTCATTAATGATTGAAGACGCAAAGCGCTGCTCATCAAGCGCAAGCAATGAAGCAAGCGCGCGCGGATCCTGATAGGGAAGTTGTGCCAGCGTCAGTGTCTGCGCATACGCGTTCCCGACAAACCACGACGAGACAAGAAAAAATACGGGAAAAAGCCAGAGAGAAAAAGTGCGCCGCGAATACGCCAATTTTGCATGCATGAAAACCTTTGCGAATTCAAATCATCAGTGCTCATGATCAGCGCGCGACCAATTACATGATTTGATTCCCCGCAAAATCAGCCGCAAGCTGCGGCTGGATCAGGCAAGCAAAGGCAACACTAAACAGTACTGGTCATTTCTTCATCCATGTAAGCGCGCACGACATCATCAAAATTCTGATCGCGAACAAAGCCCAGCGCATCGGCGCGAGTGCTTAAAAAATTGCCCGGCCATGAACGGATCAAGCGGGAAATCGCAAGGTCTTCCTGCCAGCGAATATAGCTGACCGTTTGCTCGCCAGCGACGCGGCCCAAAGCATTCACCATCTCTTGTACGGTCGTAGCCAGTCCCGGCAGATTCAGTGCCCGGCTAGGACCCAGCAGCTGGCCGTCTATCTCATGCGCGTGAACCAGATTAAATAAAGCGCTGCGCGGAGAAGTTAGCCATACCCGCGTATCAGGCGCGACCGGACAGATTGCCGGCATGCGATTGAGTGGCTCTCGAATAATGCCGCTTGCAAAACTCGACGCTGCTTTGTTGGGCAGGCCGGGCCGCACCGAAACAGTGGGAACACGAATGGCACGACCATCAATAAAGCCCTTGCGGCTGAAATCCGTAATCAATAGTTCCGCCATCGCTTTCTGCGCGCCATACGATCCTACCGGCGTGACCGCAGTTGAGTCCAGAACTTGTAGCGGCAAGTCTCCGCCAAAAACGGCGACCGAACTGGCAAATACAATGCGCGGACAATTACCATTACTGCGAGCTATCTCCAGCAGCTGCCTTGTCGCATCAAAGTTGATGCGCATGCCAAGATCAAAATCACTTTCCGCTTCACCGCTGACGATCGCGGCCAGATGAAAAACGGATTGCACTTCCGGTGTCAGTACGCGCTGCATCGTTTCGAAATCGGCGACGTCGCCGACCCGAATCGTAACGCGGGCATCATTGAAGCCCTGTGCCGCAACACGATCAAATAAAGTAATATTCGAAATGGCTTTAGGTTGACCGCTACTGTCAATCAGTTTGCCGCGCGCCAGCAATTGGCGAGCCAGTTTGGCGCCTAGAAATCCGGCGCCACCCGTTATCAAAATATGCATGCTTGTTTCTCGGATAAATGAAGAACCAGAAACAGCATACCGCCTAAAATTGAAAATCAACAATAGTTCATAAGCAAATAATTTGACGAAATAGCGGCAAGTTTGGATTGATGCAATATTAAAACGGAATCGATTGCTCTATTTCTCGGTCTTGTTTCTTTTCCGGTTCATTTTCAGCGAGTGCTGCAGACAAGGCGTGATCAGGCGCGCGATGCAGCATCTTGAGTTCATCGCCAACAATCTCGGTGGTGTGGCGTTCAACGCCATCCTTGCCGGTCCACTTGCGCGTTTGCAGATGACCTTCAATAAATACCAGCGCGCCCTTTTTCAAATATTGTCCAGCCAGTTCGGCGAGTTTTTTATACAGCACCACCCGATGCCATTCCGTCGCTTCCCGCCTCGCACCGCTTGATTTGTTTTTCCAAGCTTCGCTAGTCGCAATCGTCAAATGCGCGACCGGCTCTCCGCTGTGCATGGTGCGCACCTCAGGGTCATGCCCGAGATGCCCGATCAGTAAGGCCTTGTTTAATGTTCCAGTCATAATGGTTTCCTTGATTTTAGTAAGCTGTAAGCAGGCGCATCAGGCATGCACGCCATGTGCCGTATCGGTGTCGTACTGGACTTCAAGCGCCAGCTTGCGTTCATCCTTCAGGCGTGTAAATTCATCCAGCGCTGCGGTGTCCTGCAATGCATGGGCAGCGCGGTAGGCTGCAGTGAAAGCACTGTAGAGCTCGTCAACCGTCGCCGCTTTTTCCAGACTTTCGCCGAGCGCCAGCTTCTGCGCTTCAGGCAAGTCGCTGCGTTGCGGTTGTTGTGCGCCGCTATCTAGCCACGCGAGCAATTCGCGTCCCGTTTCGCTATCAGGCTTGATGATCATGCCGTCAAATAATTGCGTACGATCTTTGCCTACATGCGCAAGGTGCTGGCTATCGAGTTCCATGAAGATCGTGAACTCATATTCAATGCCGTCGCGCATGACCGGCGCCAGCCCAATTTTGCGCACGATCTGACGGCCGGTTCGCTCATCTTTTTCCTGCACATATTCCGTCTTGGCGCGCATCGTCGCAATCACATGACACGGACTTTGCAACAGCGCTTCGACGAGTGCATTGTGCTCGGGCGTGACTTGTCTCCATGCCTGCCAGCTATTGCCCGAACGGTCAGCAATTTTGCCGTGCCGGTCAAGCGAACCGCCTTCGCCACTCCACGCGTGTGACAGGCTATCGACAATAATCGTCGCAATGCCAGCCTGCTCCATTGTATGGATCGCTTCGATATAACGCGCCGGCGTGAACGGTGGCGACAATTGCAGCACGTAATAGCCTCCGGGTAAAAGGTCGGCATATAAATCGCCGCTGCCGTGCTCTGTGTCAATCAAGCCGATGCGGCCGCCCAAACCATGGGCAATCAGCAGTGCCGAATAAGTTTTGCCGCTGCCTGCCGGCCCCGACATGCCGAGTCGTAATTTGGCGCGGCATTTTGTCGCGCGATGAATTTCAAAATTTTTCATCATGTTTGTGCCCCGTTAGTTTCCGTCCGGTTTTTCATTGCCCGTATGGCGAAAAAATCTCATCAACAGATCATTCTTGGACAAGAAAAAGCAGGAAAAGATCGAATTTTTTAACGCATGAAAATTCAAATGGCACTTAGTCACCGCAGGCAGTTACAAGCTGCGCATTAGCGGCTACACTTTGTTCGCAAGCCGGTTCTTTGATGGAGAACACGATTTGGATGATCGACTGCACTGGAATACGGAAGGAAGGGACTGGCCGAACCGTCATGCCAGCCGTTTCGTGAAAGCTAGTGGCTTGCGCTGGCACATACAGCAGTTTGGTCCCGACCCTGGCCTTGCGCCGCTGGTTCTGCTTTTGCATGGCACCGGCTCATCAACGCATTCATGGCGAGGCGTTGCGCCCTTGCTTGCTGCACGATATGCGGTGCTGTCACTCGACTTGCCCGGCCATGCATTCACCACAATGCCGCGCGCCGCAGATCAATCCTTGCCAGGCATTGCGCAGCATGTTGGCGCTCTGCTGCAGAGTTTGCGTTTGTCGCCGACCATTGTCGTTGGCCATTCTGCCGGTGCTGCAATCGCTGCGCGCATGTTGCTCAACCGGACCATCGCGCCGGCAGCGCTGGTGAGCCTGAATGGCGCATTCACCGGCATTCCCGGATTGGCGGGACAACTTTTTTCTCCGCTGACACGTCTCCTTGCATCGGTGCCGCTGGCCTCGCATTTATTTGCGTGGCAGGCTTCCGACGCAAGCATGGTTGAACATTTGATACGCTCAACCGGTTCAACGCTCGACCCTATTGGCTTGAAATTATATGGCCGCCTGGTGCGCAACGTTGGTCATGTCGAGGCGGCATTGGCAATGATGGCGCATTGGGACCTGGAGCCGCTGCAACAGGAGCTGCACCGCATACGCGAGCCGGTGTGGATGGTGGCAGCTGAAAATGACCTCACGGTTCCACCTGCGCAGGCACTGCAAGTCAGCAAACTGTTACCCGATGCACGGCTGACGCTGTGGCCCTTGCTCGGTCATCTCGCCCATGAAGAAAAACCAGCGCTGTGCGCGCACTTGATTAATAGCGTGTGGGACAAAGTCGGCCTGGCAATGTTGCGCTAGGCGCATCACGAGTTTCATTGGTGAGAAACCCGTGATGCGCTTAAGAGTAAAAATGCAAAAAACCGTCTACAGTTTGCGCAAAATAAAACCTGCAATGGTGACCATACCAGTACCGGCGTTTTGTATGGAAAGGCTGCCGCCAATTTCAGCTGGCGCCGTGCCGCTGCCACCGGTAGTGACGGGGCCGAAGAAGCGCGCACCGATGCCGCCTCTCAAGGTTCCGTTGTCGGCGGTGCCGTTGAAATAGTTGGCATAGTTGCCGCCACCAATGCTTGTGCCGGCTGTCAGCGCTACGGGTACTGCGTCCATAGCGCCTTCATCGATGCGCGTGTTGGTGATCTGCACCGTTACGCTGCGTGTAGCAAAGTCGACGCTCATCATCACAATGCCGACAATTGGGTATACATCATTGATGCCGTCATAGCCGAACCAGCCGCGCAGCACGCCGCTGTAACGCGCCGAGCCGGTCGTTGGCACTTGCGACGGCGCGGTCGCAGGGCCGAATGCGACTATGCCGCGTCGCATCTTGTTGTGCTCATTGCCACCGCCCCACTCATTGATGAGTACCGTATCTTGCGTGATCCAGCCGCCGAGGTTGGCGTAGCGATAGCTCCAGTTGGAATAGTTGCGAAAACCCTTGAAGCCCGGATAGGACACACCCGGACCATCGGCGCTCGACAACAAGACCAGCTGGCCCGTCGCGTCCACGCCCCAGCCGGCTTGGGTTGCCCCGTCCGAGTGCAAACGCGTACCTAAGACCTCATCGGGAATGTTGCCGCCGTTTCTCCAATCGCCAGTCTTTTTTTCCAGCCCGATACTTTCAACGGTTGGGCAATTCGGATTGTCATTGGGACAGCGTACCGGCTCGCTACGGGGAAAGTAAGTGTTGTTGGCGTAATTCGCTTGCGTGCCCGCAGCGCCTTTTTTCGCATAATCATAAAAATCCAGATCCGTTGATGGCGGCAAGCTAATAAAGCTGAGCTTGCCTTGAGCGTCGAGCACAGTACGCCCCATTTGTGTTGCGAACGTCTCGATAACAAGCGGCCGCTCATGCTTGCCATCCCAGGAGATGCCAAATTGCGATAACAGCAAGGCCACCGAATCAACGCCGTCACTGGTGTTGCGCTTGACGCGCACTTCAGCGAGTCCGCCGGTGTCGGGTTTGAGACCGTACGCCTGCGTCGGCATCGGATTCGGAATAGCCAGGTCGTTGGTCGACACACCATAAACCTGCACACCCGAAGCCGTTACCGCGATGCCGTTATCAGTTCGTAAAATCGTGTTGCCTGTACATTCAACGGTCCCGCCATCGACGCAGTTCATCACGGTCGGCGGCGATGAGTTTTGCTCTCCAGTCTGCTGCCCGCTAGTGCCAAGCATGATTGGTTGACCGCTGTCACCGCCGCCGCAAGCCGCGAGTAGCAAAAAAAACAGGCCGGACAAGCTGCCTGGCCTTTTGAAAAAGTACATGAAGCCTCCTGAATCTGTCGAAAAATAGTCTTGCTGCCGGCTTGAAGCACCCAACAGCGCCCCGTCAACATAGAGCACCGGTGTTGCGGCTTCTTGATGGCCAACAAGGGATGCAGTGCAACTCAATTGCATCAATGACCGCCTTTATCACTCGACAAGCTTTGCCGTAGAACCACGCGTACAGCCGGTATAATCGCTACTTTGTCCGTGGCCGCTTTGCGCCCGGCATCATTCAAGAATTGATTCCATGCCAGCCCAACATAAAGAGCACATCGCCGCCTTGTTCAGCGCGGCCCTCAAGCCATTGCTTGCCGGTAGCGACCTGCCTGAGCCCGCCATCACGCTGGAACGTCCGCGCGATCCATCGCATGGCGATATTGCGTGCAACATCGCCATGCAACTGGCCAAGCCACTGAAAAAAAATCCGCGCGAGCTCGCGCAAGCCATCGTCGAGGCAGTACTGGCCAATCCGGCGCGCCTCGGTCTGGTTGAGGCCGTAGAAATTGCCGGTCCCGGCTTCATCAATGTGCGCGTAGCGGTCGCCACCAAGCAGGCAGTCGTCAAGCGCGTACTGGCTGACGCGGCCTGCTACGGCAAAACCAATGACGGCGCCGGTCATAAAGTGCTGGTTGAATTCGTCTCCGCCAACCCGACAGGCCCCTTGCATGTCGGCCATGGTCGCCAGGGCGCACTCGGCGACGCCATCTCGGCACTGCTCGAAGCGCAAGGCTACGACGTCATGCGCGAGTTTTACTACAATGACGCGGGCGTACAGATCGCCACGCTCGCCACCTCTGTGCAGGCGCGCGCGCGCGGCAGCAAACCGGGGGAGGCAGATTGGCCCGAATCAGCCTACAACGGCGACTACATCGCCGACATCGCTGCTGATTTCCTTGCAAAGAAAACCGTCTCTGCTGCCAATGGCGAGCCAGTTGCCGCCAGTGGTGACATTGAGGATATCGAATCGATACGCCGTTTTGCCGTCACCTATCTACGACATGAGCAAGACCTCGACCTGCAAGCCTTTGGCGTGCGCTTCGATAACTACTATCTGGAGTCGTCGCTCTACAGCGAAGGCAAGGTCGCCACCACCGTTGCCGCTTTAAGCGCCGCCGGCAAGACTTACGAACAAGACGGCGCGCTCTGGCTGCGCAGCACCGACTACGGCGACGACAAAGACCGCGTGATGAAAAAATCCGACGGCACTTTCACCTACTTCGTGCCGGACGTTGCCTATCACATCACCAAGTGGCAGCGCGGCTTTGAGAAAGTCATCAACGTGCAGGGCAGTGACCACCACGGCACCATCGCGCGCGTGCGTGCTGGCCTGCAGGCAGTCGGCATGGGCATTCCGCAAGGCTATCCGGACTATGTGCTGCACAAAATGGTCACCGTGATGAAGAACGGTGAAGAGGTCAAGATCTCCAAGCGTGCCGGCTCCTACGTGACGCTGCGCGACCTCATCGAATGGTCGGCCGGCGACGCGCAAGACGAGAACGGCCAGCGCGACCTGACACGCGGCCGCGACGCGGTGCGCTTTTTCCTGATCTCGCGCAAGGCAGATACCGAGTTCGTGTTCGACGTCGATCTGGCGCTGGCGCAGTCGGATGAAAATCCCGTCTACTACGTGCAGTACGCGCATGCGCGCATCTGCTCGGTGCTGGCGCAGTGGGGCGGCGACGAAGCCTTGTTGCGTGATGCCGGTCTCGACCTGTCGCCATTGGTTGCGCCGCGCGAAGCCGCTTTGCTGGCCAAGCTGGCCGAGTATCCGGAAGCGCTGAAAAAAGCGATGGAAGAACTCGGTCCGCATCAGATCGCCTTTTATCTGCGTGATCTGGCAGGCGAATTACATAGCTACTACAATGCAGAGCGGGTGCTGGTTGATGATGCCGCGTTGAAAATGGCGCGCCTGACCCTGCTGCTGGCAACGCGCCAGGTATTAAAAAATGGACTGGAGCTGATCGGCGTATCGGCACCGGCCAGAATGTAAATGATCATTGGCGAAACAGTATGCGCAGTTATTTAGGCAGTTACTCAGGCACTTACCTGAGCGGTAACCCTCGCACTTATCTCAGGCGGCAGGCGGGCGGCACCGTGATGGGCGTCATCATCGGGCTCATCATTGGCTTGTTAATCGCGGTCTGGGTCGCGATGACCATTCTGAAAACGCCGCTGCCTTTTGTCGACAAACTCGGCAAGCAGTCACAGCCAGCCGGTGAGTTGGGCGATCCGAATAAAACCTTGCCCGGTGGTGCACGCGAGCGGCGCGAAAGAATGGCGGATCCGGAGCAGGCCGAGTCGGCAGGTACACAGTTGGTGAAGCCAGCGCCGTCTGCAGTGGTGGCAGCACCGGCACCGGCCAGGAAAGCGCCAGAGCCGGTGGCGGCGAGCGAGCTGCCATCGAAGCCGCCAGTCGTCGAGCGCTCCAAGCTTGAAAAGAACCTTGTTGTCACGACCCCGGCCGAGCAAGCTGCCGCCGGTGCGGAAGAAAAATTCACTTATTATCTGCAGGCCGGCGCTTTTCGTGAACTGGCCGATGCAGAGAGCACCAAGGCCCGGCTCGCTCTGATGGGCGTGGCTGCCAGCGTTGCAGAACGCCGCTCGGAGCTTGGATCGCTGTACCGCGTGCGCATCGGCCCCTTTACCGAAGTCGATGCAATGAATCGCGCACGCACCCGTTTGTCTGACAATGGTGTCGATGCCGCTGTCGTGCGTGTGCCCAAATAAATTTTTAATACCAACGCCTGAATGCAAAAGGAATAACCATGCGCCTGATTCAACGTTTGCTCGCTGCCGCCAGTTTTAGCCTGATCGCACTGACCGCGTCAGCATCTCCTGCCGATCCGGTTGAAGGCGTCGATTACCTTAAATTGCCGCAGGCACAAGCCACCGACAGCGGCAAGAAAATCGAAGTGCTGGAATTCTTCTGGTACAACTGCCCGCATTGTTTCGCGTTTGAGCCGCAACTGGCCGAGTGGGTGAAAAAGCGCGGCGACACCATCGTCTTCAAGCGCGTGCCAGTCGGTTTTCGCGAGTCCTTTGTGCCGCAACAAAAACTGTATTACGCGCTCGAAGCCATGGGCAAACTCGACCCTGTGCACCGCGCCGTCTTTGATGCCGTGCATGTGGCCCGCATATCGCTCGACAAGGAAGACAAGATTTTTGATTTTGTCGAGAAGCAGGGCGTAGACCGTAAAAAATTCATCGACGTGTTCAATTCCTTTAGCGTCCAGTCGAAGGTTACCCGCGTGCGTCAATTGCAAGAGGCCTACCAGATCGACAGCGTACCAACCATTGTCATTGATGGCCGCTTCGTTACGGCGCCTTCCATGGTCGGTGCCGGCATGCGCGGCCAGCCCGAACATGCGCTGCATGCTGCGACCCTGCAGGTCATGGACGCGCTGATTGCGAAGAAAAAATAAAATCTTGCCCGCGAAACGTGTTTTCATCACCGGCGCTTCGAGCGGGCTCGGCGCAGCGCTAGCACGCCAATATGCGAGCGAGGGCGCGCAACTCGGTTTGGTGGCACGTCGTGATAGTGCGTTGCGAGAGCTGATCGATAGCCTGCCGAATGCAGAGCTGCATCAGCATTATCCAATCGACGTCAACGACCACGATTCGCTGGCAGCGGCCGCGGCCGCGTTCATGCAAGTGGCTGGCGGCATTGACATCGTCATTGCCAATGCCGGCGTCTCCTATGGCACATTGACGGAACGCGGCGCAGACCTGCCGGTTTTTGAAAAAATCATTGCGACTAATCTGCTTGCGATGGTCGCGACCTTCGCACCTTTTATTTCCCGGATGCAGGCGCAGGCGGCAGCAGGCCAGCGTGACTTGCGTCTGGTCGGCATTGCCAGCGTGGCCGGCATCCGGGGCTTGCCCGGCGCCGAAGCCTATAGCGCATCAAAAGCAGCCGTCATTAGTTACTGTGAATCGCTGCGCATAGAACTGCGTCGCCACGGCATACGCGTTGTCACCATTGCGCCTGGTTATATTGATACGCCGATGACGCAAGTTAACACCTACTCCATGCCTTTCCTGTTGCCGCCGCATCTCTTCGCTACACGCGCTGCGCGAGTCATTGCGGCCGGCCGCAGCTATGCAGTCATTCCATGGCAGATGCATGGCGTGGCGTGGTTGCTGCGCCTGTTACCAAACTGGCTGTATGACGCCGTATTCGCGCGTGCGCCGTACAAAGCCAGCATGGCGGAACAGCAAACGCCGCCGCCATGAATCGATGACAACTGAACCGATGACAACGATAAAGACGGAATGGATCGATGCTATCGGCACCCGTCATGCTGCTGTCGATACCAGTACACCGCCGCGCATCGTTTCACTCGTGCCGTCGGTAACGGAGTTGCTGTGCGATCTGGGCCTGACACATTGGCTGGTCGGCCGCACCGGATTTTGCATTCACCCCGCACAGGAGCTGGCCGCGATTGCCAAGGTCGGCGGCACCAAAGACGTCAACATTGAAAAAATCCGTCAGCTCGGCGCGACCCATCTGGTGGTCAACATCGATGAAAATGAAAAGCCCACGGTCGATGCGCTGGCCGCATTTATTCCGCACATCATTGTCACTCACCCGCAGCATCCGCAGGACAATCTGACTTTGTTCAGGCTGCTGGGCGGCATCTTCGGCGCAGGAGCACGCGCTGAAAATCTGTGTGAACAGTTTCAATCAGAGCTTGATGCCACGCTCGCGCTGCCGCGCGTGCCGCGGCGTGTTCTGTATTGCATCTGGCAGGATCCATGGATGACGGTCTCGCGCCAAACATACATTGCGCAGATGCTGGCGCTGATAGGCTGGGAGCAGTGGGAGCACAGTGCCAGCGCAGCGCGCTATCCGGCATTTGAATGGATGCCTGCAGTGCTGGAAAATATTGATGAAGTGCTGCTGTCGACCGAACCTTATCGTTTCACGCAAGCGCATGCTGATGCATTGGAGCGGCAGCTTGGAAAACCGGTGACTTTGGTGGATGGAGAAATGCTGTCCTGGTACGGCAGTCGTGCCATACAGGGCTTGCGAGCGCTGCGAGACTTAGCGCGTGGCTGAGGTTATTTTTTGCGGCCTACGCGTAGCAGCATGCGCAAGAAGTCATAGGCAATCAAGCGGTGATGTTCATCAAGCTGTTGCAGGTTGGCGACCATCTTCGCATCGCGCTGCGTTAGCGGACTGACCTGAGTATTCGAATTGGTATTTTCGATGGAGTTCCCGACTGTGCCAAAGCGCAGCCAGTCTGCCGGCACTTGCAGCCAGCTTGCCAGCGCACGCAGTTTTTCTTGCGTCGGAATCGATTCGCCCTGTAGCCATTTGCGCGCCGCATGCACCGTTACCGAATGCCCCGAGAATCGCAGATTGAATTCACGCGCTAACTGCGTGGGGCTGTCGGGCGAGTATTCCGCATGGCGCAAGGCCTGCTGTAAGCGTTCGCTAAACTGTAATCTTTCTTGTGAAGAGTTCATCTTTCAGACTATTGCACGGTCGCATGTAACAGTCAGTCTCTACTCAAACTACCTTTTGTAAATTTGTTTAAATTAGATATTTTGAAACATTTGAAGTTCCGGGCTATGCAACGCGAATAAAGCGGAAGATGCCATCCGCGTCGCATTGCCGCTTCAGTTCACCAGCAATCCACAAGCGGTGCAAATGCGCCAGCGCTTCACCCAATGCAAATGTAAGCTGATGCATATCGAGCTCACGCTTGAACATGATGGGCACGATATCGGCGGCTGATTGCGGTATGGCGCAGGCCGCTTTGACTTCGGCCAGGCGTTCTGCATGATGCTCTGTCAGTTGTGTGATGCGCGTGTGCAGTCCGCGAAACGGCTTTCCGTGTGACGGCAGCACCAGCGTTGACGCTGGCAGCGGCATGAATTTTTGCAGCGACTCCAGGAACGCACCAACCGCATCCGATTCAGGTTCGATCGCAAATACAGACACATTGGTAGAAATGCGCGGCAAGACCATGTCACCGGAAATCAATGTTGCGATGTCCTGACAGTAGAGCGCCACGTGTTCTGGTGAATGTCCAAAGCCGGTAATGATCTGCCACTGCCTGCCCTTGATGCTGATGGACTTGCCGTCCTGCAGCCTGTGAAAACTCTCGGGTACTGCCGGCACCAGCGTCGGGTAATAACTTTTGCGCGCCTCAAGCTGCGTCAGCATGGCCGGGTCTGTTACCCCATGTCGCCGGAAATGCGGAATCATGGACGGGCCGTCTGCGCCCGGCAGACCTGCCGACATCAGACGTGCAAAGCCGTATTCGCCGGTCGACATATACAGCGGCGCTTGCCAGCGCTGACAGAGCCATTGTGACAGGCCGACATGGTCCGGATGGCAATGCGTGGCAATCACGCGCAGCACCGGCAGGCCGCCCAGTTCATGAGCGAAAATCTGTTCCCACGATGCGCGCGTATTGTCGTTGCTGATGCCGCAATCGACGATAGTCCAGCCGCGTTGCAGCTTGCCGACAGCGTCCGCTTGCTCGTCTTCCAGCAGCCATAAATTGATATGGTTCAGTGCAAAAGGCAGCCCCATGCGTAGCCAGCGCACACCGGGCGCGACCTCCAGCGTGTGGCCGGGTTCGGGCAGGGTGTCGGCAAAGGGGTAGTCGAGTTGGGCTTCCAAATGGTTCATGGCTATTTGTTGTTTTGAAATGTTCGGGTAAAGGCGAAAGATGCTGGATTGCGATTTTCATCGAAACGACGGTAGCAGATTTGCTGTTGCCCCAGCGTCTTTCAGCCAAAACCGGGGTTCCCATTTACGTCGCGGCCGCCTACAATACCACTTCAATTGACGTTTACGTAAACGTCCATTCTAAGCTCATTGCCATGTCGACTTACACAATTACCGAACTGGCTCGCGAATTCGACATCACGCCGCGCGCGATCCGGTTTTACGAAGATCAGGGGCTGATCACGCCGCGACGCGAAGGCACCGGCGGGCGTACACGCGTCTATGGGCCGCGCGACCGCACGCGACTCAAGCTGACCTTGCGTGGCAAGCGGCTCGGGCTGACGCTGTCTGAAATCAAGGATCTGGTCGACATGTACGAGTCGCCTAAGGACTCCAGCGCCCAGCTCAACCGCTTCCTGGCAGTGCTTGCACGTCACCGCGAATCGCTCGAGCAGCAGCGTGAAGATCTCGAAGTCACACTGGCAGAGATCGCCGCTCATGAAGACAAATGCCGCCGCATGCTCAGCGAAGCCGGCACCCGTACCAAAGCCAAGCCGGCCGCAACGCGCACGCGCCGCGCCGCCTGATTTCAATTTCATTTAATGAGGAATTCATGATCGATCTGCCCGGACTCAGCTTTGACCACGGTGAAGATATCGCCGCACTGCGTGAAGCGATACAGCACTTTGCTGCGGCTGAAATTACCCCGCGCGCTGCCGAAATTGACCGCAGCGACCAGTTCCCCATGGACCTGTGGCAGAAGATGGGCGCGCTTGGCTTGCTCGGCATAACGGTTGAAGAAGAATACGGCGGCAGCGCCATGGGTTACCTCGCGCATATCATCGCCATGGAAGAAATCTCGCGCGCATCCGCTTCGGTCGGGCTGTCGTATGGCGCGCACTCTAACTTATGCGTCAACCAAATCCGCCGCAACGGTAGTGCCGAACAGCGTGCGCATTATTTGCCAAAGCTGATCTCCGGCGAGCACATCGGAGCGCTCGCCATGTCGGAGCCGAATGCAGGTTCGGACGTCGTCAGCATGAAACTGCGTGCCGACTTCAAGGGAGACCATTGGGTCTTGAATGGCAGCAAAATGTGGATCACCAACGGACCGGATGCCGATGTGCTGGTGGTCTATGCAAAGAACGATATCGAAGCCGGTCCGCGCGGCATGACGGCCTTCCTGATCGAAAAGAGCTTTAAAGGATTTTCAGTTGCGCAAAAACTCGACAAGCTCGGCATGCGCGGCTCGCACACGGGTGAGTTGGTCTTTCAAGACTGCATTGTGCCGGCAGAAAATGTGCTCGGCGGTCTGGGGCGTGGTGTCAATGTCTTGATGTCGGGTCTTGATTACGAACGCACCGTCTTGTCCGGCGGTCCATTAGGCATCATGCAAGCGTGTATGGATGTGACCGTTCCGTATGTGCATGAGCGCAAGCAGTTCGGCCAGCCTATCGGCGAATTCCAGCTCATGCAGGGCAAGCTCGCCGACATGTATTCAACCATGATGGCGTGCAAAGCCTATGTGTATGCAGTCGGCCAGGCCTGCGACCGCGCCAGGACGCCGGAAGCAGTACGTGCCTTGCGCAAGGATGCGGCCGGTGCGATTTTGTATTCCGCTGAAAAAGCGACCTGGATGGCTGGTGAAACCATACAGGCGCTCGGTGGCAATGGCTACATCAACGACTACGCGGCCGGCCGACTGTGGCGCGATGCGAAACTGTATGAAATCGGCGCCGGCACCAGCGAGATCCGCCGCATGCTGATAGGTCGGGAACTTTTTAACGAGACGGCTTAAGCGCAAGCATGCAAAATTTCCCCAAGCTGCTGTCGTCGCAGATTGCGTTCGATATCGCGCGCATGATTCTGGACGGCTTCGACAAGCATTACCGGCTGTTCAGGCAAAGCAGTTTGGCGGCACGCCGCCACTTCGAGCGCATGACCTGGAAGCTCGCGCAGTCCGAAGCCAGGGAGCGTATCGCTTTTTACGATCGCCGCGTGCAGGAGTGCGTGCAAAATCTCGAAGACGAATATGACGAAGCCGACCTGACCGATAACGTCTGGCGCGAGATCAAGCTGCACTATATCGGCTTGCTGATAGACCATCGGCAGCCGGAGCTGGCCGAGACTTTTTTCAACTCGGTCTGCTGCAACATCCTGCACCGCACGTATTTTCATAACGACTTCATCTTCGTGCGGCCTGCAGTCTCGACCGAATATATCGAGCCGCTCGATGGCACTCCCGCCTACCGTGTTTATTATCCGGCGCGCGATGGCCTCGTATATACCCTGCGGCGGATGGTGACCAATTTTCAGCTGGCCTGCGAGTTTGCCGATCTCGACCGCGATGTCGCACAGGTAGAGGCACGTCTGCGCAAGGTATTGGGCGACGCACCGCTGGAAGCGAATTACCAGATACAGGCACTGTCAAATTTGTTTTACCGGAACAAGGGTGCCTACATAGTCGGCAAGATCATCAATGGCAACCGCGACTATCCATTCGTGATTCCAGTCCTGCATACCCGCAAAGGCGATCTGGTGCTCGACGCCGTGCTGTCGGATGTGAACCTGATCACGCTACTGTTCTCGTTCACGCGTGCGTATTTCATGGTCGACATGGAAGTGCCGTCAGCCTATGTGCAGTTTGTGCGCAGCATGCTGCCCAACAAACCGCGTAGCGAGATCTATACCATCCTCGGCCTGCACAAGCAGGGCAAGGCGCTGTTCTATCGCGACTTCCTGCATCACTTGCGGCATTCATCCGACAGCTTTCAGGCTGCGCCCGGCATTCGCGGTCTGGTAATGGTCGTGTTTTCCCTGCCGTCGTTTCCGTATGTGTTCAAGGCGATCAAAGACAGCTTTCCGCCGCCGAAAGAAACCACGCGCGCGCTGGTCAAGGAAAAATACCTGCTCGTCAAATATCACGACCGCGTCGGCCGCATGGCCGATACGCTCGAGTATTCGAATGTTGCTTTCCCGCGTTCGCGCTTTTCCGAAGAGCTGCTGGCAGAACTGAAACAGGTTGCGCCGTCGATTGTCGAAGAAGATAAAGACCAGATCATCATTCGTCATCTGTACATCGAGCGCCGTATGACGCCGTTGAACATCTGGCTGACCGAAGCCGAAGCCGCCGGTGATCAGGAAGCCATGGAACATGGCGTGCGCGAATACGGTAATGCGATCAAGGATTTGGTTGCCGCCAATATTTTCCCCGGTGACATGCTGTATAAAAATTTCGGCGTCACCCGTCAGGGCAGGGTCGTGTTTTACGACTATGACGAAATCGAATACATCAGCGACTGCAACTTTCGCACCATTCCGCAGCCGCGCAACGAAGAAGACGAAATGGCGGCCGAGCCTTGGTATCACGTCGGCAAGAATGATGTGTTTCCAGAACAATTCAGTGTTTTCTTATTGGGCAATCCCAAGGTGAAAGAATATTTCATGAAGCATCATGCTGACCTGCTTACCGCAGATTACTGGCATCAACGCAAGTTGCGTATCGTTGATGGTCAGGTCGAAGATGTATTCCCGTATCCACAAGAAATTCGTTTCAGTTATCAGGCGCCGAATCCGGCGATCAACATTAATCAGTCTGCAAAAGCAGCCTGAACTTCCACAATCCATTTCATTATTTATCGGAGAAAACCATGCAAGATCCTATCGTTATCGTCGGCGCTGCCCGTACCCCTATGGGCGCATTCCAGGGTGACTTTTCTTCATTGTCCGCGCATGATCTGGGCGCCGTCGCTATTCGCGCCGCCGTCGAGCGCGCCGGCATCAAGCCTGAACTCGTCAACGACGTCATCTTCGGTAATTGCTTAATGGCTGCGCAAGGTCAGGCGCCAGCGCGTCAGGCATCTATCAAGGCGGGCATTCCTGTTTCAGCCGGTGCCGTCACCTTGTCGAAAATGTGCGGCTCGGCGATGCAGGCAACCATCTACGGCCATGACTCGCTGCTTACCGGCACCAATGAAGTCGTCGTCACCGGCGGCATGGAATCGATGACCAATGCGCCCTACCTGATTCCTAAAGCACGCAGCGGCTATCGCATCGGCCACGCCATGATGTATGACCACATGATGCTCGACGGTCTTGAAGATGCGTATGACAAGGGCCGCTCCATGGGCACCTTTGCTGAAGACTGTTCCTCCAAATACAAATTCACGCGCGAAGCGCAGGATGCATTCGCAATTGATTCCGTCAAGCGTGCGCAGGCAGCAACCGCCGATGGTTCCTTCAAATGGGAAATCGCACCCGTCACCGTAACCGGTCGCGGCGGCGACGTCGTCATCGACAAAGATGAAGGACCGCTGAAAGCGAAGATCGAAAAAATCGCGCAACTGAAACCCGCGTTCAAAAAAGACGGCACCATCACCGCCGCAACCTCGTCGTCGATCAACGACGGCGCCGCTGCGCTGGTGCTGATGCGCGAATCGACGGCGAAAAAACACGGCCTCAAGCCGATTGCGAAAATCGTTGGCCACACCCGTCATTCGCAAGAGCCGGAATGGTTCACCACCGCACCAGTCGGCGCGATTGAAAAGTTGTATGCAAAGACGGGCTGGAACAGCAAGGAAGTCGACCTGTTTGAAATCAATGAAGCCTTTGCCGCCGTTGCCATGGCTGCCATGGCCGAGCATGACATCCCGCATGACAAGATCAATATTCACGGCGGTGCCTGCGCACTGGGTCATCCTATCGGTGCGTCGGGCGCGCGCATCATCATCACGCTGTTGGGCGCATTGAAAAAAACCGGTGGCAAGCGCGGTGTGGCAGCGCTGTGTATCGGTGGTGGTGAAGCGACGGCGATGGCGATTGAAATGATGTAATTGAATGATGTAATAAAAGTCACTGGATCCCGGCCTGCGCCGGGATGACGATTGAGTTTTGGATGCTGTTCAAATTACTACCGTCATCCCGGCGCAGGCCGGGATCCAGCGTCTTTCATCGCAGGCCACCGGCAAAATAAAAACATGATCCTGTCAGAACAACACCAAATGATCCGCGACGCGCTGCGCGACTTTTCGCAGCAGCAGCTCAAGCCGCACGCGGCACAGTGGGATCGCGACAGCAGTTTTCCGCATGACGCGCTGCGTCAGCTGGCCGCACTCGGCGCATTCGGTATCGCCGTGCCGGAAGCGCTTGGCGGTGCAGGACTGGATTATGTCGCGCTCGCCTTAGTGCTCGAAGAAATCGCGGCCGGCGATGGCGGCACTTCCACCATCATCTCCGTCAATAACTGCCCGGTCTGCAGCATAGCGATGACCTATGCCAATCCGCAGCAGCAAGAGCAATGGCTGCGACCGCTGGCGCAAGGCGACATGCTCGGCGCGTTCTGCCTGACCGAGCCGCATGCAGGTAGCGATGCATCGGCGTTGCGCACCACCGCACAGCGCGATGGCGACAGTTACGTTATTAACGGCGTCAAACAATTCATCACCAGCGGCAAAAACGCGGATGTCGCCATCGTCATGGCTGTCACCGACAAAGCCGCCGGCAAGCGCGGTATCAGCGCCTTTTGGGTGCCAACCAATACACCAGGTTATATCGTTGCGCGCCTTGAAGAAAAAATCGGCCAGCATTCCTCCGACACGGCGCAGATCCTGTTTGAAAATTGCCGCATTCCCGCTGCCAACCTGATCGGCAACGAAGGCGAGGGCTACCGCATCGCGCTCGCCGGTCTTGAAGGTGGCCGTATCGGCATCGCCGCGCAGTCGGTCGGCATGGCGCAGGCGGCATTCGACGCCGCGTTGGCGTATTCCAAAGATCGCACCAGTTTTGATAAAACTATTTTCCAACATCAGGCCGTGCAGTTCAAACTGGCTGACATGGCGACGCAAATTGAAGCCGCCCGCCAGTTGCTGTGGCATGCCGCAGCCATGAAGGACGCCGGCTTACCGTGCCTGAAAGAGGCGGCGATGGCAAAACTATTTGCCAGCGAGATGGCAGAAAAAATTTGTTCGGATGCGATCCAGATTCATGGTGGCTATGGTGTCGTCAATGACTTTCCTGTAGAGCGCATTTATCGCGATGTGCGGGTTTGCCAGATTTACGAAGGCACCAGCGACATACAAAAAATATTGATTGCGCGCGCCCTTGCCTAAACCTGTATCCGGGCCTTGCCCTTGTGGCGGTATTTCGCTGGCAGCCTGCTGCGGTCGCTTTTTAAGCGGCGTGGCAGTGGCGGCGACAGCCGGGCAATTGATGCGTTCACGCTATAGCGCCTATGTGCTGCAGGATGAGGCGTATCTGCAATTGAGCTGGCATCCGTCCACGCGGCCTGCCGCGCCGCTGACAGACGCCAAAGTGAAATGGCTGGGTTTGGAGGTGCGCTCTGCAACAGAAGAAGGTGACAGCGCCTCTGTAGAGTTTGTTGCGCGCTGCCGTGTTGACGGACGCGGCCAGCGCATGCATGAAGTCAGCCGCTTCATAAAAGAAGAGGGCAGGTGGTTCTATGTTGATGGCAATTTTCCGGAAAAATAAAAGCGATGCCCATACTTGAGACAAAACTAAATCCGCGTGCTGCGGACTTTGCTGCCAACGCGGCTGCCATGCAGGCACTGGTCGACGACTTGCAATCCCATTGCGAAAAAATCGCGTTAGGCGGCGGTGAAGACGCTCGCAAAAAGCACACCGGCCGCGGCAAGCTGCTACCGCGCGAGCGTGTGCAAATGCTGCTCGACCCCGGCACGCCTTTTCTTGAATTTTCGCAACTGGCCGCACTGAATATGTACGGCAATGTTGCGCCGGCAGCCAGCATTATCACCGGCATTGGCCGCATCAAGGGTCAGGAATGCGTGATCGTCTGTAATGACGCCACCGTCAAGGGCGGCACCTACTACCCGATGACGGTCAAAAAACATTTGCGCGCACAAGAGATCGCCGCGCAAAACAATTTGCCATGCGTGTACTTGGTTGACTCCGGTGGCGCGAACCTGCCCAATCAGGATGAAGTCTTTGCCGACCGCGAGCACTTCGGCCGTATCTTTTTTAATCAGGCCACGATGTCGGCGCAAGGCATTCCGCAAATTGCCGTCGTCATGGGTTCGTGCACGGCCGGCGGCGCGTATGTGCCGGCGATGAGTGATGAGTCCATCATCGTCAAGGAGCAGGGCACGATTTTCCTCGGTGGCCCGCCTTTGGTAAAAGCCGCGACCGGTGAAGTCGTCACAGCCGAAGACCTCGGTGGCGGTGACGTGCATACGCGTTTGTCTGGTGTTGTCGACCATCTGGCGCAGGATGATCTGCATGCGCTGTCATTGGCGCGCACGATCGTGGGCAACCTGAACCGGCAGAAGCCGCAGCAACTGGTGCTGCGCGAAGCGGCCGAGCCGCTGCATCCGGCCTCAGAACTATATGGCGTGATACCGACAGATACCCGCAAGCCTTTCGATGTGCGTGAAGTCATTGCGCGCGTCGTCGACGGCAGCGAGTTCGATGAATTCAAGGCGCGCTATGGCACCACACTGGTGTGCGGCTTTGCGCATATCTTCGGTATGCCGGTCGGCATCATCGCCAACAACGGCATTCTGTTTTCCGAATCGGCATTGAAAGGTGCGCATTTCATCGAGCTGTGCTGCCAGCGCAAGATACCGCTGGTATTTTTGCAGAACATCACCGGCTTCATGGTCGGACGCAAATACGAAAACGAGGGCATTGCGCGCAATGGCGCCAAGATGGTCACCGCCGTGGCGACCGCTGCGGTGCCGAAATTTACCGTCATCATCGGCGGCAGTTTCGGCGCCGGCAACTACGGCATGTGCGGCCGCGCCTATTCGCCGCGCATGCTGTGGATGTGGCCGAACGCGCGTATCTCGGTCATGGGTGGCGAACAGGCGTCAAGCGTGCTGGCTACCGTCAAACGCGACGGCATCGAAGCCAGGGGCGGCAGCTGGTCTGCTGAAGAAGAGCAGGCTTTCAAGCAGCCCATACGCCAGCAATATGAAGACCAGGGTCACCCGTATTTTGCGAGCGCGCGGCTGTGGGACGACGGCGTCATTGATCCGGCCGACACGCGCATGGTCCTGGGGCTTGGCCTGTCGGCGGCATTGAATGCGCCTATTCCCGAAACGAAGTTTGGCTTGTTCAGGATGTAATGCACACAGATTCAACACAGGATTGGGTGGCGCGCAGCCTGCACAGCGTCTGGCATCCATGCACGCAGATGCAGCACCACGAAAGCATGCCGCTGGTGGCGCTCAGCCATGGCCGTGGCGCATGGCTGATGGACCACGATGGCAAGCGCTATCTCGATGCGATCAGTTCATGGTGGGTGAACCTGTTTGGCCACGCGAACGCGCGCATCAACAATGCCTTGAAAGACCAGCTCGACAAGCTCGAGCATGCGATGCTGGCCGGCTTCACGCACGAGCCGGTAGTGCAATTGTCGGAACAGCTCGCTGCACGCACAGGTGGCGTGCTCGGACATTGCTTCTATGCGTCCGATGGCGCATCGGCTGTCGAGATCGCGCTCAAGATGAGCTTTCATAGCTGGCGCAACCGGGGACAGCCAGACAAACAGGAATTCGTTTGCCTCGCCGGCAGTTATCACGGCGAGACCATCGGCGCACTGGCAGTGACGGACGTGCCCTTGTTTCGCGATGCCTACGGGCCGCTATTGCAGCGTGCGCATGTGGTGGCGTCACCTGATGCGCGTCTGGCACAAGAAGGCGAGAGCGCCGCAGATGTCGCGCGGCGCGCAGCGCAAGACTTGCGCAATTTGCTGGAACAGCGCGCCGAAAAGATAGCCGCCGTGATTGTCGAACCGCTGGTGCAATGCGCGGCCGGTATGGTTATGCATGACCCGGTCTATCTGCAATGCTTGCGCGCGCTGTGCGATGAATTCAATGTGCATTTAATTGCCGATGAAATCGCCGTCGGTTGCGGCCGCACGGGCAGCTTCTTCGCTTGCGAGCAGGCTGGCATCTGGCCAGACTTCATTTGCCTGTCGAAGGGTATTAGTGGCGGATATCTGCCGTTGTCGCTGGTGATGACGCGGGAAGAAATTTATCAGGCGTTTTATCACAGCGAAATGGCGCGCGGGTTTTTGCATTCACACTCGTACACCGGCAATCCGCTAGCTTGCCGCGCAGCGCTGGCGACGCTGGCGATTTTTGATGAAGACGATGTCCTTGCGCAAAACAAATTACGTGCTGATAAATTGCGCAATGCACTCGCGCCGATTGACGCACATCCTAAGGTTAAGCATTTTCGGCAGCAGGGCATGATTTTCGCGTTTGATGCCGAGCCTGAAAACGCCGATGGCTTTGCACGGCGGTTTTTTACGCAGGCGCTGGAGCAAGAATTATTGCTGCGCCCGATAGGCAACACAGTTTATATGATGCCGCCGTATATTTTGAGTGACGAAGAAATTACGCTGCTCGCGACGCGCACGCTGAGCGTGCTCGAACAAACTTTATCTTGAAAGATTTTTACATGTCATCGCAACCGATTGCTTTTCATGCTGCCGCCAAAAAAGTCGCCGCCGCTGCCACTGCCTATGAAACCTGGCCCGTGGCGGAGGTCGCCGCCCTCTTTGCGCTGCCGTTCAATGACTTGCTGTGGCGCGCGCAGCAAGTGCACCGCGAACACTTCAACGCCAACGAAGTCGAGCTCGCCACGCTGCTGTCGATCAAGACCGGCGGCTGTCCCGAAGACTGCGGCTACTGCCCGCAGGCGGCGCGCTACGACACCGGCGTGACGGCGCAGAAAATGCTGCCGCTGGAAGAAGTCGTCGCCGCTGCGCAGGCTGCCAAAGAACAGGGCGCCACGCGCTTCTGCATGGGTGCCGCATGGCGGGCGCCGAAAGACCGCGATCTCGACGCCGTCGAAGACATGGTCAAGGCCGTCAAAGCCTTGGGGATGGAAACCTGCGCCACTCTCGGCATGCTCGAAGAAGCGCAGGCCGAACGGCTCAAAGGCGCAGGCCTGGATTTCTACAACCACAATCTCGACACCGCACCGGAGTTCTATGGCGACGTTATCACCACGCGTGACTACCAGGACCGGCTCGACACGCTCGGCCATGTGCGCCATGCGGGCTTGAAAGTCTGCTGCGGCGGCATCGTCGGCATGGGCGAGTCGCGGCTGCAGCGCGCGGGCCTGATTGCGCAGCTGGCGAACCTGAATCCGTATCCGGAATCGGTGCCGGTCAATCATCTGGTGCAGGTTGAAGGCACGCCGCTGCATGGTCAGGAGCCGCTGGACCCGCTCGAGTTTGTGCGCACGATTGCGGTTGCGCGCATCACGATGCCGAAGGCGCGGGTGCGGCTGTCGGCAGGGCGGCGGCAGCTGGGCGAGGGGATGCAGGCGCTGTGTTTTCTGGCGGGGGCGAACTCGATTTTCTATGGCGAGAAATTGCTGGTGACGGGCAATCCCGAGGTTGAGGAAGATCAGGCGCTGCTGGCACGCTTGGGGATGCACGGCAAGACCGGGCTGCAGGGTTAACGACAAAAGACGCTGGGCCCGAGCTTTCGCTGGGGCGACGGTAGTAATGTGAAGATCGCCTAAATCTCAACCGTCGTTCCGGCGGAAGCCGGAACCCAGCGTCTTTCCTCCTAAGCCAGCACATAAAAAATACAAGCGGAGCGCACTATGTTCAAAAAAATCCTGATTGCAAACCGTGGCGAAATCGCCTGCCGCGTCGCAGCCACCGCACGCCGGCTTGGCATGCAAACTGTTGCCGTCCATTCCGACGTCGACGCCAGTTCGCGTCACGTTGCCATGTGCGATGAAGCCGTCGCCATTGGTCCTGCACCGGCCAAGGAAAGTTATCTGCAAGCGGCGCGCATTATCGAGGCCGCGCTTGCAACAGGCGCGCAGGCCATCCACCCCGGTTACGGTTTCTTGTCCGAGAACGCTGATTTCGCTGACGCGTGTGCGCAAGCCGGCCTGGTCTTCATCGGACCGCCGGCTTCGGCGATTCGCGCAATGGGTTCAAAGTCTGCCGCCAAAACCCTGATGGAAAAAGCCGGTGTGCCGTTGGTGCCCGGCTATCACGGTGACAATCAGGAACCGGAATTTTTGCAACAGCAGGCTGACATGATCGGTTATCCGGTTTTATTGAAAGCGAGTGCCGGTGGCGGCGGCAAGGGTATGCGGATTGTCGAGGCCAGCGCCGACTTCAAGGACGCGCTCGCCTCCTGCCAGCGTGAAGCGATCAGCAGTTTTGGCGACGACCGTGTGCTGGTCGAAAAATATCTGAGCCGGCCGCGCCACATTGAAATACAAGTCTTCGCTGACAGTCATGGTCAGTGCGTATATCTGTTTGAACGCGATTGCTCGGTGCAGCGCCGCCATCAAAAAGTCTTGGAAGAAGCGCCCGCCCCGGGCATGACTGACGAGCGCCGGCGAGCGATGGGTGAAGCTGCCGTTGCTGCCGCGCAGGCAGTAGCGTATGTCGGTGCCGGCACGGTGGAGTTCATTGCCAATCAGGACGGCAGTTTCTATTTCATGGAAATGAATACGCGCCTGCAGGTCGAGCATCCGGTGACGGAAATGATTACCGGTACCGATCTGGTCGAGTGGCAGCTGCGGGTGGCATTCGGCGAAGCCCTGCCGCTGAAGCAAGAGCAGCTCGACATTAATGGTCACGCGATTGAAGCGCGCATTTATGCAGAAAATCCGGAGAAGGGTTTTCTGCCGTCGATCGGCACGCTCAAGCATATGCATATGCCGCAAGCGGTGCATTTCGAGACGGGCTCTGCGGTGAGGATTGACGCCGGTGTGCGTGAAGGCGATGCGATCTCGCCGTATTACGACCCGATGATTGCCAAACTGATCGTCTGGGGCAAAGACCGTGAGCAGGCATTGTCACGCATGGCGCAGGCGCTGGCTGAATATCAGGTAGTCGGGGTCGCGACCAACATTGCTTTTCTCGGCCGCTTGATTAGCAGCACAGCGTTCTCCACGGCTGACCTCGACACCGGTCTGATCGAACGAAATCCGGCCGCGCTGTTCCCGCCGGCAGAATTGCCATCAGCCGAAGCGCTGGCACTGGCAACAGCGAGCCTGCTGCAGTCCGAACGTGCAGCGGCGACTAATGATCCCTGGGCGCAGACATCAGGCTGGCGCATGAACGGGCAGCTTGAACGCACGCTGAGTTTTTCAAATGATGCCGGCAGCGTGACCGTGCAACTTGCCTATCAGCCGGATGGCTGGCAGTTGCGTTTAGACGGGCAGTCTTTGCCGCTCAAAGACATACGCCAGCAAGCGGCGACATTGACTTTGCGCCTGAATGGCAAGGCGGTGCCGGGTAGTGTCGTGCGCGAGCAGGAATTGTTTCATGTATTCCATGGCGGCCGGCATTGGCAATTGCATTGGCGCGATCCGATTGCGCATGCCGGAGAAGCGGAAGCCGAAGGCGGCCGACTGACTGCGCCTATGCCGGGCAAGATCGTTGCGCTGCTGGTGGCCGCCGGCGCTGAAGTGGAGCAGGGTGCGCCGCTGCTGATCATGGAGGCGATGAAAATGGAGCACACGATCAATGCGCCGGCCAAAGGCACCGTCGCCGAGCTCTTGTATGCAGTCGGCGATCAGGTCGCCGAAGGCGCACAATTATTATCGTTCCAGATTGCGGAGGCAGCATGAGCGTTTCTCTTCCTGCGTCAGTAAAGATCATTGAAGTGGGTCCGCGCGACGGCCTGCAAAATGAAAAGGAAACCATACCGGTTGCGGTCAAGGTCGAACTGGTGAACCGCTTGAGCGCTGCCGGGTTTTCGAATATTGAAGCGGCAGCCTTCGTGTCGCCGAAGTGGGTGCCGCAGATGGCAACGTCCGGCGAGGTGATGCAGCAGATTACGCGCAAGCCCGGCATGCTGGTCTCGGCGCTGGTGCCGAACATGAAAGGGCTGGAAGCAGCGCTGGCAGCAAAGGCTGATGAGATCGTGATCTTCGGCGCGGCCTCAGAGGCTTTCTCGCAAAAAAATATCAATTGCTCGATTGCGGAATCCATAGAGCGGTTTCGTGAAGTTGCCGTTGCAGCCAAAGCACACGGCCTGCGGATGCGCGGCAGCATCAGCTGTTCATTCGGCTGCCCGTATCAGGGTGACGTAGCGCCTGATGCAGTCGCCGATGTGGTCAAGCGCATGCAGGATCTTGGCTGCGACGAATTCGATATCGCCGACACAATAGGTGTGGGCACCGCGCGTCAAGTGCAACAACTGTTCGAGCGCCTGTCACGCGATTTTCCGGTGGACCGGCTGGCTGGTCATTTTCATGACACCTATGGTCAGGCACTGGCAAATATTTATGCGGCGCTGGAAGTGGGCGTGTCGATTTTTCATTCATCAGTTGCCGGACTGGGTGGCTGTCCGTATGCAAAAGGTGCGACTGGCAACGTCGCGACCGAAGACGTGCTCTACCTGATGCAAGGCTTAGGCATCAAAACCGGCATTGACCTGCAAGCTGTTGTTGACGCAGGCCAGTTCATATCGAATCATCTTGGCCGCAAAGCGGCCAGTCGTGCAGGTAATGCAATCGCCGCCAGGGAGACAAAATAATGAAGCCGGAACTGCAGGCAGGGATTCGTTTCGAATGGACATATCAGGTGCCGCAGCGCGCCACCGTGCCAGCTTTGTTTCATGACATACCGATGGCGTGCGAGATGCCGGAAGTGCTGGCAACCGGCTACATGGTCGGGTTAATGGAGCTGGCTTGCACGCAAGGGATCTTGCCTTATACCGACTGGCCGCATGAACAGAGTCTGGGCACGCATGTGAGCTTTTCCCATCTGGCCGCGACGCCGCCGGGGATGACGTTGACGATCAGGGGCGAAGTGACTGCTGTTGAAGGCCGGCGTATCCGTTTCAAGGTAGAGGCCTGGGATGGCGAAGACAAAATCAGCGAAGGAGAACATGAGCGCTGCGTGATTACACCGGAGCGTTTTAACGCGAAGCTGTGCGAAAAAAAATCGCGCGCCGGATTGTGAGTCAAATCATGAATCAGACTGCGATCGCATGAATTTAAAAAATTTCAATCCCGCGCAACATCATGGCGCGCTGCCTTCGCCGTGCATTAATGTCTGCACGATGAACCGTGCGACAGGCCTGTGCGACGGTTGCGCGCGAACGATTGATGAAATTGTCGATTGGGGCGTTGCGTCGGAATCAGAAAAATTGCGAATCTGGATGGCGATCATGCAGCGACGCAGCGCACAGTGACCACGCCAGTACGGGTAAGTAAACGGGAGCAGAGAATGCACGATATGGAAAATGCGCAAGCCAACCCGTATAGCTTTTACAAGCCGCAGCAGAATCTAAGCGGACCCGCCTACAGCCCATGGTTCAAGCTGCTTGCGACTTTATTCACGATCGTGTTGGCCGGTTATGGCATTAGCGTCGCGCTGCGCTTCCCGCTGATGGATTACGGTCTCGGCGTCCAGCTCTTGCTGTTCGGCGCACTGGCCTTGCTGCTGCTGTCTTACTACGGCTTCCTGCATTCGACCACTACCATAGACGAACAGGGCATCACACAGACCTGGCTGGTCAACCGTCATGTCGGCTGGTCCGAGGTGCGCAGCGCCAAAATGATAGGCATACCACGCGCCGGCTGGCTATTTCCACCAAGGCTGGTGGTCCGTACTGGTAATGCATTCAGTACCTTCAATGGCGGGACGCAGGAATTGCTGACCGAGTTCGCAAAAATATCGCTCGCTTATCAAATGAAAAAATGAATTTCCCAAAATCCATGCATGTACTGGAGCGCGGCTGGCTCTCCTCGAATAACGTTCTTTTCGTCGGCAAGGAACAGACCGCAATCGTCGATACCGGATATGCCAGTCACGCCGAGCAGACGCTGGCACTGGTCAGACATGTGCTGCAAGAGCGCAATCTGGATGCGATCTACAACACGCATTTGCATTCGGATCATTGCGGCGGCAATAAAATTTTGCAGGACAATTACAAACTTCGCACGGCGATACCAGCTGCTGAAATGGTCAAGATCGACAAATGGGATCGCACCAAGCTCAGCTTTCAGGCCACCGGCCAGCATTGCGAACGCTTCAGCGCCGAAGACGTCATGCACCCGGGCGACAAATTACGGCTGGGGGATCTGGACTGGGTTGCGTTATCGGCGCCCGGCCATGATCCGCAATCGGTCGTGCTGTATTGCGAAGCCGAAGGCATCCTGATCTCAGCCGACGCGCTGTGGGAAAAAGGCTTTGGCGTGATCTTCCCGGAGCTTGATGGCCGACCCGGTTTCAAGGAGGCGCGCGCCACACTCGACATGCTCGGCGAACTCGATGTCCGCATCGTGATACCCGGCCATGGCGCGCCGTTCACCGACTTCAAGAAATCACTGGCAGTGGCACATTCGCGCGTCGATTATCTGGAGGCCGATCCGGTGCGCAATGCGCAAAATGCGGTGAAGGTACTGTTGAAATTTTTGCTGCTGGACCGCCAGAAAATCAAGCTCTCCGACGTGCCCCGCTTGCTGAGTGAGATACCGCTGGTATCGGCGGCAAATGCGCACTACCTGAGTTACGGCACCATCCATCTCGCGCATTGGGCGGTGACGCAACTGCGGCGCGCCGGCGCCGCCGAAGTCAGCGGCAATTACTTGCTGGATGCCGGATAGGTCTTAGTCATCACCCGCTCGCGTGCGGCGACATATTCCTTCTTCAGGCGCGTCACCACTTCGGCAACCGTAGGCACATCTTCCATCATGCCCACGCCCTGACCGGCGCCCCAGATATCTCGCCAGGCTTTGGCGCCGCCGGTGGTGGCGAAATTCATTTTGGTTTTGTCGGCTTCCGGCAGATTGTCTGGATCCAATCCCGCATTGACGATGGATTTTTTCAGGTAGTTGCCATGCACGCCGGTGAACAAGTTCGTGTACACCACATCAGCTGCGCTCGATTCCACAATCGCCTGCCGGTATTCTTCACTGGTGTTGGCTTCCTGCGTAGCCAGCCAGCGCGAACCGATATAGGCAAAATCAGCGCCCATCGCCTGGGCGGCCAGTACCGCATCGCCGGTCGCAATAGAGCCGGACAAGGCAATCGGGCCGTCAAAGAATTTGCGGATTTCACCGACCAGCGCAAATGGCGACAAACCACCCGCATGACCGCCGGCACCAGCTGCCACCAGAATCAAGCCATCCACGCCAGCTTCCAGCGCTTTTTGTGCGTGGCGTATCGTAATGATGTCGTGCAAGACGATGCCGCCATAACTATGAATCGCATCCAGCATTTCCTTAGGTGGCGCGCGCAGCGAGGAAATGATGATAGGAATTTTATGTTTGACGCAGACTTCTACGTCATGCGCGAGACGGTCATTGGACTGATGCACGATCTGGTTAACCGCAATCGGGCCAATGATAGCGTCCGGATGCGCTGCCTTGTGCGCAGCAAGGGCCTGTTGAATATCGGTGAGCCAGGTATCGAGCATTTCAGCTGGCCGCGCATTCAGCGCAGGAAACGAGCCAACGATGCCCGCCTTGCATTGCTCGATCACTAATTGCGGACCGCTGGCAATGAACAATGGCGATCCAATGACAGGCAAGCTCAGGTTTTGCAGGGCGGCGGGCAGGGCCATGACATGTTTCCTTTGAATTGGTTTTGGATGACCGGTCGATTATAGGGTAAAAATAAAACGATCGTGCTAAATCAGTGCCGGCACTATCCGCGATGCCACCGCTCGTTGTCCGACGAATTTAAAGTGCAGTCGGATTCGACGGTTTCATTTGTTCCAGCCAGCGCATCATGCCATCGAGCCGCAACCATAACTCGGTCGGGGATTCTGGCTCTGGCAAGCCGCGATTGTAATGTTGAAACAGCGCAAGTGCGTCGGTAGTCATGCCACGCTGGACTGCCTGCCATACCGTTATCCGGCAGCCAGTTGCATCAACGGCGGCATGCCTGCCGGTGAAGCGGTAGGCTAATCCATGCTCGCGCCACTCGCGGATAATTTCTTCCGCTGCGGACTGCAAGCGTTCTGCTTCAACGGGCACAGGCAATTGCCATGCACAGTCGGTAGAAAATGCGTGCTCATTTTCCAGGCTTGATAAAAAGCGTACCGGCCATTCACGAATCGCGCATTCCCTGGCCACCAGATTAAAACCGGAGTGCATGAAGCGGGTACCGGTTTTGATGCTTTTCTGCGTAGTGTCTGCCGTCAGCGACAGCACAGGCGCGATCCACGCATGGCCGAGTGCCGAGCCCAGGGTCGGCATGATCTGGACTTTGCCAAAAAACTTCGCATCAGCCCGCATCGTTTCAGCCTGAGCTTGCAATGTGGTGGCGACGGCTGGCGGGCTGCCATAGTCAATGATCCGCGTCAGACAATTGAGCAAGTCACATCGTTGCTCTACATTCAGTTGCTCTGGAACGATTTCATTGCCGAATAGTTTTTTTGTCAGTAATAACTCAAGCAAGTCACGCAGCACATAGGCAAATAATTTGCCGCTTTGGTCCTTGACTAAATGCGTCGCCACATCGCGATCAATCAGTAGCTGCGCTTCCTGTAATTCCACCACGCTCGCACGTGAAGACAACGTCGCTGCCATCACTCCTTTCGCAATAGCTGGCACATCAAGCAGAGTCGCGAGCTGTCGCACCGCATCCAGTATTTCGAGCATGGACTTGTCAGATAGTAGCCAGCCTGCCGCGCAGTTCGCCAGCCATGTACGCGCAATCGGCGCGAGTGCTTCTATGGAACAAGTACTTTGACCTGATGACCTGATTAAAGCTTGCTGCTGTACCTCCTCAAGTAGATGAAAAAATTCATGGGATTGTAGTAGTGTGCGCTGCCTATGGAATGGCGGCCCGTTGGTAAACCCGTAATCGCGCAAACATGCAACGTCGCTGACGGGCTCGGCTACATAGCAATCGTAAGGCAGGGACTTGAGTAGCTTTACCAGTCCCTGAAGCTCTGGCGCTGCAAGGCCTCTTAAATGCATGCGCAGCAGGCGGAAAAAATAATCACGACTTTCACCATCGTCATCCATACCCGGGCGAATCGAATCCAGTAGCACGTCGAATGATTGCGCCAACAGTTTTAATGGTGAATGCTGACCGAGACGGGGGGCGCCGGATTGGCATTCCGCCAAAAGCACGCGCAGTGTCTTGACGCTTTGGTGGCTCGCATCGAAGTAATAATTTGAGCGCTGAATGTGATGCCAGCTTGTAGATGCCACGGCGAGGCGCCGCGTTCGCAAAACCGGTGCTCCGGAAGACTTATTCATTGGTGATTTGTTTGAAATCGATGGGATACGGGTACTACGTTGATTAATACTGGAGTGAATAGCGCGCATGACGACTCCTCATAAAAGTTCTTGCCAGGAGTAAGCAAGAAAAAATGAGTGCAAGTAGTGTTTATTAAGTTGTTAGGCGATATCTGAATGTGCTTGATGTACCGCAAAATCTAACAGCAGAGCGTGCGCTGATCATTGATCGCCTCCAAAATGAAATATTTAATTTGGAGAACCGAAAGACGATTTGGGTGACCGATGAAAAGTGGTGTTTTAAAGAATTAGCCCTTTTACCGGAGAAATTCATCATGAAGCCGCTTAGTCAAACCTCAAGAGTCATAAATGGCGTATCAGAACAAAGTAAAGCAGGATTGCCAGTCGACCAGCCGGATTCAGCCAAAAAAAAGCCGGCGACAATGAAAGTCGGCACGGCACAAAAAAGTAGCGATTTGGTCGCGCCACCCGAAGCGCAAAATACCCGGGCATCGCATAGCCCGCCAGTCATAACGGGTCGTGGCAAACAACGGAATCAAGCTATAACCGCCAAGGTCGTGCAGGATATGCTGTCAGATAAAGACGGCCCGCTTAACCGTCAGCAGTTATTGGAATTTTCCCGTTCTCCCATCACGGCAAAAGAGGTGCGTTCTATCCCGCGTACTTGGCCGGTTCAGTTATTCAGCGCCAAAGATATCTGGACTTGGGGTGATAAGTTGGTCAAGTTTCATCAGAAAATCTTCACCAAAGAAGGCCAGCAGTCCTACGCAAAGTCCGTCATCAACGTCGTATTTCCGGATGACGCAAATAAGCCTGCCCATTTGCCCGAAAAACTGGAAGCATTTTGTCTGGCACTGGACAGACAAGTCATTCAGCAATGCCGCGACTCCGGCTTGACAATGGAAGAGTTCGACACTTTGCGCATGCGGGTGTTGGGTGGCTTCATAAATGGCCGTGTGCTCTGTCAACATCTGCGACCCAAAACTATCAGCATGGATGGCAAGTCGGGACTGCAAATGGATGCCGATTTGCTGGCGGCGGCGGCAGATAAACTCAATCTTTATCTGGACAAATTACTTTCTTCCAACGATGCATTGCTGGCGCCAGTTCCGGCGCCAGTGCCGAAGGCACAGCAAACGATCTCGCCTAAAATGCAAATCATGAAGTTTTTAAGCGCAGAAGGCAGGAAGGAATTAGCAAAGTCCGAATACTCGGATGAATTCTATAAGCGGGCTACGATATACCTTAATTCAAGCATTAAAAACAAAGGATTCCTCATCACATGCCTACTGTTCTTCTATCTGAAAATACCAAGTGATGCCAACAACATCTATTTTTCAAAGTTAGATAAGTTGGAGCAATTTCTCTACGATGAACGCCATACCTTGGATAAGCTCACTCGGGAAGGTCGAATTTATCTGCTTGATCAAATCGACTTGATGAGTTTCCCTGATCGTCGAGAAACCCTGAGCAAGGCATCACTTGTGCAAGCCTTGAATGTAGCGGTGGGCATGCTGCCCACGCTACCGGAAATTAACGAATAAAGTGATCGCTTGAATACCTGCAATGGAAAGTGAGTGTAGGGCGGTTTGAGTTCAGCAAAATTTATTGATAGCTGCGCGCATCCTCAATCACCTTGCCATCATTGGGCAAGCTGCCGGCGGCCACCAGTTTGACGTCGCCGCGCAGTTTGGTCACATCCCGAATCGCTTCTACAATCGACGCCGTTTGCATGGCCATGTCCTTGCTGGCGACTTCACAATGCAGCGTCATCACATCATTTGCCATTTCGCCTGTCACTACCAGTCGCGCCTTCGTTATTTGCGGATGACGGCGCACGATCTCGGCGACCTGTGACGGATGTACAAACATCGCTCGTATTTTAGTAGTCTGGTCCGCGCGTCCCATCCAGCCTTTAATGCGTGTATTCGTGCGGCCGCAAGGCGAAACGCCCGATAACACCGCTGACATGTCGCCGGTGGCAAAGCGGATCAACGGATAGTCGGGATTGAACGAAGTGATGACGACTTCACCGACTTCGCCATCGGGTACCGGGTCGCCGGTGCCCGGCCTAACAATTTCCAGCAGCAGTGTTTCGTCCAGCACCATGCCGGGATTGAGTGCGCCATCGCTCAAGGTCTCATAGGCAATATTGCCGATGTCGGCCGAGCCATACGTCTGTAATACATGGCGCACCCCATGCTCCTGCAGCCAGTTGCGCAGTGATGGCGGCAATGCCTCCGCACCGACCAGTGCCTGCGTCACGCTGGAAATATCCGTTCCCATCTCCAACGCTTTTTCGATAATGATTTTCAAAAACGATGGCGTGCCGGCATAGACCTTCGGGCGCAACAAGTTCATTGCCTGCACCTGCATTTCGGTCTGGCCGCTGCCGGCCGGTATCACCGGACAGCCCAGTTTCGCTGCGCCGCCTTCGACCATCAGGCCGGCTGGCGTGAAGTGGTACGCAAAACAATTCTGGATAATGTCGCCGCTGCGCACGCCTAGCGCATGAAATGGTCGCGCATAGCGCCAGTAATCAGCACCACGTCCTTCCGGATCAAAGATCGGGCCCGGCGACATGAAAATACGGCCCAGCTTTGCAGTAGGCGTACTGTTCAAGCCGCCGAAGGGCAGCGCTGCATTTTGCAGCTCTTTCAAGTCGGACTTGCGTGTGACAGGTAATTGCGCGAGTGCGGCGCGTGATGTGATATCGCGTGGCGCAACGCCTTGTAAAATTGAAGCCCAGCCTGGCGCAGTTTGTGCCTGCTCAATCAGAGCCGGCAGTGCAGTGATCAAATCACGTTCGCGCGCAGCAGGGTCGCGAGCTTCCAGCGCATCAAATAAATCAGACATAAAATTCCGTAAAAAATGTGGAGACAGATCAGGCCAGCCAGCGTTTGCGGCGGCGGTAAAATTTCATGTCGCGAAAGCTCTTGCGGCCCGCACCGGAAACACCGAGATAAAATTCTTTGACGTCTTCATTCGTGCTCAGGTCGGCTGCTGCGCCTTCCATCACCACGCGGCCATTCTCGAGGATGTAACCGAAGTCGGCGTAGCGCAGCGCTACGGTGGTGTTTTGTTCCGCCAGCAGGAAAGATACCTGCTCGGTGCTGTTGAGATCTTTGACGATCTCGAAAATCTCTTCGACAATTTGCGGCGCCAGTCCCATCGATGGCTCGTCGAGCAAAATCATCGCCGGCTTGGCCATCAGCGCGCGACCGATCGCGCACATTTGCTGTTCGCCGCCGGACGTATAACCTGCCTGTGAGGTACGACGCTGCTTCAGGCGCGGGAAATAGTGATACACCTTATCCAGCGCATCTTTTAATTCGCTGCGACTGATCTTGCGCGTATAAGCGCCAGTCAGCAGATTTTCCTCTATCGTCAGGTGGCCGAAACAGTGCCGGCCTTCCATGACTTGCGACAGGCCGCGTTTGACTAATTCATTCGGGGTCATCTGATCGACGCGCTCGCCGTTGAATTCCACGCTGCCTTTGGTGACATCACCGCGCTCGCCGCGCAGCAAAGTTGAAATCGATTTCAAGGTTGTTGACTTGCCCGCACCGTTGGCGCCCATCAGCGCGACGATTTTCCCGCGCGGCACATTGAGCGAGACGCCTTTCAGGACCAGAATCACGTGGTCGTAAATGACTTCGATGTTGTTGACAGCGAGGATGGGTTGGGTTGCGGTGGTCGTCATTTGATTTTGCTTTAGTGGTTTGCAACTTCAAGACACTGGATCCCAGCTTTCGCTGGGATGACGGTGGTTTAACTAACTCCGTCGTTCCAGCGAAAGCTGGAACCCAGTGTCTTTCTCGTTATTGCCCGCGCTCTTGCTTCACGCGCTTACTTCACGCTATTACTTCACGCGCTTATTTCAAACACGCAGGCGTAATGCCTTTTTCTTTAGCATAAGCAGCCGAAGATTCTTCAAGCAGTCTGCGCACCAGTACTTTGTCACCCGTGATCCAGGTCTTCGACAGCGCGACCCACTTGCTGCCATCCCATTGCTGAACCTTGACCGCGCCCGAACCTTCATGGTCATCACACGAGGTTTTCACAGGTGGGAACATATCGAAAGCGCCGAGTGCTTTTTGACGGCTGGCGTCGACGTTCAAATTCTCCAGGCCCCAACGCATCTGCTCGCCCGTCATGACCTTGCCTTTGCCGAACCTGGCCTGCGCATTGCGCAGGCCTTCGACCATCAGGATGCCGGCAGTCACGCCTCGCATATGGAAGACATTACCGATACGCTCTTTGTCGGACAGGTTGCCCTTGCCGGCGCCATAGACCTTGCTGCGGATTTCCTCCAGCACCGGATAGTCGCCCGGTGTGTTGAACGTCATCGTTGTGTAACCCTTTGCAGCATCGCCAGCCGGTTCGGTATCTTCTTCCGAACCCGCCCACCAGACACCGAGGATTTTCTCGCGCGGGAAGCCATTGCGCTGTGCTGTCTTGAGGCCGACTGCACTCATCACGCCGAAAGTCCACATGATCACGTAGTCAGGTTTGGCCTGACGGATTTGCAGCCATTGCGATTGCTGTTCATTGCCCGGTGGCGCAACCGGAATCTTGATCAGCTCGAAGCCATACTTTGCTGCTTCCGCTTCCAGTACCGGCAAAGGTTCTTTGCCATACGCAGAGTCGTGATACAGATGCACGATCTTCTTGCCTTTGAGCTTATCCATGCCACCGGATTTTTCGCCAAGATAACTGACCATCGCAGCGGCCTGATTCCAGTAAGTCGTCAACAGCGGGAACACATACGGGAATACCTTGCCATTGGCGGCATCGGAGCGGCCATAGCCGAGTGTCGTCATCGGAATCTTGTCGGCGCCAACACGGTCCAGAATGCCGTAAGCGATGCCGGTAGAAAGCGGCTCGACGATGGTCGCGCCACCATTCTTGCTCTTCAGGCGCTCATAACATTCCACGCCGCGCGATGCGTTGTATTCAGTCTCGCACTCTTCCCATACCAGTTTGACGCCGTTGATGCCGCCATTCATGTTCACCAGATTCATGTAGTCAATCACGCCGCCGTAAAAGCCGCTGCCGCCGGCTGCATACGCGCCTACACGATAAGACAGCATCGGGATAAATTGCTGCGACCAGGCGACGCTCGCCGAGCTCAGCAATAGTGCGCCGAGCAAAATGGATTTAACGAATTTCATACGCTCCTCCTTGATAAAATTTATTAATGCGGGAAAGGCCACAGGCGCAGTTTTTCTTTGGCGATTTGCCAGATTCGCGCCAGACCATGCGGCTCGACGATCAGAAAGAAAATAATCAGCGCACCGAACACCATCAATTCCAGATTTGATGCGACCGAGGTCGGCATTGCCAGTGCATGGGCAAGAATGTTCAGCAGCACAGGCAGCAGCACGATGAAGGCGGCGCCAAGGAAGGAGCCCATGATCGAGCCTAATCCGCCAATGATGACCATGAACAGAATACGGAAGGATAAGTCCAGGCTATACGCTTCCGGCTCGACCGTGCCCAGATACGCAAATGCATATAAGGCGCCGGCGACGCCGCAGTAAAACGAGCTGACGGCAAACGCGAGCAGTTTGGTGCGCATCAAACGGATGCCGATCACTTCGGCGGCCACATCCATGTCGCGCACTGCCATCCAGCTGCGGCCTACATTCGAGCGCACCATATTCTTTGCCAGCAGCGCCAGTATGCTAACGATGCCCAGCACAAGCAAATACTTTGCCGCTGGCGTATCGAACTGGTAGTCGAAAATACGCATCTTCTGCGCTGTAATGACGCCTGACGAACTATAGTTGGTGAACCACTGAATCTTGGTCAGTGCCCACACCACGAAGAACTGCGTTGCCAGCGTCGACGCAGCCAGATAAAAACCGCGGATGCGCAGCGATGGCAAACCGAAAGCGATACCGACCATGGCCGCGCACAAGCCGCCTAGTATGAAAGCAAGCAGCAGAGGAATGCCGGGAATACGCAGCATGAAGTTATACGATGCAAACGCGCCGACAGCCATGAAGGCGGCCGAACCCAGCGACAACTGGCCCGCGTAGCCGGTCAGGATGTTAAGGCCGAGTGCGGCCAGTGAAAAAATCAGGAATGGAATCAGGATCGCGGAGAACAGATACGGCGATGCCCACAGCGGCACTACAAAAAAAGCGATGACTATTAATAGCAGGATGCCGATACGGTCCTGGCGTATAGGGAAGATCTGGCTGTCGGCCTGATAACTTGATTTGAATTGTCCTGCTTCGCGGTAGAGCATACTTTTCCTTCTTGCTTTAATGCCGAAGCTCCGGCGAAAACCGAAACTCCGTGTCGTTATTCTTCAGTGCTACAAGTCACTGGATTCCGGCTTTCGCCGGAATGACGGTCGATTTTCAGGCGACCCTTAAACCACTACGATCATCCCGGCGCAGGGTGAGTAGGGGCTTCAGATCGCATGCGATCTGCCTGCCGAACGGTATTGGCTTGCAAGCCAATACGCGCCCTGCAAGGGGGGATCCAGTGTCTTGCGTCAAGCTGCTGAAAATTCTAGTTTTAAATTGCAAATAAAAGAGTTCAAGACAGTCCCTGCCAATTTGCCCTGTCAAATCCTGCGAATGATTTTTTCGCCGAACAGGCCTTCCGGCCGCACCAGCAAAAACAGCAGCGCAAATACATACGGGAACCAGCCCTCGATGCCGCCGCCCACAAACGGCCCCAGATACACTTCCGCCAGCTTTTCGGATGCGCCAATGATGAGGCCGCCCAGAATGGCGCCGGGTACCGACGTGAAGCCGCCCAGAATCAGCACTGGCAGCGCCTTGAGCGCGACAAAGGTCAGCGAGAATTGCACGCCATTGCGCGAACCCCACAGCAGGCCCGCGACTAAGGCAACGAAGCCGGCAACAGCCCAGACGATGGCCCAGATATGTTGCAGCGGAATCCCCACTGCCAGTGCAGCCTGATGGTCGTCAGCGACGGCGCGCAATGCGCGGCCGATCTTGGTGCGCGAAAAAAACAGCGCAAGGCATGTCACTAGCAGTGCGCAGATACCAGCGGCGACGACGTCAAATTTCGAGACCATGATATTGAAATTCTCGAGCAGGCTTTCCATAGGCACGTCCTCAATGCCGAGATCAAGCCGCTGCACTTGCGAGCCCCACATCAGCTGCGCCAGGCCTTCAATGAAAAACGACAGCCCGATGGTAGCCATGAACAGCGAAATCTCAGGCTGGTTGACGAGCCGGCGCAACACCACGCGCTCAACCGTCACAGCGAGAAGAGCCATGACTATGATGGTAGCGACAATAGCAGCCCACAACGGCCAGCCTTTCTGGTTGACTAGCGATGCGCAAGTCAGCGCAGCGAAAAACACCATCGCACCTTGAGCGAAGTTGAACACGCCGGAAGCCTTGTAGATCAGCACAAAGCCAAGCGCGACCAGTGCATACATGATGCCGGAGAGCAGGCCGCCGATTAAGACTTCAAAGAAAAAATTCCAGTTCATGCAAAGCCTTTGATAATTTAAAGACGCTGTATCCCAGCGAGCCTGTCATCCTGACGAAAGTCAGGATCCAGTGGCGTTACTTTATTAATGCGCGACACCCAGATAAGCATTAATCACATCCTGATTGCTGCGCACGGCGTCCGGCGTGCCGTCGCCAATTTTCTTGCCGTAGTCGAGCACGACCACACGGTCGGAGATGTCCATCACCACGCCCATGTCATGCTCGATGAGTACGATGGTGGTGCCGAACTGCGCGTTCACGTCCAGAATGAAACGGCACATGTCTTGTTTCTCTTCGACGTTCATGCCCGCCATCGGCTCGTCGAGCAACAGAATCTGCGGTTCGGCGGCGAGTGCGCGGCCGAGCTCAACCCGTTTTTGCAAGCCATATGGCAGGCGCCCAACCGGCGTCTTGCGAATATGCTGAATCTCCAGAAAATCAATGATTTCCTCGACCTTGATACGGTGCGAGATTTCTTCATTGCGTGCCGGGCCCAGATACAGTGCCTGCATCAGGAAATTGCTTTTGATCTGAAGATTGCGGCCGGTCATGATGTTGTCGAGCACACTCATGCCCTTGAACAGCGCAATATTCTGGAAGGTGCGCGCAATACCGCTCTTGGCGGCCGCATACGTGTTCATGTCCTTCAAATGCTGGTCGCGATAAATGATCTCGCCCTGCTGCGGACGGTAGACACCATTGATCACATTCAGCATTGAGCTCTTGCCGGCGCCGTTGGGGCCGATGATGGCGCGAATCTCATGCTCGCGCACATCGAATGAAATATCGGTCAGCGCCTTGACTCCGCCGAAAGACAGCGAGATATGGCGCAAATCGAGAATCACCTCGCCGATTTTTCGATCGGCACTGGCGCTGCTGCTGTTATTGTCGCTTATTGTATTCATGCCGCTTTTTGTGCTGCGCTAAAAGTTTGTACGTCACGTATAGCCAGGTCGGCGCTGACGCTGCCCTTGCGGCCGTCTTCGAACTTGACCTGCGTTTCTATGAACTGCGAGCTGCGACTGCTGTACAAGGCATCGATCAGCACCGCATATTTTTCGGCGATGAAGCCGCGTCTTACCTTGCGGGTGCGCGTGAGCTCGTCATCATCCGGGTCGAGTTCTTTATGCAGAATCAGGAAGCGATGAATCTGCGAGCTTGCCAGCATGGTGTCATGAGCAAGGTCGGCATTGACCTTCTCGACGCAGTCGGCAATCAGTTGATATACATCGGACTGAGCGGCCAGATCGGTGTAGCCGCTGTAGGCGATGTTGCGGCGTTCTGCCCAGTTGCCGACGGCTTCCATGTCGATGCAGATAAACGCATTGCAGGCATCACGACCGTCGCCGAAAGCGACGGCTTCCTTGATGAACGGGAAAAACTTGAGTTTATTTTCGATGTACTTGGGCGCAAACATATCGCCACGCGCCATCTTGCCAACGTCCTTGGCGCGGTCGATAATTTTCAAGTGGCCGTCGGCATCAAAGAAGCCGGCGTCACCGGTCTGGAAATATCCGTTCGCATCAATCGCTTCGGCCGTCGCGTCAGGCCGTTTGTAATAGTGCAGCATCAGTCCCGGCGAGCGCACCAGCACTTCGCCACTGTCGCCGATCTTTACTTCAACACCTGCCATCGGACGGCCAACGGTATCGAGCTTCACATCGCCGGACGCTTGCATGCAGACCGTCACGCAGGTCTCGGTCATGCCATATAGTTGTTTGAGGTTGATGCCGATAGAGCGGTAGAAGTCGAACAGGTCGGGACCGATCGCTTCGCCGCCGGTATAGGCGACCTTGATACGTGACATACCGAGCACATTTTTCAGCGGACCGTAGACCAGCAATTCACCGATGCCATATAACAGACGGTCTTTCAGGCTGACGCTGCCTTTGCCATCCAGCAGGGCAAGTCCGGCACGGCGGGCTACACCCATGAAGTAATGGAACATGCTGCGCTTGATCCAGCTCGCGTCTTCAATCCGTATCATCACTTGCGTGAGGATGTTTTCATAAATGCGCGGTGGGCCGAAATAATAAGTCGGGCCAATCTCGCGCAGGTCGCTCATCACAGTCGCGGGTGACTCCGGACAGTTCAGGCAAAGGCCGACGATGTGCGACAGCCCGAACGAATACAAGAAGTCACCCACCCACGCCAGCGGCAGATAGCACAGCAGTTCATTGTCAGCGTCGAGCTTGTCGAAAGCAGCCAGCACACGACCTGTCGCGATCATCGCAGCATGCGAATGGCAGACGCCCTTGGGTTTGCCGGTGGTGCCGGAGGTGTAGAGAATGACGGCAACATCGTCGGTGCTGCCGGCGGCGACTTCTTGCAGGAAAAAGTCCGGATGCGAACGCGCATACTCGCGGCCCAGCTCTTGTATGCTGACGAAGGAATGCACAGCCGGCTGATTGTAGTTGCGCAGTCCGCGCTCATTGTCATAGATGATGTGGCTGATGCCAGGCACGGATTCCTTGATCTCGAGCAGCTTGTCGACCTGCTCCTGATCCTCGACGATCGCAAAATCAATTTCTGCATTCTCGAGCACGAAAGCCATGTCAGCTGCAGGCGCATCCTGATACAAGGGCACTGCAACGCCACCAAGGCACTGCGCCGCAGACATCGCCCAATACAGACGCGGCCGGTTGTCACCGACGACGGCCAGGTTCATCCCGCGCTTGAAGCCGAGTGCGGCCAGACCGCACGCCAGCGAGCGTACTTCCTCCGCTACCTGTGACCAGGTGGTGGTCTGCCAGATGCCAAGATCTTTTTCACGGAACGCCGGCCGTTCGGGCCGCGTTTGCGCATGCTGCAACAATAAACGGGGGAAAGTATCCACCCGTTTCAAGCCTGTCTCCACCATCTGCTGCCTCTGTCTAATTATTGTGCAAAGCCGTGGTCGCCGCGATATACATTGCGCCACATTTTTTATGCCATCATAACGGCCTTATCCGTTGCCGGGTGTCATTTGCCAGACAATTCAGGGACTTTCAATATTGCATTGCAACACACGGTATCCATGGCTATTGTGAAACCATCGCTGTCTGAGGCACTGACCCACACTTTGTGGGCGCGTACTTTGTCGTCAGAACAGTTGGTGCGGGTTGAGCGTGAGACCAGCGAGCGCTTCATTGAGGCCGGGAATTTTGTCTGCAAGCAGGGCGATCCGGTAGAGCACTGGATGGGCGTCACGGAAGGGCTGTTGAAAATGAGCAGCGTCTCGCCTTCAGGCAAGGCAGTAACTTTTACCGGCATGCTCGCCGGTGGCTGGTTCGGCGAGGGTTCGTTGTTGAAAACCGAAGTGCGCCGCTATGATGTCGTCGCGCTGCGCGACAGTCATGTGGCTTTCATGCCGCGCACGACCTTCAACTGGTTGCTGGATACCAGCATCCCGTTCAACCGTTTTTTACTCAATCAACTCAATGCGCGGCTCGGCCTGTTCATTGCACTCGTTGAATACGACCGCATGCTCGATACCGACGCGCGGGTGGCGCGTTGTCTGGCGGCGCTGTTCAATCCCGACCTGAATCCGGCCGGCGGCAATCAGCTGCAGATCTCGCAGGAAGAAATCGGCTATCTGTGCAGCACCTCGCGCCAGCGCACCAATCAAGCCTTGCAAGTACTGGAGCGTGCAGGTCTATTGCAGCTCGATTATGGCGGGCTGACCATTCTCGATCTTGAAGGTTTACGGCGGTTCTGACGCCGCCGGCCGCTGTCAGCGCCTGCCGGCAATGACAGGAAGTATTCCTCTTTGCTGAAACCCCGCTGCTTTTCTGCACTGCTTTTTCCCGTATTGATTGCACCGTCCTCTTCTTTGGAACTGCACACGCTTCATGCGGTCAACTTCTATGCGACTCACCAAGCGATTCCATTGCTTTAACTACATAGACCCGTGACCGATGCCCTTGCGCCCTTTCCAGTTATCCCTGCGCTTCATATTCCCCCTGGCGCTGGTGCTGGCTTTATTCGCCTTTGCGATATTGCCGCTGGTTGAAGATCTGACGCAGCGCTGGTTCGAGCGCGATCTCGACACTCGTTCGGGCATGATGGTTTCGGCTTTGCGGGAACCCTTGCTCGATTATCTGGCGCAGCAGGACGGAGAGGACATCCGGAATTTGTTTGACCGCACCGTGCAGGACGGTCGTTTGCGCGCCGTTGCGTTTTGCGACGTTACGGGCAAACTGGTTTATCACAGCAGTCAATTTCCGCCGCAGCTTGACTGCCATGGCAATGTACCTCAGCAAGTGCGGCTGACAGAAAGCGAATTGCAGCAAGATGGGATTACTCTGGGCAAGCTCATGCTGGCGCAAGATACCAGTTTCATTGAGAGGCGCAGCAACGAATTCCGCTCGTATGTCATCTTGCTATTCACGCTGATGTTTCTAGTTATCTCGGCGCTTGGCGCGTGGATTGCGCACTGGAGCTGGCAGGACTGGATACATTCGTTGAAAGGATTGTTGCGGCGTGATTCGGTGACACAGTCCGTCGCCAATACGCCGCCTGAATTCCGACCGCTGGTCGGGGACTTGCGTGCGATGCTGCATGAAATGAATCTTGAACGACGCACGCAACAACATTCGCCTCAAGCCTGGACGCCACAAAAATTGCGTTCGCTATTACATGACGAGCTGGCCGGCGATGAAGTGCTGGTGGTGTCAAACCGTGAACCGTATATCCACGAAAAGACTGCGCATGGAATCGAAGTAAGACGTCCCGCCAGCGGCCTGGTGACGGCAGTCGAACCCGTTATGCGTGCCTGCTCCGGCACCTGGATTGCACATGGTAGCGGGTCGGCAGATCGTGTAACCGTTGATGCGCATGACCGTGTTGCCGTGCCGCCGAACCGGCCGGCCTATACCCTGCGCAGGGTCTGGCTGTCACAAGAGGAAGAGGCCGGCTACTACTACGGATTTTCGAATGAAGGACTATGGCCGCTGTGTCATATTGCCCACGTACGGCCGGTGTTTCGTTCTTCCGACTGGGAACAGTATGTCGCCGTCAATCAGCGGTTTGCCGACGCAGTCGTGGCAGAGGCCAATACCGATGATCCGGTCGTGCTGGTGCAGGACTATCACTTTGCGCTGTTGCCGCGCATGGTCAGAGAAAAACTGCCGAAGGCCACCATCATCATGTTCTGGCATATACCGTGGCCGAATCCGGAATCATTCGGCATCTGTCCTTGGCGCGAAGAATTGCTCGAAGGTCTGCTCGGGAATACGCTGCTCGGCTTTCATACCCCATTTCACTGCAAAAATTTTCTTGAGACGGTTGACCGTTATCTTGAAACTCGAATCGAGCATGAAGCGTCTACGATTTCGTTCGGTGGCGAAATGACGCAAGTCGAGCCGTATCCGATTTCGATCGCATGGCCTGACAGTGAAGATCAGGTCGACGTCACGCAATGCCACCGCGACTTGCGCACCGAACTCGGTGTGCCCGTTGCGCACCGCATCGCACTCGGCGTGGACAGACTTGACTACACCAAGGGCATCCTTGAAAGGTTTCAGGCAGCCGAACGCATGCTTGAGCTGCATCCGGAACTGGTCGGAAGGTTTTCTTTATTGCAGATTGCCGCGCCCAGCCGTTCTTCTCTGGATGAATACCAGCAACTTGAAACACGCGTAACTAATCTGGCCGAGCATATCAATCAACGTTTTGCGAATCCGGTCGCACCGCCAATTTTCCTGCGGATAGAACATCATGACGCCGATCAGCTCGCCTGCTATTACCGTGCAGCCGATGTCTGCGTTGTCACCAGCCTGCACGACGGCATGAATCTGGTGGCCAAGGAATACATCGCCGCGCGCGATGATGAATTGGGCGTACTTATCTTGTCGCAGTTCACCGGCGCGGCAAGGGAGCTGCATGAAGCATTACTGATCAATCCGTATCACATTGAGCAGAGTGCACAGGCATTCTATCGAGCGTTGACCATGCCGGAGCCCGAGCAACGGGAACGTATGCGCAGCATGCGCACACTGGTGCGCGACTTTAATGTGTACCGCTGGGCCGGGTTGATGTTGCTGGATGCGGCACGCTTGCGACGACGCCAGCGCGTCAGCGAAAAAATTCATTCGCACAGCAAACGATCGCTCAGGCGAGTGGTGTGAACGGCATGACCGATATTTTTTCCGGCGATGGATTAAAGCTTCTGCAAGCTTGCGTGAAACCGGACATGCTATGCCTGTTTGATTTCGATGGCACGCTTGCACCGTTGGTTGATGAACCCACACAAGCCTTGTTGCCCCATTCAGTGCAGCACAGCTTGAATCGCCTGCAGAAGCTGGTCAAAGTCGGCATTGTTACTGGTCGTTCGCAGTCAGATTTGCTATCGCGGCTGGAATTTAATCCGCATTATCTGGTCGGTAATCACGGCCTCGAAGGCTTGCCCGGTTGGGAGTTGCGTGCTGCCGAATTCATGACGATCTGTGCAGCCTGGCGCGATCATCTTGCGCGCCTGCTCGAAGCAATCGATGACGACGGTATACAGCTGGAGGACAAACGCTATTCGCTGTCGCTGCATTATCGTCATGCGCGTCACCCGTCACAGGCGATGCAAGAATTGAGGTGCCTGTTTGCGCAGCTCACGCCGCCGCCGCGAATTATTGCCGGCAAGTTCGTCTGGAGCCTGTTGCCGCCCGGTGCCGGTGACAAAGGCCTGGCAGTGGAGCATCTGATTGAACTGGCACAGGCGCCGCGCACGCTTTATGTGGGAGACGATGTTACCGACGAAGATGTATTTGCGTTGCGGCGTGACGATCTGATTTCGGTACGTGTCGGTTTTGATGCGCACAGCGCAGCTAAATTTTTTATACCGGATAAGCAAACTATTGTCGCGTTGTTGAATCAACTGCTTGCTTGCCTGACGGGCAGCGACCGCAGTTCCGACCCATATCGCAAAGCAGGATAATAATGAGCAATCTGGATCTTGGTTTAATTGGCAATTCGCATACCAGCGCGTTGATTGATAAAAACGCACGCATTTCCTGGTGGTGCTATCCGCATTTCGACAGCAATCCGTTGTGCTGCAGTTTGCTCCGCTCAGACACTGCCAACGACAAGCCGGATGCATTCGGTTTTATCGACATCCTGTTCGACGGTGCGCATACGGTTCGGCAAGCCTACCAGCGCAATTCGGCCATTTTAATTAGCCGCATGCAAGACGATGCAGGCAATGGCATCGAAGTCACCGACTTTGCGCCGCGGTTTTATAAGCACGGCCGTATGTTTTCCCCGGCGATGTTGGTGCGAATCATTCGCCGTATTTCTGGCCGGCCGCGCATCGGTTTGCGGGTCAGGCCAGCGCTTGCTTATGGGCAGTCGCGCGCCGACATGCGCAGCGGTGCGCATCACCTTACTTATTACGGCGGCTCGCAGGCGATGCGCGTGACTACGGATACCTCGGTGACGGCCTTGACGGAAGAGCGCCTGTTTTTCCTGCACGACAGCGTCACACTATTGATGGGCCCTGATGAAACAGTCGACGGCTCACCACGCGAAGTAGGCCGTACTTTTTATGAATCAACCACCGCATACTGGCATCGCTGGGTGCGCAATCTGGCTATACCATTTGAATGGCAAGACGTCGTGATACGTTCAGCCATCACCTTGAAGCTGAATGCCTTCGATGACACCGGCGCCATCATCGCCGCTGTCACGACGTCCATACCGGAGTCACCGGACAGCGGCCGCAATTGGGATTACCGCTACTGCTGGTTGCGCGACGCTTATTTTGTCGTCAATGCATTGAACCGTCTTGGTGTGACGGCGACCATGCAGCATTATCTGGAATACATCCTCAACATCATTGCCGACTCGCGGGACATGCCCTTGCAGCCAGTCTATGGCATACGGCGCGAACCGACGCTGGACGAATCCATTGCGCCGGCGCTCGATGGTTATCGCGGCATGGGGCCGGTGCGGGTCGGTAACCTCGCCTGGCATCAAGTGCAAAACGATGTCTTCGGCGCAGCAGTGCTTGCCAGCACCCATGCATTCTTTGATACGCGCCTTGAGCGACCGGCCGGCCGGCAAATGTTTACCGATCTGGAGCGGCTCGGTGAACAGGCGATCAAATGCTACAACCAGCCGGACGCAGGTATCTGGGAGCTGCGCGGCTCGCGCCGTGTGCATACTTTTTCCACGTTGATGTGCTGGGCTGCCTGCGACCGCCTGGCGGCGATTGCAACACGTCTGCGCCTGCCGCAGCGTGCGCGCCGCTGGCACGTCGAAGCGCAACGCATACGCAAAGAGATTGTCGACCATGCGTGGAATCCGTCGCTGGGCAGCTTTGTCTCCACCTTCGGCGGCGACCGGCTCGATGCAAGCCTCTTGCTGATGGGCGAGTTCCAGTTTCTTGCGCATGATGATCCGCGTTTCATAGGCACCGTGCGCGCAGTCGAGCGGCATTTGCAGCGCGGCGACTTCCTGTTGCGCTACGACGAAGAAGACGACTTCGGCCAACCCGATGCCGCGTTCATGGTTTGTACCTTGTGGTGGATCATCGCACTAGACCAAATCGGCGAAACGCGGCGGGCGCGCGAGCTGTTTGAAAAAGTGCTCGAACAGCGCAACCATCTGGGCCTGTTGTCGGAAGATGTGTCCCTAGAGGGTGGTGAACTGTGGGGGAATTTTCCGCAGACGTACAGCATGGTCGGCCTGATTCAGTGCGCGGCGCGCTTGTCGATACCGTGGGATGAAGCTTATTAGCAGTCGCTTATTTGTTTTGAGCGAGTCAGTATGACTATTGCGAAATCTCCCTCGCCAATCCGTCCTTTTTTGACAACAGTCATATTATCTTTCTGAAAACACTTCCGTAGAATTCCGAGAGTCCGATTTGGACAGGTGTGGCTTCAATGCCTGCCGTTCCCTCACTCACTAAACAGGAATTCAACATGAATAAAAAATTGTTCGCCGCAATATTGGGCGTTGCGCTTCTTTTACCATTTGCGGCGCAAGCGGAGGGTACTTATGTGAAGCTCGGCGTTGGTCAATCGGAATATACGGATTTAAGTACTGATGGCTTAGCCATCCCTGACTTCAAGCCGACCGGTGTGCAGCTTGGCGTTGGCATTTCGCTCGACAAGACTTGGGATGTAGAAGCGGGCTATATCCACTTTGGCAAAGATGATATGTCAATAATTGGTGATGGCGGAAGCGGTAATCTGTCTTTGCAAACTCAGGCGATTTACGTGGCAGGTATAGGTAATTATGCATTCACCGATTCATTTTCAGCTTTTGGCAAACTAGGTATTGCTGCTCACCACAGCAAAGCCAACGGCAGCGCTACGATTGGCACTGAAACATTCACTGATTCTGAATCGCAGACAAAGGTTCGGGCTTTGATCGGCGCGGGTTTGGCGTATCAATTCACCAAGGAGATCGCAGGTCTGGTTGATTACACTTACTACGGTAAAGTTTCGGATGGTGACTTTAAAGTCAGTCTTCTAAGCGTAGGTCTGCGTTACAACTTCTGATCGTTAGCAAGAACAAACAAGGGTGCCGGCGAAAGTCGGCACCCTTGTTGCATCAGACTGTGAATGCAGCAGGAAACCGCGCCGAACGACTTTGCCTGCCCTGCTTATCTATACAAAGCACATCCACTGCATCAAGCTGCGCTGACAATGCCAGCGAACGCTCCGCACCCATCACCATGAACGCCGTAGACAGTCCGTCAGCCAGCAAGCCAGTCGGTGCCAGTACCGTGACACTGGCCAGTTCAGTTGGTGAATTACCACTGTGCGGATCAACAATATGATGCCGTTTGAAGTCGTTTGAAAAACGAGTTTCGTAGTCACCTGAAGTAGCCATCCTGCGGCCGTCCATAGTCAGCACTTGTGCCAGCTTGTCGTTATGCCTCGGATCGCGAATGCCGAGCGTCCACGCGGTGCCATCGGCGCGCTGGCCGAGCGTGCCAAATTCACCGGTATCAATCAGCGCATGTTGTATGCCATGCTGCTGCAATGCCTGCAGCGCCAGATCGACGCCATAGCCTTGCGCGAGCCCATTCACCGTGACCGCCATACCCTGCGTTAGTGCGATGCGTTCACTGGAGACCGACAGCTTGCGCCAGTCCACCAGTGCCAACGCCTTGTTGCTGGCAGCCGCATCCCACAAAGGTTGGACGGTCACGTCGAATGCACCATCGCTGCGGGCCGCCAATTCTTGTGCCGTCTGCAGTACATGCACAAAGCGTGCATCAGGATGATCGAAGCTGCCATGCTGATTCAACTGACTGAGCTGGCTGTCGGCGCGATGCAGGCTCATCAGCGAGTCAACCTGTTTGACGGCTGCCATGGCGGCATCTAATGCGGCCTGCGCGATTCTGGCGTCGTGATGTAGTACCTGCATGGAGATCGTGGTGCCGAAGGCGATGTCGGCCGCAGTATACGACTGCAACTTGCCGTCTTGTTTCAACTGCAGCCAGAGTGCACCAGCTCCCGTCACCGACAAACCAAGCGCACCGGACAAAAAAGTTCTGCGTTTCATAGCCGGCTCCTCATGACACCACCGGACGAATCGGAATCGTCACACGGCGTTTGATTTCCATGATGCGCGGCGCGCACTGCGTATCGCTGTGATAAATCACGACGCAGTCCATGCACTGGAAGCATTCGTCGTAGGCAATTGCGCCATCAGGTTTGATCGCCTGATAGTCGCAGCGATGGCGGCAAGTCTGGCATGGCGTGCCGCATTCAGTGCGGCGCGGCAGCCATTTGAGCAGACGCAGTTTTCCTAAAATAGCGAGGCCAGCACCGAACGGGCACAGATAGCGGCAGAAAAATTTGTACATCACGGAGCTTGCAACGACCAGTCCGCCCGCATACAACACGAACGGCCACGCGCGCACGAACAGCAAGGTGATGCCGGTCTTGAACGGTTCGATTTCAACCAGCATATCGGTGATCTGCGCGGAAAAAAGAATCGAGCCGACGATGGCAGCCAGCAGCACATACTTGATGCGTTTCAGACGCGCGTCGGTTTTCGTGTGCAGCCGGATTTGCGGCACGCGCAGTAGCCGCGCTGCGCGTGACACCAGTTCCTGCAAGGCGCCGAATGGACACAGCCAGCCGCAAAATGTCGCCCGGCCCCATGCAAAAAAAGTCAGGCCAACAAAAGCCCAGAGCGTCACCGTCATCGGGTCATACAGGAAAAACACCAGCGAGCGATGCTCTTTCAGTGATTGCAGCAAGCCAGTGATATTTACGATCGATAACTGGCCCTGTGCGTACCAGCCAATAAACACCAGCGTAAACAGCAGGAAGCTCACGCGTATCAATGTGAAGCGGCGCGCATTGGCTGTCAGCCAGCGCTGCTGCGCCAGCAGTACAGTCAGTATCAAGAGCGCGACGCCGAGTATGGCCAGTTCCGGCGCGCGCTGTTGCCAGATGCTGACCCAGGTTTTGTTGTCGCCGGCCGGCACATCATAAAAACGTTCCGGCACATCGATTTTGTAAGGGAAGGCCTTGCGGATAATCTCCGGAAAGATCATGCCTTTTTCACGCTTGATATTAATGAAAAAATCCAGCGGCTTGGACAGGTCAAGGCCGGTCTGGCTGATCACGCGGAAAACTTTCATGTGTTCGGGTGTGACCGGCGTGCCATCGGCTAGTCGCAAGTCCATATCAAGGTCGCGCATCTCGATTGGCAGCCCGCCTTGCTTCAACGTCAGGCGCTCGGGCGAGGTACCGGGAATGAAATCCTCGGGAGTCAGCGAATAGCGGCCACCCCACATGACTAAAATGGCGTGGTCGCCTTTCTCAAGCCGTTCCGACAGTTTTGCCCAGCTCTCTGCATCAAGCAGGTTGCGGCCGATACTGGGTATCGATACCACAGCGGTATAAACATCAATGAACATATCGTCGAGGGCTGCGCTGCCTTCGGGATCCAGCCCTTCGCCTGCAGTGCCGGCATAAATTTTTTCTACATCGCGGTTGGCCAGCGACACATGCGTCACCAGATTTTTGCCGAACAGGTCAGTGCTGGTGTGCTGCTCGAAAAATTTTGTCTTCAGGCGCGCAATCTGGTCCGGGTCATGGCTGCCGGAGAAGCCGAGTTTTTTGCGCGCGACGGCCAGCGATGAAGCAAGCAGTGTCTGGTTGATGATACGAACCGACGCAGTCGCTTTCGAGACACCATCAATGCGCACGTTATTGCCATCCATCTTCGCCGTCTTGCGGGTACCGGTCTCGATGGTGATATTTTGCGTCAGCGATAAATCTTTGTACTGGCTGACAAAATTGAACAGCGGTTGCGGCCCCAGTCCTTCGAGGAAGACAGGCTCATGGTGCGATACGACTTGCACATCCATGAAATTGCCCTTGGGGTCGAGCGCCACCAGTAGATTGATGGGCAAGCCGCCAAAGCCGGGCAGTGCGACAAAATCAATGGATTCGAACACATAGGCAACCAGTTCGTTGCTTGTCGCGTTCTGTTTGAAGATGGGCCAGACGGCCAACTCGGGATCTTTATCGCCCACCATTAAAGGCGAGGGGAATTTTTGCGCCAGTGTTTCCTTGTTCATTACTCCCGCGTGTGCGCTAATGATCAGTGCGCACAGCAGGATTAACGCGGCAAAAAGTTTACGCATTTAGGGCTTGATCGACTTGACGCCATGTTTGGCAAACAACGCCGCCATTTCGCCGGAGGCAAACAGATCATTGACTGCAGCCTGCAATTGTTTTGCCAGTTCTGTATTTTCTTTTTTGACGGCCATACCAGTAACCCAACCCTGACGTGGCAGCCGGTCGAAAGGCGCATCGGTCAATTCAAAAGCCGGGTCATCGCGCAGCACCGATTCGATTTCCGAGCGGGCCGCAACGACGGCATCGAGCTCGCCGGCTTTCAGTTTTTCTACTGCCTGCATAGGCAGAGGGAAAATCTTTACGTTGTTGCGCAAGTTGGCGTCACCCAGCAGAACCATCGCAGAGATCGATACTTTTTCAGCGCCAAGGCGCTTGCCTTCGAGCGACTCGGAACCGCGAAAATCAGGAATCGCTTTGAGGTTGCGTGCCAGTTTGATCGATTCGCGATAGTAGGGCGCGAAAATTTCGACCTTGTCGTTCTGAGCCATCACACTGCGCTCGACCGGCACATGCAGCATCACGTCGGCCGGGCCGAAGCCGAGGTAGTGACCTTTCCAGACCATATTGCGCAAATCATCATTGACGTTCTCGCCCGCCGGGAATGGCAGCAGCGACAATTTCAGATTCAGCTTCCTGGCCAGCGCTTCGGCCAGGTCGACATCGATGCCACCGTCTTTAGTTGAAAAGGGCGCGTAGTCATCGTAGACGGCAACGACAAGCCTGCCGCTTTTCTGGATTTTTTCAAAGTCGGCATGGGCTGGCGCTGTTGCCAGCAAGGTCGTGCAGGCCAAAGCGAGCGACGCTACAAGTCCACGCAAGCTGAAATGATTCATAAATTGTCTCCGGTGGTGGTTTGCGCCTGCTGCAGCGCTTATTTTTTGGATGAAAACGAAAGGATAAAACGGAAGACGGCGCTCTTACGAGCGCCGTCAGAGTATTACTTAACTATGCAGATTATGGCTTATCAGTGCGGCGGGTTTCCAGATACGCTTTAATGGCCCAGACAGCTTCCTGCTGCAAGATGCCTTCGAACGGAGGCATGTAGACAGCGCCGTTACGAACACGGCCCTTAAGAACCGTAACTTTGTAGTATTCGTCGTTTTCCTTGATGCAGCTTGCCTTCTTTGCATCAGCCAGGGTCATGCAGTCGCGGTCGAGCATGCGCAGGTCAGGAGCGATACCACCGGAAATCGCATCGATGCCGTGGCAGCGTGCGCAATTCTGAGCAAAGGCCGAGCTGCCAACGTCAATGGCAGCCTTGTTGCCGCGATATGGGTTTTCGGAGGCCCATTGTTCGCCCAATGGCGGCAGACCCTTGGTGTTGACAGCTTGCGGCGTGACGTCGCCGTGTGCAAAAGCAGGCGCAGTAAACAGTAAGGCGGTGGCGATTGCCGTGCTGGCAAGTACCAGGCGGGTAAAGGTATTCATGAGGTTTTGCTCCGGTTGCGGGTTTTGGATTATTGGCTACTGCTTCGCAATTGCCGTGCCATGCAATTCCCTATGAGAAGTAAGGCATGTTATATAGCTTTTGCTTCATAACGGAACAAGTGCTACATTCCCAAGGACAACACCGATAAAAAAAGACACAGTTGGCCATATTTGGAGACGAGACATGGCACGCGCTGCACCTTCCCGGCCGCATGGGGAAAAACAAGCTTCATCCGAGGGTCCGGGACTGATTTTGCCGAAACAGCAATTCCTGTCTGCTGGCATGGTTCATGCGCCGGAGCAGGGCAACATGATAGAAGAATCACACAAGCGTTCAGCCTCTTACGGGCTGAAAGAAGACTCGCAGCCCGACTACACGCCGCTGCCAAAATCCGACCTGACCATCAAGGTCGACCTCAACCGCGGTTTGTTCACGCATGCAGTGCCGGTAATGGAGACGCTCTACGAGCAGATCATCAACACCCACAACATGGTGATCCTCACCGATGCGCAGGGCGTGATCCTGCACGCGATGGGTGACGATGATTTTCTGGAAAAAGCCGATCGTGTCGCGCTGTTGGCCGGCGTTGCCTGGTCCGAGCAGAGCAAGGGCACCAACGCGATCGGCACTGCCATTGCCGAGCAGGCGCCGACGCTGGTGCACGCAGACCAGCACTACCTGACCGCCAATCATTTCCTGACTTGTTCGGCCGCGCCCATCGTCAACCACCAAGGCCAGTTGATCGGCGTCCTTGACGTTACAGGTGACCAGCGCAGCTTCCACAAGCACACCATGGCGCTGGTGAGAATGTCGGCCCAGATGATAGAGAACCAGTTGTTCTCGGCTGCATTTGACGACGCCATCACTTTGCATTTTCATAGCCGCCCCGAATTCATCGGCACGCTGATGGAAGGCATTGCCTCATTTTCAGCATCGGGCCGCTTTTTGTCGGCTAATCGCAGCGGCTTGTTCCAGCTGGGCTTGCCGCTGTCGGCTTTGCAAACGCATACGTTTAGCTCACTGTTCGGCATGCCTTTGTCGGCCTTGTTTGACCACTATCGTCCCGTTGCGCCAAGCTTGATCAACCTGTGCCTGCATACCGGGGTTCGCGTGCTGGGGCGCGCGGAATTGCGCCGCCCGAATATGTTTTTCCAATCCGGTGAAACAGAAGCACCGGCGCGCGTCGAGCGCGGGCCTGCCAGGAAAGACACGCAATCGGAAGACAGCGCAGCAAAGCGTCATCGGCTCTCCAGCCTGCACTACCTCGATACCGGCGACGAAAAGGTCGCGGCGCTGATCAAGAAAGTCAATCTCGTGATGGGGCGCGACATACCGGTGCTGATCACGGGCGAGACTGGCACCGGCAAAGAACTGCTGGCGCAGGCCATCCACAATGACTCGCCGCGTGGCAGCGGTCCCTTCGTTGCTGTCAATTGCGCATCGATACCCGAGACCCTGATCGAGTCCGAGCTGTTTGGATATGAAGACGGCGCCTTTACCGGTGCCCGCAAAAAAGGCAGCACCGGCAAAATTCTTCAAGCGAATGGCGGCTCGCTGTTCCTCGATGAAATCGGCGACATGCCGCTCAGCTTGCAGGCGCGCCTGTTGCGCGTGCTGCAGGAAAGGCTGGTCATGCCGCTGGGCAGCAATAAATCGATTCCAGTCAATGTGTCACTGATCTGCGCGACCAATCGCAATCTGCGCGAGCTGATCGCCAAAGGCGCCTTCCGTGAAGACCTGTACTACCGGCTCAACGGTCTTGTCGTCAGGCTGCCGCCACTGCGCGAGCGAACCGATCTCGAGACCGTCATCAACAAGCTGCTCGCGGCCGAGTCCAGCGATCAGCAGTTCACGGTCTCTGCGGAAGTCATGGGCATGTTCAAGCGTCATAACTGGCCGGGCAATTTCCGTCAGCTGACCAATTTGCTGCGCACAGCGATGGTAATGGCAGGCCCTGATCGTATTGTCAGCCTTGAACATTTGCCGGAAGATTTTCTCGACGATGTAGACATGAATGCGCATAAAACAATCGCTGCGCCGGTGAATGCCGAAGCTGTCATTGCGGGACCGGCGCGGCTCGAAGATGTGGAGCTGCTGGCGATCCAGAAAGCCCTCAAGGAGCACAACGGCAACGTCTCCGCCGCTGCGCGTGCGCTGGGCGTTTCACGCAATACGATTTATCGCAAGCTGCCTGCCTGATATGGAAGTGAAGACGCCGGGTGCGTAGTGCCGAATCCGGACTGCGTGCATGCCGCCCACCCGGCCGTCTCACTTGCCATGATCACTTGCGATGAGCTAATTCCGTCACAGCCTCTTTCAAAGCCTGTGTAATCGCCGTGTCGCTGGACAAATGTCCCGCCTTGCCGATCCAGCGTAACGCTGCATGCGGCATCACACGCTTCAACTTCACTGCATTCTCGGGCGGACAGATCAAGTCATGTGTGCCGTGAATCAGGATCACTGGCAGATCCTGCAGCTTGCTGGCGCTATCGAGCAAGGCGGCTTCCGTAGTGAAGCAACCCTGCGAAAGATAATGCGCCTGCACCCTGTATTTGTTCAGCACGCGTGCAGCTGGCGCAGCTTCATCGCGTTCTGCAACGGCGTTTGGCTGCGTGCCTGCCATCGCTTGCACAACGGCGTCTTCATAAACACTCCAGCGCCTTGCCGCATCATTGGCCGTCTCTTCACTGCCGTTCAACAAGGCATGGCATAGCGTTGTCAGCACGCTTGATTTTTCGTCCGCATTCCATCCTTCCGTCATACGCTGCCAACCTGCCGGCACCATTGCCTGCAGCGACTGGAAAAACCAAGTCATCTCGCGTGCGCTGGCAAGGAAGCTGCCGCGCAGCACCAGCGCAGACATTTGTGCAGCATGCTGTTGCGCATACAGCAGTGCCAGCGTGGCGCCCCATGAACCGCCCACGACCATCCAGCGCCCGATGCGCAAATGTCGGCGGATCATTTCAATATCGTTCACCAGTTTCGCACTGTCGTTATTCCGAATCTCACCTTGCGGGGCAGACAAGCCCGCGCCACGCTGGTCAAACAGCACAACGCGCTGGCGGTTGAGGTCGAACCAGTCGAGCATGGATGCTTGCGCGCTGCTGCCGGGGCCACCATGCAGCACGACCGCTGGTGCGCCATCCGGGTTTCCGTATTGCGCAACATAGAGAGTATGACCGTCACCGGTGGACAGGTATTGTTCGTCGAAGGCAGTTGCGGACATGGCTTCCTGGTGAAATTTCTTGCGCTAGAATGAATTGAACAGAAAAAAACCATGAAGCGGTTTGAGCGCTTATGGAGTGGATTCACAGAGGAGGATTATGCCTGCAAGCTAGCTTGTCAGCCTTTTTATCCTTGTCTGTTTTTATTGAATTCATGCCGGATAGTGCTTTATCCGGGTTGTGCTTGCTACGCTAAAAAATTAATCGACTCTGCAGATAATCATGAAAATTCTTGTACTTGGCTCGGCTGCTGGTGGCGGTTTCCCGCAATGGAATTGCAATTGCGCTAATTGCGATGGTGCGCGCAAGGGGAGCATCAATGCGCGTGCGCGCACGCAATCTTCAATTGCGGTATCGAGTAATGGCACTGACTGGGTGTTGATCAATGCGTCGCCGGATGTGTTGTCGCAAATCCGCGCCAACCCTGCTTTGCAGCCTGCGCGGGCGATTCGCGACTCCGGCATCGCTGCAGTGATGGTGATGGATGCGCAAATCGATCACGTCACCGGCCTGCTGATGCTGCGTGAAGGTAAAAAGAAACTCAATTTGTACTGCACCGATCCAGTCTGGGACGACTTGAACCATGGCCTGCCGCTGGTGCCGGTGCTGTCGCATTACTGCGGCGTCGAGCGTCATGTCATCACCGGTGGCACGGCGTTCGAAGTGCCGGGTGTGGCCGGCATCCGCTTTCATCCGATGCCCCTGAAAAGCAAGGCGCCGCCGTATTCGCCGCACCGCGCCAACCCGCAGCAGGGCGACAACAACGGCCTGCTGATTGAAGACATTGCGACCGGCCAGACTGTTTTCTACGCGCCGGGTCTCGGTGAACTCGAGCCGCATGTGCTGGCCGCCATGCAGCAAGCGACTTGCGTGCTGGTCGATGGCACCGTCTGGACCGGTGACGAAATGATTACGCTCGGACTGTCGCAAAAAACAGCAGCCGACATGGGGCACCTGCAACTATCTGGTGCCGGCGGCATGATTGAAGTGCTCGACAGTATTGGCGAGCGCCGCAAGGTTCTCATTCACATCAACAACACAAATCCGATTTTGAACGAAGACTCGACCGAGCGCGCGCAACTGGCGCAGCACGGTATCGAAGTCGCTTTTGACGGTATGGAGATCACACTATGAGTTCGCAAAATACTGCCTGGAGCCGCACCGAATTTGAAGCGCAACTGCGCGCCAAGGGCAACAACTATCACATCAATCATCCGTTCAACATGAAGATGAACAGCGGTGAGCTGACGCCCGAGCAGATCCGCGGCTGGGTCATTAACCGTTTTTATTATCAGGTGAATATTCCGGTCAAAGACGCCGCCGTGATTGCGAATTGCCCGGATCGCGAAACCCGTCGCAAATGGGTGCAACGCATTCTTGACCATGACGGTTACGGCGACCAGCCCGGCGGCATTGAAGCCTGGACGCGCCTCGGCGAAGCCGTTGGCATCACGCGTGAAGAACTGTGGTCGTTGAAACATGTTACGCCGGGTGTGCGCTTTGCCGTTGATGCGTACGTCAATTTCGCGCGCAGCAAGCCGTGGCAGGAAGCCGTGTGTTCGTCACTGACTGAAATGTTTGCGCCGAAAATTCACAAAGACCGACTGGCCAACTGGCCTATTCATTACAAGTGGGTCAATGAAGAGGGACTTACGTATTTCCGTAGTCGTATCACGCTGGCCGAACGTGATGTCGAACACGGACTGGCCGTCACGCTCGAGTATTTCACCACGCGCGAGCAGCAAGAGCGCGCGCTGGAAATTTTGCAGTTCAAGCTTGATGTGCTGTGGTCCATTTCGGACGCAATAGAAAAAGCATATCCGTGAAAGCGCAATCATGAATGACGTTCCAGTGAAACCAAAATTAGCCCGGCTGTTTCGCATGCAATGGGAAGAGGCGCAGGGCGCATATGTGCTGCTTTATCCGGAAGGCATGGTCAAACTGAACCAGAGCGCCGGTGAAATTCTCAAGCGCTGCGATGGCGAGCGCGATCTGACTGCAATCGTCGCCGACATTGAACAAAGCTTTGGCGCCACTGGCCTTGAGCCGGAAGTCAAAGGATTCCTTGAAGTTGCAACCGAGCGAGGCTGGATTGTCTGATACCAAACAAATACCGCCACCACTGTGGCTGCTGGCAGAGCTGACCTATCGCTGCCCTTTGCATTGCGTGTTTTGCTATAACCCGCTCAATTATGCGGAGAACCGCAATGAACTCACCACCGCGCAATGGATAGACGTCATGCAGCAGGCACGCAAGCTCGGTGCTGCGCAGCTCGGTTTTTCCGGCGGCGAGCCGCTGGTGCGCGACGACCTTGAAGAACTGATTGGCGAAGGCCATCGCCTCGGCTATTACACCAACCTGATCACCTCCGGAGTGGGCCTGACCGAGCCGCGTATCAAGCGCATGAAAGAACTCGGACTCGACCATATTCAATTGTCGTTTCAGGATTCGACCAAGGAGATGAATGACTTCCTGTCGAGCACCAAGACTTTCGACTTGAAGTCACGCGTTGCAAAGTTGATCAAGCAATATGATTATCCGATGGTACTCAACGTCGTGCTGCATCGCTATAACCTCGACCATGTCGGCCGCATCATCGAGATGGCCGTTGAGATGGATGTGGAATATCTGGAGCTGGCCAACACCCAGTACTATGGCTGGGGCATGGTCAATCGCGACCAGCTCATACCGACGCGCGAACAGCTTGAGCGCGCCGAAGCGGTGGTCAATGAATATCGCGCCAAGCTCGGCAATAAGATGCGCATCCTGTTCGTCGTGCCAGATTATTTTGAGGAGCGGCCAAAAGCCTGCATGAATGGCTGGGGGTCCGTGTTCCTGGCTGTCGCTGCTGATGGCGCTGCCTTGCCTTGTCATGCTGCCAAAAGTCTGCCGGGACTAAATTTTCCGAATGTCAGTAGCGCAACATTGCACGATATCTGGTATAAAAGCGATGCATTCAACCGCTATCGCGGCGATGCCTGGATGAAGGAGCCCTGCCGCAGTTGTTCCGAAAAGGACAAGGACTTCGGTGGCTGTCGCTGTCAAGCCTATGCGTTGACAGGCGAGGCGGAAAACGCCGATCCGGTATGCAGTAAATCGCCCCATCATGGCGATGTGAAGAAGATTGTATTGCAGGCGCAGGTCAAGCCGGTCACGGCGGCAGAGAAGCCGCTGGTATTTCGCTCAGATGCCAACTCCTTGCAGTACGCTTCCATACCTATAAAAGATTTACGAGACAAGGTTACGTAACATGAATGTCGTGGCACGCAAAATATTCCCCCTGATGCGGGGCTTTAACCAACGTGCCGCAGTACCAGACCGGCCCTCGCCGGATCTGCTGTTCCTGCAGTGGTTATGTTTCACGGGTTTTTTGGCGTTCGCCGCTTTCTTGCTTTGGCGCGCCAATATATGGGGCATCCTCGTCAGCGCGGACCCGACCGGTATTACGATGATGATCGTATGCGTTTTCCTGCTCTCGACCATCTGGGTAGGCATGCGCGCGTGGGCGCTGGCAAACGAGCGTCAGGCGCTTGATGCATGGAAGCTGGCAGTCCGGCCGCAGTTTGGCGCGGCCACGGCGCCGGTCGGTCCGCAAGGCGCCGTGCAGGAATACTTTTCTGCGCTGTTTTCCAAAAGCCGCTACCACGAATACGACAATGCACAGCTGACCGAAGTGCTGGCTGAGCGCCTGCATGGCCCGAGCGAATCGGCGTGGTGGGTCAACGGCATACAGATCAAGCTTGGCCTGTTGGGCAAGGTGATCGGTTTTTCTATCCTCGCCATTGAAATTTCGCAGATCCAGAACTTTGACCCGTCGCAATCGCAGAACCTGCTCAAGACCCTGACAGGCGGTCTCGGCGTGGCGCTGCTGACCACCGCAGTTGGTCTCGTCGCCAACATGCTGCTTGGCATACAGTTAGTCAAAATGGATCGTTGCAGCGACGGCATACTCGCCGACTCTCTGGAATTTGCCGAAACGGATTTGGCCAAGCTGACGCGCGCTACGCTTAACGACAAGCATAACGACAAGCACAACGAACAACCGGCCCTGCAGGAAATAGCGTGAGCTTGCGTAACAAGCGGCGCGAAGGGGAAACAGACCCCTTCTATGACATGCTGTTCAATATTCTGATTGCCTTCGTGTTCTGTTTCATCATCGCGCTGTTGGCGATGAATCCGAAGGCAAAAAAAGAGGGCGACATTCCGGCCAAGGCCGAGTTCATCATTACGGTTTCGTGGCCGGACATGAACCCGAACGACCTCGACACCTATGTGCAGGATCCGGCCGGCGCCATGACCTGGTTTCGCCAGCGCGAAGCCGGTCTGATGCATCTGGACCGCGATGATCGCGGACTGGCCGGCGACACCATCAACGTCAATGGCAAGGAGGTCGTCAATCCTCTGAACCAGGAAGTCGTGACTATCCGCGGCTTTGCGCCCGGCGAATACACCGTCAACGTGCAGTACTACGAAAGCAAAAACAGCGAACCTGTTGAGGCCACCGTGTCTGTTGTCAAGGTCAATCCGAAAGCTGAGATCTCGTACTACGGTACCGTCAAGCTGGAGCGAAAGTCAGACGAACGCACTGCAGTCCGTTTCACCGTTGACGCCGAAGGCATCGTCAGCAATATCAACACCTTACCTAAATCACTTGCTCCGCAATCATGAACAACTACTCACTATTCCTGACATTTTTATACGTGGCTATTGCTGCGTTGCTGCTGGTGCTGTGCCTCGCGACCGGATGGCGGCGCTGGGTCAAGGTGCTGATGATCGCAGTCGTCACCTGCAGTTATTTTGTCGCCAATTACACATTCGAAGACATGCTGGGCTGGCCGACGCCGCGCATGCTGCCGGAGAAATTCATCATCGTCTCGGCAGTGATTGAAGAGCCGAATAAAGAGCGCGGCGTAGAAGGCGCAATTTATCTGTGGGTGACGGCGCTGGACGGCAACCGTCCTGCTGGCGCACCACGTTCTTACAGACTGCCTTACCAGAAAGACGCGCACTCGCAGCTGTCAGAAGCGCAGCGCAAGAGCCGTCAGGGCATCCGTCAGGTTGGCACCGTCGAGCGTGCCGGTGGCGGTAGCGGCAGTGCATGGTTCAAGGTCAATGCCGATAACAAGCTCAAGCTCAAAGTCAGCGATGCGCCGGTTACCCGCCTGCCGGAGAAATGATCATGATGCGTCTTTCATTCGTGGCAGCGGCATTGCTGCTTGCCGGCTGCTCGCCGGAGCCTAAGGGCGACTCTTATTTCCCGTTGAATGTCGGCTCGAGCTGGACCTATGATCTGACCTCCGATATCGATGGCGTCATCACGCACGAAACCCAGGTCAGCAGCGTGCCGCGCACGATCGACTATGAAGGCGGCGATCAAGTGGTCGTGCGCCGCGCCGAGATGGTGGGCGGTATCGGTGTTGAATATTGGTTGCGCAGGGATAAAGTTGGCATTGCACGCATTGCGCAACGCACTGATCTCGACGAGATCGCCAAGCTCGATCCGAATGCGCGCACTGTATTGAAGCTGCCGCTGACAGTCGGCGGGTCGTGGATGGTGCCGACCCAGACATTCGTGATCGGGCCGAAAACCGATCTAGGTCAGCGTGACCTCAAGATGCCCAAAGTCTTGATGACCAACGTAGTCGAAGCAATGGATGATGTCGTGACCGTTCCGGCGGGTACTTTCAAAGACTGCGCGCGGGTCGTCGGCAACGGCATCTTGCCGCTGTATTTGGATGCGGTGCAGGGCTTTAAGGATATTCCCATCATCAACCGCGAGTGGTACTGCAAAGGTGTCGGGCTGGTTAAGGTCGAGCGCGTTGAAGAACTGTCGTCGAACTTTTTCTCGGGCGGGAAAATCACGATGGAGCTGAGCAGCTTTGAATTGCCGTAACCTCCACTGACAACGCTGTGGATTTGCAAAACCGGCATCAAACAATGCCGGTTTTTTTACGTCCGCAATAACCAGACGCCCAATAAAAAAGCCGACGGTTTGCACCGTCGGCTAAAGTCTGCAAGGGAAGACCACCCAAATTCAGTATCCCATTGCAGGCGGGAGTAACTTATTACTTAGCCAGTTTGAAGACCCAGACGGATCCGCCCTGCTCAAGGAAGTTCACCTTCTTGGCGACTTCACCACCCCACAGCGGAACTGCACCGCCCCAACCGGAAACCACGGCTACGAACTGCTCGCCGCCTTCTTCCCAGCTGATCGGAGGAGCAACCACACCGGAGCCGGTCTGGAATTTCCACATCTCTTTACCAGTCTTGGCATCGAGTGCTTTCAGATAGCCTTCAGGTGTGCCGTAGAACACCAGATCGCCAGCCGTCGTCATCACACCACCCCACAGAGGAGCGCTGTTCTTGACTTCCCAGACGATCTTGCCGGTCTTAGGATCGATTGCGCGCATTGCGCCGATGTAGTCGTCGTTCAGCGTTTTGATGGTGAAACCAGCGCCCAGATATGCGGCACCTTTTTTGTAGCTGACTGGCTCATTCCAGATTTCCATGCCCCACTCATTTGCTGGAACATAGAACAGACCGGTTTTCGGGCTGTATGCCATTGGCATCTGGTTTTTACCGCCGAGGAAAGAAGGAGCCGAGAATACAGAAGCGCCTTTCTTGCCATCCGGACCTTTGGTTGGATCGCCAGGACGATTTTCTGGAACGTAGTTAGGACGGCCAGTCTTCAGATCGATACCGGTTGCCCAGGTGATCTTGTTGACGAACGGGAAAGCGTTTTCCAGTTTGCCGGTCTTGGCATCATTCACATAGAAGAAACCGTTACGGTCTGCTGATGCGCCCATACGCTTGCCGTTCATGTCGAACGTAACAAACTCATTGGTGCCGTCATAGTCCCAACCGTCGTTCGGGGTCTTCTGATAGTGCCACTTGATCTGGCCGGTTGCGACATCGATAGCAACGGTCGAGGTCGAGAACAGGTTGTCGCCAGGGCGCAGATGGCTGTTCCATGGGGCTGGGTTGCCGGTGCCGAAATAGGCCAGGCCGGTCGTTGGATCATAAGATCCGCCGAGCCAGGTTGACGCGCCGCCCGATTTCCACAGGTCGCCAGGCCAGGTCTTGTTGGTGGTGCCCGAAATGCCGTTGTCGATAGCTTTGCCAGCTGCGTCATATTTATGACCCATGTAGCCTTCAACTGTTGGACGAATCCAGACCAGCTTGCCGGTCTTTGGATCGCGTGCTTCAACGCGGCCAACGATACCGAATTCACCACCGGACACGCCGGTCAACAGCAGACCTTTAGCGATCAGTGGTGCAGCGGAAGCGGAGTAGCCAGCTGCGTAGTCGTCGATCTTTTCTTTCCAGACGACGTTACCGGTGTTCTGGTCCAGAGCAACCAGTTGTGCATCCAGCGTTGCGAAGATGACGAGATTGTCGAACAGTGCAGCGCCACGGTTAATCACGTCGCAGCAAGGCATGATGCCTTCTGGCAGGCGGTGCTCGTACTTCCACAGCTTCTTGCCGGACTTGGTGTCGATTGCGTAGATACGCGAATACGAAGCCGTCACGAACATTTTGCCGTCATGGATCAGTGGTTGCGATTCCTGGCCGCGTTGCTTCTCGCCGCCGAAGGAGAACGACCATGCCGGAACCAGTTTGGAAACGGTGTTGGTGTTAATTTGCGACAGTGGCGAGAAGCGCTGACCCTGCTGACCCATGCCCCAGGACAGAACGTCTTTACCTGTCTTTGCATCATTCTCAATCATTGCGTCGGTCACGCCAGCTGCGAAAGCTGTCGAACCTGTGATCAGCGCGAAGCCGACCATAGACGCAAGTAGTTTCCTCTTCATTATTTTCTCCCCTTGGTAATGCCAATTTGGCTATATGGTTGCATGCCATGTCCGTGGTCAGTTGCACCACCTTCCTGAAGCAACGGTTTAGTAAACGCAAAGGCCGTGCCAAGAAGTTTCTTCACGCCACTGCCTTATAAGCATTGAAAATGACAGTAATTGATGGTGGGTGCTGTTACAAAAACGCTCACCTGTCTCAAAAATCAACAGATCAGTATTGGAACAAACATTGATTAAAATACAACTAATTTACGGAAAGCATGGGTTTGCAAGGCTTGGCATGATTCATTCTAATGAAATGAAATATTTGGGAAGGGAGCACCATGGCCATCACAACAGAGCTGATTGCGTACCTGCTGGCAGCGGCGATCAAGTTTTCGGGTTTGCCTGCAATTGAAGCGGCCAGCCTGCCGCCGTTCGAACTTGTGACAGGCGAGCAACTCGCACAAAAGATGTGCCCCGAGCGACCTGAGGGCTGCAGCAGCGTCGCCGCGCTGTTCGATACGGAAAACTACCGTATCTACCTGCGCAACTCGCTAGACATGGATTCGCCTATGGACAATTCATTTCTGGTTCATGAAATGGTCCATGTGTTGCAGTTCAAGCGCTACGGTGACGAATACTTTTCCAGTTGTCGCAAAGTGATCGAGAGCGAACACCAGGCTTACCGCGCTCAAAATAATTACCTCGGTTCGGAAGGCATAGATTGGCGCGAGGGATTTTTGCTGCGTTTTATGACCTGCCCACCGGAGGACAGTGAGATGCAGCTTGATAACGTCTCTAACGCAAAGCCTTAAGCATAAGCAGCAAAAAACAGGTCTGAACGATTTTAGCCTGCCTCATTAAGCGAAGTGGTGCGTAAGCCGTTCCATGGTTTGCGAATGCGCCAATCCGGCATCCACTCTGCCGGCATCACCAATGCGAATGCGCCAATGTCTGTCACAAGCTCATCGAGTTCTGCACCCATGATCCGCACGCCTTCTGTCAGAGCAGGGAACTGAGACTGCATTTCGGATTCCAGCAACGGCATGAGCAAGCCTGCATGATGACGCCAGACGCTGCCTCCGATTAAAAAGCAGCGCGTGTCGAGTGCAGAGGCCAGGTTGTAGAGGCCGCGCCCCAGCCAGCGAGCCGCTTCTTGCACGATACCCATTGAGATAGTGTCGCCAGTGACTGCAGCGGCAAATATATCGGCAGCAGAGCGGCCGTAGCGTTTTTGCAGATTACGACCGGATACCAAGGCTTCCAGGTCGCCACGGTTACCGCAGCCGCACACTGCGTCGGAAGTTTCATCGAGGACCATATGCCCGGCATGCCCGGCATTGCCATGCTTGCCGCGCAGGATGTGACCGTCAACACATAGACCGAATCCGATGCCGGTGCTCCATGTCACATAGACAGAATCGGGTTCTTGTTGCGCTGCGCCGAAACAGCGTTCGGCAGTCAACGCAGCCACGCAATCATTGTCAATGACGACTTCGGCAAACTGGCTGCGCAATACGGCTTCCAACGGAATGAAGGTCCAGTCGTTCGGCAAGTCATCGTTGTACGTATCGCCACGTATGATTCCACCGCAAAGATTCGGTGCGACCAACCCGAGTGCTTGCTGCTCAAAGGCAAACGGGCCACATGAACTGACTCCGACGCGGCTGATGCTGGCGGGCGGAACACCAGCTTCTGCGCACGCAATAGCAATAAGCCTTAATGCCTGTTGGCCAATCGCGTCTGCAGCACCGGTCTTCACGGTCGCCTGTACAACGCGCGCCAGTGGGCCATTATCGTTGGCGATACTGGCGGCCATTTTGCTGCCGCCAATATCGAGTGACGCGAGGATGATTGCTGCCATAAAGATCTGACTTATTTGGCCGGCAAAGGTTTTGAATCTAAGCGGTCAAAGGTTTATAGCGCAGACGTTTGGGCTTGGCGCCTTCTTCGCCCAGGCGTTTGACTTTGTCGGCTTCGTATTCCTGATAATTACCGTCAAAGAAAGTCACTTGCGAATTGCCTTCAAACGCGAGGATATGCGTGGCGATACGATCAAGGAACCAGCGATCATGCGAAATCACCAGTACGCTGCCAGCGAACTCAAGCAAGGCATCTTCCAGTGCACGCAGAGTTTCAATGTCGAGATCGTTAGACGGTTCATCCAGCAGCAGCACATTGCCGCCCATGAGCAAAGTCTTGGCCATATGCAGACGGCCACGTTCACCGCCTGACAAATTGCCGACCAGTTTTTGCTGATCGCCACCTTTGAAATTGAAGCGCCCCAAATACGCACGCGACGACATTTCGAAGCGACCGACAGTCAAAATATCGGCGCCTTCCGAGACATCATCAAACACGGTTTTATTATCGTTGAGCACGTCGCGAGACTGATCAACCAGCGACAACTTCACTGTTGAACCAATGACTACTTCACCACTGTCCGGCTGCTCTTTGCCGGCCAGCATGCGGAACAGTGTTGACTTGCCTGCGCCGTTCGGGCCGATGATGCCGACAATGGCGCCCGGTGGAATACGGAAGGACAAATTGTCGATTAGCAGGCGGTCTCCATAGGCCTTGCTGACATTTTTGAATTCGATGACTTCATTACCCAGACGCTCGGCCACAGGAATGAAAATCTCCTGTGTCTCATTGCGCTTTTGGTATTCGTGTTCCGACATTTCATTAAAACGGGCAATACGCGCCTTGCTCTTGGCCTGACGGCCCTTCGGATTCTGGCGTACCCATTCCAGTTCTTTTTGCAGCGCTTTCTGGCGCGCGGATTCGGTCGCTTCTTCCTGCTTCAAGCGATCCTGTTTCTGCTCCAGCCAGGAACTGTAATTGCCTTTCCATGGAATGCCGCTGCCACGGTCGAGTTCAAGTATCCATTCGGCTGCGTTGTCGAGGAAGTAGCGGTCATGGGTAATGCCGACCACGGTGCCGGGGAAGCGCAGCAGGAATTGCTCAAGCCATTCAACGGATTCCGCATCCAGATGGTTGGTCGGCTCGTCCAGCAACAGCATGTCGGGCTTCGAGAGCAGCAGCTTGCATAAGGCCACGCGACGCTTCTCGCCGCCGGACAGCACCGCAATACTGGCGTCCCAAGGTGGCAGGCGCAAGGCATCGGCCGCCATTTCCAGCTGCAGATCCAGATTGCCGCCATCGCTGGCCGAAATGATCGCTTCCAGTCGCGCCTGCTCGGTGGCAAGCGCATCAAAGTCGGCATCTTCTTCCGCATAGGCTGCATACACCGCGTCGAGCTTGGCGCGCGCCTCGAAGGCTTCGCCCAAGCCGCTCTCGACTTCCTGGCGCACTGTTAACGCGGGATCAAGTTGCGGCTCTTGCGGCAGATAGCCGATCTTCAGATTCGGCATCGGCACCGCTTCGCCTTCGATTTCCTTGTCGATGCCGGCCATGATTTTTAGCAGCGTTGATTTGCCCGAGCCGTTCAGACCTAGCACGCCGATTTTGGCGCCGGGGAAAAAAGACAGCGAAATATTTTTAAGAATCTGGCGCTTGGGCGGGACGATCTTGCCCACGCGGTTCATGGTGTAGACGTAATTAGCCATTGAATAATAGGTATGAAGTGTGAGTAAACGAGAATGCGGGCAACAGACAACAGCAATAAAGCTGCAAGACTAAGCAAGGATAACCGATCGATTCCTGGCAGTACAGAAGTGACGGCGCTGGAATGCGTGCGCCGGCAAGATTCAATTATTCAAGATGGTCAACCACAGGAGTTGGATAGTCTTTGCCAATCAATACGCCGATTTCTTGCTGCAAGACGAGTGGCATGGTCCAGGGCTTGAAAATATAGGCGGTCGGTACTTGTTCGAGTTGCGGTAGCCAGCGTTTCACAAATGCGCCATCCTCATCAAGACTCTGCGCCAGCCGGATTGGATTGGTGAATTGCTGTCTGTCGCTATCGATCAGACCGGAATGCAATTGCACTTGCGGGTAATGTACGCCAGGTTCGTAGTCGATGAATTCGCGTGCCAGATGCAGTGCCGGTTCGCGCCAGTGATTCCATAACTGGCAGCTGGAAAAATTAATCAGCAGCGCACGCAGCGGGAAATTGATCGCACCCGTGGCAGCGAGCATTTTCATCGCGGCATCTACCAACGGAAAGCCGGTCTCGCCGTCACGCCAGCGGTCGAAATAGTCCTGATTGAATTGTGGCTCGCGATCAAGCTCGACACCATCACGCAAGCTCATCGTTTCGATTCTGGGTTCGGATTCCAGTTGCTGAATGAACTGGCAGCGCGAACGCAACCTGCTCTCTAAAGACTGCAAGCTATCCAGCATCTCTGCAGGTTGTGCTTCTTGCGTCATCGCCAGTATGTCGGCGCGTGTCTTCCAGATCTTATGCGCGACTTCTCGCACAGATAGCGCACCGTAGGCGATGTAAGGGGAGAGGCGTGAGCCAGACTCCGGCGTCAGCGGTTCGTTGAATAATGTTTTCATTATCAGCAAAGCCTGCTTGCGTCCGCCCCGCTGGCGCTGGGATTTGTCGGCTGAGTTGATGCCAAGTTGATAGGGCGTCATTGGACCATTCGGCGTCAGTATTCCCGGCGGTGTGCCAAGAAAGTCCGGTGCCGGCAGCGGCGGCTTGCGCATGCGCTTTTGCCATTCTGTTGCCCAGTCATCCTCCGGATTAAAGCGCCGGACCACGCCATTTGATGGCGATTCCTTCCAGCGTATGCCATTGGCACGGCACCAGTCAGCCACGCGCAAGTCACGCGCAGTGCTGAGGGCATTGCCGGTTTCTTCATGCGAGTAAAGCGTAAAGGTGCCAAAGCTGTCGAGCACCCGCTTCAAGACCGAAGTGATCTCGCCATGCTGAATTTGCAAAGGACTGCCGCGACCGGTTAAGGCCTGATCCAGCTCGGCCAGGCATTCATTGATGAAGCCTATGTGCTGCGGTGCGCAATCAGGTGCACGAACCAGCTCGGGTTCATAAACATAAAGCGGCAGCAAATGCCGGTTGCGCGCAGCTTCAACCAGCGCCTGATGGTCAAATACGCGCAGGTCGCGCTTGAACCACATGACGCCCAAAGTCATGGCTGCCGCTCCCATGGCGGTGCCAGCCTTGAACCGTCAGACTGTGCAATATGTATGTGCATGCCGCATTATAAGTTAGCGTTCTCTGACTAGCCATGCCCGCCGCAAGCCCTCGGCAGAATACAGCGCCAGCGCAGACCAGATGATGGAAAAGCCGATCAGCTTATTGCCCCCGAAAGGTTCGTGATACAGCCATACGCCAAGCAGAAATTGTATGGTCGGCCCTATGTATTGCAAGATGCCGAGCACTGATAACGGAATGCGGCGCGCCCCATGTGCAAACAGTAGCAAGGGAATGGCCGTGACCGGTCCGGCTGCCATTAACAGCAGTGTCGTGGTCAATGAGGTGCCGCCCATGCTGTGCGATGAGCCGCTGCCGGGGATCAGCAGGAAGCCCAGTGCGACCGGGAAAATAATCAGCGTTTCAATCGACAAGCCTTCCAGCGCGCCGAGTGCCGCCGTTTTGCGCAGCAAGCCATACAAACCAAACGACGCAGCCAGACCAAGACCGATCCACGGCAGCTGGCCTGCGCTAACGGTCAGCCAGGCCACACCGCTCGCTGCCAGTGCCACCGCCATCCATTGACCTATGCGCAATCGCTCACCCAGCATTAGCCCGAAAAGCACATTGACCAGCGGCGTAATGAAATAGCCGAGCGTCGCATCAATGATCTGGCCGGCATTGACGGACCAAATATAGATGACCCAATTTAAAGTCAGCATCAGCGCGCTGGCCACAAAACTCAGCACTAGTTTGGGATTATTTCTGATCTTTGCCAGCCAGCCCCATTGCCGCCGCAACAGCAATAGCAGACCGAGAAACACCACCGACCAGCAGACCCGGTTGGCCAGAATCTCCAGCGGTGGAATTCCTTGCAGCGCACGCAAATAAATAGGGAATGCGCCCCAGATGAGAAAGGCCAGCCCTGCGGATAGAACACCGCTTAGCATGCAAGCCAGGGAGTTGGAGGTGAAGCTATTGGAAAAATGCTAACCGGCCTCTGAGCCAGTTGGCGTTTGAGGGCAGTGCAATTTGAGAAAAAAATAACAGGCATACCACATTGTAGTGTTGCTGCAGCATGCTTGCTAGCCGGCTGATTTCACTGGCATAAGCTTCTTTAAAAAGAGCTTCTGATTAATTGCTTATGCATTGACTATTGTTTTAACTTCTTCGACATTCAGTGCGAAAATTTAAATGGGAAGGACTTGTCTAGTTCATTAAGTAAAGGTGTGGATTTGGAGGCTGGAAATTGCATGATTTTTTGAACGAGTATGTGACATAAAACACCAATGAACTTAAATTCCTGGCCAGAATCTAACTTAGTAATTTTAAAATCAGTCCATTTTTTTTTGCTTTGCGTATCTCGCAAATTATAACCAGCTAAAAATTTTCCCTGTGCAAGCGCCGACGCGTAGAGGTGAGCATGACTGTACCTTTCAAGCAAATAATTCGTTGAAGTTTGTAGGAGTTTTGGGAGCATGCTGACCATTTTGCTTAGCATTTCAAAATGGACTTCAGTTTGCTGCGGCTCGCAAGAGGACAGCGCAAAACTGCATATATTGAGAATTTTTTCAATTGAATAAATGCTGTTCCCAATCGTAAAATGAGACATGTAATCGTTAGCTACAGTGATGATTTTTTCTGCCGCAGCCGGTTTTTCCTCAGGGCTTAGCTTGGCGAAGCGCTTATGCAATAAATCGATATGTATACTTTTATAAATCACAAGTTTGGCAACGGCTTCAAGTGACAGGTGATCGATAAACTTCATTGCATAAGTGAAAGTGGATACTTGAAGTTCCGGCAGCTGCAGCATTTCAGATAATAGGTGCATGCGGGTTTCATGGTCCAGCATTGTGCTTTCTAAGATTAATTTCAATTCATCTACACCAAACAAAAAATTACGTTTTTTGTTGGAATTTTCTTTGGGCGTCGGCTGTATCCGGTTAAGCGCAAGAGCAAGTATTTCCTTCAGCGAGTTTTTCACCCTACCGGTCTTGATTGCATTGAAATCTTCCTCGAATCGGCTCAATGCCAGTTTCTGGCATTTCAATGAGTCACTCGGAATCGTGTACTTGGATGACCAGATCATCATAGCCAGCCCTATTGTCAGGCGTACCTCAGGAGAGAGCGGTGTCAGAAGCGCCTTGTCATAGTTGCCATTAGGTCTGATATGTTTTTCAAATGTTTGTATCCGATCGAACTCTGCTAAAAAATTACTATTGCACGTTCTCTGCAAGTCATTGCTCAATCCCGGAAAGCGCCGTAACGGAAATGCAGCGTCCATGCTCATAAAAAATTGTCTGCAAGTCAGAGAAATATTAGCCTTGTCCTCGGAATGGGAAAGCAGCCGGAAAATCATCGTGGTGAGCTCCATAGGGAGCTGCGAATTCTGCCAGTCTACCGCCCCTAATTTGACGATTGCATTGCCATTCTTTTGCTCGGATTCGGACGTTAGTGCTTTCAGCAGGTGGGTGTCCATCTCAATGGGGGACAAGGGCTTGATCTTGCTGCCACCCGATTTCATTCGCGGGTTGTATTGATCTTGATGCGTGGCTGTTTTGCCTTCGTCATTGGGATCGGTATCTGTGGGAGTGTCCGTTGTTCGTACTGCAATATCGTTGCTGGCTCTTTTCATGATGGACCTATCAAAGGGAGAGGGACATCTGTTGAAAAGAAAGCAGGCTGGTTCCGCCAGCACCTGCCAGCAGCATGACTATTTCAGTAACAGCGAGAGTTGTGGTGGTGCCTGATCGGGTAACTGCGCTGCGTTTTTGGCGGGAATGGTTTTTTTTATTTTACGGCGACGGCTGCCGTGCTTGTCGAATACCTTTTTTGATTCTTGTCGAATATTCTGTTCGCCGCGCAATGCCCACAGTGTCTCACGTGCATGTCGCGCAGCAGCCAGATGGTCCAACATCGGCCTCGGATAATCGATGCCGATACGCACGCCGAAGTGCTCTTGCAAAGATTGCGGCACCAGCCAGGGCTCGAAAATATGCGCTGTGGGTAGCGCAGCCAGTTGCGGAAGCCAGCGCTTTACAAAAATCCCGTCGGGGTCTTGATCCTGCGCCTGCTTGACCGGATTGTAGATGCGCAGCGTATTGATGCCGGTGACGCCGCTTTGCATCTGTACCTGCGGATAATGGATGCCCGGTTCGAAATCGAGAAACTCGCGTGCCAGATGCAGCGCCGGCTCGCGCCAATGGTTCCAGCACTGGTAGCTGGAAAAACTGATCAGCAGGGCGCGCATGCGAAAGTTAATCCAGCCCGTCTGTTGCAGCATCTTCATGCAAGCATCAACCAACGGAAAACCGGTCTCGCCATCCCGCCAGCGCGCGAAATATTCCGGATTGATTTTTTCTGCGCGTACGCCATCAAAGCCGCGATGCATATTGCGCGTCTCTAGCGACGGCTCGGATTCGAACTTCTGAATGAAATGGCAGTGCCAGTGCAGCCGGCTCTCGAAAGATTTCAGTCCGCCCAGCAGATTGACTGGTCGCACTGGCTCTGGCATCGCATGGATTTGCGTGCGCGTCTTCCAGATTTTGTGCATCACTTCGCGCACCGACAGCACGCCGAATGCAAGGTAAGGCGACAGGCGCGAGCAAGCCTCTTCGGCTGAAAGCGGACTCGACATCGCAAAACGATAGCGCGACAAGGGCGTGCCGAAAAAGTGCTGCAACTGTTCTACGGCCGCGCTCCTGCCGCCGCGCTGGCGCAGCGCTTTGTCGGGCCCAGTCAGACCAAGTTGCACGGCTGTGAGCAGGCCGCTTGACGGCAGTGTGGTTGTCGGCGCAAGCAGGCGCTCGGGCGCCACGCTTCTGGGCTGGCGCATGCGAACCATCCATATTTTTGCCCAGTCGTCGCGCGAGCCCAGCCGGCGCACCACGCCATTGGTAGGCGTTTCATGCCAGGGTATCTGGTGCCGCTGGCACCACGCACTCACCCGCAGGTCACGTGCATAGCTGATGGCGTTGCCGGTTTCTTCATGCGACAGCAATTCAAATCTGCCATACGCTGCAAGCAGGCGCTCAAAGACGGTGATGATCTCATCATGCTGTAGCAAGAGCGGGCAGCCGCGTGCGCTCAGTGCCGCATTGAGCTCGGCCAGACACTCATTGGCAAAGCCCAGATGCTGGGTCGCGTAGTCTGGCGCCTGCAGGATTTCCGGCTCATACACATACAGCGGCAGTACTGGTCCACGCAGGCTGGCCGCAGTCAGTGGCAGATGATCATGCACGCGCAGATCGCGCTTGAACCAGACGACGCTGAGCATTAGCGATGCCATGCGCGTGGCTGCGCGCCCTGCTCAGATTTGGTGTTGGCGGCCCAGAAAGCTGAGAACGAGCGGCAAGCTTGTTCGGGATCAGAAAAGGCGCGCCGCGCATCCTGCAAGACGCTGCAGAGTTGCGGCAGGTGTTCATGGTAGCCGGGGTTAAGGGTGGCAATGGAATGAACCGAGGTGGCCGTAGAGAGCGGCACTTGCAGTTCGCAGAGATCGCCAATAAAAATCTGGTCGGTGACTTCACGCATGCGCGTGAGCATGAAATCCCAGCGTTGCTCTGACCACGGGAAGCGCGCATGAAAGGGTAGATGAATGACACCAAGACGCAAGCCGTCGAAGCGGGTATCTTCCAGCATCCAAGGGTGAACGAGCTTCAAGGGCTGCGCTGCAAGGGTGACTTCATTGGCAGTCTGGGTTGGTGGCACGCCGAACAAGGCCGGCTCCGCAGTGCCAAAAAGCGCCTTGACCTTCACCGGTTCCAGTACAGTCTGCGTGCGTG
>JAOAUN010000005.1 GCA_030157545.1 Burkholderiaceae bacterium
AACAGAGAGAAATATCCCCAATCAGTTTGATTAATTTCAATTGTTTGGAGATTATAAAATGAGAAAGACTCAATTCGCATTAGCAGCACTGGCACTAGTGGCTTCGACTGCAGCAATGGCTGAAGTCGGCATTTACGGAACACTTGACGCTGGTATCGCAAATTCGTCGGTCAAAGGTACGCAGTTTTCCGGCGATGGTGGCTGGGTGGCTGGTAACAACATCGGCTTCCGTGGCTCGGAAGATCTGGGCGACGGTCTGAAGGCCAACTTCAATCTTCGCGCTGGTATCAACCTGGGTAGTGGCGGCAGCGATAACGGCGGTAACGGCACGCTCTTCAACCAACTGGCTAATGTAGGCGTAAGCGGCGAATTCGGCTCTATCGCTCTGGGCCAGCAATTCTCACCGTTCATCGGCGCTGTCGCCGGTGGTACCGCTGGTGTCGGCCACTTCTTCGTCAACCGCATCATCATGGGCAGCGCAGCGGCTGGCTCGGTCACGGGTGGCGGCCAGAGTGCTGGCGGCTTCTTCATCGCTAATGCTGTGAGCTACACCTCGCCGACCTTGAACGGCTTCAGCCTGTCGGCACTCACCAACGCAAAAAATGGTGGTCCGAATGTGGCCGGAACTGCCAACGTTGATGACCGTTACGATACCGCAGTGGTGAACGCTGACGTCGGTGGCGTGAAAGTCGCCGCAGGTTACGAGTCCCGTTCGACCTACAAGAACTACTTGCTGGCTGGTTCCTACGCTATGAAAGAACTGACGCTCTCAGGTACATACATGATGTTCGAGCCCGCCTCTACGGCTGACAAGCGCAAAAACAGTTACAGCGTAAGTGCTGCTTATCAACTTACTCCTGCCATTTCTGCCAACGTCCAATATGCGGCCGGCAAAAACGCAACCGATAAAGATACATCGCTGACCGGCTTGGGTGTGAGCTATTCGCTATCCAAAACGACCGCAGCGTACGTGTCGTACACGCGCGGCACTGGCGGTGCGGTGTCGAACTACTCGTACCGTGGGACCACCACCCTCGGCGCGAGCAACAACACAACTGCTGTTGGTATTACGCACTCGTTCTAATCCTGCCTCGGTCTAGTACCGATTGGATTTAAAAACTGCAGTATCTAAGCCACCCTTCGGGGTAATGCCAGTCAGTTAATCTGACTGGCATTTTTTTTGGATAAGTTCGAAAAATGGAGAAAAATGGGGTAAGGTCTTGCAATCACGCATCCCAATTACGTCGTTTTTGATAACGTCGTTTCTCGCTCGCCAGATATATTCATCTGCCGCACTGCACGGCTCACTGTCGCAGATCGGGGTCACGCAGATCGGCAGATCGGCACAGATCGGGGTCAGGTCTTGCAATCACGCATCCCAATTACGTCGTTTTTGATAACGTCGTTTCTCGCTCGCCATATATATTTATCTGCCGCACTGCACGGCTCACTATCGAATATTGCACGCCGAAGTATTTGGCAACTTCTTGCTTCGCGCAACTCCACCATACATTAGCTTGTGACATTGGAACCGACAGGGCTGAGGATCCGAGTTGACGCCGTGATTGAGTTCTTGTCTTTACCGTCCCAATGGATTATATTTTGGTGATGTTAACTGTCGCCGAATTGCCGGAATTTATTCGTACAGCCGAGAAGTTGTTGACCGATACTGAACGGCAAGACGTCATTCGGTATCTTGCTGAGCATCCAAGAGCAGGGGATCTACTGGAAGGTACTGGCGGCGTAAGAAAACTGCGGTGGCGTCGTGGCAGTCAAGGGAAAAGCGGAGGGGTTCGCGTTATTTACTATTTTCATAGTGACTTTATGCCGCTGTATTTGCTAACGCTGTTTACTAAAAGTGACAAAGCCAACCTCACCAAGAATGAACGGAATGAATTGGCTGGGCTCGTAGAGCTACTGGTACACGCATGGCAAAGGAAATCGAGATGAACACTGCATTTACAAATATAAAAAAAGGCTTATTGGAAGCAATTGAACATGCCGAAGGTCGTGCGCCGAATACGACTATGCACCGCCCGCACCCTATCGACGTAAAAGCACTGCGCTCCCAAATCGGCATGACACAAGAGCAGTTTGCTGCTCGGTTCGGTTTTTCAACGGCGACCTTACGTCATTGGGAGCGTGGCGACCGTTCTCCTCATGGCCCAGCCCTGGTTCTGCTCAACGTCATTGCACACAATCCAAAAGCAGTCATTGACGCGCTGGCTGTTTAGAGCCCTCTCGGAAGGTCAAGTTGTCACGGCGGGATGCTTACGCCACAACTGACTCAATCCATGGATCGGGGTCACACGATCGGGGTCACACGATCGCACGATCGGGGTCCGATCGGGGTCAGGTCTTGCAATCACGCATTCGCACTCCTCACGACCGCGTAAAAGCAACACGCTGAAATTTCATGTGTCGTGAATTCCACATGAGCGTATTGAAGGCGCTAACTTCACACATCCTTTTCACAGCCTGTTCAATAATGCCGCGATGGCGCGCCCTCTACGAATTGAACTGGCTGGCGGTTTGTATCATGTGACTTCACGCGGTGATCGTCGTGAAAATATTTACGTGACTGATCAGGATCGCTTGCTGTGGCTTCAACTATTTTCCGACACTTGCGAACGGTTCAACTGGGTTTGTCATGCCTGGTGTCTGATGGACAATCACTATCACATCGTCATTGAAACGATGGAGGCCAATCTGGCGCGTGGAATGCGCCACCTCAATGGGGTCTTCACGCAAACGACCAATCACTTGCACCAGCGTGTCGGGCATCTTTTTCAAGGTCGGTATAAAGCAATTCTTGTAGAGAAAAACAGCCACCTGCTCGAGCTGGCGCGCTATGTCGTTCTTAATCCAGTCCGTGCGGGCATGGTGCGGGATGTCGCTGACTGGCCGTGGAGTTCATGGCAGGCGACAACCAATTGTGAGCCGTCACCAAAATGGCTTGATACTGATGGAATACTTGCGCAGTTTAGTCACACTCGCACTAACGCCGCCGCGGCCTATGCAGAATTTGTGCGTGAAGGTGTCGGACTGCCGAGCGTTTGGAAGAAATTAAATAACCAGATTTTTCTCGGCAGCGAATTATTTGTAAAGCACATGCAGTCTGTCGCTGGCAAGCAAGAGATGAAAGAAATTCCTCGTTCTCAGCGCTGCCGAAAAGTATTCACGCTGGACGAATATGAGCAAAACTCAGAGTCCGTGAAGATTGCCATGGTTCGTGCATTTTCCTCTGGCGGCTATACGATGGAGGAAATAGCCAATCACTTTAAAGTTCATTACTCAACAGTCAGCCGTACCCTCAAACGGAATGGATCAATTTAAAATTCGCGCATTTTTTTGGAGTGCGTGATTGCAAGACCTGACCCCACCCATGTGACCCCACCCATGACCCCACCCACCCAGCACCCATTCTGACCCCACCCATTCGACATCTGCCCACAAAGAAACGAAAACTGGCGATCTTTTCCAGAATTTGACAGCTCACAAACTGCCCGAATACCGCGCTTGATCTTGCGCGATTGGCGCTCGTGATTTCCCTCCAAACTGCTCGAACACCTGTTAACCACTGGAGGGAATCCGATGAAATATAAGTTTCTTGCATCTGCCATTTTTGCGTTACTGGCCACCGAATCAGCGTTCGCGCAAACGGGGCTGACCTTGTATGGCAACGTTGATGCGTCGGTGGTTTCTGCCAGTGATATCGGCCCAGGCGCCAATCGCCGTACCAGTTTTGGTGAAGGCAACTGGGCCGCTTCTGTCTGGGGCGTAAAAGGTACGGAAGATCTGGGCAGCGGCATGCGAGCGCATTTCAGGCTCGAAGGCGGCTTCAATTCTGGCAATGGTGCCATTGCAAACGGCGGCACGACCGGCACGTTCAGCCGCATGGCCAATGTTGGCCTGTCTGGTCCATTTGGCTCATTCACGGCCGGGTTGAATTTGTCACCGTTTATTGCCGCTTACACTTCGACTCTCGGTCTGGCCGGCAATAATTTCTACGTTCCCGCACTGCTATTGCATCGTGGCGGCACAGCATTGAATCCGGCGTCGGTACCTGTGTCGGTAACTGCTGGCGGCGCTGATGCTGATCCGGCGGTCGGCTCCACGGGAGGATTTTTCATTCCAAACTCGCTTTCCTACAGCCTTCCCAGTGAAATGCTGGCGGGCGTAACAGCGAGCGTGATGTATGCGTTTGGTGGTGTGCCGGGGGACAATGGCGCAAACAGATTTTTATCTGGCAATGTCGGTTATGCACTCGGAGATTTGAATGTAATCGCAGCAACATCGTATCGCGATGCGCAATACCGGCAGTATCTGATTGGCGCGAGCGTTCCAGTTGGTCCGGCAAAAGTAGCTGCAAATATTGTGCGTTTCAATCCTGAGGCTGGCGAGACCACCAACACGTATGTTGTGGGCGCCGAGATGAAGTTCATGCCGAACGCGAGTGTTGGTGTTAACTATGCGCGCAACAACGGTACAGGCAATCCTGACATTATCAATGTGTCCGCAGTCTATTCGCTATCAAAAACGACGAATCTGTACGCTGTTTACAACCATGCATCGGAAGGCGCGTTTTCATCGTACTCCGGATTGGTCGATGCTTCGATCAGCCCCAGTACGCTGAATCAGCCGGGAAAATCAAATGCCATCATGGTCGGTTTGCAAAAGGGGTTTTAAATAGTGTCCGCGCAGGCATCACGAACTTTGCATGCAAACCACTAAGCGCGTGATGCCTTGACACGGCGAGGCCGGAATATGCTGGAGTCGCCATAAAACGCGGCATCTTGATTGGGCCACCAGTGCGGTACGCCCAATACGGGCAATGGCGTGAAATCGCTCGAAGTAAAGCCAGCCTCAATTTGTTTGGATACGCGCGCATCCAGATCGATGCGACGTGCCGTCTCGCCAAGCTCAAACCATGAAGCGTCGACGCTAATCACCCACGCATGCGCGGTGATTGCTTTGTATGGCTGCACCAGTTTTTCCAGTAATGCGTGACCAAAAAGTTCAACTGCATAGCCAGACCCGAAAGCTTCGGCTCGCCGCTGAAAGACTGCATGCCAGTCATGCGCGCGCAGCGCATCAATCAGACTGACATCGCTGCAAATGAACAGGGCTGCATTTTCATCAAACAGCGTTGCGGCATCGCGCTGCCTGCCACGACTGCCGCTGGTGGATGGCGACGTGAGCCTGCGTGCGATCTCTGCTGCCTGCAGCGCATTGAGGGTGCGTTTTATTCGAGGATAGTGTAGCCAGGCCAGCGCATTGAAAAAATCATGCAGGTTGTCGCGCGTGGGGACTTGTCCACTCTCGTGGATAAATGCTTCGTAAGCAGTTTCTGGCGGCATCCGTTGCTGGCTAACGAAGCGCAACGCCAGCCCGCTCTGATTAGTTAACTTGAGCGCCGCGGCCGCTTCATTGACTGCGGCCATCCAGTCAGGTGCGCACTGCACAGGCAAACCTGTTTCGTGCCATTGCGCCAGCCACGGCCGTTGCCAGTCTATGCCCGCGAGCGACGGATTCATTCAGTCAGGCTCAGACCAGTTTCCATTGCAGGTTCTGGCCGGCATCCAGCGGCACCAGTGTGGCATCAGCCATTGTTAGCTCTGCAGGCACGGTCCACCGCGTGCGCTGCAAAGTGACGCGATCGGTATTGCGCGGCAAGCGATAAAAATCCGGGCCATAAAAGCTGGCGAAGCCTTCGAGCTTGTCGAGCGCGCCCGCTTCTTCAAAGGCTTGCGCATACAACTCCATTGCGTGCAGTGCGGTGTAACAACCGGCGCAGCCGCAGTCATGCTCTTTGAGACCTTTCGGATGCGGCGCCGAGTCAGTGCCGAGGAAAAACCGCGGATTGCCAGACGTGGCTGCTTCTAGCAGCGCCAGCCGGTGCTCTTCGCGTTTCAGGATCGGCAGGCAATAGTAATGAGGACGGACGCCGCCTTTGAATATGGCATTGCGGTTGTAGAGCAAATGATGCGCGGTGATGGTCGCGGCAATCGGCCCTTCAGCGTCGCGTACATAGTGTGCAGCGTCACGCGTAGTGATGTGCTCGAACACGATTTTCAATTCGGGTAGTGCGCGCCGCAGCGGCTGCAGTATGCGGTCAATGAAGACCGCTTCACGATCGAAGACATCGATTTCCGATTCCGTGACTTCACCATGAATCAGCAAAGGCATGCCTAGCTGCTGCATCATATCCAGCGTAGCCATGCAATGTTTGAAGTTGGTCACACCGGCATCGGAATTGGTGGTGGCACCAGCCGGGTATAGCTTTACACCGTGCACGATGCCGCTCTCTTTGGCGCGCCTGATTTCTTCGGGTGGCATATTGTCTGTCAGGTACAGCACCATCAGCGGCTCGAACTGCATGCCGGCTGGCAGTGCTGCCAGTATGCGACTGCGGTAGGCTTCGGCCATGGCAGTGGTGGTAACCGGCGGCTTCAGGTTGGGCATGACGATCGCACGCGCAAATTGCCTCGCCGTATGCGGCAGCACATCGGCCATCATGCTGCCATCTCGCAAATGCAGGTGCCAGTCGTCAGGACGGGTGAGTGTGAAGGTGTCGGGGCTGGCCATGGTCATTTTTGTGCGCCTGTTGCGTTGGAAATCAAGCACCGATTTTACAGGATCAGTATCACGCGATAGTCATTCACATTGGTACGGGTCGGGCCGGTAACGACCAGATCACCCAGCGCAGAAAAATAATTGTAGCCATCGTTATTGGCCAGCATACTTTCCGCACTGATGCCAAGCGCCGCCGCACGTGCAGCGCTGTCCGGCGCCAGCAGCGCACCGGCATTGTCTTCGGTGCCATCGATGCCATCGGTGTCTGCAGCCAGCGCGTAGGTAGCAGGCATGCCGGCGAGCTCAACCGCCAGTGAGGTCAGGAATTCTGCGCAGCGGCCGCCACGCCCATTGCCACGCACGGTAACGGTACATTCACCACCAGAGATGAGCGCAACAGGCGGCTTGAAAGGTTGGTCATGGTGGCGAATTTCGCGTGCCAGCGCCGCGTACACCTTGGCTACTTCGGATGCTTCGCCAGTGACGGTGTCACCGAGCACAACGGGTGTGATCTGATGCGAGCGGAAAAATTCTGCCGCAGCCTGCATGCTGTCGCGTGCTGTGGCAATGACGGTATTGGTCACGTTCGCAAAAACGGCATCGCCCGGCTTGGGCGTTTCTCCGACTCGGCCAGCAGCGCCAGCACTCAGGTGTTGTTGCACCGAGGCCGGCACGGCGATCTGGTAACGCGCCAGAATGGCGATGGCATCCTGGTAAGTGCTGGCGTCGGCACAAGTCGGGCCGGACGCTATCGCGCTTGGGTCGTCTCCGGTGACGTCGCTGATGATCAGGGTCGTGACCGGCGCCTTGCAGGCGGCGGCAAGTCTTCCGCCCTGTATCTGCGACAAATGTTTTCTGACGATGTTCATTTCCGTGATGGGTGCACCCGACTTCAGCAGACTCGACGTCACCGCTTTCAAGTCGGCCATGGGCACACTGGGAACAGGCAGCGACAGCAGGCTGGAGCCACCGCCGGACACCAGCGCGATGAGCCGGTCGTCCGCAGTCAGCTGCGAAACCAGAGACAGGATTTCAGTCGCCGCGATTTCACCCGCATTGTCCGGTACCGGATGACTGGCTTCGACGACCCGGATATGCTCGGTTTCCATGCCATGTGCATAACGTGTGACGACGAGACCCTCTAAAGAAGCGCCGGCTGGCCATGCCAGTTCGACAGCGCGCGCCATGCTGGCGGCTGCCTTGCCGGCACCTATGACCAGCGTGCGGCCTTTAGGTGGTGACGGCAAATGTGCTGCCACGATCTTTAACGGGTCAGCAGCGGCAACCGCTGCGTGGAAACTGGCGGTGAGGAGTTTTTTTGGATCCATGGGGCGTTTCAATTCGTGAAATTGCGAACCATTCTAAAAGACTGGCACGAAATAACTGTTGAAAGATTTTGATGCAAGACTTCAGGCCAGCATGGGACGCGGGCTGATGGTTTCATCTGTTGACTCTTCTTCCTGGCGCGCTTGCTGCCGTTCCCACATCTGCGCATACGCACCCTGCGCGGCCAGCAATTGCGCATGGTTGCCGCGCTCGATAATACGGCCATGGTCCATGACCAGAATCTGCTGCGCATCGGCGATAGTGGACAGCCGGTGCGCAATCACCAGCGTGGTCCGGTTGCGTGCAATTTCTTTTAGCTGGGTCTGTATCGCCTGCTCTGCTTTCGAATCGAGCGCCGACGTGGCCTCGTCAAAAATCAGGATCGCCGGATTTTTCAGCAAGGTTCGCGCAATCGCAACCCGCTGCTTCTCGCCGCCGGAAAGTTTCAATCCGCGCTCACCCACTGGTGTTTCATAACCATCCGGCAGGCTGAGGATGAAGTCATGGATATAAGCAGCGCGCGCTGCCGCGACGATCTCGTCATGCGTGGCGCCCGGCCGTCCGTAGGCAATGTTGTAGGCAATGCTATCGTTGAACAGTACGGTATCTTGCGGCACGATGCCTATCGCGCGGCGCAGCGAGGTCTGGGTCACGCTGCGGATATCTTGCGCGTCAATTGAGATCGCGCCAGCGTTAACGTCATAAAAACGGAACAGCAAACGCGCCAGCGTGGATTTACCGGAGCCGCTGTGGCCGACAACGGCCGTGGTGGTGCCGGCTGCGACGGTGAAATCGACATCGAACAGAATCTGCCGCTTCGGTTCATAGCTAAAGTCGACATGCGAGAAACGCAGCTCGGCCTGCGCCGCAGTTTCAGCCAGCACCAATGCCGGCGCTGCAGGCGCGTCGGCCACTTCACGGTGCTGGTCGAGCAGGACAAACATTTTTTCCATGTCTGCCAGGCTTTGTTTGATTTCGCGATAGATCACGCCCAGAAAATTCAATGGAATGTACAACTGGATCATGAAGGCATTGACCAGCACGAGGTCGCCCAGCGTCATGCTGCCGTCGATAACGCCCAATGTCGCACGCCACAGGATCATGGTGACGGCAGTGGCAATGATCAAGGACTGCCCGCTGTTGAGCAGCGTCAGCGAAGTTTGTGACCTGACTGCCGCCGTTTCAAAACGCCTGAGTCCTTCATCGTAGCGCTTGGCTTCGTATTCTTCGTTGCCGAAATATTTGACGGTTTCATAATTCAGCAGCGAATCGATGGCCTTGGTATTGGCTTTGGAATCGAGATCATTCATGGTGCGGCGGAAGTGCGTGCGCCACTCCGTGACCACGACAGTAAAGGCAATATAGGTGGTCAACGCCACCAAGGTTATGGCAGAGAACCAGATGTCGTACTGGACCATCAGGTAAACGAGTACCAGCGTGATTTCAACCAGGGTTGGCAAAATACTGAACAAGGTATAAGACACTAGCGACGAGATGCCGCGCGTGCCGCGCTCAATGTCGCGTGTGATGCCGCCGGTCTGACGATTCAGATGGAAGCGCAAGGACAGCGCATGCAAATGCCGGAATACTTTGAGCGCGATGGTGCGCACGGCGCGCTGAGTGACTTTGGCAAAAAAGAATTCGCGCAGCTCGGTAAATATCGTGGTCGACAAGCGAAGCAGACCATAAGCGATCAATACACCGGCCGGCAGCGCCAGCAAGGTCGCCGGATGCGACGGCGTGATTGTCAGCGAGTCGATCAGTTTTTTCAGCACCAGCGGCACGCCGACGTTGGCTACTTTGGCACTGATCAAGCAGACCAGCGCAAACAGTACACGCCATTTATAAGCCCATAAATAGGGCACTAATGTCTTTAAGGTTCCCCAGTCGTTGCGGGTGCCCTGGTTGGCGGGCGCGGTGGTACTGGAAGCGTGATGGCGCATGAGAAAATACAGTCTGCTGGATGGATGGGGTGCCGAATGGTCTATGCTGGAGCACACCGCGATTGTAGCGTTTTAATCTAATCAGGACAGGAAGCCCGTATGAAGTTATTTGATGAAAGCAGCCTGCCGGAAGGCATGCCAACCTTGCGCGTGATGCCGATGCCGTCCGATGCGAATGTCCATGGCGATGTGTTTGGCGGCTGGATCATGGCGCAGGTCGACATTGCCGGCGCGATACCGGCGGTGCGCCGCGCCAATGGCCGGGTTGGCACGGTGGCGGTGAATTCTTTCGTATTCAAGCAGCCGGTTTTTGTCGGCGACTTGCTGTCGTTTTACGCAAAGATTGTTAAAACGGGAACGACGTCGATTACGGTAACGGTGGAGGTTTATGCGGAACGCAATCGTTTGCAGGCCGAAATCGTGAAGGTAACCGAGGCCACGCTGACTTATGTGGCGACCGGCGAGAACCGCCGGCCGCGTGTGCTGCCACCTTTGCCTGCGAATTGAATGAGGCGCGCTTGCTAAGCTGCCTTCACATCCCGCAGTTCGCGCCGCAATATCTTGCCTACATTGGTTTTCGGCAGATCATTGCGGAACTCGATGTGCTTCGGCCGTTTGTAGTTGGTTAACTGCTGCTGGCAATAGTCCATCAGCTGCTCGGCGGTCAGATCTGGATCACGTCTGACCACGAACAATTTCACTGCTTCGCCTGTCGTCTCATCAGCCACGCCGACTACTGCGCATTCAAGCACGCCCGGATGCATGGCGACGACGCCTTCGACTTCGGTTGGATAGACATTGAAGCCGGACACCAGGACCATATCTTTCTTGCGGTCTACGATGGTGACGTAGCCGCGTTCATCCATGATGCCAATATCGCCGGATTTGAAAAAGCCGTCGGCGGTCATGACGTTGGCTGTCTCTTCGGGGCGGTTCCAGTAACCGACCATGACTTGCGGGCCTCGAATGGCGATTTCGCCTGGCTGTCCGAGCGGAACGGGCTTGGAATCGTCATCGAGAATGGCGATATCGGTTGACGGGATCGGCAGCCCGATGGTACCGGAGAACGTTATCGAATCCGATGGATTGCCGGTTGCCACCGGCGCCGTTTCTGACAAACCATAGCCCTCAATAATGCTTTTGCCGGTGACTTGCAGCCAGCGGTCATTGACTGCTTTTTGCACTGCCATGCCGCCGCCATTGCAAAGCTTCAGCGCGGAAAAATCCAGCTTGGCAAAGTCAGGGTTATTGAGCAAGCCGTTGTAAAGCGTATTGACTGCCGGCAGCAGGTTGATTTTGTATTTACCCATTTCCTTCACCAGACCCGGAATATCGCGCGGGTTGGGAATGAGGATATTCATGCCACCCAGACGCGTACCCATGAGACAGCAAACTGTCAGCGCAAAGATATGATAAAGCGGCAGCGCACAAAGGAAGGTCATGGCTTCAACCTTCGGATCTTTGTTCATGGCCGGTTCCAGCCACGCTTCATTTTGCAAAAGATTGGCAATGACGTTGCGATGACTGAGCATCGCGCCTTTGGACAAGCCGGTAGTGCCGCCGGTGTATTGCAAGAAAGCGATGTTGTCCTGACCCAGCTCAACCGGATGCAGCGTCATCTGCGCACCCCGTTTGATGACGTAGTTGAAGCGCACTGCCTGCGGCAACGAATAGGCCGGCACCATTTTCTTGATGTTGCGCACGACGAAATTGACGATCGTGCCTTTGAGCCCGCCTAGCAAATCTCCCATGGTGGCAACGACAGCGATTTTGACTTTGGTGCGCGCAATAACTTTTTCCAAAGTGCACGCAAAATTTTCAAGAATGATGATCGCTTCGGCACCGGAATCATTGAGCTGATGCTCGAGTTCGCGCGGCGTGTAAAGCGGATTGACATTGACGACGGTGTAACCAGCGCGCAAAACGGCAGCAATAGCGACCGGATATTGCAGTACATTCGGCATCATGATGGCGACGCGTGCGCCTTTTGACAGGCCCTGCCCCTGCAGCCACGCGCCGAGTTTTTTCGACATGATGTCGAGCTCGGCATAGGTCATGAATTTGTCCATGCAGACGTAAGCATTCCGTTGGGCATACTTGCTGAAAGACTCTTCCAGCAATTGCACCAGCGAACGGTAGCGAGTGTAATCAATCTCTGCCGGCACGCCTTGCGGGTAGGACTTGATCCAGATCTTTTCCATTTTCACCTCTGATTTATTTATTTTTTGAGGAAAGCGCCGTATTTTTACGGTCGCTTAATGTCTCCTTGGCCAGATGCTATCCGGTCAAGGCTGTCAGCGGCAAGTCTTTTAGCTTTTAATGGGGCGCGTAAGAAGGGAAAAGCGCAGGCCGGCCATATTGCGTCGCAACAAAAACTTGCGCACTTGAACCCGCTTCAATTGCCCTGTCCGCATAGGCAGCGAGGCGCTTGCGCCGCAGCGGCTTTTCCATTCGGGCGAATTCGCGGGTGGCTTGGTAAAAAGCTGGCAATGTTTTTTTCTCTGACAAGAGATTACGGAATGCTGGCACCAGATCATGATAGGTCGCCATCAATGCAAAGTCGGCATTCGACATGGTGCGGGAAAACCAGCGGTCGTAGCCTGCATAGCCGTTCCAGCGCGACTGTTTTACCAGCTCATATTCCTGCTGCAAGGACTGGAATATCTCTCGCTTGCGCTTTCTCTTTTCCTTGTCACTGATAGTGCGACTAAAATTTTCTTCAAGCTGCTGGCGGTGCCGCGTCATCAGCATTAAAAAATCTTCTTTGCGCTGACGGTAAGCCTGATAGTTGTCGCGCATAGCGTCATCGCCCTGCGCTGCCAGCCAGCGTGCAACGCCCACTTCCTCGACCGTTGTGGCAAAGGACTCGTTAAATTGCGAGTCATTCGGCGCGTATGCAATCTGGTGCGCAAGTTCGTGAAAGACCAGCCTTGCCAGTTCAGCTTCAGGATATTCTATGAAGGTCGACAGTACCGGGTCATTGAACCAGCCGAGCGTGGAGTACGCAGGCACGCCGGAGACGCGCACATCGAAACCTTGCCGCTGCAAGGTGTCGGCAAAAGCCTGTGCCGCCTCTTTGTTGTAGTAGCCGCGGTAGTCAACGCAGCCAGCTACCGGAAAACACCATTGGTTTGGTTCGACCGACAGCTCAGGTGTCGCCACCACATTCCACATGACGAATTTGCGCTTGAGGTCTGCGTAATTTTTATAGCTTTCGTTATCGGGCAAGCCCAGTTCGCGTGCAGCGTAGGCGCGAATTTCACGCACACGCTTGAGCCGTCCTTTCAAGTCATCCTTGACGAGCGGGTCGGCCAGCCATTGGTCAATCGGTTTGGCCTCTGACATCAGAGTCATCTGCCCCTGCATTGCCTGCATGTAGTAGCCGAGCTGCGCGCAGCCAGCGGCTACTAGCAGTACGCAAGCACCGAGGCAGTTGCGCAAAAATGAATGCATACAGACCTTCAGATTTTTTCGACCTGCACCAGCACATCATAAAAAGTTGGTGCACGGCCCATATCGGTCAGCTTCTGACTGGTAACTTCATTGGCATTCTTGCCATCGCTTGCCATTTTTTTCCACCAGATGGACAGGCCGACAACCAGTCCTGTGCGCGCATTGTCTGTCACCCGCGCTTTGGCGACGAAGGAGCCACGTGCATTGAAGATACGAACCATGTCCTCGTGCGCGATGCCACGCGCTGCGGCGTCAAGCGGATGAATATCGAGATGAGGTTCGCCTTCGGTACTGCGCAAGCTCTGAACATTGACGAAGCTGGAGTTAAGAAAGTTCCGGGCCGGCGGTGAAATCATCGCCAACGGATAATCTTTCGCCAGGTCTGGCGCGCTGCGCACGGACTCATAGGGTGGAATATAAGCAGGCAGCGGATCCAGGCCGTCGGCCAGCATGCGCGCGCTATAGAACTCGCATTTCCCTGAGGGCGTGGCAAAACCGCCGTTGGCAAACGGCGCAGCGGGCACATGCAGTTTTTGCCAGCCGGTTTTTTTCAGACTGCTCCAATCAAAGTGGATAGCGCGCGTATCGTTCGCATTGAAAGCCTGCGCTGCAATGGCGTCATCACTCTCGGCAAAGCAAGGGTCATCAAACCCCATTCGCGCAGCCAGCAAACGGAAGATTTCGCTGTTCGGCTTGGACTCTCCCAGCGGCGCAATTGCCGGGTTATTTGCCATCATGTAAAGGTGGCCGTAGGTCGCGTGAATATCAATGTGCTCGAGTTGCGTGGTTGCCGGCAGGACGATGTCGGCGTAGTCGGCGGTGTCGGTCTGAAAATGTTCGAGCACGACCGTGAACAGATCTTCGCGTGCAAAACCCTGCGCCACTTTGGAGGACTCGGGAGCGACTGCCACGGGGTTGGCGTTATAAACAATCACTGCTTCAATGGCAATCCCAAATCCGGCAGAGGATGGGCGCAACAGATCGTCGCCAATGGTGCTCATGTTGATGGTGCGCGGCGCCGGCTCGGCAGGCAGCAGATCCGGCCGCTCCAGTTGAAAAGAGTTTTTCGGGAAGCTGTCGCCGGAAGACAGCAGTATGCCGCCAGCTGCATGCCGCCACGCGCCGATGAGAGCAGGCAGGCAGGCTATATTACGCACCGCCATGCCACCGCCATGGACGCGCTGCACACCATAGTTGACGCGGATTGCCACTGCTTCTCCGCCCTGCGCTGTCTCGCCAATCAGGCGTGCGAGCAGCTCTATCTGCTCCGCAGGAATGCCGCAGGTGTCGGCAGTTTTTTCCGGCGTCCAGATTGCTGCGCGCTCAGTGAGTTCTGCAAAACCCAGGGTGTAGCGCTGTATGTAATCGTGATCGAGCAGATCGTCACGAATCAGGATGTGCATCAGCCCTAATGCCAGCGCGGCATCGGTGCCGGGCAAGAGAGCAATGTGATGCTGGCATTTTTCCGCTGTCAGGGACCGGTACGGGTCGATTGCCACCAGTACTGCGCCGCGGCGTTTGGCTTCCTGTACTTTGATCCAGAAATGCAGGTTGGAGGCTATAGGATTACCGCCCCAGATCAGGATAACTTTGGCCTTGTCGAATTGCTCGGTGTCAGTGCCAACCTTGGCGCCGATAGTGTATTTGTAACCTACACCGCCTGCAGAAGAGCAGATGGTGCGGTCAAGTCGGGAGGCGCCGAGCTTATTGAAAAAGCGCATGGCCATGGATTCGCCCTGAACAACACCCATGGTCCCCGCATAGCTATACGGCAGAATAGCGCGCGCGTCTTTAGCCGCTATCGACTTGAGTTTGTCGGCGATGGTGGTCAGTGCTTCATCCCAGCTGATGCGAGTGAAACGGCCTTCCCCTTTTTTGCCGATGCGCTTTAGCGGATAAAGCAGCCGGTCCGGATGGTAGGTACGCTCGACGTAGCGGGAAACCTTTGTGCATAACACGCCGGCAGTATTTGGATGGTCCGGATCACCGCGCACGCTGGTAGCGACCCCATTTTCAACGGTCACCAGCATGGCGCAAGTATCCGGGCAATCATGTGGACAGGTGGCGCGGACTATGGCGGTGCTCATGCAAGACTCCATTCATTCGAAAGATAATTTGCCTGATTGGCAAGTCCAGTCTGATGCCGGATCAGCGCATATAGGCAGCATGGAGTTAATATTACACATGAAGCAGACAATACTGTGCTGACAGTGCTGCTTTTTCCATCGCGACGCTTCCAGAAGAGACGACCATGAATTTGATAGAACCGATTCTCCAGTTTCACAACGAACTTCAAAATATCCGGCGCACCATTCACGCGCATCCGGAGCTCAGTTTTGAGGAAGTGCAGACGTCTGAACTGGTGGCGACCAAATTAACGGAGTGGGGTATTCCTGTCATACGCGGCATGGGGGTGACGGGTGTTGTGGGCGTCATCAAGAATGGCAGCAGCCGGCGCGCTATCGGTTTGCGCGCAGACATGGATGCGTTGCCACTGCAGGAATTCAATAGCTTTGATCATCATTCAGTCCATGAGGGCAAAATGCACGCCTGCGGTCATGATGGCCATACAGCTATGCTGCTCGGCGCTGCTTATTATTTTTCAAAACACAAAAATTTCGATGGGACTATCTATCTGATTTTCCAGCCGGCTGAAGAAGGCGGCGGTGGCGCAAAACGGATGATGGAAGACGGACTATTCGAGCAATGCCCGATGGATGCTGTCTTTGGCATGCATAACTGGCCCGGAGCAGCGACAGGCAGCATGGGCGTTACTGCCGGCCCGATGATGGCATCATCCAATGAATTTGAGGTGATTATCAAGGGCAAGGGTGCTCATGCGGCGCAGCCGCATATGGGGATTGATCCGATTATGGTGGCAGTGCAGATTGCGCAAAGCTGGCAGACCATCATCTCGCGCAATAAAAATCCTATCGACGCCGGGGTTTTGTCGATTACGCAAATCCATTCAGGCAGCGCGACCAACATCATCCCCGATTCAGCCAGCCTGATAGGTACGGTGCGTACCTTTACGATGGGCGCATTGGACTTGATCGAAAGACGCATGCGCGAGATTGCCGACCATACTTGCGCCGCCTTTGGCGCTACTCTGGAGTTCGAGTTCAAGCGCAATTATCCGCCGCTGATCAATCATCCGCAGGAAACCGCTTTCGCTATCGATGTGATGCAAAGTGTCGTCGGCAAGGCGCATGTCATGACGAATGTCGAGCCGACGATGGGCTCCGAAGACTTCGCTTACATGCTGCAGGAGAAGGCGGGCTGCTACGTCTTCATCGGCAATGGAGACGGCGAGCATCGCTCGCTCGGCCATGGTCTGGGACCGTGCAATTTGCACAATCCCAGCTATGACTTCAATGATGAGTTATTGCCGATTGGTGCCAGCTACTGGGTCAGGCTCGCTGAAGAATTTCTGGCCCGAGCACCACTGCGCTGACATTCATGATCAGGCTGCCTTGCCAGCCTTGATCTGCCCCGATGTGTTGATGCGAAAGCGTGCATCGGTATCTGCTTCAAAACGCCAGTGCAGCTGATGGTGACGAGCGACGATGTCGCGATGCGCGATGCTGATGATGGACGCGTGCGGCAATTCAGCAAGTATCAATTCATACAACGCCTGCTCGGTGTCAGCATCCAGCGCGCTGCTGGCCTCATCAAGGAAAAGCACATCCGGCTCGCTTAGTAAGGCACGCACGAAAGCCAGCCGCTGCTGCTCACCGGGCGACAGGCGCGTGCTCCAATTATCGCTATCATCCAGCGAAGCCATCAGATGTGGCAATTTGCATTGTTCAAGGTAGTGCTGAATTGCGCGGTCTTTGTAAGCGTCGCCACTGGCAGGATAATTAATGGCGGCACGCAGTGTGCCGATTGGCAGGTAACTTCGCTGTGGCAAGAACAAAAGCTTCATCTCTTTTGGTATTTCAATGAAGCCTTGCCCATACGGCCAGATACCGGCGATAGCGCGAAATAACGTAGACTTCCCGCACCCTGAAGGCCCTGTAATCAAGATGCGCTGCCCTGCCAGTATCGTTGCGTTCATGGACTGCGTCAGCAGCGTGCCATCGGGCAGACACAAATTGACTTGATCAATCAGGATCGCGCCAACGTTATTACGTGTAACCATGATACCCAACTGCTGCGCCCGCGCATCGCTCACGGCATTGTGAAATTCAGCAAGACGATTGACACTGGCCTTCCATTCAGCTAGTTGACCGAAGGCGTCTATAAACCATGATAACGAAGACTGCACTTGACCGAACGCAGAGGAAATCTGCATCAGCCCACCCAGTGTAATCGTGCCTGAAAAAAACCTGGGTGCGCCAACCAGAAAGGGAAAGATAACCGCGAACTGCGCATAAAACGTTGAGGCAACATTGAGGCGCTTGGTGGTTTTCATGATGGACCACCAGTTTTCGCGTATGTGAGCGAAGCGACCTGTGAGCTGCACTTGCTCTTCTGTTTCGCCGCCATAGAGGGCAATGGCTTCTGCATTTTCACGAATACGAATCAGACCAAAGCGGAAGTCCGCTTCATAGCGTTGCTGGTTGAAATTCTGCTGCACCAGCGGCTTGCCTATCCACGCTACCAGCAGCGAACCAATGCCTGCATAAGCGAGTGCGAACCACACCATGTAACCAGGAATGCTCCATTCTTGCTGACCAAGCATGAATGAAATAGGGCCACTGACTGACCACAGAATGCCCACGAAAGAGACAAGTGTAACGACGCTGGACAGTAAGCCGAGTGACAAGGAAAGCGACCCGCTGGTCAGGAATTTCAAGTCTTCAGCAATACGCTGGTCTGGATTGTCTGCGCTTCGAGTTTGCTCGACACGATAGTAGGCTTGATTTTCGAGCCACTCTGCCATGTACTGCCTCGTCATCCAGGCGCGCCAACGAATTTCGAGCGCCTGCGTCAGATAAATTTTATAAATCGCAACGGCAATAAAGAGAAAAGCCAACCAGGAAAATCGCCATAGCTGCTGTTTGAAAATGACAAAGTTTTTTGTCTCAAGCGCGTTATAAAATTCGCGATTCCAATCGTTGAAGAGCACGTTCAGATACACCATGCCCAATGCCAGCGAAATCACTGCTGCGAGTAAACCAAACGCACTTATTTTTTCTTCTGAACGCCAATAAGGTTCAATCAAGCGCCAAACCACTTGCCAGTCTTTGCTGACTTTTTTTATCGTTGATGCCATTGTTATTCCTGAATTATTCCTGAGGCAGTTTGTCGGCTGCAGTACCCACGCGCTTGCCGGGATTGTGATGTTCCAGCATTAAAAGGATTGCTGACTGGTCAGCGTTAGATGTGATTGGAAGCAGTGAGCGGTAGTGCTCAGTAACTTGTTCTGCAATTGGTAGCGATATGCCGGCATTGGCTGCCGCAATCAAAACGTTTTCCAGATCTTTGGCCTGACTTTTGACTTGCCCACCGGGCATAAAGTTTCTGTCCAGCATACGCTGCCCATGTACTTCAAGAATGCGGCTTTCAGCAAAGCCGCCGCGTATTGCCTGTCGCACAGCGGCCGGATCGGCACCACCGGCCTGAGCCAGCATTAATGCCTCTGCAACGATATCCAGCGTTGCACCAACAATGAGTTGATTGCACAATTTTGCGAGTTGTCCGCAACCGGCTGGGCCTACCAAAGTTGGTCGCCCCATTGCGGAAAGCACGGGTTCGGCGCGGGTGAATTGCTCGGCACTTCCGCCAGCCATGATCGCAAGTGTCGCTGCTTCTGCGCCGAGGACACCGCCTGATACGGGCGCATCGATAAAATGCACCCCCCGTTGCGCGAGCATGTGGTGAAGTTCTTCGGCCTCTGACTGCCGCGTAGAACTCATATCAATCACTAGCGCGCCAGGAGCAATCTTATCCAGCGCTAGTTCGATAACGGCCTTGACCTGCGGCCCCGCTTCGAGCATCGTGATGATGATATCGGCGTTGGCTGCATTTCCGGGCGAGGATGCTATTGTCGCGCCATGCGGCGCAAGTACTTGCGCTTTGGCTTCTGTACGATTCCAGACCGTAAGCTTATAGCCTGCTTTTAATAGGTTGCTTGCCATTGGCTTTCCCATCAAGCCAATCCCCAGAAATGCAATCCTAGGTTTGTTAGCGTCTTGCTTGCTGTGTGCGCTCAACTCATCTCCGTGTTTATTTTGTTGATTAATTATCGCGTAACTTTATCTAATTCTTCCAGATTGGCTATTTTATGGATAGTGAAGATTTTCAAATCATCAGTGCCAAACCTATGTTACTTGGCGAGTGTCCGCTATGGCATCCGCGTGAATTGGTTTTATATTGGATTGATATTTTGGATCGTACACTTTATCGCTACGACCCTGCTACTCGTATGCAAAAATCCTGGAATTTGCCCTCTGAACCAGGGTGTATCGTTTGGAATAAACTTGGTGGATTAGTCATAGCGATGCGATCGGGGATTTCAAAACTTAATACGGATTCCGGTGAACTAACCGAGCTTATAAAGGCGCCTTATGACGCTAGTGCCTTTCGATTTAATGATGGGAGATGTGATGCGGCAGGCCGTCTGTGGACCGGTACGCTAGTTGATACCCGCGACAAAACCTCTGGTCGATTATATCGATATGAGCAAGCACAACTTACTGAATTCGACTATCCAGTTATGGTTTCAAATGGCATAGCTTTTAGCCCTGACTCTAGGACTATGTATCACGCGGATACCGCTGCGCATAGGATTAACGCCTATGACTTTGATTTGGCGTCAGGTATTCCAAGTAAGGGACGGCTATTCAAGCTATTCAACAGTGACAAATCAACGGGTTATGGTGGACGGCCGGACGGAGCAGCTGTTGATAGTGAAGGGGCCTATTGGGTTGCGATGTATGAGGGATCTCAATTGCTCCGTTTGGCTCCTGATGGCCAATTACTTGAGACTATCAAGCTTCCTTTCATGTGCCCAACGATGATGTCATTTGGCGGAAGTGACATGAAAACCCTATTCATTACTAGCGCCTCTCAAAAACAAAGCGCAGAAACGCTTAAGCAATATCCTCTTTCTGGATTTGTCATTTCAATGAGGGTTAGTGTTGCAGGCATTCCAGAACACCCTTTTCTAAGCTATTGAATTCATAATCACTATGCAGCCTATCTTGTCTTTCCTAAGCTGTTATGGCAGTAGAGTTTTGGTGTGTTTCATCGCGTCGTCTCTTCAGGCATGTACTACTTATTCGCCTTCATCAGCAATGATCGGTATGAATTTGACTGAAGTAATCGATATGATGGGCAAGCCCGATAGAGAAATCCGGACAACGGATGGTGCAAGATTAGAATTTCCCAGAGGGCCTAAAGGTAAGCATACCTATTTTGTTACTTTTGATGATGAAGGCAAGCTCACATCTTGGCAGCAGGTCCTTACCGAAGAGCGATTTAAGTTAATAAAGCCCGGTATGCCAGAAGACGAGGTTATGAATTTAATAGGATCTGGTAAAGAACGTTTCGGATTAGCGCGAAATCGTGGCTATGTATGGTCATATCGATACCAGACGCCACTTTGCCAATGGTTTCAAATTGAATTTACTGCGGACAAAACGGTTAGATCAGTTGGTTATGGGTTGCCACCAGAATGCAGACCCAAGCTAATAGGCGGCTTACGATAAGTCTTCGGATATCCTAAGCACTAAATTACTGAAAAAAATCTGAATCAAAAGTCCCCAGTTGGTTATATCTGCCGCGTTTTAATTCCCTTATTAAATTTTGGTAAAAAAAAACCCCCAACGGAATCGTTGGGGGTTTTCGGTATAAAAGCCTGACGATGAC
>JAOAUN010000006.1 GCA_030157545.1 Burkholderiaceae bacterium
ACACGCGCATGTTCTCGCCCGGATGCACGCGGGTGTTATACAAGTCCCACAATTCCGGACGCTGCGCTTTTGGATTCCACTGGCCGAATTCATCACGGAAGGAAAAGATGCGCTCTTTGGCGCGCGCCTTTTCTTCATCACGGCGAGCGCCGCCGATGCAGGCGTCGAATTTATGTTCGGCGATAGTTTCGAGCAGCGTGACGGCTTGGGCGGCATTGCGCGAATCCGTTTGCGGATTGCGCAGGCGGACCGTACCGCGCTTGATTGAATCTTCAACCGAGCCAACGATCAGTCGCTCGCCGAGTTCGGCCACGCGCTTGTCGCGGAAAGTAATGACTTCGTCAAAGTTGTGGCCGGTGTCAACGTGCACCAGCGGGAACGGAAATTTGCCGGGCCGGAAAGCTTTTTCTGCAATGCGCAGCAAGACCACCGAGTCTTTGCCGCCCGAGAACAGCAGCGCAGGGTTGCTGCATTCTGCTGCGACTTCACGCATGATGTGGATGGCTTCGGACTCGAGCCAGTCCAGATGGCGGTTGCTGGCGGAGTCCAGGAATAAATGTTCTACTGCTGTATTCATAACGTATCTTTTTAAATAATTTTAAGCAGATTTAATGCGGACGAGTTTGCCGTCAACGACATGCAATCCGCATTCTTTTGATTCGGGTTGCTCCCACCACCAGCGGCCGGCACGGACATCTTCACCAGGCTGTATTGCCCTTGTGCAGGGCTCGCAGCCTATGGACGGAAAACCTTTGTCATGGAGTGGATTATAGGGCACGCCGTGACTGCGAAGGTAATGCCAAACGTCGTCTTCCGACCAGTCGGCCAGCGGATTAAATTTGGTCATGGCATGTGCCGCATCGTCTTCCTGCACATTGAGCTCGTTGCGGGTTGCTGACTGCGCGCGACGCTGACCGGTGACCCATGCCTTGTTGCCAGCGAGTGCACGGTTCAGCGGTTCGACTTTGCGGATACGGCAGCATTCCTTGCGCATGTCCACGCTGTCATAAAACGCATTCAGGCCGTGTTGCGCGACATAGTTTTCCACTGAGGCCGCGACTGGCTTGAAAGGCGTGACTTCATAGCCGTACGTTTCGCGAATGCGGTCCAGCATGCCCAGCGTTTCGGCGTGCAGGCGACCTGTTTCCAGCGTGAAGATACCAATCGGCAGCTTCGCGCGCAGGATCAGGTCAGTCAGCACCATATCTTCCGCAGCAAGGCTGGACGCAAACACCGCTGGCGAAAAATCGCTGGCAATGCGCTGCAGAGTCGCATTGGTTGCCGCGATGAGCGCGTCATAGGCTGCTGTCATTTCGTGTCCTGTGCGGCAGGGCGGCTGCTGCGGCGGAACAGCGGCGTTTTCTGATCCCACGAGGTCTGGTACGCATCGGAGAAATCGGTCAGGCCTTTGAGTGCATCCTGAATGCTGCGATCCGGCCGCGTAGCAAAGGCATTGAAGCCTACGCGCTGCATGTAGAACAACTGGTCGCGCAAGACGTCGCCAATGGCGCGCAGCTCGCCAGTGAAATTCAGGCGTGCGCGCAGGTTGAAGGCGATCGAGTAGCCGCGTCCGTCAGCAAAGCTGGGGAAATCAACGGCCACCAGTGGCAGGCTGGCGAGGTCGTCTTTCAGTTCTTCCGGACGCTCGTCACTGGCGATCCACACGCCGATGTCGGTGCGTAGCTTGAGCGCCGCATATTGCGCTTGCCAGACTTTGAGCGGCACGATCTGCTTGCCGCCTTCTATTTTCACGTCCTCGGGGGTTTCACCCTCGGCTAGCTTGACGACGTTCCAGTCGTCGGCAACGATGGCCTTGTCTTTAATGATCTCACGCATGATGTCACGCAAAAGCGTCTTCTCCTGACTTGTATTGGTCGCCCTTGATAGGCGTGGCGTACACATGATCCTTGAACGGTGCGATGCCCAGGCGGCGCACTGTATCGATGAAGCGTTCATCTTCAATCCGGTCGCGCACGTAAACTTCGAGCACACGGCCGACGACTTCAGGCATTTGCTGCGCCGAGAACGAAGGGCCGATGATCTTGCCGATGGCGCTATCGTTGCCCTGCGCGCCGCCGAGCGAGACCTGATACCACTCGGAGCCGTCTTTATCCACACCGAGAATGCCGATGTTGCCGACGTGATGATGGCCGCAGGCGTTGATACAACCGGAGATATTGAGTTCAATATCGCCAATGTCATGCTGGAAATCGAGATTGTCAAAGCGCTCGGTGATGGCTTCGGCAATCGGGATCGATTTGGCATTCGCCAGCGAGCAAAAGTCACCGCCCGGGCAGCAAATGATATCGGTCAGCAAACCAATGTTTGGCGTTGCCAGGCCATGCGCTTTCGCTTCTTTCCACAGTGCGAACAAGTCGGACTGTCTGACGTCGGCCAGCACCAGATTCTGCTCGTGCGTGGCGCGCAGTTCACCAAAGCTGTAGCGGTCGGACAGGTCGGCAATGAAATCCATTTGCTCGGCCGTCGCATCGCCCGGCGGCGTGCCGGTTTTTTTCAGCGACAGCAGGACGATGGCATAACCGGCGACCTTATGCGGTTTGACATTGCGGGTCAGCCAGTTATGGAAGGCCTTGTTCTCGTGGCGCAGTTCAGTTACCGAGGCATCGTCACCGGAAAATTTTTCATACGCAGGCGGCGTGAAATAAGTGCTCACGCGCTGAATTTCTTCAGTAGTCAGCAGGCTGGGGCTGTCTTGCAGGTCGGCCCATTCCGCTTCGACCTGACGCGCAAATTCTTCCGCGCCTATGGCTTTCACCAGAATCTTGATGCGCGCCTTGTACTTGTTGTCGCGACGGCCATACTGGTTGTAGACGCGCATGATGGCTTCTACATAGGTCAGCATATGCTGCCATGGCAGGAATTCGCGGATCACGCTGCCGATAATGGGGGTTCTGCCCATGCCACCGCCGACCAGTACCTGAAAGCCCATTTCACCCGCCGCGTTCTGGATGAGGTTGAGGCCAATGTCATGAATCTGAACTGCAGCACGATCGTTGGCCGCAGCATTGAATGCGATCTTGAACTTGCGCGGCAACCATGCAAACTCCGGATGGAAAGTGCTCCACTGGCGCAGAATTTCTGCATACGGACGCGGGTCGGCCAGTTCGTCAGCGGCCACGCCGCAGTATTCGTCCGACGTGATATTGCGGATACAATTGCCGGAGGTCTGGATCGCATGCATCTCCACCGTCGCCAGATCGGCGAGGATGTCGGGCGTGTGCTCCAGCTCTATCCAGTTGTACTGAATATTCTGGCGGGTCGTGAAGTGGCCATAGCCGCGGTCATATTTGCGCGCGATGTGCGCAAACATGCGCATCTGCGCCGACGACAGCAAGCCATAAGGCACGGCCACGCGCAGCATGTACGCATGGCGCTGCATGTAGAGGCCGTTTTGCAGGCGCAGCGGGCGGAATTCATCTTCGGTCAACTCGTCAGACAGGCGGCGCTCCACCTGACTACGGAACTGCGCAACGCGTTCCTTGACGATTTGATGATCAAATTGGTCGTAGCGATACATCGTCTATCCTTTAAATCTGAATTAAAAGACCAGCTTGGCAGCCACACCAGTCAGTGTGGTGGCCAGCAGGCCTCTCAGGAATTTCTCGGGCACCGAGCGGGCAGCCAGCGAACCGATGGTGATGCCGGGTACTGAGCCCAGCAACAGCATGGCCAGCAATTCCCAGTTAATCGAACCCAGCCACCAGTGGCCCAAGGCCGCTACAGCGGTCAGCGGTACTGCATAGGCGATGTCGGTGCCGGCAATTTCGGCCGGCGACAGGCGTGGGTAAAGCAATACCAGCAGCGTGGCACCAATGGCGCCGGCGCCGATGGAGGAAATCGTCACCAGCGTGCCTAGCACAGCGCCGGAGATAATCGTTGCGGTCGCCAGTTTGCGACCATGTAACTGACGCTCCGGATGGCGCGCAATCCATGCCTGCATGCGGCTACGCAGAATAATCGCAATCACGGTCAGCATCACGGAAAACGCGATGGAATAGCGAATGATCTGACCAATGTGCTTGTCGAGGGCGCCAAAATAATTCAGCGCTAGTGCAGCGAGCACTGCAGCAGGCAGCGCGCCTATGCACAATAATTTGACGATGTCCCAGTGCACAGTGTTCCTGAAGCGGTGCGCAAAGGTGCCGGCGGTCTTGGTGATGGAGGCGAACGCGAGGTCAGTGCCGACCGCGACAGCCGGATTGATGCCAAAGATAAGGGTCAACAGCGGCGTCATCAACGAACCGCCACCGACGCCGGTCAGGCCGACCAGCACACCGACGGCAAATCCGGAAATTACATAAGAAAGAGTCATAAAGCCTCGCGCGAAGAAGCCGAAATGGTAATAAACTTGGCGCTTATTCCAAACAACAGAGTATTTATTTGCTTATATGCCTATTTGATATATGCGAATGAATGAAAAACAAAACAGCGCTCCATGCAAAACATGCCGAAAAAGGCTGAAAGTGCCGAAGGTGCCAATAAGGCAATAGCGGTGCCGCTGGATTATTCAAATCAGGGGAAGCCATGAATCTGCATCAATTTCGTTTCGTGCGCGAAGCGGTGCGGCAAAATTTTAACCTTACTGAAGCCGCCAAGGCTTTGTTTACGTCGCAGCCCGGCGTATCAAAAGCCATCATCGAGCTTGAAGAAGAACTCGGCATTGATATATTCAGCCGCCATGGCAAACGCATACGCGGCCTGACCGAGCCGGGAAGACAGGTATTGAAGTCGGTTGAAGCGATTTTGCAGGAGGTTGAAGGCTTGAAGCGTATCGGTAAAGAATTCGCTGCGCAGGATTCCGGTAGTTTCACCATCGCCACCACTCATACTCAGGCACGCTATTCATTGCCGGCGGTGGTGCAGAGCTTCGCACAAAAATTTCCGAAGGTGCGGCTGTCACTGTTGCAGGGCAATCCTAAGCAGGTCGCTGAAATGGTATTGACGAACCAGGCCGATCTGGCAATAGCCACTGAAGCCATCGCCGAGATTGACGGGCTGGTCTCGCTGCCCTGTTATCAGTGGGAGCACATGGTCGTGGTGCCGCCCGAACATCCATTATTAAAATCAAAGTTGGTGACGCTTGAAGAAATCGCCGCTTTCCCTCTCATAACCTACGATGCCGCTTTCGCGGGTCGCAACAAGATAGACCAGGCATTTTCCCGGCGTGCGCTGAAACCCGATGTGCTGCTTGAGGCAATTGATGCCGACGTGATCAAAACCTATGTTGAGCTCGGCATGGGCGTTGGCATCATCGCCGGCATGGCGTTTGATTCTGTGCGTGACCAGAACCTGCGGGCCATTCCGGCCGGCCACCTGTTCGGCACCAATCTTTCGCGCGTGGCCTTAAAGCAGGGGGCGTACTTACGCAGTTATGTATTTACTTTCATTGAGCTATTAGCGCCGAATTTATCGCGTAAATTAGTTGAACAGGTTTTGGCAGGTGATAGAGATTCATACGAACTCTAAGTGTCTGTTTAAAAATACTTATCTGATTTTATGATTGTGTGATTGTTGGCCGGTCGCATCCACATTTTTTGTTATCCAGAATAAGACACTGGGCCCCAGCCTGCGCTGGGGCGACGGTAGTAGTTGAGAGGTCGCCCCAATTTTCTGCCGTCGTCCCAGCGCAGGCTGGGACCCGGCGTCTTTCGCCTTTCGTCTTCATTAACCTCTAACAACATTTATTGAATCTCCAAACAGACACTCAGTACGCATTTTGTAGGACAAACACCTACAAAATTGTCAGCCTTTATCTAACAAGAAATAGCTGGCTGCACTGATTTATCCTAAACATCATCTAACCCAAAATCATGTCTACCGGCAATCCTTTTGCCGATTGCAAAGACGGACCACTGGAGACGATGATGACGATCAATGACATGCTTGCCGAGATCCGTGACACCAACCTCAACTATTTGATGTTGGCGCAACAACTGATCCGTGCTGACAGAGCCGGTGCAATCTTCCGCCTGGGACTGAATGCCGAAGTTGCTGACCTGCTCGAACATCTGTCAACTCCGCAGCTACTGAAGTTGGCCGCTACCCCGATGATGCTGGCACGCTTCCGGTTTGACGACCAGGTCATCCTCGGCATGCTCACCAATCACACCAAAGACCGCTCACTGACCCAGCCGCATGCTGCCATCCTGATGGCAGGCCAGCCAGTCGAAGAAATCCACTGATCTGATTGATCATGCAGTACCGGTTCGGGAGAACAGTATGGGAAATAAAAGCCTGATATCGGAGGCCAAGGAAATCGGCACTGCGATTGCGCTCATCAACTTGGGTGCGCGATTGCAGTTACTGGAAACGGAAACAAGCCTATCGCGCGAACGTCTGCTGAAGCTTTATAAAGAATTACGCGGCGTATCGCCACCGAAGGGCATGCTGCCGTTTTCTGCTGACTGGTTCATCACGTGGCAGCCGGGCATTCATGCTTCGGTGTTCATGAACATCTACCGTTATCTGCTGCAACATGCGCAGATCAGCGGCATTGAAGCCGTGATCAAGGCTTACCAGCTCTATCTGGAACAACTGCCGCCGGAGCCGGGCAAGGAAGCGCTACTGTCGATGACACGTGCGTGGACCCTGATTCGCTTCGTCGATAACAAAATTCTGACTATGATTCCATGCAGCGAATGCGGTGGCCATTTCGTTGCCCACACCTTTGAATTGCATGAAGCCTATCGCTGCGGTCTATGTCATGTTCCTTCCCGCGCAGGGAAGAAGAAATGTGTAGCTGAAGAACTAGCCTGACCGGCGCCACCGTGCGCGCTACAGCACAGCGCTAGCAGCCGAGTCAATATGCCGCTCTGATGCATGCTGCTATTGAGGTGAGTTACCGTAGGTGCGCGCCAGTTTGCATTCCAGGCTGGTGGTGCCGAGCAGCTCGCTGACCCTTTGCATCCATGGCTCGGTTAACTGTCTGATCTGGCGGTCATTGGCGAGTATGATTTTCAGCAGCGCGATTTTCTGTTGCCTGGCTTCGGCGCTCAGGGTCTCCTCAGCTGCACAGCCTTTGAGTCTTTCTATGCAATTGGCACAGCCGGCTTCCAGTTCGGTCAGGCGGTCCCAGTCATGCCGGTGCGCAGCGTGCAGCATCTTGCTGGTGATTTGCGCGACTTCCTCGTACAACGCGACTATATCTTTGTTGTCTTTCATGGCTAGGCACCAGTAGTAACGGCACTAACTGCTGGGAGGCAGAGAATATGGACGATATCGCTCCATGCATCTTTTAGCTGTTGTAAAAGCCGGCGCGTTTCATCCTGTGATGCCGGAACATTGCTTAGCTGGTCTGCAACGAGCTGCCGGTCGATGTTGATATGAAGCGCGCCGAAATTGTGCGCAATCTCAACGCCCTTAACATTATCGAAGCTTGCTGCAAGACCACCGCTGTCTATTCCGACTTGCGCATAAACTGCTGTGCCTTGTCTTGCTTTGCCAAACATACATTGTCCTTGTCGATTGTGTTGGGCCTGATTATTTCCTTCTACTGTCTAACTATTTTTTTAAGCCACTGCATTGCTGGCTCTGTCACCTGTAATTGATCCGTTTATTTCAGTGCATTGTTTGATTTTTTTATGGATTCGATGCGTGTAGTTTTTTAAGGACTTCGCTTGCAGGGCGCGTATGGGCTTACAAGCCAGTACCCGTCCTGAAAGAAGATCAGTTTTTTCGTTATTCTTATAATCTCTGCCGCAAAAGCACAGACCCATACTAATTAAAGCAGGGTGATTTCAAACGAAGAGTTAAAAATGGAAAAGGGGTTTTGTTCTGCGACTTGACTGCTAGTCTTCATCGACAAGCTTATGCCGCATAGCGTAATGCGTCAGTTCGGCATTGTGGCGAAGCTTGAGTTTTTGCAGCAGTCGTGTGCGATACACGCTGACGGTTTTTGCAGATAGCGCCAGGGCTGCTGCGATGTCGGTGACGTTTTTGCCGGAGGCGATCAGGACCATGGTCTGGAATTCCCGGTCGGACAAACATTCATGTGGCTCGCGTCCGCTCTCGTCGCCAAGATGATTGGCCAGCTCCTGCGCCAGTGCAGGTGTGACATATTTTTTGCCGCTTGCTACGACGTGGACGGCATTGACCAGTTCTGCAGGAGCGCTTTGTTTGTTCAGGTAGCCCGATGCACCTGCTTTCAGCGCGCGGATTGCGTATTGATCTTCCGTGTGCATGGTTAGCATCAGGACTGGCAGTGCCGGAAATTCTTTTTTGAATTGCTTGAGTACCTCAATGCCATTTTTGTCCGGCATGGAAATATCGAGCAGCAGTACATCGTAGGAATGAGTCCGGGCAAGCTTGATCGCGCCCAGGCCGTTTTCGGACTCACCGGCGACCACGATATCAGTGGTGTCGGCGATGATTTGTTTCAGTCCCTCACGCACAATCGCATGGTCGTCAGCGATGAGTACTTTTATGATGCCGTGCGTTGAGTTTATTGTTGCATTATTTGATTTCAAAGCAGTCTTATCAGTCTAAGCAACTATCGTTACCGGTAGCGGGATGCTGACCGAAACGATGGTCCCTTTGTGTTCGCGCGATATGACAGAAAAATGGCCTCCCATTGTGGCTGTGCGTTCTTTCATGCTGCGCAGTCCGAATGATTTAGGTCCGGGTTTTTTTGCCGTATCCATACCGCATCCGTTGTCGATAATTTCCAGTTGCAACTCGTCGCTACCCTCATAGAGGTGAATTTCCACGCCGCTAGCCTCGGCATGTTTGCGAATGTTGTTGCACGCTTCCTGCGCGATCTGGAATAGTCCGACTGCCAGTTGCTGGTTGAGTTCAACGTCGTCGACGTTGCTGGAAAACTGGAACGGTATGCCGGTTTGCGTGCTGCATTCCTGAGCCAGCCATTCGAGGGCCGGTACCAGTCCCGCTTCGAGGATGCCGGGACGCAGGTCGCGGGCGATGCGGTGCATAGACTCGATAGTCCGGTCAATCAGCGAATCCAGATAGCTGGTGCGTTGCGCCAGATCCGGGTTGTCGGCCGGCAGCCGTTTTCCCAGTTGCGCGAGCATCATCTTCAAGGCGGTGAGATTGCCGCCCAAGTCATCATGCAGGTCACGCTCGATGCGGGCGCGCTCCTTCTCTTTGATGTTTGCCAGATGCGTGCTCAGCTCGGCCAATTGCGCGCGCGAGCGGCAGATTTCATCTTCCTGTGTTTTGTTCAGGGTGATGTTGGTCATCAGTCCGGCCCACTCTATGCCCTGGGTACCGCTAATTTGCGGTGTGGCGCGCACATTGATCCATTTGATGTCCCGCCATGACTCAATAAAAATGCGGCCTTCCCAATTCAGCACGGATAGTTGGCGTGTAGATTCGTGAACACTATTAATCCAGCTTTGTTGGTCTTCTTCGATGATCATATTGAAAAAAATTTCCGGCTTTGCATATAACGCTTTGGGGGTCATGCCCAGCAAATCGAAGCTGCCTTTTGATAGAAACGGGAAGTAGAGCGTTCCTCTGCTTCCTTGCCGCATCTGGAACAGCAAGCCGGGGAGGTTAACTTCGATTTGTGCGAGCCGGTGTTCGCTGCTTTCTATTAGTGAACGCGTTGCCGACGCATGTTGGTCGCTGCTGACGGCAATCAAGGCTGGCAATGCGTGCAAGTCCAGATAAAACAGCCTGAGCGTGACCGCATAAGTGCTGCCATCTTTGCGCTTATGCGCAGTGTCCAAGCTGAAATGATCGGTGCTGCCATCGCGTAATTGTTTGATGAAACAACGCAGCCGCTCGGGACTTAAGTCACGCATCAGCTCGGGCGCAGTCATTTGCTGCAATTCCATGTCTGAATAATTGAGATTTTTGCTGGCCGCGTGATTGGCGTGCATGAAGGCCAATGAATCGGCATGTATGACGTAGATTTCATTACCGGATTCCTGCGTCAATTCAGCTAGCCAGGTTTCTTGAAGCATGGCGGTGTCATCCGTTCGATAAAAAGGCAGGCAGTAAAAATATTGAAAATTCTTGCACTACTTTGCGTCAGATTAAATCCGATATTTCTAAAATGCTACGATCGACTTGCTCGCCACAAAACTTTTTTTGATTATTCGCAATTTATCAACAGAAAAAAATTCTCATGAGAATCATTTTTTGATTGATCAGCGCTTAGTTGTTGCGGCATCTATATATGCCTGCATGCCGCATGCAAAGAAACATTGATCTAATGACATTCTCAACGGCAATAGACTTCAGACTAGTTTCGAGGAGTGGAGGTTCCCCGTCCCTGTCCCTATTCATCGTCCAGGCAGCCAGGATCATGTGATGTGATGCAGCATTACGGCCTGACCGCTTATGCAAAATGCATGCTTGTCTACATTGGGAGTGTTGATACTGTTTGGAAAAACAGAAAGAATTCGCTTTTACCCTTCAGGATTTCGATAAGGTTTGCGCGCCGAAATATTAGTGAGCCGGTATTTCACTGGCTGCCCGCGAACAGGGGTATGTGAATTCTTTGTAGTCCGGGCTTTCAGGTGGCGATGTCCAACTGTTCTGAGCTTTGCTTAACTTTAAAGCCTTGCTGCCGTCTGTGGCAAGATGCGAGCTTGTCTGAACTTTCAACCCGCAAAGGCAAATGCTAATGGCTTATTGGATGGTGGGCCTGGAGTTTGGGGTCGCAGTAATTATCGGCTTGGCGATTTATCTGACCCTGCGCAAATGAAGACGCCGCCTGCTGGCGGCGTCTTCATTTGCTGTTGAACTGTTAGTTGCTCAGGCAGCTTTTTTTGCAGCCATCAGCAGGCACTTCGACAGCTTGTCAAAATGCAGTAGGGCGGCTTGCGTCAATTCCAGTTGCTTGCGTCGTGCATCTTCGGTTTCAGCCAGCAAGATCCAGCCTTTCTCCCGCATCGATTTCAGCCGTCCGTGCAACATCGCTGGCGAGCCGAGTTCGCGCTTGCCCATTAAATCCTTGACAGACAACCTCTCTTGATTTTGACGCGCATAAGCAATCAATTCCAGAATGCGTTCTTCCAATGGTTCGAGGGGCGGCAGGGAAGGCATGCCGCGTAATGCTTCAGCCAATTGTAAAAAACGCAAATAGATATCTGCCGGACGAGTACGTTTGCTCACGAGCTGCCTTCCTTATGAATTTAAATTATTTCTTGCGCGCAATATTACTACATAAAATTTTGCATAAACGATGCTGGAATATGCACCAATTCCATCCGTTCAACAATGCTGGAGTAATTATTCTTTGGTTGCTGAAATGTAAGAGTTGGTTATGTTCTGGAATTTCACAAAAGAAACCATACCATTGATTGAGCTATCGTTTTTCTAAAAAGTAAAATGTTGATCATTCGCTCATATTTTTAGCTAAATGATTGATTTGCCTGTTCTTTTACATGATTCAAGCTCGCGCTATCCCGCATTTTCCGTTCTGAAATTGATCGCTTTTGCTGTCACAGCGATAGGATTATTCGACTTTGAAGCTTGATTCAACTTGGAAATGCCACTTGATTGATTTACTTTTAATCAATCTATTGAAATGCGCATAAATACTCGCTTTGCGCATTACAAAGCCTGCTTTTCAACAGCTTTATCCACAGCTTTTGTGTATAACTTGTCGGCACACTGTTCGTTTTCAGCGCTGGATTGCTGCTATCCGCGCATCGCGTTCAAAACGAATCGCAGCGGCCGCCATCTCGTCGGCAATTCCCAATGTCTGCAACACAAAGCCCGACAACTGCAGGCCTGCCTCCAGTGCTTCCGGCATCACGAAGTTGGCACCTGCCTCTCTCAATGCATGCGCATGATGTTCGTCGCGTGCGCGAGCAAATAACGGTACCGTATTGAATTCGCGCCGTATGGCAAGAGCGGCGTGCAGCGCAGCATCGGCATGATCCATAGTCAATACGATCGCTCCTGCCTCACTGGCATTGACACGGTGCAGCAATTCCGGACGACTGACGTCGCCGTAATAAACTGGCTCGCCCAATGGATGGCGGCGAGTCGTCAAATTCATATTGATCTCGATCGCCACATAGCGCACTCCCTGACTGGCCAGTATTTTTGCCAGCATTTGGCCTATGCGCCCGAAGCCGACAATAATCACATGACCTTGCAGCAGAATAGGCGAGGTGTCGTCTAGCGAAGTTGCTGTGCTTTGGTGTGTACGTTCCCACCAGTTGCCCAGTAGATGACCGCCGCGCGAGATCATCGGTGTCGCGAACATCGACAAGCCCACCACCAGCAATAAAAACTGTGCGAGCGCTGGTGAAAATAACTGGTTAGCCATTGCGTAGCCGGTGACAATGAAAGCAAATTCGCCCCCCTGGCCCATCAGCAAACCGGCCTCAAGGGAACGGCCCCATGACAGTCCCCCCACTTTCAATACGACTGACGTGACGGCTGCCTTGATGGCAAACAGCCCCAATACGGACAACGGAATCCATATTGGAGTCGCGAGTATCGCACGCAGGTCAGTCTGCATGCCGACCGACATGAAAAACAGGCCGAGCAGCAAGCTCTTGAACGGCTCGATCGTCACTTCCACTTCATGCCTGAACTCGGTTTCTGCGAGCAACAGACCAGCGAGAAAAGCGCCCAGTGCCATTGACAATCCCGCATATGAGGTCAGCCCGGCAATGCCCAGCGTGCAAAGTAAAATCAGCGCCATGAACGTAGCCGGTTGATGTTGTCTGGCCACTGCTTTGAACAGCGGCCGGATCACGCGTCTGCCCAGCACGAAGATCAGCAATATGGCAGCTACAGATTTCAACAGCACCAGACCGAGCAGGGGCAGTAATTGTGCTGTTTCGCCTTTGGCCAGCACGCCGGCCAGAATCAGGATAGGCACCACGGCGAGGTCTTGCAGCATCAGGATGGAAAAACTCGCTTGTCCCAAAGGCTGGTCCAGCAAATGTCGTTCATTTAGCAGCTGGATGACGATTGCCGTTGACGACAGGGACAACACGAGCCCGAGTATCACCGCAGTTTGAATCGCATTACCGAAAAGTGTCGCGACGCCGCCGATGACAACCGCCGACAGCAGCACTTGCGCAGTTCCTGCACCAAATACCCAGCGGCGCAAAATCCATAATCGCTCGGCCGAGAGTTCCAGTCCGATTGTAAACATCAGGAACAGCACGCCCAGTTCGCCCAGTGCGATGGCACCTTCAACCCGCATGAAAGTAAAGTTGGATAGCCACGGCAATTGCCCGACCCAGAGCCACATGCCAAATGGGCCAATTATCACGCCTAGCGCGAGAAAGCCGAGTATCTGGTTGACGCGGTAGCGCTGCAGCAGCGGAATGAGAATACCGGCGAGCGCCAGAAAAAGCAGCGTCTCGCGCAAATAAGGCAGCACGTTATGTTGTTCAGGCATGGCCAGATTAATAAGAAAATAAAACTAAAATACATTTTAGTTCAGTGTTTGCCGATCAAGTACCTACTCCCCGCTCGTATAATGCAAATTCTTTAAAGCAACCAAACAAATTTATGTTCGATCTGAAGCTCCTCCCTGTGGCTGCGGCCCTTTCCTTAGCTTGTGCGCATTGCCTCGCACATGCTGAAACGACTCTGTTCGGCGGCCGGCCACAGATTGGCATCGAAGTCGAACATGAAAAAGCGTCAGATGGCAACAGCCGTGGCAACTCGGTGACGCTATTCCCAGATATTACATGGAAAGAGGGCTGGATCACGCGCGCCGAATTGCTGCTCATGCGCGAGCACGAAGTCGAAACCAGCGCCGGTGTGACCGAGCGCAGTCAACAGTATGCGTATGGCTTCAGGCTGCGCAAGGACGTGAAGTTCACCGAAAATTTCGGCGGCTTCGTTCGCGTACTCGTGGGGCGCAAAGGCAACAAGGACTACAGCTACAACTACAGCTATATCGAGCCCGCGTTGAAGTGGGAGCTCAAGGACGGCATCGAGCTGTACTCCGGTTACCGTTTCATTCGCAGTTTTGGCAGTGCAAGCGGCCCGGACAAGAACCAGTTGCGCATGGGGCCGGGCTTCGATATCACCGACCAACATGGCGTTGATGTGCGCTGGTCGCGCACCTGGGATGCGCACACGCGCGCGCGCCTGAGCGACTCTGTTGAAGTTGAATACAGCTACAAGTTCTGATCGGCGATGCAATTAGTCACCCGATTAATATGGCGGCTGTTTGCAGTTGGCCTGCTGATGATGATGGTGACGCTCAGTTTCACCCTGTATTCTGCGCAAAAAGATATTGGACGCGAGACGGTCGCCAGCCAGCAAGTCGGCCAGCTCATGCGAATACAAACTGCGCTGCAAAATGGCGCGCCGCTACAGCAGCAAGTGCAGGCCATTGATGCGCTCAACAACAGCGACGCGCTGCGCCATTTGCATGTCGCTCTCTACAATCATGCTGGCCAGCGGCTCACGCAACCCGATACCGATGCCGAGCCAGTTTCCATGCTGTGGCTGCATAAAATCCTGACCCGCGACGTCGCACTGGCCGCGTATGCGCAACCGGTGCAGCGCCCGGAAGGCGAGCGGCTCACCATTGTGCTCGAACCCAATCCTTACTCCGAGAGCGCGGAAGCGCTGCATAACGCCTTGCTCTTCCTGGGCCTGTATGCGGCACTGGCAGCTGCGCTGATTGCCGCGATGTGGATCAGCGTCAAGCTCGCATTTGCGCCGCTGACAGACATTCTGGCTGCACTGGCGCGCTTTGAAGCGGGGGATTTCGGCGCTCGGCTGGCGCAAAGTGCGACGCGTGAACTGAACCAGATCGTGCAGGCGCTCAATCATCTGGCCGCTGCACTGACCGAGCAAATTGCCAAGCAGCGCGACTTGCTGCATCGCTTGCAGGATGTGCAGGAAGACGAGCGGCGCAAGCTCGCGCACGAACTGCATGACGAATTCGGCCAGCTGCTGACAGCAATGCAAGTCGATGCCTCGTATCTGGTCAAAAAAACCGCCGGCCAACCCGAACTCGAAGCCTGCTCTAAAGCGATGTATGACAACAGCAGCATGATCCTGTCGCAAGTAAAAAGCCTGCTGGTGCAATTGCGGCCGTATGGTCTGCAAGGCGGCGAGGAACGCGATATCGCGCTCGAGCAGGCTTTGCGCGAACTGGTCCGGCAGCGTCAGGCACGCGCCGATGCCGAGCTCGATTGCAAGTTGACCGTCGCGCTTGGCGAGGCTGTCATACCGCAGCGGCTGGCGGTGGCGGTCTATCGCATTGCGCAAGAAGCATTGACCAACGTCATGCGGCACGCACAGGCCAGCGAAGTCAAAATTCGCATTGAATTCTTTCGCGACAATCAATCGCTCAAACTCACCGTCGCCGACAACGGCATCGGTTTTGACCCGGTACAGGCAGCCAGCGCTGCATCGGGCAATCACGGCCTTGGGCTGGTTGGCATTCGCGAACGCGTGCTGGTCAATCAAGGCAGCTTGCGCTATGCAGTCAACCCGCCATCCGGCGTAGTTATGGAAGCCGAGTTTCCACTTCAAACCGGAGATGCCGATGGCAGCTGACATCATCTCCGTCTTGCTCGCGGACGACCATGCCGTGGTGCGCGCAGGTTACAAGCGCTATCTCGAGCTCGACCCTGGCATACAAGTCATCGGTGAAGCCGAAAGCGGTGAACAGGCCTATGCTTTTTTGTCGACCCGCCAAGTAGATGTCGTCGTCATGGATTTGTCGATGCCGGGGCAGGGCGGGCTCGAAAGCATGCGCCATATTTTGCTGCGCTATCCGGCGCAGCTGGTGCTGGTTTTTACGATGCATGACAATCCGGCGCTGGCCGTGCAGGCGCTGCGTGCCGGCGCACGTGGCTACCTGACCAAAAGCATGCCGCCCGAGCGCATCGTCGAAGCGATCCGGCAAGTCATGCAGGGCGAAATTCCATTGTCGGATGAACTGGCTGCTGCAATGGCAGCAATCAATCATGAAAGCGCACCGCACCTGCAACTGGCGCCGCGCGAGTTTGAAATATTTCGGCTGCTGGCTAACGGGCACAGCGTTGATGAGATCGGGCAGCGGCTCCATCTTGGTGTGAAGACCGTTGCCAACTATCAGTCAACGATCCGCCAAAAACTTGGCGTGCATAGCGCGATTGAATTGCATCAATATGCCAAACAGCATGCGCTGGCATAAAGCGCTGATAGCCTAAAAAATCGTCATTCCGGCGCAGGCCGGAATCTAGTGACTTTCCTATTGCACCCCAAAAAAAAGAGCAGCCACCATACGGAGCTGCCCACAAAAAGACCCACAGGGAGAGAACCTTAAAATTTGTAGCGCAGGCCAACCATAAAGGAACGCGGTGCGCCAGGAGCGACAAAGCGGTTGACCGTTGGAGCGATTCCCGAAGCGTTTGCAGCAAGCGGGCTACCGCCTTGGTCGAACATATTCATCGCCATCATGCCGTAGGATTCGAAACGACGATTCAGTACGTTGTTGATACGTACAAAATAATCCAAGCCTTTTTGCGCTTCATAATTGGCATGCATGTTCAGCAAGGTATAGCCTTTGACATTGGCCCTTACCGCGGTTGTATCATTTGTTTCCGCGCCAATGAGGCCGTCTTCATTGCCTTGGGTGACTATGCTGGAAGTAGTCATCAGCGTTCCGCCGATTAGCAGCTTTGGTGTGGCGCGCCAGTCTGCATTCAGCTTGAGCGTATGCGCAGGCAGGCCGGCGATGCGGGCGCCCGGCTTGATGCTGATGTCGCGTTCACCGCCAAACAGCAAGCCCTCATCTTGATAGCTTGCGTGTAAATAGTTGTAGCTCGCGCGCAGCGCCAGTTGTCCAACACTGGTGAACGCAGAAAAATCTATACCCTGACGGCGGGTACGGGAGAAATTACTGAAGTAGCCGAGACCCGTTGCACCGACGGCCCGGAATAAAATATCGTTACGATTTTCCGAACGATATAGTGAAGCTGTTATGCCGGTGTCGCTTGTAGCATTCCAGCGAACTCCCGTTTCAAAGGTGCGTGCGATAACCTGTTTCAGGTAGGGATCTGCCTGCAAGCCCGTAGGCAGGCGGCAGGGCTCCGCCGGATCGGCACAGCCGAGTTCAATGACAGTCGGCACACGGTTGCTCTGGCCGAGGTTGCCAAAGACGGTAAGCGCCGAGCCTAATTTCTGGCTGAGACCCAGGGACGGGTTAAGGCTGTTGTAATTGAAGCTTTCATGTGGCTTGAGCGTACCAGCACCAAAATCATCATATTTGGTAATGGTATTGCTCACGTTGGCGTGGTTGAAGCGGGCCGCTGCTGTCAGGTAGGTCTGGCCAGTAACATTCCATGTATCCGCTGCGTAAAGGCCGATCGCATAGGATTTTCCCTTGACCCCGGAGGTCGACAGCTCCGGATCAGCGCAATCATTGAGCACTGCGCGGCTTGCATCAAGTTCACAATCTGCTTTCTGCGTTGAGCCATAGCTGACCCGGCTGGCATCAAAACTGGTGCCCAGCGTGAGGTGATGCTTGTCCAGCACTTTGGTCAGATTGGCACTGGCACCGTAGCTGGTTTGCCGCGTAGTCGTGTAGTTAAGGACAGCTTCGTTTTCATAAACACCAGGGCTATCTTCTTCCCGTTCCGCATCGCCCCCCACCGTCTTCCGCGCACTCTGGCGCACGTAGGCATTGGTGGCCAGTTCCGTACTGCTGTCGAGCATGCGCTGCAAGTTGAAGGTCAGCATATTCAACTGGTTTTCAGTACGGTCAGGGTGGGTATAAACCCAGCGCCGATTTGTTTCATACATGCCTGCTGTCGGTGCATCATCGCCGTCAGCACCATAGTTCGTGCTCGGCAGTAGTCCATTTCCTAATAAATTACTGCGTCCAACCAGCAAGGATAAGTCCCAGTTGCTGTCACCCTGTGTGCGGCCAATTTTGGCAAATACATTGCCTAGCTTGCCTGCAGAATGATCGCGCCAGCCTGTTTCGTCAAAAGCGGTTGCGGCAATAAATCTGTGCCAGCCATCTTCGGATTTGCTGCCGTAACTAATGTCGGCGCGCTTGCGGCCGAAGCTGCCTGCAGTCAGCTTTACTTCTGTGCCCGGAGCGGTCAGTCCTGATTTGGTCGTGAAGGCAAGTGCGCCGCCCAATGTATTGAGGCCGTAGACCGGGTTCGATCCCGGTACCAGCGTGACATTGGAGAAAGCGAATTCGGGCAGCATGTCCCAATTGACCACGTCGCCGAAGGGTTCATTGACACGCACGCCGTCCATATAAACCGACAAGCCCTGCGAAGAGCCCAGAATGGCGGATGCGCGGAAGCCGCGATAAGTGATATCCGATTGAAACGGGCTGCCTTGTACTTCATTCACATTTACGCCCGAGAGGTTGCGTGCCATGAATTCGGTCAGGTTCAGCGACTGCGAGCGGTACACCGCTTCGTCATTCACGCTCTGTACGTCATACGGCAGCTTGTTACGCTCGATGCCGATGCCTGGCAAAGGGGAGGTGCCGACGACTTCAACTTGCGGCAATTGCGTTTCAGTTTTTGATTGAGCCGATACGCTGCCGCTGGCAAAAAGGGCAGCAATGGCGGCAGCTAATACAGGGTTAAGACGATGGGGTTCGCTTCTAGATGCGTGTTGCATAAATTTTTTTGAATAATTATTTATATGGCAAGCCCGGTCTCAATTCAGGCTTGGGTATTTAAAGTGCTGAAGAATACGTTTTTCCGTTTCAGATTGGTATGGGAAAACTTCCCGCGATGCTTGCCGACGGCGCGGTGCGGCACTTTGTTAAAATGCCTGTCACCCTTATTAACTGTCCGGGAATCTCTCTTATGTCATCCCCGCTGCTGCTCGAACAAGACCAAGCGCTCGCGATCATCACGCTCAATAATCCAGGCCGTGCCAATGTGCTGGATGTACCCATGGCGCTGGCGTTGCTCGAAGCGCTGCAATCAGTCGCTGCCAACAGCAGCGTGCGGGCGCTGCTGATTACGGCCAACGGTAAATATTTTTGCGCCGGTGGTGACGTCAACAGCATGCAGGACGGCAAGCGTGCGCTTCCCGTCATACTCGAAGAATTGCTCAAGCCTATGCATGCTGCCATCAGGATCGTCAGCGAACTCTCCATTCCGGTTGTCAGCGCCATCAACGGCCCGGTCGGTGGCGGCGGCATCGGTCTTGCGTTATGCGCCGACCTTGTGCTGGCAGCGGAATCGATGAAACTGCGCGGCGGATACTCGGCAATTGGCCTCACGCCCGACGTTGGCGGTTCATGGTTCATCGCGCAGCGCGCCGGCAGCGCGCGCGCGCGCCAGATTTTCCTGACCAACCGGCCGATTTCAGCTGAAGAATGTCTGGACTGGGGCGTCGTCGATGCCGTTCATCCTGATCTCGCGTTGAACGAAGCCGCGCGACAGCTCGCGCATCAGCTCGCAAGCGGACCGTCACTGGCGCAGGCGCGCATCAAAACCTTGTTACAGCAGGCGCCGCTCAATACGCTGGAACAGCATCTGGATCTGGAGGAGTCGTTCATGCTCGCTTCCGGCGAAAGCGCAGATGGTCATGAAGGCATTAGTGCTTTTATAGAAAAGCGTGCAGCAAAATTTCTTTGAAATCGGGCGGTATTCTGGACTACGAATGAAGACGCCGGGATCCAGCGTCTTTCGCAAAACACCCGCTGAACTCTGAAAATGTTTGATTTTAAGTATTCAACAAAATTACGTAAAAAACCATAAAAACTGGAGACTTATGAAAGCCGTCGTCTGTAAAGCCTGGGGTATGCCTGAAACGCTGGTCATTGATGAACTGCCAGAGCTGTCGCCGGCTGCCGGTGAAGTTGTCATCGACGTTATTTCCTCTGCGGTGAATTTTCCTGATGTGTTGATCATTCAAGGTAAATATCAATTCAAGCCCGAGCTGCCTTTCACGCCCGGCAATGAACTTGCCGGCACCGTGCGCGCAGTCGGCGCAGGGGTGTCGCAATACAAAGTCGGCGACCGCGTGTTTGCCTTTGTGCCGCAAGGCGCGTTTGCGCAACAGGTCGTTGCACCGATTGCTGCGGTGATGCCCATGGCGCCCGGCATGGACTTCGATGTCGCTGCTGCCATCACGCTGACCTATGGCACCTCGCATCATGCCGTAGTCGATCGCGCGCAACTGAAAGCCGGTGAAACCATGCTGGTGCTGGGTGCGGCCGGCGGTGTCGGCCTGGCAGCGATTGAAATCGGCAAGGCTCTGGGCGCCCGCGTTATTGCTGCTGCTTCGACCGATGAAAAACTCGCCGTATGCAAAGACCATGGCGCTGACGTTCTCATCAACTACACCACGCAGGATTTGCGCGAAGCGATCAAAGCCGCCACTGGCGGCAAGGGGCCGGACGTTGTTTATGATCCGGTCGGCGGCAGCTATACCGAACTGGCTTTCCGCTCGATTGCGTGGCGCGGCCGCTATTTGGTGATTGGTTTTGCGAATGGCGAAATACCGAAACTGCCGCTGAATCTGCCGCTGTTGAAAGGCGCATCTCTTGTTGGCGTGTTCTGGGGCGATTATGCACGCCGTGAACCGGCGCATAACGAAGCCGCCATGCATGAACTGATGGGCTGGCTGGCTGAAGGAAAAATTCGTCCGCATATTTCAGGACGCTACAAGCTGGCTGATACGCCGCAGGCCTTGATCGACATGGCGTCGCGCAAAGTCACCGGCAAGATTTTGATACAGCCGCAGCTATGACAAAGGTTTACGCAATTGATGGCGTCACGCCGGTCATTCATCCGACTGCCTATGTGCATCCGACAGCGGTATTAATCGGTGACGTCATCATTGGCCCGCGCTGCTACGTCGGCCCCGGCGCCTGCCTGCGCGGCGACTTCGGGCGGCTGGTGATGGAAGAGGGCTCGAACTTGCAAGACACTTGCGTGGTCCACGGTTTTCCCGGCAGCGACACGGTCATTGAAGTCGATGGCCACGTCGGCCACGGTGCCGTCATTCATGGCGCGCGCGTCGGCCGCAATGCCCTGATCGGCATGAATGCGGTCGTCATGGACGGCGCCGTTATAGGTGAATCGTCCATCGTCGCGGCGATGTCGTTCGTCAAGACCGGCATGCAAGTGCCGCCGCGCA
>JAOAUN010000007.1 GCA_030157545.1 Burkholderiaceae bacterium
CGGTTGAAATCTGGGGAATATTGAAACGTTCTTTTATGTAAGCCGCTTGCGTGCCTTTACCGGCACCAGGCGCTCCCAACAGGATGAGGCGCATTACTTTTTTCCTTAAGCATTTTCTAAATTCTGATGATGCACAAGCATAAAACCTGTACTTAGCTTGTCTATTGTCTCTTCTTCAGCTTGCCCGAAACTTACCACAAAATGTGGTGCGTTAAAAATTTAGAGCTAACTTACAATCTTGTTCAAACAGCAAAAAATTGTCTGACGCGCGCCAGATCTTCCGGCGTATCGACACCGGCAGCCGGCGCCGCTGCAGCCAGAAATACGGCAATCTTGAATCCGTGCCACAGCACCCGCAGCTGCTCGAGCGATTCTATTTGCTCCAATGGCGACACGGCCAAAGCCGGATAAGCCTGCAAAAAATTCTGCCTATATGCATACAGTCCGATATGCCGCAGCGGCGCATAGCCGTCAGGCAGTTCACTGATGCTGCGCGCAAAAGCATCGCGATGCCAGGGCAGCGGCGCGCGTGAAAACAGCAGCGCATGACCCGCCGCATCCAGCACCACCTTGACCACGTTCGGATTGAACAGCTCGGCTGCGTCGGCAATCTGATGGGCGGCCGTCGCCATCGGCACATCGTAACTGATCAGCCCGGCGCAGGCATTGATCAAGGCAGGATCAATCAAGGGCTCATCACCCTGTACGTTCACTACGACGGCGTCATCAGCCAAACCTATTGCCTGCGCAACTTCGGCGATGCGGTCAGTACCGGATGGATGATCGGCCCGCGTCATCAGCACCTCAACGCCATGCAGCTGACAAGCATTGAAAATAGCAGGATGATCGGTCGCGACGATGACGCGCTGTGCATCCGACTCACGCGCGCGCTCGGCAACGCGCACCACCATCGGTTTACCGCCTAGATCAGCAAGCGGCTTATCGGGCAAACGGGTCGAGGCCATGCGGGCCGGGATGATAACGGTAAATGTCATAGAAAAAAGCCAGCAAAATCGACGCCCATGCCGGACGACGCGTTAATACTTGTACGTTGAGCGCGTATCAAAATCCGCTGACAAGCTTGAAGCCGCAGGCAGTACGGCTGTACGGCAAGCAAAACAGCGCAGCCTGCGTCATATCGACAGACGCTCTTACTATTTATTTTCTGCAGGCGTTGCAGCAGCATTCAAGTCGCGCGCATCTTCTGCCCACATGATAGGAATGCCGTCGCGTATCGGATAGGCCAGGCGATCAGGGCTGCAAACGAGCTCCTGCGCTTGTTTGTCATAGTTGAGCGGGCCTTTGCACAGAGGGCAGACCAGGATATCAAGCAGTCGGGTGTCCACGCAATTTCTCCACAATGTTCTCGGCAAGCGATCCGTCTATGGTCGCTTCGACCGGCACAACCCACAAGCTCGTGTTTTGCACGAGCGCGTGATTACCTACGCATTTTACTGCATCCTTCTCGGTGATCAGCATGATATCGGCAGTACTATGCTCAAACGGATTGCTTGAAAAATCAAAATGGTCTGGCAATGCCAGCTCTGCTGACAAGGCTACGCCTTGTGCGCGCAGCATGGCAAAGAAGCGGGCAGGATTGCCGATGCCGGCCGCCGCCGCAATGTTCTTTGTGCCGGATTGCTTAGCCAGTTCGGACAATTCAAGCTGCTCGCTGCGTTGCGCCAGGTGCTCGGCGCGCACTGCTTTGAGCGTCATCGCATAGCTGCCGCCAGTGTTGGCGATACCACCATTGACCACATAAAAATCGCTGCACCGCGAAGCAGGCTCACGCAGGGGACCGGCCGGTAATAACCAGCCATTGCCATGTCCGCGCGAATCCGACAATTGAATTTCTATCGTGCGGGCCAGCGCGTAGTGCTGCAAGCCATCGTCGGAAACAATCACATTGACTTCAGGATGTGCGGTCAGCAAGGCCTGCGCGGCGGCGGCACGTTTGCGCCCAACCATCATTGGCGCACCCGTCTTTTGCGCAATCAGCAAAGGCTCATCACCAACCTGCAGGGGCGACATGTCAGCGCTAACTGGCTGCACTTGTTCAGCCTGACTGCCATAGCCACGCGAGATCACGCCGGGGGTAAAACCTTGCGCGCGCAATTGCGCAATCAGCCAGATCACCAGCGGCGTTTTGCCGGTGCCGCCGACAAAAATATTACCGATCACGATCACCGGTACCGCAAGCGTCGTGCGCTTCAACAATCCCACCGCATACAGCGCGCGCCGTGCAGTGAGCAACAGCAGAAACAACATGGACAGCGGCCAGAGCAGGCAGGCAAGTACGCCGCGGCGTTGCCACGCACGCATCAGGCTGCCAGCAAATAAGGAAGAGAAAGTCGGCATCGGGCCCTGTTAATTTTTCTTTTGGGTTTGGGCGGAAAAGCGCAAGCGCGGCAAACCTGCCAGCCGCGCTGCTTCAAGTACATTAATGACGGATTGATGCGTCGCGAGCGCATCAGCATGCAGCTCGACGACTGCTTCAGCGTCACCGTTCGATGCCCTCTTCAATTCGTCTGCCAGTGCTTCCGGACTGCGCACATCAAGCCGCCGATTTTTGAGCGCGTAGCGTCCCTGCGCATCTACCGCTACGCTCAATACACGCGGCGGCGCTTGCGTTTTTTCTGCATCGGCAGTCGGCAAAGTGATTTGCAGCGAGGCGTATTTACTGTAAGTCGTCGTCACCATCAGGAAAATCAGGATCACCAACAACACATCGATAAAGGCGATCAGATTGATTTCGGGCTCGTCGCGGCGCAGGCCTTTGCGGAAATTCATAGCCTTATTTGCGCTTAGTGACGCGCGCCGAGCACGGTATCAACAAAGCGTATCGCCTGCTGTTCCATGTCAATCACGAAGCCATCGACGAGCGCGCGAAAGTGACGATAAAAAACCAGCGACGGCATCGCAATGGCCAGCCCAAAACCAGTGTTATAAAGTGCGACCGAAATGCCATGCGCGAGCTGGCCGGGATTGGCGCCGGCGGCATCCTGGGCGCCAAATATTTCGATCATGCCGACGACCGTGCCGAACAAACCCAGCAGCGGCGCCAGTGTCGCTACCGTACCCAGCGCCGTCAGATAATGTTCGAGCTGATGCGCAGTTGCGCGGCCGGCTTCTTCGATAGATTCTTTCATCACCTCGCGCGGCGCATGCAAATTGCGCACGCCGGCTGCCAGTACTCGGCCGAGTGGTGAATTTTGTTCAAGCTGGACAATCACGGCATCATCGACCCGGCCGGACCGGGTCACCGCGACCACTTCCTGCAATAAGGTCGGCGGCAAAATGCGCGCGCTGCGCAGGTACAATGAGCGCTCGATAATGATGGCCATGGCCACCACGGACGCCATCAGCAGAAACCAGATTGGCCAACCCGCTGCTTGAATGATTGAAAACAAATTTTCTCCCGGCACCCAAAATTCACTGGATGCTGACTGTAACTGCTTCCCCCATGGCGGGCAAGCCAGAAAGTTATACACAAATTATGTGCATAACTTTGTGAGCAAGTTAGCCGATAAGCAGCAAAGCGCTTGATTAAAAAGGCTTTTTTTGGATTGCTGCTGATTGCGGCAAAGCGGGTTTCCCCTTAAAAATCAGATACTTAATTGAAATTATCCGCAGTTTTTTTGTTAACTATAAGTCAAAATTACCTCAAGACAACTTTGTGGACAGTTTTCACTCCTGTAATTAGCCGAATGCCCCATGCACTTTGACGACACCTCCGCCGCACACCCTGCCAACCCTGAAATACTCAGCGTATCGCAGCTGAATCAGGCCGTCAGCCGCCTGCTTGAACGGAATTTTCCCTTGAGCTGGATCGCCGGTGAAATCTCGAATTTCACCCGCGCCGCGTCCGGCCACTGGTATTTCACGCTGAAAGACCAGAACGCGCAGGTGCGTGCGGTGATGTTCCGCGGTCGCGCGCAGTACGCCGACTTCAATCCGCGTGAAGGTGACAAAGTTGAAGTGCGTGCGATCGTCACTCTTTATGCTGCGCGCGGTGACTTTCAATTAAACGTCGAAGCAATCCGGCGCGCCGGCGTCGGCAATTTGTACGAGGCCTTTTTAAAACTCAAACAGAAACTGGCCGATGCTGGCATGTTCAACCCCGAACGCAAGCGCGCACTGCCTGTTTTCCCGCGCACCATTGGCATTGTCACTAGCCCGCAGGCCGCAGCATTGCGCGATATTCTGACCACACTCAAGCGGCGCGCACCACACGTCGCGATCATCCTGTATCCGACTGCGGTGCAAGGCGACGGTTCAGCGGAAAAAATTGCTGCCGCCATTGCGACTGCTTCGCACCGCGCAGAATGCGATGTGCTGCTGGTATGTCGTGGCGGCGGCAGCATGGAAGATTTATGGTCATTCAATGATGAAAGCGTCGCTCAGGCGATTGCCGACTGCAGCATGCCGGTCATTGCTGGGATCGGACATGAAACTGATTTCACCATTGCCGACTTTGTCGCCGACTTGCGAGCGTCCACACCGACTGCCGCCGCCGAGATGGCAGCTACCGCCCGCGCAGACTGGTTTTCTTTGTTGCTTGGACATGCGGAAGACCTGACCGATGCATTGCGTCGCCAGCTCAACGAAAAGACGCAGACATTGGACTGGACTGCGCGCCGCTTGCAAAGTCCGGCCGCTGCCATCATGCATCAACAATTGCGTCTCGCCGCCACCCATAACCGTTTGCTACATGCGACTGTCACGCCACTGACCGCTGCCCGTCACCGGCTTGAGCAATTGGAGCGGCGCTTGCAAAACCATAAGCCGCAGACTCGCATGCAGCACGTTGCCCTGGCTACGCAAAGCCGCCGGTTGGCAGCGGCGTTCCATTTGAAAAACGGGATATGCCGTCAACAGCTGACCGCGCTGCAAGCCCAGCTTGACCTGCTTGCCCCGCAGCGCACGCTAGAACGCGGCTATGCCATCTTGTGTGACGAGGCCGGTAATATCCTGCGCCAGCCCGCCGCCATTGCACCGCCGCAGAGGTTGACATTGACCCTGGCGGGCGGCAGTGCGCATATCGAAGTGGCTGAGGTGACCATACAGAAAGATAAAAAGATAATTTGAGCGGCCTCACCTGAATTGGCGCGCCGGCCATGGGCACTTGCAACATAGGCTATACTTCCGCCGGATTCAACTGGATTACCTATGGCGCAGCAGTCTTGGTGCCTGTGCCTAACTAAAAACAAACAATAGCTCGAATTTATCGGAGGATTTTATGGCAGCGATACTGCAATCTCTAGGACGTACCATTATTGCCGGCATCATTTTGCTGATTTTGATACTCGCGATCGTCAGCGGCGTGACCGGTGTCGGCCCGCACTTTGACCACGCATGGGGCGCATTTGTGATGCGCTGGCTGCACGTCGCCTCTGGCGTAATGTGGATTGGTCTGCTGTGGTACTTCAACTTCGTGCAAATTCCTTCCATGCCGAAGATCCCCGACGAACAAAAACCTGCCATTGGTAAAGTCATCGCGCCGACAGCTCTGTTCTGGTTCCGCTGGGCTGCACTGGCAACTGTCATCACCGGCCTGTTGCTGGCGACGATGAATGGCTATATTGCCGCTGCGCTGTCTCTGCAAGTGCCATTCCACGCGATCGGTATCGGCATGTGGCTCGCACTGGTCATGGCCTTCAACGTCTGGTTCATCATCTGGCCTAACCAGAAGAAAGCTCTGGGCATCGTCGTCGTCGAAGCTGCTGAAAAAGCTGCCGCTGCGCGCACTGCCATGCTGACTTCGCGCATCAACACCCTGCTGTCGATTCCTATGCTCTACATGATGGTTGCACAGCAAAACGGCGGCCTGTAATTCAGATCTGTCAGTAAAAAGCCCATGCAGCTTGTGCTGCATGGGCTTTTTTACATCCGCCAACTTTTAAATCAAAGTGCATTGACGGGAATCTTCAGATAAGCCAAACCATTTTTTTCTGCTGGCGGCAACGCACCAGCTCGAATATTGATCTGTACGGCAGGCAAAATCAGCACTGGCATCTCCAGCGTAGCGTCGCGCTTGGTACGCATCTCAACGAACTCCTGTTCGCTAATACCATCATGCACATGAATATTTTTCTGACGCTGCTCGGCAACCGTCGTTTCAAAATTCACTGGCCTGTCGTTCGGTGGATAGTCATGGCACATGAACAAACGCGTCTCTGCGGGCAAGCTCATCAGCTTGCGGGTAGATGCATATAAAGTTTTAGCATCGCCACCAGGAAAGTCACAGCGTGCAGTGCCAACATCCGGCATGAAAAGCGTATCGCCAACAAACACGGCGTCACCAATCTGATAAGCAACGCAAGCCGGTGTATGGCCCGGTACAAACAAGGTCAAGCCTGACAGTGCGCCAATGGAAAACGACTCATCCGCTTTCAATAAATGATCAAACTGCGAACCATCCGCCTTAAATTCATCCTCCAGATTAAAAATACCCTTGAAGACTTGCTGCACACCGGCGATGTGATCACCGATCGCCGTTTTACCGCCGAGCTTTTGCTTAAGATAGGGCGCAGCGGTCAAATGGTCAGCATGCGCATGGGTTTCGAGTATCCACTCAACTTGTAAATTTTTCTGCCTAACAAAATCAATCACCTTATCGGCAGAAGTCGTGCGGGTACGGCCAGATTTAGGATCGTAATCCAGCACTGAATCAATGATCGCGCACGTCGAACCCTCTTTTTCGTAAACCACATACGTCACGGTCCAAGTAGCAGGATCGAATATTCCATGTACAACAGGTTGAGTTTGAGCAGTCACAGCATGATCTCCCTATTTGATTTACTCAAACACATTATATTGACTAACAATTTATAAGTCAATATAATGTGTTTGAGTGAGAACAATCGCGCTTATGCTGTAGCGGGAATAGTGCTCAAAGCTCGTTCTAGTTAAAAATGACAACAACAACGAAACCCAACGGAGAAGAAGCCATGGCTCTTACCATTACTCGTCAGTCAGACCATTTCAGCACCGCGCCACAAATCAATATTGAGGACATGCGGGAGATTGCCGAGCATGGAATCAAGACCGTTATTAACAACCGCCCGGATGCTGAAGGCGGCACGGCGCAACCATTGAGCGCCGATCTGGAAAAAGCAGCTGTCGCTGCAGGCTTGAATTATTTTTATCTGCCCGTGATCAGCGGACAAATCACCGAAGCGCAAGCCACAAAATTTGCAGAGCTGCTGAAAACTAAACAGGGACCAATACTCGCATTTTGCCGCAGCGGTGCACGCTCACAAAACTTGCATCAGCTGGCAAGCTCGCTCAACTCAATAAACGCAAGCGCCTCTGAAAAGTCGGCTCCTGCCTGCAACTGGCAGGATAATCATGACATCGTCATCGTTGGCGGCGGCGCTGCAGGCATAGGTTTGGCAGCGAGCTTGCTGAAGCGCCAGTCGAATTTGCAAATCGCCATTATCGACCCGAAAGACAAGCATTACTATCAGCCCGCATGGACACTAGTCGGTGCCGGTGAATTCGATCCAAAAAATACCGAACGCAATATGACCGACGTCATGCCGAAAGGCGTGACCTGGATTCGCGCTGAAGTAGTCGGCTTTGATCCCGAACGCAAACAAGTCCTGATTGATCAGGGCAATCCGCTTAGCTATCAAAATCTGATTGTTGCGCCCGGACTAAAGCTGAACTGGGACGCGATTCCAGGCTTGCAAGACACGCTGGGGGAAAATGGCGTCACATCAAACTACCGCTTTGATCTTGCTCCCTACACTTGGTCACTGGTGCAAGCAATGAAATCCGGCAAGGCGATTTTTACTCAACCACCTATGCCAATTAAATGCGCAGGTGCGCCGCAAAAGGCGATGTACCTGTCTTGCTCGGAATGGGAAAAACAAGGCTTGCTAAAAAATATCGAGGTCGAATTCCACAATGCCGGCGCCGTTCTGTTTGGCGTGCCCACGTTCGTACCGCCACTGATGGAATACGTGAAGCGCTACGACATCAATTTGCAATTCAACTCGAAACTGATTAGCGTCGATGGTCCTGCCAAGAAAGCGAGCTTCGAGTTCAAGGATGCACAAGGCAATCTGCAGCAAGTAGAAAAATCTTTCGACATGCTACATGTCGTGCCACCACAAAGCGCACCGGACTTTGTAAAAAACAGCCCACTTGCGAATGCTGAAGGCTGGGTCGAAGTCGATCAGGTCACCTTGCAGCATGTTCGTTATCCAAACATATTTAGCTTGGGCGACGCTTGCTCTTCGCCGAATGCAAAAACTGCCGCTGCCGTGCGCAAGCAAATCGTTGTGGTCGCTGAAAATCTGCTGTCTTTACGTGCCGGCCGCAGTCTGCAAACCCGCTATGACGGTTACGGCTCCTGCCCACTGACGGTAGAAAAAGGACGCATCGTTTTGGCTGAATTCGGTTTCGGCGGCAAGCTATTACCGACCTTCCCTTTAAACCCGGCAGTACCGCGCATTTCATCCTGGATTTTGAAAAAATATATTCTTCCATCCGTATATTGGGACCTGATGTTAAAAGGTCGCGAATGGCTGGCGCGTCCCTCTGAAGAATAATCCATGACTGTCTCTCAACTACTGCCGAAATGGCTGCGCCAGTATCAAAGCAAATGGCTGTCCGGGGATTTTACCGCCGGCCTGATCGTTACTGTGATGCTGATACCGCAAAGTCTTGCCTACGCAATGTTGGGCGGCTTGCCACCCGAGGTAGGGCTGTACGCCAGTATCCTGCCTTTGATTGCCTACGCGATCTTTGGCACCAGCATGACACTCGCTGTCGGTCCGGTGGCCGTAGCTTCACTGATGACTGCCAGCGCACTGTCGCCGCTGGCAGTAGCAGGCTCGACCGAGTATGTGGCGCTAGCGGTACTGCTGGCCTTGCTGTCGGGAGTACTGTTGTTTGTATTCGGTTTGTTGCGGCTTGGTTTTCTCGCTTATTTTTTAAGCCATCCCGTCATCAGCGGCTTCATCTCCGGTTCAGCGGTCTTGATCGCCATCGGTCAATTGAAGTACATCCTCGGCATCAAGCTCGCCGCCGGTGACGTCGTGACAACCGTTAATGGCCTGATGCATGGGCTAGCACAATCGAACCAAACAACCACCCTGATCGGTGTATCTGCGCTGCTGTTTTTGTTTTTCGCGCGTAGCTATCTGGCGCCGCTTCTACAAAAAATTGGTGTCAGCAGTCACACCGCTGGAATGATGACCCGATTGGCACCGATGGCGGTTGTCATCGCCTCAACCGCAGTCGTAGCCAAGTGCGGCCTGAATCAAACGGCAGCAGTCTCTATCGTCGGCAGCATTCCCTCCGGCTTGCCCTTACCGGGCCTGCCGGTATTTACCTTGCATGACGTGAGCATCTTGTGGTTGCCTGCATTACTGATCTCTTTAGTAGGTTTTGTTGAGAGTGTCTCCGTCGCACAATCGCTCGCGTTGAAACGCGGCCAGCGCATCACACCGGACAAAGAATTATTAGGCATCGGCGCAGCGAATCTAGCTAGCGCTTTCTCTGGCGGATATCCGGTAACGGGCGGATTCGCACGCTCGGTCGTGAATTTTGCTGCCGGTGCGAATACACCTGCGGCAGGCATTGTCTCGGCTATATTAATGGCAGCAGTAATTGCAGGACTGACCAGCTGGTTCTATTACCTGCCACACGCCGTACTGGCCGCCACCATCATCGTCGCCGTGGTCGCACTGATTGATTTCAAAACGCTGCAAGAAGCCTGGATCTATGACAAAGCCGATGCCGTGTCACTGTTACTGACCTTTGCCGGCGTGGTACTGCTTGGTGTGGAAGAAGGCATCATGCTTGGCGTGGTGCTGTCGCTGGCAGTGCTGGTCTGGCGCAGCAGCCGACCGCACATCGCTGTGGTCGGGCGTGTTCCTGGCACCGAGCACTATCGCAATGTTGATCGCTTTAGCGTCGAAACACAGCCTGGCCTGATTGCCCTGCGTATTGATGAAAGTCTTTATTTTGCCAATGCCCATGCACTGGAAGAAAAAATCGAAAGCATGATCGCTGCGCAGCCGGAAATCTGTCGCGTATTGCTGATTTTATCGGCAGTCAATCAGCTGGACACGACCGCATTGGGGGTATTGACCGAGATTGAAATCAAGCTCAGCGAACAGAATATTGTTTTAGAATTTGCCGAAATCAAAGGCCCGGTACTAGACAGGCTACGTCACACACATCTGGGCGAACGGATGAAAGACCGTATTTATTTAAGTACGCATCAGGCTTTTTTAAGCAGCGCAGAAAGCAAAGCATAAAGTGATCACACTTCACGCTATTTAATCGAGAAAGAAGTTTTTATGGATATTAGTGCCTTAGATCTTGCGCGCTGGCAGTTTGCATTCACAGTCAGTTTCCATATTATTTTTCCGGTCTTTTCAATTGGCCTGGCCAGCTATCTGGCGGTATTAAATGGCTTGTCTCTTCTGACCGGACGCGAAGTATTTTTAAGCCTATTTAACTATTGGAAGAAAATTTTTGCTGTTGCATTCGGCATGGGTGTCGTCTCCGGCATCGTGATGAGCTATCAGTTCGGCACCAACTGGAGTGTGTTTTCCGACAAGGTTGGCCCTGTGCTCGGTCCCCTGATGGGCTATGAAGTTTTGTCGGCATTTTTCCTTGAAGCTGGCTTTCTGGGCGTGATGCTGTTCGGTCGCGAAAAAGTCGGTCACAAACTGCATTTCTTCGCTACGCTGATGGTCGCCGCTGGCACCTTCATGTCGGCATTCTGGATTTTGTCAGTCAATAGCTGGATGCAGACGCCGGCAGGCTATGCGATGAACGCCGCCGGCCAGTTTATTGTCACTGACTGGTGGGCCGTGATTTTTAATCCCTCGTTTCCGTATCGGCTGGTGCACATGCTGCTGGCGTCTTACCTCAGCACCGCGTTTGTCGTGGGCGCTGTCGGCGCGTTTCATTTATTGAAGTCACGTGAGAATGCCGGCGCGCGCACCATGTTTTCGATGGCGATGTGGATGGCGGTTGTGACTGCCCCGTTGCAAATCATTGCCGGTGATTTTCATGGGCTCAATACACTCAAATACCAGCCCGCCAAAATCGCTGCGATGGAAGGGCACTACGAAACCCATGCCGGCGCGCCACTGATCTTGTTCGGCATTCCCAACAAAGCGGAAGAACGCGTAGATTACCAGCTAGCGATACCGAAGCTTGGCAGCCTGATCCTCACACATGATGCCAACGGTGTCATCCAAGGCCTCAAAGAATGGCCGGCGGATCAACGACCTTCCGTGGCGGTCTTGTTCTGGAGCTTCCGCATAATGGTAGGCATAGGCATAGCGATGCTCGCGCTTGGCTTGTGGAGCTTGCTGTTGCGTCTGAAAAAAAGTTTGTATGCTTCACCATGGATGCACCGCGCTGCGATCCTGATGGGCCCGTCCGGTTTTGTCGCCGTGCTGGCCGGCTGGATTACGACCGAAGCCGGACGCCAGCCGTATACGGTCTATGGCTTACTGACGACAGCGCAGTCCGTGTCAGCCATTGATGCAGCTGCAGTCGGCGCATCCCTGCTCGCCTTCATCGTCGTCTACTTTGCGTTATTTGGTGCTGGCACTTTTTATATCCTTAGGCTGATGCGCAAGCCTCCGGAAATGCTGGAGCCGGAATTGCCCACCACAGAACCGATCCGCGCAGCCGGCATCATGCCCTCTCCGGCTATGAATATTCACTCAGAAGGAAAATCCGCATGAGCGTCGATCTGCCACTGGTCTGGGCCGGCCTGATTGCTTTTGCCGTCCTCGCCTATGTAATTCTGGATGGATTTGATCTGGGTATCGGTATCCTGTTTTTGTTTGTAAAAGGCGAATCGCCACGCGACCAGATGATGAATACCGTGGCACCTGTCTGGGATGGCAACGAGACCTGGCTGGTACTCGGTGGCGGCGGCCTGTTTGCAGTCTTCCCCCTTGCGTACGCTGTCATCATGCCGGCCTTGTATGCCCCCATTACAGCGATGCTGCTGGCGCTGGTGTTTCGCGGCGTTGCCTTCGAGTTCCGCTGGAAAACACGACGCGGCAAATTCCTGTGGGACTGGGCGTTCGCCACCGGCTCGGGCTTTGCCGCTTTCTTTCAAGGCATTGCGCTTGGCGCTTTCGTCCAGGGCATACCCGTAGCCGAACGCGCCTATGCAGGCGGCTGGTGGAACTGGCTGACGCCCTTCAGTTTGCTGACAGGCGTGGCGCTGGTCATTGGCTACGCACTACTGGGAGCGACCTGGCTGATTTATAAAACCGAAGGCACCGTGCAAGAACAGTCCGTGCGTTTTGCCTGGATAGCCGGTCTCGCAACCTTGCTGTTGATTGGCGTCGTCAGCCTGTGGACGCCGTTCCTGAATGCGCGCTTCATGGCCCGCTGGTTTGCGTGGCCCCAAGCCTTGTATGTACTGCCGGTGCCGCTACTCGTTGCTGCCTGTGCGGCAGCGCTGTTTGCCGGCTTGCGCAAGGGCTATCAACTCATGCCCTTCATTGCATCGCTGGGTTTGTTTGTGTTGTCTTTCGCTGGATTGTGCATCAGCTTTTTTCCTTACATCGTACCGTCCTCGGTCACGATCTGGGAAGCTGCAGCGCCCGACAATAGCCTGCGCTTTTTGCTCACAGGTTCGCTGGTTTTGCTACCGATGATATTGGCCTATACCGCTTATTCATACTGGGTCTTTCGCGGCAAGGTCAGCAGCAGCGGCGGATATCACTGATGAAAAAACCAGGCCAGGGACTGGCGAAACGACTGCTTTGGTTTGTGCTGATATGGGCAGCCAGCGTCGCCAGTTTGAGTGTGGTGGCGTTGCTGATACGGTGGGCGATTAAACCCTGATCAAGAAGATTTTTCGTGCTCAAACGAAAACACTGGATGCTGGCCTGCGCCGGGATCCAGTGTTTTTTTTACGCTCCCTGAGCTGGAGAGGATTGCATGATCAGGTTTTCTTGGGCGCGACCGCTGCCACCAGTTCGCCAATAATCCCGCGCCGGAAGGCCAGCACGCAGATCACGAAAATCAGGCCGGTGACCATTGTTACCGACTCCCCTATCGTATTGAACCATTCAATCTGCGTCACACCCGCCAGCCAGGTGCCAAAATCACCGAGCTTGTTTTCCAGCGCGATGATGATGATGGCGCCAATCACTGGTCCGATCAGGGTACCCATGCCACCCACCAGCGTCATCAGCACCACCAGACCCGACATTGACCAATGTACATCAGTCAGCGTGCCGAAACCCAGCACCAGCGATTTGGTCGAGCCGGCCAGTCCGGCCAATGCTGCCGACAAGACGAATGCAAGCAGTTTGTAGCGGTCGGCGTCGTAGCCCAAAGAAATAGCGCGCGGCTCGTTTTCTTTCACTGCTTTCAATACCTGGCCAAACGGCGAATGAACGATACGCACAATCAAGACGAATGCCGCCACTACAATCGCCAGCACAAAGTAGTACATGGTCATGTCGCTCTTCAGATCAATACTGCCCAGCAGGGTCCCGCGCGGAATGGACTGCAGGCCATCTTCGCCGCCGGTAAAAGGCATCTGCAAGAAAACGAAGTACAGCATCTGCGCCAGCGCCAGCGTAATCATCGTGAAATAAATACCCTGACGACGAATCGCCAGACTGCCCATTACCAAGCCAAGCACCGCAGCAAATGCCGTACCGAGTAGCAGGCCGGCTTCGGTTGGCACGCCCCACACTTTCAACGCATGGCCAGCGATATACGACGCGCCGCCAAAAAACGCAGCATGACCAAACGACAGCAAGCCAGTGAAGCCAATCAGCAAATTGAACGCGCACGCAAACAGCGCGAAGCATAAAATCTTCATCAGCAACACCGGATACAGATAGTAAGGTGCTACCAGCGCGGCAATCAGAATTGCCGCATAACCCGCTTTTTTCATCATACGACTTCCTTATTTTTCACGACCGAACAGGCCTGCGGGGCGAATCAGCAGCACGATCGCCATAATGATAAACACGACCGTTGCCGACAATTCCGGATAGAACACGCGCGTCAGTCCTTCGATCACGCCCAGACCCAGACCGGTGATGATTGAACCCAATATGGAACCCATGCCGCCGATGACGACGACGGCAAATACGGTAATGATCAGGTTGGAGCCCATCAGCGGCGATACCTGCAACACGGGTGCGGCGAGCACCCCGGCAAAGCCTGCCAGCGCGACGCCAAAGCCGTAGGTGAGTGTGACCATCAGCGGCACATTGACGCCGAAGGCCTCGACCATTTTCGGATTCTCTGTGCCGGCGCGCAGGTACGCGCCAAGACGGGTTTTTTCAATCACGAACCAGGTGAGCAGACACACCATCAGCGAAGCCGCCACTACCCAGGCGCGATAGTTAGGCAGCATCATAAAACCCAGATCCGTCGCGCCAGACAGCAATTCAGGCACCGCATACGGCTGCCCCGACACACCGTAAAAAGAACGGAACACGCCCTCAAGCATCAGCGTGATGCCGAAGGTCAGCAACAGTCCGTACAGATGATCGAGCCGGTACAGCCAGCGCAGCATGGTTTTTTCAATCACGATGCCAAACAGCGCCACCAGCAAAGGCGCGACCAACAGCATGACCCAGTAGCTGATGCCGAAATATTGCAGGCCCATCCATGCCAGAAAGGCACCCATCATGTACAGCGCACCGTGCGCGAAGTTGATCACGTTGAGCAGGCCGAAAATCACGGCCAGGCCCAGCGAGAGCATCGCGTAGAACGAGCCGTTGACCAGACCCAGCAATAGCTGGCCGAGCAAGGCTGATACAGGCATTCCGAAAATCTCCATCATCAGACTCCGAGCAATTCGTTCAACACAGACATGTTCGCGTCCAGCTCGCGCGCGGCGAATTGTTCAACGATCTGTCCGTGTTCCATTACATAAAAGCGGTCGGCCAATGGCGCCGCGAAGCGGAAGTTCTGCTCGACCATCACGATGGTGTAACCCTGCGATTTCAAGGTGAGAATCATGCGCGCGAGCGCCTGCACAATCACCGGTGCCAAGCCTTCTGAAATTTCATCGAGCAGCAGCAAGCGTGCGCCGGTGCGCAAGATGCGCGCCACAGCCAGCATCTGCTGCTCGCCGCCCGACAGGCGTGTGCCTTGACTATCTCGCCGTTCGGCCAGATTCGGGAACATCGCGTAAATTTCGTCGACCGACATGCCCTTTGCCGTCTTCGACACAACAGGCGGCAACAACAGGTTTTCTTCCGCAGACAGCGAAGAAAAAATCGCACGCTCTTCGGGACAGTAGCCGACGCCCAAATGCGCAATTTTGTAAGTCGGCATGCGTATCGATTCCACACCGTTGATCTTGATCGAGCCTTCGCTGCGGCCGGTCAGGCCCATGATGGCGCGCAGCGTGGTGGTGCGGCCGGCGCCATTGCGGCCCAGCAGTGTGACTACCTCGCCCTGCTCTACTGACAGATTCACATCATGCAGAATATGCGACTCGCCGTACCACGCCTGCAGCTTGCTGATTTCGAGAGCCTTCGACATCAGTGCGCTCCTTCGAGTGCAGCGGTGCTGCCCATATACGCTTCGAGCACTTGCGGATTTTGTGACACGGTCTGGTAATCTCCTTCAGCCAGAATCGCTCCGCGCTGCAAGACCGAAATGCGGTCGCAGATGCCGGAGACGACGTTCATATTGTGTTCAACCATCAGAATGGTGCGGCCCTTCGCGACTTTCTTGATCAGATCCGTCACGCGCTTGACGTCTTCATGCCCCATGCCCTGTGTCGGCTCGTCGAGCAGCATCATCTCCGGCTCCATGGCCAGCGTGGTCGCGATTTCGAGTGCGCGCTTGCGGCCATACGGCAGGTCTACCGTGATGCTGTCGGCGAATTCGGCCAGGCCTACTTCTTCCAGCAACTGCATCGCACGGTCATTGAGCTGGTTCAGCGTAGCTTCACTTTTCCAGAAGAAGAACGAGGTGCCCAGATTGCGCTGCAAGCCTATGCGTACATTCTCCAGCACGCTCAGATGCGGAAACACAGCTGAGATCTGGAAAGAACGGATGATGCCCAACCGTGCAATCTGCGCAGGGCGCGCCGCAGTGATGTCGCGGCCGTTGAACAAAATATGACCCGAAGTCGGCTCCAGAAATTTGGTCAGCAAATTGAAGCAGGTCGTCTTGCCGGCACCGTTGGGGCCAATCAGTGCGTGTATATGCCCGCGCTGCACTTTCAGGTTCACGTCATTGACGGCAATGAAGCCCTTGAATTCGCGGGTCAGGTTTTTTGTTTCGAGGATGGCGTCTTTCATGGCTGTCCCGTTATTGTTTGATGCTTTTGAGTGCATGCTTGGCCAGGCTCCAGCGATGCGTCTCGTTCGGGCCGTCGTAGACACGGAACGAGCGGGCGTCAGCAAAAATGCGCGCAACGATCGTCTCGTGCGTCATGCCCTGGCCGCCTAATATTTGCGCACTGCGGTCAATCACGCGCCAGATCGCTTCGGACGATATCACTTTGGCCGCACTCGATTCACGTGTGCCCAGATGTCCCTGGTCAAGCACCCATGCACAGTGCTGGATCGCCAGCCGCGTTACATGCAGGTCCATTTCATTATCAGCCAGCATGAATCCCACGCCCTCGTGCTGGCCAAGCGCCTTACCAAACGCCTGACGCTGGGCTGCATAACGCAGCGCGGTGTCATGCGCGCGGCGCGCCGCACCCAGCCAGCGCATGCAATGCGTCAGCCGCGCCGGTGACAGCCGCACCTGCGCGTACTTGAATCCTTCGCCGAGCGCGCCGAGTATGTTTTCTTCCGGCACGCGCAGATTGGTGAAGCTGACGACACCATGGCCACCGACGAAACAGCTATCGAGTGCATCCATGGTGCGCTCGATCTTGATACCGGGCGCATCCATGTCCGACAAAAACATCGTGGCGCTGCCGTCTTCGAGCTTGGCCATAATGATGGCGAAGCTCGCGCCATTGGCGCCAGTGATCAGCCATTTGACGCCATTGATGATGAAATCCTTACCGTCACGAACCGCAATGGTCTGCAGCATGGAAGGATCGGAACCAGAGCCTGGCGGCGGCTCGGTCATGCAAAAGCAGGAACGGATAGTGCCGGCGGCAAGCGGGCGCAACCAGCGCTCTTTCTGTGCCGGCGTGCAGATTTCTTCCATCATGTGCATATTGCCTTCGTCGGGCGCGAAGATATTCATCGCCACCGGCCCCAGCGGCGAATAGCCCGCTTCTTCAAAAACGATTGCCTTGCCAGCATGCGACAGCCCGAGCCCGCCGAATTCTTCAGACACATGCGAGGACAGCAAACCAGCCTGTTTTGCTTTAGCGACCAGCTCTAGTCGTAATTCGTCAGTAGGGCCATGCGGAGTGCAGCGCGGATCGCCTTCCATCGGGATCACCTGCTCGGTGATAAATGTACGTGTGCGCTGTTGCAGCTCGGCGTGTGCGGCCGAGATTGTGAAATCCATGCTGTGCGTCTCCTGATCTTTTTATTTTGCCAATGCTATCAATTTGGCAGTGAATGAACACCAAGCTTCAACTTATTTTATTCCAAACAAAAATGCTTTATCGAACCGATTATGTCAATTGACTTCAAGCAGCGTCAACCGCCGACGCAGAATCATAATCAAATAGTGGCCTTGTATGCTTTGTGTTTGCCAAAGAAAGTAGTTTGTTCTTACTTTAACTGGCAACAGCTGGCAGGATTATTTCGCGCTAAAATGGGTCAAAACAGATAAATTTACTTGCGCACCCTGCCATGACTCCCCTGTTCGGCGACATCAGCAACATCATTAGCCTCGCAATTACGCCCTCCTTTTTGCTGCTCGGCGCGATGATGCAATTGCGGGTTCTGCACAACCGCCTCGCTCGCATCATCGATCATTGCCGTACGCTGGAATCACGCATCAGCTCGCATCGCGGCATTGAATCGGTGCTGATGCATCAGCTCTCTGTTCTTTACCGACGGATGAACGCGATCCATCGGGCTATCGGTTTCTCTACAGGCTGCGTGATACTAGTTTGTTCCGTCATCGTGGCGTTGTTTACCGACGACGTGTTCAACATGCAGCTCGACTCGCTGATTGCCTTTCTTTTTGTCACAGCCATGCTCATGCTGATTGCCAGCTTCAGCCTGTTCCTGCACGAGATATTCGTCGCCACCCATTCGCTGCCGGCGACTGCCTTACATCGCAGCCATCGCAGGGGCTAAATCTCAATTAAGGCAGGCGCAGAGAAAAACCGCTGCCCCATCTGTTCCAGACCCAGCGTCGCCAGCACTTCCTGTAAACGTCGCGCCGGCTTCTGGCGCGGCAAGTTCTTATAGCTGGCAATGATCAATTCATTTTTCATTGAATGCTCCCACCCTACCAGCTCCGTCACATTGACTTGATAGCCATGCGCTTCGAGTTGCAGACAACGCAGCACATTCGTCACCTGGCTACCGAATTCACGCGTATGCAGCGGATGCCGCCAGATCTCGGTCAGCGCTTCGCGTGCCAGTGACTGCCCCTTGAGTTTTTTCAGTACCGAGGCAACTTCTGCCTGACAGCAGGGCACCAGCACAATGAAACGCGCCTGTTTTTGCAAGGCAAAGCTGATAGCGTCATCGGTCGCAGTATCACAAGCATGCAAGGCGGTAACGATATCAACCGTTGCCGGCAATTGCGGCGAGACGATGGATTCCGCCACGCTCAGATGCAGGAACGACATGCGCTCGAAAGCCAGCCGCTGCGCAAGGGCGCGCGAACTCTCTACCAGCTCGTTGCGGGTTTCAATGCCAAAAATATGCGACGCATCATGCCGGCTCTTGAAAAACAAGTCATACAAAATGAAACCCAGGTAAGACTTGCCGGCGCCATGGTCAACCAGCTGCATCGGTCGTCCTTCCTGCTCTAGCTGCAGCAGCAGGGGTTCAATGAATTGAAACAAGTGATACACCTGCTTGAGCTTGCGGCGGCTGTCCTGATTCATCTTGCCATCGCGCGTCAGGATGTGCAGCGCCTTAAGTAGTTCTATGGATTGTTCTGGCCGTATTTCATGCATGATAAAAACGCGCAATGCGTACTGTTACTTTGAACTGTGCATGATAACAAAGCTGGCTGTCGAATTATTTTCATCGATTTCGGTAGTTCTTACTCGCCCCACAGTGCACCCGCAAGTCAGCCTGCTGGCCAGCGCTGCTTCTCATTGCAGGCACAGTCAGTGCATAGCACTCTATCGCGAATTATCACTGCCAATTCTGGCAATTTCAGACTGCGACATTCTTTTTAGCATGGCCACAAGCCCCACTGGAGCGTCAGCCTAGTTGAAGTTTTACGCAGCGACACCCCATACAAATCCAGGGAGAATTTTTTCACCGAGAGGATGATCCATGAAACCATTTTACTTACGACTTTTCACGCCATGGTGGATGGCATTATTTGCACTGCTGCTTGCAAGCTGCGGCAGTAGCAACGATCCCGCCAGTCCCACTGCCGCTACTGTCAATCAGGTTACCGCCCTCAACAGTACCGTGCCGGACAACTTCTTTTCTGCCAAGCTGACCGGCACCGAAGAAGTGCCGCCAAATAATTCAACGGCATCCGGAACGAGCGTCGCAGTCGTTGATCCGACCTCGCTGTCAATGAAAGCAACGATCGTAACAGCAGACATCACTGGCACTGCTGCTCACATACACGTGGGCGCCAAAGGAGTCGCCGGCCCTATCGTTTTCCCGATGACCGAAACAGCTGTCGGCAGCGGAATCTGGACGACAACGGCAACCCTGACGACAGATCAGTTAAATCAGCTCAAAGCAGGGAATTACTATGCCAATGTGCATAGCAGTGCATTCCCAGAGGGTGAAATACGCGGCCAATTACTGGCGCAGATACTGCCTAGCGGTCAGACAACGGGCGACAATACTGGCAAAACAGGCACACCATCTGCAACCGCCACCACGACTGGGAACAATGCAGCAGCAAACGCTGGTTTTAATTCATCTGGTGCGTCCACAGGTGGCACCGGCAGCACGTCTGGAACGACAGCTACCGCGACACTGGGTACGGCATCGACTGTAGCTAGCACGAACCGTCCGGTTTTCTACACAAACCTGCTTTCTGGCGCCCTTGTTGTTCCAAGTAACAGCAGCACTGCGACCGCCGTTGGTCTTTCCGTATACAGGCCCATTGACAAGTCGCTGACTTCGGTTGTCGTGTCGAGTGGCATTACCGGAACTGGCGCCAATATTCGTCAGGCAGAAGCAGGCGCTAACGGTCCGCTCGTTGGCAGCTTGAGCGAAAGTCCCGCCGGTTCAGGCATCTGGACTGCCAAAACAACCCTGACTGATACACAGGTACAAGCACTACAGTCTGGCTTGATGTACTACGAAATACTGTCAGCGGCATTCCCCGATGGAGAACTGCGCGGCCAGATTGTAGTTTCACAAGGCGCCCAAAAAATTCCGGCAGGTGTTGCGACAGGCGCCGGCACGCCACCGGGAACCACAACCGGAACGGGTAGTACACCAACGGGCAGTGCTACTGGCACAGGCAGAATAACTGGCGCTGGCACCACGACAGGCACCACGACAGGCACCACGCCAACGGCCACAGGTACGACGACGGGAACCACCACGCCAACCGCCACGGGTACGACGACGGGTACCACGACACCGACCGCGACTGGCACAACAACGGGTACCACGACACCGACCACCACCGGCACAACGACGGATACCACCACGCCGACCACAACCGGCACAACAACGGGTACCACGACACCAACCACCACCGGCACAACGACGGATACCACCACGCCGACCACAACTGGCACGACGACAGGTAGCACAACGCCGGCCACCACCGGCACAACGACGGATACCACCACGCCGACCACAACTGGCACGACAAC
>JAOAUN010000008.1:0-16867 GCA_030157545.1 Burkholderiaceae bacterium
GCCCAGAACAAGCCGGCGATGACGATCAGCTGGCCAATCAGGCCGGCTTTTTTGGGTTTCAAATGATCGACCAGTATGCCCATGACAATACGTAACAGCGCGCCGGCGAGCAAGGGCGTGGCCACCATCAAACCTTTTTGAGCAGAAGTTAAATGCAGGTCGGTGGAAATCTGTACGGCGAGGGGCCCGAGCAGAACCCAGACCATGAAGCTGAGATCGAAGTAAAAAAAAGAGGCGAGCAGGGTCGGCGTGTGGCCTGCCTTCCAGAAAGAGGAGCTTGATTTCATGGCGTCGTTGCCTTGAGAGTTAATCACGCAACGCATACTGCAAAGCCTGTGCCATCTAAAGTGATCGTTGAGTGTGCAAATTCGAGCGCGAGTAAGCGAGAAAAATACCAGTTAAAAATTTCGAGCTCAGTCTTGGTGCATATCTTGTCGAATGTCCTGCTGATGGTGCAAATGCAGCTGAAATTAACTGGCACTGGTCTTGCTAATTAAAATTTTAGATAAATCAAACCGGCTTCAAAGGCGAAGTCGGGCAACCAGGAGCTTTAATGAAGAAGCTGAAATTGGTCATGGTCGGCAACGGCATGGCCGGAGTTCGTACACTCGAAGAACTCATCAAGATCGCACCGGATGTTTATGACATAACGGTATTCGGCGCCGAACCTTACGCTAATTACAATCGCATTTTGCTTTCGCCTGTGCTGGCCGGTGAGCAGATGGTCAAAGACATCATGCTCAATGATGTGGACTGGTATAGCCAAAATCAGATCACACTTCATCTTGGTAAAAAAATCACCACGATTGATCGTGTACATCGTCTCGTGATTGCGGAAGATGGCACCACTGCGGAATATGATCGTCTGTTGATCGCTACCGGATCGACACCGTTCATGCTGCCGGTGCCGGGCAAGGATTTGCAGGGGGTGATTGCCTACCGAGATATCGCCGACACCAACAGAATGATCGAAGCATCGCAGACCAAAAAGCATGCGATCGTGATCGGCGGCGGCCTGCTCGGACTCGAAGCGGCCAATGGCTTGAAACTGCGCGGCATGGACGTGACGGTTGTGCATCTGCCGGGCTGGTTGATGGAACGACAGCTCGATCCGGTCGCGGGTCAGATGCTGAAAAAATCGCTGGAAGATCGTGGCCTGGCTTTTGCGCTGGAAAAAAATACGCAAGAATTAATCGGTGATGCAGATGGTCATGTCAAGGCGATACGCTTTACCGATGGTGTCGAACTTCCTGCTGATATTGTTGTGATGGCAGTTGGCATTCGTCCGAACACAGCGCTGGCAGAAGCGTCCGGCTTGTATTGCAATCGCGGCATTGTCGTCAATGACACCATGCAAACCTATGATCCGCGCATTTATGCTGTCGGCGAATGCGTGAACCATCGCGGTACGGCTTATGGACTGGTGGCGCCTTTGTTCGAGATGGCCAAAGTTTGTGCCAATCATCTGGCGAATTTTGGCATCGGCCGCTATCAAGGCTCTGTCACGTCAACCAAACTGAAAGTGACCGGCATTGATTTGTTTTCTGCCGGTGAATTCATGGGCGGCGAGGGCACCGAAGAAATCGTTTTGTCGGACCCGATAGGCGGCGTCTACAAAAAACTCGTGATCAAGGATGACAAACTGATCGGCGCCTGTTTGTATGGCGACACCGTCGATGGCAGCTGGTACTTCCGTTTGCTGCGCGAAGGCAAAGACATAGCCGAGATTCGCGACACGCTGATGTTTGGCGAATCCAATACCGGCCGCCCCGGCGACACCGGTCATGAAGGCTTCACGCAAGCGGCGGCCATGCCGGACACCGCGGAAGTCTGCGGCTGCAATGGCGTCTGCAAGGGCACCATCGTCAAGGCGATTAAAGAAAAAGGTTTGTTCACGCTGGAAGATGTGAAAAAACATACGAAGGCGTCGGCGTCCTGCGGCTCCTGCACCGGTCTGGTTGAACAAATCATCATGGCAACCGCCGGTGGTGATTATTCGGTGTCGACCAAGACTAAGCCGGTCTGCTCCTGCACCGACCATACGCACAAGGATGTGCGCGAAGCGATACGCATCAATAAACTGCTGACCATTCCGGCGGTGATGGCGTTCATGGAATGGCGCACACCAAATGGTTGCTCAAGCTGCAGGCCAGCGTTGAACTATTACCTGCTCTCGACCTGGCCACATGAAGCGATTGATGATCCGCAGTCGCGCTATATCAATGAACGCGCACATGCCAACATCCAGAAAGATGGCACCTATTCCGTGATACCGCGTATGTGGGGCGGCGAGACTAATGCGTCTGAATTGCGCCGCATTGCCGACGTGGTGGACAAATACCAGATACCGACTGTCAAAGTAACTGGTGGCCAGCGTATTGATTTGCTGGGCGTGAAAAAAGCCGACTTGCCCGCAGTCTGGCAAGACCTCGGCATGCCTTCCGGCCTGGCCTATGCAAAAGGCTTGCGCACGGTGAAAACCTGCGTCGGCTCCGAGTGGTGCCGCTTCGGCACGCAAAACTCCACGCTGATGGGTCAGCAACTTGAGCGTGCACTGGCGCGCATGTATGCGCCGCACAAGGTCAAGCTGGCGGTATCGGGCTGTCCGCGCAATTGTGCCGAGTCCGGCATTAAAGATGTGGGCGTGATTGGCGTCGATTCAGGCTGGGAAATTTATGTGGGCGGCAACGGCGGCATCAAGACCGAAGTCGCGCAGTTTTTCGTCAAGCTGAAGACGCATGAGGAAGTGCTGGAATACGCGGGCGCATTCTTGCAGCTGTATCGTGAAGAAGGCTGGTATCTGGAGCGCACCGTGCATTACCTTGCACGCGTCGGCCTTGATTATGTGAAGAAGGCAATCATTGACGATGCAGCCAGGCGCGAAGCCTTGTATGCGCAGCTTCTGTTCTCGCTCGATGGTGAGCCGGACCCCTGGCATCAGCCTGAGGAAGCGCAAGTCGATACACGGCAGTTCGTGCCACTAACGGTTTAGGAAGAACACTTATGTCGAATCAATGGAAAGTAATCTGCGCCGTCACCGATATCCCCGTACTCGGTTCGCGCATCATCGAGCGCGATGGTCAGTATGACGTCGCCGTGTTCCGCAACAGCGAAGACAAGGTCTTCGCATTGCTGGACAAATGCCCGCACAAAGGCGGCCCGCTGTCGCAAGGTATTGTGTTTGGCGAGCGTGTCGCCTGCCCGCTGCATAACTGGAATATTGAATTGCAAAGCGGTTGCGCGCTGGCGCCGGACGAAGGCTGTACGAAAAAGTTTAGCGTAATGATTGACGATGGCATGGTCAGCCTCGATTTGAATGAACTGAATGCAGCATGATTGTGCGTGAAGTAAAAACCACCTGCTGTTACTGCGGCGTCGGTTGCGGCATGATCGCCACCACTGACGGCGAGCAGATCACGGCGGTGCGCGGCGACCCTGAGCATCCGGCCAACTTCGGCCGGCTCTGCACCAAGGGCAGCAGCCTGCATTTAACCATGCGGCCGGCCTTGCAGCAGCAGGCTCGGTTGCTGTCGCCGCAGCTGCGTCGCATGCGTACAGCGCAGCGTGCGGCAGCGACATGGGAAGACACGCAGGAATTTATTGCGCAACAATTTGCCGATACGATACGCAAGCATGGCCCCGACAGCGTCGCGTTTTATGTATCCGGCCAGTTGCTGACTGAAGACTATTACGTCTTCAACAAACTGGCCAAAGGGCTCATCGGCACGAATAACATCGACACCAATTCGCGTCTTTGCATGTCAAGCGCGGTCGCGGGCTACAAGCAGACGCTGGGCGCCGATGCGCCGCCAGCCTGCTATGAAGATTTCGAGCATGCCGATTTATTATTCATTGCCGGCTCGAATACAGCTTATGCGCATCCGGTGATTTATCGCCGCATCGAAGACGCACGCAAGAAGAACCCTGACCTGAAAGTCATCGTCGCCGATCCGCGCCGTACCGATACGGCGCGTGATGCCGATTTGTTTTTGCCTGTTATTCCAGGCACCGATGTCGCGCTATTCAACGGCATGCTGCATATCTGCCTGTGGGAAGACCTGATTGATCTGGACTACATAGGCGCGCATACCGAAGGCTTTGCCGAATTGAAAGCAACGGTGCGCGACTACACGCCAGCCTTTGTCGCGCAGACTTGCGGCATACGCGAGGAAGATCTGTTAAGCGCTGCGCGCTGGTTCGGCAAGGCGAAGGCGGCCTTGTCGCTGTACTGCCAGGGACTGAATCAGAGTGCGAACGGCACTGCAAAAAACGCCGCGCTGATCAATCTGCATCTGGCCACGCACCAGATCGGCAAGCCGGGCGCCGGACCGTTCTCTCTGACGGGGCAGCCGAATGCAATGGGTGGCCGCGAAGTTGGTGGCCTTGCCAATTTATTGTCCGCGCATCGCGATATGGCCAACCCTGCACATCGCGCTGAAGTCGCCGCACTGTGGGGCATAGAGGATGTGCCGGCAAAGCCCGGCAAGACAGCGGTGGAGTTATTTGAAGCGCTGCGTCAGGGCGAGATCAAGATGGTCTGGATCGCCTGTACCAATCCCGCTCAATCACTGCCAGACCAGAACCTGGTGCGCGAAGCGCTCGAAAAAGCCGAGCTGGTGATTGTGCAGGAGGCGTATCACACGACAGCCACCGCCGCGTATGCAGACGTGCTGCTGCCAGCTACCAGCTGGGGTGAGAAGGAAGGCACAGTTACCAATTCCGAGCGACGTATTACGCGCGTCAATCCGGTGCTGGGCAAGCCGGGTGACACGCGTCATGACTGGGAAATTGTGGTCGACTTTGCAAAGCGGCTGGAGCGCTTGCTAGGCAAGGGACAGACATTGTTCCCTTACACCAGCGCAGAAGATATCTGGAACGAGCATAGGGAAACGACGCGTGGACGCGATCTTGATATTACGGGTCTGAGCTACGACATTTTGCAGCAGGCCCCGCAACAATGGCCGTATCCGCAAGGGGCCGCTGCCGGTAAAAAGCGTTTATATAAAGATGGCATATTCCCGACTGCCAATGGCCGCGCAAAATTCGTTAATACGGTCTATCAGCCGGTGGTTGATAAGGTGGATGCCCGTTTCCCGTTCCGGCTCAACACAGGTCGCCTGCGTGATCAGTGGCACGGCATGAGCCGCACCGGCACGGTCGCGCAATTGACAGCGCACGCGCCCGAGCCAGCGGTGGTGATGGCTCGCGACGACATGACGCGTCGTCTGCTGGGTGATGGTGATCTGGTCGAGGTCAGTAGCCGGCGCGGGTCGCAAATTTTGCCGGTGATGGCTGGCGATGACATGCGTGGCGGACAGGCCTTCATTGCGATGCACTGGGGTGATGAATATCTGTCCGGCCGTGACAGCTGCGGCATCAATGCATTGACTTCGCCGGCGCTTGATCCTGCCTCAAAGCAGCCCGAACTTAAGCATGCGGCCGTGGCCATCAAAAAAGCGGAGCTGCCGTGGCGCTTTGTTGCCTTCGGCTGGGTTGATGAGTCAGCTGCACTGAATTTGCAATACACATTGCGCAGTCACATGAAGCAATTTGCGTTTGCCTCTGCCACGCTGTTTGGCCGCGACAAAGTTGGCGTACTGTTCCGAGCCGCAGATGCCAATGCCGTTGATGTGCAGGAAATCAATCAGCTATTCGGGCTGGAGCAAGAAGGCGTGCTGCGCTATGACGATGGCAGGCGGGCGATGGCGCGCCGCATTCGCGTGCAAGACGACAAGCTCGATGCTGTGTCGCTGGCTGGCGATATCAGTGCCGAGAACTGGCTGCGTGCTTATCTGGAAGAGGGCTTGCCGGTAGCGGCACTCGGCCGCTTGCTGTTGCAACCAGGTTCACAAGCACCACAAGGTTTTGCGGCGCGCGGCAAAATCATTTGCAATTGCTTCAATGTTGCGCAGACTGAGATTGAGCAGGCCTTGCAACAGACGGGCGAGGGTGATGCGCTGCCGATGTTGCAGCAGAAGCTGAAATGCGGCACGAGTTGTGGTTCTTGCGTGCCGGAGTTGAAGCAGATTGTGCAGGCCAGACTGAAGGTGCAGTAACCGTGTTTGTTTTTTATGAACCATTAAACAAATCAGCATGTGTACCTGCTCGCACAAAGTTGATCAGATTGGCTTCAAGTTGGTAGATAAGCAGAAAGTCTCCGCCAATATGACACTCCCTATGATCAGCCCATTCGCCTTTGAGTGCATGATCCAGCCATTCCGGATTGAGTGGCGCATTATTAGCAATCAATAAAAGCATGGCTTCTTTGAGCCGATGCAAATCATAACGTCCCGAATGAGAAAGACGTTCCCAGTCTTTCAGAAAAGTTTTTGTGTAGTTTGATGTGCGCGGTAAAGGCGCGCGTTTACTTGACGCGCTTTTTTTCGAGGTCATCGAACAAAGCTTCAGCTGTAGCGAACCGGGCGCGTTTCGCCTTCATCATGCTGCGCGATTCATCAATCGCAGCGCGTGTTTCTGCGTTGGGTATCTTGAGGTCGAGTGGGAACCCTTGCTCGACGACGACGCGATGTAAAAAAAACCGAACTGCCTCCGACACGGTCATGCCGACTGCCGCAAGAGTCTGCGTAGCCTCTTCTTTAATGTCATCGTCGACGCGTATGTGAAGCATAGAGGTTTGAGGAGCCATAGTCATAAACCCTGAGTTTTTTAAATTATGTATCTCATTTGAGATTTAGTCAACGCGACGCGGCGAAATTTCCTCGCGTCCACTAAGCTCCTTGCATCCCTTCGTAGTACCCTTGGCGCATGATGACTTCTTCTGACACTTTCCACGCCGCTCCCTTCATCCGTGAAATCGGTCGCGGCAAAAAAGGCGCGCGCGATATGTCGCGTGACGATGCGCGCCAGATTTTTAGCGCGATGCTGGATGGACGCTTGTCTGATCTGGAAATGGGCGGCTTTCTGATTGGTATGCGTATCAAAGGCGAATCGGTAGGCGAGATCGCCGGTTTTCTGGACGCGGCCGAAGCTTCCTTTGATCAACTCGCTGCGCCTGACGGCCCCTTCATGCCGGTGGTGATTCCCAGTTATAACGGTTCGCGCCAATTGCCTAACCTGACCCCGTTGCTGGCTTTGCTGCTGGCGCGAGAAGGGGTGCCGGTGCTGGTGCATGGCGTCACCGTTGATCCCGGTCGCGTGACGACCGCTGAAATTATGCAGCAGATGGGTCTTGCGCTTTGCGCGGATGCCAGTCAGGTAGCCAGCGCTTTTGCACGCCATGAACCAGCCTTCATGCCGATCGCTGCGCTTGCACCGAAACTCGACCGGCTCTTGCAGATTCGCCGCGTGCTCGGGCTGCGTAATTCCACCCATACGCTGGTCAAAATCATGCAGCCGTTTTCGATGGCGGCGCTCCGGCTGGTGTCTTACACGCATCCGGAATACCTGACGATGCTGAATGATTACTTTAGTACGGCGGCATCTGCTGCGCGTGGCGATGTATTCCTGATGCGCGGCACAGAGGGCGAGACCGTTGCCAATGCCAAGCGCGCACAGGCTGTGGAATGGTTCCACAATAATGTCCGCACTACCCTGATTGAGCGCCAGCAACCTGTGGATGACATGCCCCCCCTTCCTGCTGCCAGCGATGCCGCAACAACCGCCGCCTGGATCCGCGATGCGCTCGATGGCAAGCAGCCGGTGCCCGTGCCTATTGCGGAGCAAGTCACACAAATTCTGCGTGTAGTCCGGCTGGCAGCATGAGCCAGCTATTCGATGTCGCCGTGATCGGCGCAGGGGCCGCCGGCATGATGTGCGCGTCTGTCGCAGGGCAGCGCGGCAAGAGCGTGGTGCTGATTGACCATGCTGAAAAGCTTGCCGAGAAAATTCGTATCTCGGGCGGCGGGCGCTGCAATTTCACGAATCTGGATACGAATCCGCAGAATTTCCTGTCGCAGAATCCGCACTTCTGCAAGAGCGCTTTGTCCCGTTATACGCCACAGGATTTTCTGGCGCTGATGAAGCGCTATGCAATTCCGTATCACGAGAAACACAAGGGTCAGCTGTTTTGCGACCGCTCGGCGGAAGACATCATCAGTATGTTGAAGGCCGAATGCGATCTGGGCAAAGTCAGCTGGCGCATGCCGGTCAGTGTGGAAAGTGTCAGCAAAGAGAGTGATGGGTATCTGATAGAGACCAGTGCCGGTCAGATCCGTGCACAGCAGTTGGTGATTGCCAGTGGCGGTCTGTCCATACCCAAAATCGGCGCGACTGATTTTGCATTCCGTATCGCCAAACAATTTGGTATCAAGATCATTGAGCCGCGTCCGGCATTGGTGCCGCTGACCTTTGACGAGGCGAGCTGGCAGCGTTTCGTGCCGCTGGCCGGTATCGCGCTGGAAGTTGATATCGAGACCGGTGACAAAAAAGCGCGCGGTCATTTTCGGGAAGATTTGCTGTTTACGCATCGAGGCTTGTCCGGCCCTGCGGTTTTGCAGATTTCCAGTTATTGGCAGAGCCGCACAGCGCTCACGCTGAATTTGCTGCCGCAGCTGGATGTGGCGCAGGAATTATTGAGCATCAAGAATCAGGTGAAGAAGAATCTTGGCAACATCGTTTCCCAATGGCTGCCGGCTCGGCTGGCCGAAGGCTGGTTGCTGGCCAATGATTTCAGCCCCGAGGCGCGGCTGGCTGATATGCCGGACAAGCAATTGCGCCGGCTAGGCGAGTCCTTGAATAGATGGGAAGTCAGTCCGAACGGATCCGAAGGCTTTCGCAAGGCGGAAGTGACTATAGGCGGGATTGATACCCGTGCGCTGTCGCAGCAAAGCATGATGGTCAATGCGGTGCCGGGCCTGTATTTCATAGGCGAAGCTGTCGATGTGACGGGCTGGCTCGGCGGCTACAATTTCCAGTGGGCGTGGGCGTCAGGCACTGCTGCGGGATTGGCGATCTGATATCTTTTATGCCCCCATTAACTCTTTTATCAGAGTGACTTCCTTTCCGTCACGCAGGCTGCTATAATCTGCGGCTCAGCAAATATAACCCTGGTTTCCAGTTAATTCATGACCACTATTCGCCTTAAAGAAAACGAGCCGTTCGAAGTCGCTATGCGTCGCTTCAAGCGCACCATTGAAAAAACCGGTCTGTTGACCGAGTTGCGCGCGCGCGAATTCTACGAAAAGCCAACTGCAGAGCGCAAGCGCAAGCTCGCAGCTGCCGTGAAACGCCATTACAAGCGTATCCGCAGCCAGCAACTGCCGAAAAAACTGTACTGATTGCTTGCTCACCAATTGGTGAGCATAAGAATGCAAACCCGCTCCGGTGAATGTCCGCAGCGGGTTTTGGCGTTTTTAACCAGCCGATAATTATTTGGAGAAAAATATGAGCCTTAAAGAAAAAATCACCGAAGACATGAAAGCCGCCATGCGCGCGCGCGAAACGGCCCGGCTGGCTACCATCCGTTTGATGACTGCTGCAATCAAACAAAAAGAAGTCGACGAACGCATAGAATTGAACGACGACCATGTGCTGGCCATCATTGAAAAAATGATCAAGCAGCGCAAAGACTCCATCACCCAGTTTGAAGCGGGTGCTCGTCAGGACTTGGCTGATATTGAAAAGGCCGAGCTGGCCATCCTCGTCACGTACATGCCGGCTGCATTATCAGAAGCCGAAGTGCAGGCTGAAGTTGCAGCCGCTGTTGCTGCATCGGGCGCTGCCGGTCCGCAAGACATGGGCAAAGTGATGGCCATTCTCAAGCCAAAACTGGCCGGGCGTGCCGACATGACGGCTGTCTCGGCGCTGGTAAAGGCCGCGTTGACCAAGTAAGTCCGGCTACGGTTAACGGCCATGATCCCGCAAAGCTTCATCCAGGATTTGCTGACCCGCGTTGACATTGTCGACGTGGTGGGTCGCTATGTGCAATTGAAAAAGGGTGGCGCCAATTACGGCGGCCTGTGCCCGTTCCATAACGAAAAATCACCGAGCTTTACCGTTAGTCCGACCAAGCAGTTTTACCATTGCTTTGGTTGCGGCGCGCATGGCACGGCGATCGGTTTTTTAATGGAATACGCGGGTGTCGGCTTTGTCGATGCCGTAAAGGATCTGGCGCAGAACGTCGGCATGATCGTGCCGGAGCAAGAAGACCGCTTACTGCCTGCGCAGCGCGCCGAGCAGCAATCAAAAAGCATGGCCTTGTCGGAGGCGATGAGCCAGTCCAGTGACTACTATCGGCAGCAATTGCGTACTGCGCGCCCTGCGATTGATTACTTGAAGCGTCGCGGTCTGTCGGGTGAGATTGCGGCCAAATTCTGGATCGGCTATGCGCCCGACGGATGGGACAATCTGAAGTCGGTATTCGCTGATTACGAAGCAAGCGTGCTGGTGGAAGCTGGTCTGATCATTGACCGCAGCGATGAAGACGGCGGTGGCCGCAAACGCTATGACCGCTTTCGTGACCGCATCATGTTCCCCATCCGGAATAGCAAGGGACAGGTGATTGGTTTCGGCGGTCGTGTGATGGATAAGGGCGAGCCTAAGTACCTGAATTCGCCGGAGACGCCGCTGTTCCAGAAAGGCAGCGAGCTGTATGGCTTGTTTGAGGCCCGCCAAGCGATCCGCGATAAAGGCTATGTGCTGGTGACGGAAGGATATATGGATGTCGTCGCGCTGGCGCAATTCGGATTTGCGCAGGCTGTCGCCACGCTAGGCACTGCCTGCACACCGATTCACGTACAAAAGCTGCTGCGTCAGACGGATCATGTGGTTTTCAGTTTTGATGGCGATGGCGCTGGTCGTCGCGCTGCGCGTCGCGCACTCGAAGCCTGTCTGCCGCACGCGTCAGATAATAAATCGCTGAAATTCTTGTTCTTGCCGTCCGAGCATGATCCTGACAGTTACATTCGCGAAAATGGCACTGAAGCTTTTGAGCGCATGGTCAATGACGCGATGCCGCTGTCACAATTTTTATTGAATGAAGTCAGCGCCGGCAATGATCTGAGCACCGCCGAAGGCCGAGCGCGCGTGCAGTTTGATGCCAAGCCCTTGCTGCAGGCGATGCCGCCTTCTGCGCTGCGCTTGCAACTGGTGCGGCAGCTGGCCCAGTTGACCGAGAGTACGACGCAAGAAGTGGAGGCCTTGTTCGAGCTGGCCAAGCCGCTCACGCGAGCGCGTGCTGCAGTCCCTGCAACGAAACGCCGTGCGCCGGTTGAGCTTGAGCGTCAGATCTTGCGTTTGCTGGTGGCGCACCCCATATTTGCCAGTGAACTGGATGAAGCGGCTCTGGCTGCGATTAGCTGGTCGGCGCCGGATGGCGGCATCATGTTGCGTCAGCTTGTCAGCACTGCGGCAGAGTTGAAAGAGCAGGCCAGCTTTGCATCACTGGTTGAAATTTTGCGCAATCAAAGCGCAGACTTTGACGAGCTCATAACCGAAATTGCAGCGCAGTCCGATTCGGATGCCACTTTGGCACGTCTGGAGCTTGCCGGTGCGGTTCGGCAGACTACAATGAAGATGTTGAAAGCTGAGCAGGATCAACTTGCTGCCGCGGGTTTGGTCGATGAGGTGGCAAGGGCACGCTATCGCGAGATCATGATGCAGATCGAAAGATTGCGGCTGTCGGCCGAGAAAGAAGCGGATTCATGATGCATATCCAGTTCCGGAGCTTGTTTTGGGATGGAAACACACTGCGTTATGTTATAATCAAAGGCTTTTGAATCAATGTCTTACGAGTTTCTCGTCTCGGCTTTGCCGAGATTTTGAATGAGTTGAAATTGCTGGACAAGCAGGCCATAAAATCCGAAGCAGAATCACCCGGCATGACAGCATGACCGGACTGCACGATCGCTGACTATCAGCCCCGGCTAGCTCTCCAGTTTCCTATGAAGCATTGGCAACCCCATTTGGTGGATGGACCTATGGCGAACGCAATCAAAAAACCCGTTAAAAATTCTGCAACCAAGGCAAAGGCGGCTAAACCGGCTCCTGCCCGCTCGCCCGTAAAAACGAGCAAAGCCGTTGCAAAACCCCCCATTAAAACAGCGACTGCAAAACCAAAGCTTGCTGTAGCAGCAAAGTCATCGAACAAAGCGGCGAGCAAAACGGTCTCAAAGGTCAGCAAGGTAATTGCGAAACCAGTGCCGAAGAAGCCTGCCGCGAAAGCTGCAGACAACACGTCCAAGCCGGTGACAAAAGCTGCGCAAAAGCCAGCGGCCAAAAAAGCCGTCGCGCCAATTAAAGCACCTGTAACGAAAGCTTCTGTGACATCCAGGAAAACTGAACCTAAAGTAGTAGCAGCAAAAAAAACAGCCGCAAGCGCACCAGCAGCGGCAACGAAAGTCGCGCCTAAAGTAGTCGAGACCAAGTCGGATCATAAATTGATGTCGGTCAAGCAGACCACGGATGCGGCCACACTCGCTGCGATTGATACGTCCGGTTATATTTTGCCGGGCGTGAAAGTGCCGGGTCGCCGTGGTCGCAAGCCACGCGAATTTCAGCCTGAAAACGAAGAAATTGCTGCACTCAATGCTGTCGAGCGCGCCGAACTGAAAGCGGCCGACAAGGCCAAGGCGCGGGACCGCAAAATCAAGGAAAAGCAATTCCTGAAAGATGCGTTTTCTGCTGATCCGGAAGCAACCGAAGAAGAAGTCGAGCGTCGTCGCCAGAAACTGAAAACCCTGATCAAGCTCGGTAAAGAGCGCGGCTTTTTGACGCATGCCGAGATCAATGACCATCTGCCGGAAAACATTGTTGATCCGGAAGCCATCGAAGGCATTATCGGTACCTTCAACGACATGGGCATCGCCGTCTACGAGCATGCACCTGACGCTGAATCTTTGCTGCTGACGGATAACGTCGCAACGGTTGCAACCGATGATGATGCCGATGCAGCTGCTGAAGCAGCGCTGCAGACAGTTGATTCCGACTTCGGTCGCACCACTGACCCGGTTCGCATGTACATGCGTGAAATGGGTTCGGTCGAGCTGTTGACGCGCGAAGGCGAAATCGAAATCGCGAAACGTATCGAAGGCGGCCTGAAAGACATGATTCAGGCAATCTCTGCCTGCCCGATGACGATTTCGGAAATCCTCGCTGCAGCTGAACGCATCTCCAAAGACGAGACCAAGATTGATGAAATCGTCGATGGTCTGGTCGATCCGAATGCCACCGAACTGGTTCTCGCGCCTGCCGTCATTCCCGTTGCTGCCGAGGATGGCGAAGACGACGAAGACGAAGAGGAAGAGGAAGAAGAGGACGGCAATGCCAATGGCGGCGCAGCTGGTTTCTCGACCGAGCAGCTGGAGCAGCTTAAACGCGATGCGCTGGCGATCTTTGCGACCATCTCGACGCAGTTCGACAAGATGCGCAAGGCCTACGAAAAAGAAGGCTACAACTCCAAGCCTTACGTGAAGGCGCAGGAAGCCATCACGGAAGAGCTGATGGGCATACGCTTTACCGCAAAAGTCGTCGAGAAATTGTGCGACACCTTGCGCGGGCAAGTCGATGAGGTCCGTCATATTGAAAAGCAGATTCTCGATGTGGCCGTCAACCGCTGCGGCATGCCGCGTGCGCACTTCATCAAGGTCTTTCCGGGCAATGAAACCAATCTGGACTGGATCGATAGCGAAGTCACCGGCAGCAATGCCTATAGCACCGTGCTGGCGCGTAATGTGCCAACCATCAAGGAGCTGCAGAAGAAGCTGATCGACCTGCAGGCGCGCGTAGTGTTGCCATTGCCGGATCTGCGCAACATCAACAAGAAGATGTCGGCTGGCGAAATGCGGGCGCGCAAGGCCAAGCGCGAAATGACCGAAGCTAACTTGCGTCTGGTGATTTCGATTGCGAAGAAATATACCAACCGCGGTTTGCAATTCCTCGACCTCATCCAGGAAGGCAATATCGGCCTGATGAAAGCCGTCGACAAGTTTGAATATCGTCGCGGCTACAAATTCTCGACCTACGCCACCTGGTGGATTCGTCAGGCTATTACCCGCTCGATCGCGGATCAGGCGCGCACTATCCGTATTCCGGTGCACATGATCGAGACCATCAACAAGATGAACCGCATCTCGCGTCAGATCTTGCAAGAGACGGGAGCCGAGCCGGATCCGGCCACGCTCGCGATCAAGATGGAAATGCCGGAAGATAAAATCCGCAAGATCATGAAGATCGCGAAAGAGCCGATCTCGATGGAAACGCCTATCGGTGACGATGACGATTCCCATCTGGGCGACTTCATCGAAGACAACAACACGCTGGCTCCGGCCGACGCAGCATTGCATGCTTCGATGCGCGGTGTGGTCAAGGATGTGCTCGATTCACTGACGCCACGCGAAGCCAAAGTGCTGCGTATGCGCTTCGGCATTGAGATGTCGACCGACCATACGCTGGAAGAAGTCGGCAAGCAGTTCGACGTCACCCGTGAGCGTATCCGTCAGATCGAAGCGAAGGCACTGCGCAAGCTGCGTCATCCATCCCGTTCCGACAAGCTCAAGAGCTTCCTCGAAGGCGGCTAATCCGGTTCAGTTGTTGCGGCGAAGCGCAAGTCTCGCCGCAACGCTTGTTCCGCGATAAAATGCAGCTTGTAAAATTAACAGTAAAAATGGGCCCCTAGCTCATGCTTGGTTAGAGCAGCGGACTCATAATCCGTTGGTGCCGTGTTCGACTCACGGGGGGCCCACCAGAATAAAGCAAAGGCTTGCGTGTAAAAACGTAAGCCTTTGTCGTATGCTCAGCCAAGAGTCTTGAATAGCTAATGCGCATGGAGGTAGAGGATGGCTGAACCAATCAATCTGGATTCTCTTTCCAATGCAGTGAAGCGACTGACAGAAGGCTATGACCGCTATCAACTAGACACCAGCGACACGCAGATCCGCGATGGTCTGATTCAACGTTTCGAATTTACCTATGAAATCGCCCATAAGACGCTCAAGCGTTATTTGGAATCTGTCTCGGCCAATCCTGAACAGTATGATGAAATGCCTTTTGCTGACCTTATTCGCTCTGCAAATGAGCAGGGTTTATTATTGGGCAACTGGCCGAAGTGGAAAATATTTCGAGAAATGCGCGCCAGTACAAGCCATACCTACGATGAGAAACTTGCACTCGAAGTCGTCAAGGACATCCCGTTGTTCCTGGACGAAGTGCGATTCCTTCTGGCTCAGCTTTTAACGCGTAACAAAGCATGAAGCTCCCCCCTATAGCAGTCACTCCTGCTGAATGGGAGATGGTTCGTGCAATATTGCAGCGCAAGCTGCCGAGGCATACGGTGTGGGCATTTGGTTCGCGAGTTCGGGGTAATCATAAACCCTATTCTGATCTGGACCTTGCTGTCATAGGACAGACTGCGCTTACCATTGAACAGTTAGCTGCGTTGTCAGAGGCATTTTCAGATTCGGACTTGCCTTGGAAAGTTGATCTTGTTGATTGGGCAAATACGACAGAAGCATTTCGTAAAATTATTGAAGCGGAAAAAATCGTCATTCAATAAACAGCCCTATTCCGCAGGTCTGGGCATTATGCTGTGAAGAGAAAATTCAGAGTAGCGTCGCGTTTCCTTTTGCAATCAACCCCTTAGCTGGTTCGTAGCATGAGCGGGTGTTATACTTGGCCGCTAACTTGAACCTACAGAATGTCAGAAAACACGTCCCCCGCCACACAGATCGACGCTCCAGCTGCAGCGCTTCCCCGTTTTGACGAATTCGGCCTGGCGCCAGCCGTCCTGCAAGCCCTTACCGATCAGGGCTATATCCATCCAACGCCGATTCAGGCGCAGGCTATTCCTGTCGTGCTGCAAGGTCGCGACGTGATGGGTGCTGCCCAAACCGGCACTGGCAAGACCGCCAGTTTTTCGCTGCCCATCATTCAGCTGCTGCTGGCACATGCCAACAGTAGCGCATCGCCTGCCCGGCATCCGGTGCGCGCACTGATCCTGACGCCGACCCGCGAGCTGGCCGATCAGGTCGCAGAGAACGTGAAGGCCTACTCGCGCCACACGCCACTGCGCGCAACGGTCGTGTTTGGCGGTGTCGATATGGCGCCGCAGACGGCAGCCCTGCGTAACGGCGTCGAAATCGTCATCGCTACCCCAGGCCGCCTGCTTGATCACGTACAGCAAAAAACGCTGAACCTGTCGCAGACCCAGATACTGGTCATGGACGAAGCCGACCGCATGCTCGACATGGGCTTTTTGCCGGATCTGCAGCGCATCATTAATTTGCTGCCCAAGCAGCGCCAGAACCTGATGTTCTCGGCGACGTTTTCGCCAGAGATCAAAAAACTGGCAGCCAGTTTCCAGAATAATCCGGTCCTGATCGAAGTCGCACGCAGCAACGCCACTGCGGATAAGGTCACGCAAGTTGTCTATAAAGCCGAAGAAGAAACCAAGCGCGACATGGTCGCCCATCTGATCCGCGGCCGCGACTTGAAGCAGGTGCTGGTTTTTTCGAATACCAAGATCGGTGCATCGCGACTGGCGCGCGAACTGGAAAAGCAGGGTGTCAAGGTTTCCGCGATTCATGGCGACAAAACACAGGGCGAGCGCATGGCTGCGCTGGAAGCCTTCAAGAACGGCGGCATTGACGTACTGGTGGCGACGGACGTGGCGGCACGCGGTCTCGATATTTCAGACTTGCCGTGCGTGATCAATTACGATCTGCCCTATAACGCCGAAGACTATGTGCACCGCATCGGTCGTACTGGCCGTGCCGGTGCTTCGGGTGATGCGATTTCGCTTTGTTCAGACAAAGACCTGCGGCTACTGGTCGACATAGAAAAGCTGATCAAGCAAAAGCTCGTGCCAGTCGAACTCGAAGGTTTCACGCCTACGTCTGATCGTCACGCTGAGCGCAGTGCTGACCATGGCAGGGAGCGTCATGGCGAACGTAATAGCGAACGTAATAGCGAACGT
>JAOAUN010000008.1:16967-20795 GCA_030157545.1 Burkholderiaceae bacterium
TGACCATGGCAGGGAGCGTCATGGCGAACGTAATAGCGAACGTAATAGCGAACGTAATAGCGAACGTAATAGCGAACGTCGCTCTCCGCGTGAAGCAACGTCACGCAATTACAGCGCGCCAGCGCCGCGTAAAGAAAAAGTCGATCCGTGGTTTCTTAAGCCTTATGAGGCAGCCGTGCCAGCCGAAGCGAAGGCCGAACCTGTCGAAGACAAATCTGGCAAGACAACGCAACCGCAAAAGCGCGCAGCCTTATTGGGTGGCATACCGAAGCGCTAATCAACAACAATATAGTCGCGACCAGGCCGGTATCGCCGCTTCCCAGAATGCCTGCAGCGTCTCTGCTGCAGGCACTATTTCCAGACCCAGATAATGTGTTGCTGCCATTAATTCTTGCAGCGGCCTGCTCATGTCCAGAGATTGCGCGCCGGTTTGTTTGGATAATTTTTCACCTGAAGCATTGCGAACTACCGGCACATGCATATAGCGCGGTGTTGGAACAGCCAGTAGCTTCTGCAAATAAATTTGTCGCGCAGTCGAGCCCAGCAAATCAGCGCCACGCACTACATCTGTCACGCCTTGCAATGCATCGTCTACGACGACTGCAAGCTGATACGCCCAGTAGCCGTCTGCACGCTTCAACACAAAATCACCTGCTGCCGTAGCAAGCTGCTCACTGATGCGGCCTTGCAGACGGTCGTCAAATTCAATATGCGGCGCATCACCTACATGCAGTCGCCAGGCACGCGGACTGCGGCCCTGCATGAGTCCCTGCCTGCAGGTGCCGGGATAAATCGCTGCGCCATCGGCTGCCAAGCCAGTCTGTGAATCGGCAATTTCTTTGCGGCTGCAGCTGCAGGGATAAACAGTCGTGGCAAGTTGTTCGAACGCAGCCTGATAAACATCTTTGCGCTGGCTTTGCCAAAGTACCTCGCCATCGGACTGCATGCCGAAGACTGCCAGTGTGGCGATGAGTTCTTCGGCTGCACCTGCAACGGTGCGGGCCTCATCCAGGTCTTCTATGCGGATCAGCCAGCGACCCTGATGCGCACGCGCATCGAGATAGCTGGCTAAGGCAGCAACAAGAGAACCGCCGTGCAGTGGCCCGGTAGGAGAGGGCGCAAAACGGCCGACATAGTTCATGTTGGACTATACGGAGTAATGGAACGTTTAAGTTTATGCCGCCTGCGCACAATGCGGACATGACACACCATAAACATACAGCGGTGAAATTTGTTCGCGCGGCGTGACGACGGCGCGGCACGCAAAGCATTGCGCCGTCGGGGTTGGCTCCAGCTTGGGATTCAGGGCAGTACGGCGGTCAAACACAAAACAGTCGCCCTGATAGTGAGCGCCGCCTTCTTCCTCAAAGTATTTGAGGATGCCGCCTTCCAGTTGGTACACACTGTCAAAGCCAATGTCCTTCATATGGATCGCTGCTTTTTCGCAGCGTATGCCACCGGTGCAAAAGGTAACAATGGTTTTACCTTCCAGCTCATCCTTATGTGCTGCGATCGCAGCCGGAAATTCGGTGAATTTCTCTATGCGGTAGTCAATCGTGTTTTCGAACGTCCCAACATCGACTTCAAACGCGTTGCGCGTATCGACCATGACCACCGGCTTGCCGTCATCATCGTGGCCCTGGTCCAGCCAGCGCTTGAGTGATTGCGCATCAACGGATGGTGCGCGACCGAGTTCAGGCTTGATCAACGGATGCTTCATCGTGATGATTTCACGCTTGAGTTTGACTAGCATCCGGTTAAAAGGTTGTTCGTCCGACAGACTTTCCTTGACTTCGATATCGCTAAAACGCGGGTCACTACGTAGCCAGTCCAAAAAGTTATCAATACCGGCACGTGTGCCTGCCAGAAATAAATTGATGCCTTCCGGCGTCAGCAAAATCGTGCCTTTGAGCTCGAGATCCTTGCAAATTTGCTGGAAAATCGCACGCCGCTCGATGGTGTCATCGAACGTAATAAATTTGTAAGCCGCAATATTGACGATGGTGTGGGCAGACTGCATGGTGTTGTGTTCAGCGAAAGAAGAATAGCCCTCATTATAAGCGGGGTAATAGCGACTTCCAAACAGCCGTATGAAGCTTCCCAGCGGGTAAAATACGAATATGACCGCACCGCAATTCATCCATCTCCGCCTGCATTCCGAATTCTCTATCGCCGATGGCCTGGTGCGCATTGACGATGTTGTCAAAGCGGCGGCTGCAGACCAGCAGCCAGCCCTGGCCATCACCGATCTGGCCAATTTATTTGGCATGGTCAAGTTCTACAAGGCTGCGCGTGGCGCGGGCATCAAGCCTCTGATTGGCTGCGACGTCTGGCTGACCAATGATGATGACCGCGAAAAGCCTTTCCGGCTGCTGCTGCTGGTTAAAAATTCTGCAGGATATTTACAACTGTGCGAACTCATTACCCGCGCCTGGTTGTCCAACTTGCATCGCGGTCGCGCCGAGCTGCGCACAGAGTGGTTGGAAGGTCTGGTGCCGCAGGGTGGCCTGATTGCGCTGTCGGGTGCACAGTTTGGAGACATAAGCGTGGCGCTGGAAAACGGCAACCTGGCGCTTGCCGAGCGTTGCGCGCAGCGCTGGAGCAGAATTTTTCCCGGCCATTTTTATATTGAAGTGCAAAGAAGCGGTAACCCCAAGACAGAAATCGCTTTGCGGCAGGCCACGCAGATTGCCGCGAAATTGCAATTGCCGGTGGTGGCCACGCATCCTGTGCAATTTCTGGAACAAAAAGAATTTACCGCCCATGAAGCGCGCACCTGTATCGCAGAAGGTGAAATTCTCGCTAATGCGCGCCGCGTCAAACGCTTCACGCCCGAGCAGTATTTTAAAAGCCAGGCCGAAATGGCCGAACTGTTTGCCGACATGCCGGCGGCCTTGGCCAATAGCGTCGCCATTGCACAGCGCTGCAATCTGGTACTCGAACTCGGCAAGCCAAGGCTGCCGGATTTCCCGACGCCGGATGGCATGGGCATCAATGAATTTTTAGCGCAGGAAGTACGTGCCGGACTCGAGCAGCGGCTGATCCAGCTTTATCCGGATGAAACTAAACGTGCCGAACAGAGGCAGCGCTATGAAGAGCGCCTGCAGTTCGAAACCGACACCATCATCAAGATGGGTTTCCCGGGTTACTTCCTGATCGTGGCCGACTTTATTCAGTGGGCAAAAAATAACGGCGTGCCGGTCGGGCCGGGCCGCGGCTCAGGCGCTGGTTCACTGGTTGCGTATTCACTGTCGATTACGGATCTGGATCCGCTTGCCTACAACCTGCTGTTCGAACGCTTTCTCAACCCTGAGCGCGTATCGATGCCCGACTTCGACATCGACTTTTGTCAGGAAGGGCGCGACCGTGTCATCCAGTATGTGAAAGACCGCTACGGCAAAGAAGCGGTGTCGCAAATCGCCACCTTCGGTACCATGGCGGCCAAGGGCGCGGTGCGCGATGTGGGCCGTGTTCTGGATTTCGGTTATAACTTTTGCGACGGCATTTCAAAGCTGATTCCGTTCAAGCCCGGCAAGCTCGTCACGATTGCCGACGCCATTACCGAAGAGCCGCTTTTGAAAGAGCGGCAAGAGAATGAAGAAGAAGTCAGGCAGCTGCTTGATCTCGCGCAGCAAGTCGAAGGCATTGCGCGCAACGTCGGCATGCACGCCGGTGGCGTACTGATTGCACCGGGCAAACTCACTGACTTTTGCCCGCTCTACACACAGGGCAATGACTCTGGCGTTGTCTCGCAATACGACAAGGACGACGTTGAAGCCGTCGGTCTGGTGAAGTTCGACTTTCTGGGCCTGACCACGCTGACGATTC
>JAOAUN010000009.1 GCA_030157545.1 Burkholderiaceae bacterium
GCTGGATCGCAAAGCAAACCGGCTGGCCTGCGCAACTGGCAAAAAACGCCTTCAAACTCGCACCGGGCTTCAAGCCGGAATTTAATCTGATTGCCTTCCTGATCGCGCTGGCCGCAACGGTCGGCTGGATTTTTCTGCTGCGCTGGCGGCTGGCGCGCCGACCGTCGGTTTTGTGGCGTGCTGTGGTGCTTTCAACGGGTGGCGTGATTCTTTGCTGGTTGCTGCTGATGACACTGTGGCTGCCCTGGCTCAACTACGGCAAAAGCTATGCAGGCGTGGCCGAACAAATTGCAGCCAGCCTGCCATCAAGCTATCGCTGTGTGGCCACGCAAGACCTCGGACCTGCACAACGTGCTTCCTTTGCCTATTTGGGCGATGTGCACTTTGCGCGCGCAGGTGAAACTGACTGTGATTTTCTTCTCGTGCAGGACGATCACATCCGTCGCCGCGGCGGCAATCTGAAAAAAGTCGATGACCAGCTGCAGCTGGTGTGGCAAGGACATCGCCTGTCGGACCGCAATGAGTGGTTCCGTCTATTTAAGCGATCTACACCATGAGCACTCCTAAACTCACGACACGGATTGCCGCGCTGGCGTGGCCGATGCTGGTTGGCCAGCTGGCAGTGATTTCGAATGGTGTCATCGATACCATGATGACGGCGCGCTCGTCGTCCACCGATCTGGCTGCCCTCGGGCTGGGCGCTTCCGTCTACATCAGTATCTTTGTCGGGCTCTCCGGTGTGCTACAGGCTTTACCTCCCACCATTGGCCAGCTATTTGGCGCACGCAAATTTGAGGCGATAGGTTTCGAAGTGCGGCAAGGCGTGTGGCTGGCGCTGTTCCTTTCGGTCATCGGTGCCATCGCGCTGAGCTTTCCGCAGCCGCTGCTGGGCATCGCGCAAGCTTCTCCCGATCTGAATGAGAAAGTAATCAGCTATCTGCAAATACTGGCATTGGCCTTGCCAGCAACACTGGGCTTTCGCGTCTATGCATCGTTGAACTTTGCCACTTCGCGTCCGCGCATGGTGATGGCTATTCAACTCTCGGCACTACTCTTAAAGTTTCCACTCAATGCACTGTTCGTTTTTGGCGGATTTGGCTTGCCCGCGTTCGGTACGCCGGGCTGTGCAATAGCAACGGCCGTCACCAGCTGGGCCGCATTGCTTGCAGGCTGGCTGATTTTGCGGCGCGGCGCGCACTATCGCCCGTTTCAAATTTTTGGCCATGGCCTGGGTCGTCCGGTCTGGTCAGCACAAGCCGCGTTCCTGCGGCTGGGTGTCCCGATGGGATTGTCTTACCTGATCGAGGTCAGCGCTTTCGCCTTAATGGCTTTATTCATCGCGCGCATTGGCAGCAATGCGCTCGCAGGCCATCAGATCACTGCGAATTTTGGCACTGTGCTGTACATGTTGCCGTTATCAATTGCCAGCGCCACCGGCACGCTGGTCGCGCAAGAAATCGGCGCAGGCCGATTGCAGCAGGCGCGTCATATCGGCAATGCTGGCATCCGGCTCGGCGCTGCGCTGGCGGTGTCGCTCGGTGTACTGATATGGCTTCTGCGGGAACAGATCATTGGCTTGTACACGCCGGACGCGACTGTGCTGGCTTCGGCGCTGCCGCTATTTTTCTTTATCGGGTTTTACCAGTTATTCGATGCGGTGCAGGTCGGCACAGCGTTCGTGCTGCGCGCCTACAAAGTCGCGATGGTGCCGACTATTATGTATGCCGTCGCCTTGTGGGGCGTTGGCCTTGGCGGGGGTTACCTGCTGGGCTTTGATGTGCTTGGAGGCACGCCACTGATGCTGCAAGGCGCAGCAGGTTTTTGGTTAGGCAACAGCATCAGTCTGGCGGTAGTTGGCGTGGCCCTCGTCTGGTATCTGCGTCATGTGCAGCGTCAGCGCGAACAGGCTTAAACGGCATTATGATTTTTGGGGTTTGTTTTCTTTGTCTGCGTCCTTCGACAAAGACACCTGAGCTCGACATCTTGCTTGCATAAATTTTCGTATCATTGTCAGGCAGCGCCTGACGTAATTCAGATACTGTTGTACGCGGCGTTATGACAAACGATCTCGGCTTACTACTAGAAGATGAACTCTGCATGATCTTTCCTCTGGTTGGTTAAGCGCTGTGCCTTTTACGCGATAACTGCGCTTTAGTCTCTGACGATCCGGGCTAAGCATCCGTCGCCAACCATGCGGCAACTATTTCCCTTGCAGAGTTCGTCCCCCTTTATTCAGGATTATGGTCGGGCAATGGCTCCTCTCCCGGTGGCGGCTGCGGACCTGGCAAATCGTCCTCAAAAGGCTGATCGGCCGGAGCAGGATCGGGCGCGCGGTGGAGCAAGATCATGGCATTTCCTTTTAGTCCCATCAAGATTCAGGAGCGATGTCGCGGCTCGCCGCGGCGGGTCATGCGACGCTCGGTTGGATGCGAGAATGCGCGGAATTCCATATTCATGACGCCAATGGAGCCGGCCGGACCGCTGACGAAATCAAAGCCTTTTTTTACAGGAAAAAGCACATTGTCGAGCAAAACCACGTCGGTGCGGCAAGTCGGGTTGGCATTACAAAAATGCGGCCGCATCTCTTGCCATACCCCGTCGGTAATCCAGCCATCAAGGAATAACTGATTCGGATACATAGAATGATCTGCATCCAGATAGGCTTTCTGGCCTTCATGTAATACCGGATACGCTGGTGCGTTACTGGCAATCACCAGGTTAATCCAGCCATCACCAATGTTGTGACTGATCTCTTCCTGATAGCCGGGGTAAGTCAACTGCAGCACCCATTTGCATGACAGGTCCAGTCGTTTTTGCAACGCATCGCCATCACCCATCAAGACCGATCCATCCAGCACGGTTAACTGCATGCTGGTCACTCGCCCCTGCAGGGTTGGCTCCATCTGCCGGATCTCTTCCAGATTTTCATGCAGATTCCAGAACAGCCATTTGCAGCGCTCCACATCCGTTGCATCGGATAAATCGGCAACAGAAAGACGGCCACAGGACTCCAGTGACTGTAGTAATTCCTTGCGCTGCTTTTCGTGTAAATTTTCGTCGAGTCCGTGGGATGATTTTAGCGGAAAGGCATGCTCCATATTGGCTCCGGAATCAGGATGAATAAAGACCTGCATTTGAAAATGCGCAATAAGAGCAAAGTGCTTAATGCAGGCAATGTTCACGCTTGGACAAGGACAGCAGAGGGAATATCCCGACGACGTGCAATTGCGTGCTATTCGTTTATGAGTCGCACGGACAGCACGCCATCTATTGCAGACAAGGAAGCCAGCACAGCAGCTGTTACCTGGCTATCCACATCAACGATTGTGTACGCCAAATCGGCGCGTGATTTATTCACCATGTTGTGAATATTTAGCCCGGCAGATGCCAGCAACGTTGAAATCTGGCCCAGCATATTGGGTACGTTACTATTGGCGATAGCCAGCCTGTGAGGTGATTCGCGCGCCATTTCCACATCCGGAAAATTGACGGCATTGCGAATGCTGCCTTGCTCTAGAAACTCACGCAACTGCTGCGCCACCATCGTTGCGCAATTTTCTTCTGCCTCTACAGTCGACGCACCCAGATGCGGCAATGCCACTACGCCGCTTTCGCCGATCAGTTCGGCTGATGGAAAATCACACAAATAAGATTTGAGCTGGCGCGTACGCAGGGCTGCAATAGCGGCGGCATTGTCTACGATTCCTTCGCGCGAAAAATTCAACAACACCGCTCCCGGCTTAATCAAGCCCAGCAACCGTGCATCGACCAGCTTGCGTGTTGCGTCTATCAATGGCACATGCAGCGTAATGAAATCAGATTGACGTATCAGGTCTTCCAGCCGGCTCGCCTTGACCACCGATGCTGGCAGCCGCCACGCTGCATCAACGGTAATTTGCGGATCAAAGCCAATGACGCGCATACCGAGCTTTAACGCCGTATCGGCGACCAGGCTACCGATAGCACCGAGACCGACTATACCCAGACTACGACCGGGCAATTCTATGCCGGCAAACTGTTTTTTTCCGGCTTCGACTTGCTCGTCGAGTCCATTGCTCTTGTCGAGCAGCGCCACATAGTGCAGCGCCGGCACAAGATTGCGCGCGGCCATCAGCAAGGCTGCCAGCACCAGTTCCTTGACGGCATTCGCATTCGCGCCGGGGGCATTAAAGACAGGAATGCCACGCGCCGACAAGGCCGCGACCGGAATATTATTTGTGCCTGCACCGGCGCGCGCAACGGCGACGACGCTATCGGGAATGGAGAAGTGGTGCAGGTCGGCAGAACGTAACAGAATGGCGTCCGGCCGCTCGATGTCGGCTGCAATCCGGAAGCTGGCTTCAGGCAGATGCGCGAGCCCGCGATCTGAAATCTGATTCAGGCTCAAGATACGGAACACGGCCATGTCGCTCTCCTTTGGAGTCAAACCTGACACTATGATGAACCGTTTCACCCACTACGTTTTGATGCTGGCAGAGAAGCCGGCAAATACTGTTGCTAGCCGTGACTGCGCTCGAACTCTTTCAGAAAGCCGACCAGGGCCTGCACGCCTTCCAGCGGCATCGCGTTATAAATCGACGCGCGCATGCCGCCGACTGAGCGGTGACCTTTGAGCTGCAACATGCCATGCTGTTGCGCGCCTTTCAGAAAAGCCTCGTCGAGAGCAGCATCATGCAGGCGGAATGGCACATTCATGCGCGAACGATCTGCACGCTCAACCGGGCTGATATAAAAATCAGTCGCATCGAAATAGTCATATAACAGCGCGGCTTTCTGCATATTTTTCTGCTCGATACTGGCCAGCCCACCTTGCTGCAGCAGCCATTCAAACACCAGGCCGGCGATGTAAATTCCATAGGTTGGCGGTGTGTTGAGCATGGAATCGTTTGCAGCTTGCTCTTTCCAGTGAAATACGGACGGTGTGATCGGCAATGCACGGTCAAGCAAGTCGTCGCGCACGATCGCGAAAGTCAGGCCGGCAGGGCCGATATTTTTTTGCGCACCACCGTAGATGACGCCATAGCGCGATACGTCGATTTGACGCGACAGGATATGCGACGACATGTCCGCGACCAGCGGCACCTCGCCAGTATCTGGCACCCAGTTATATTCAACGCCGCCTATGGTCTCGTTGGTACAGACATGCACGTAGGCGGCGTCCTCATTCAACTGCCACGACGACTGCGGCGGCACGTACGTGAAATGCCTGTCCTCGGCAGAGGCCGCGACATTGACGCTGCAATATTTTCTGGCTTCGCTGATAGATTTTTTCGACCACTCGCCGGTATTGATGTAGTCAGCCGACGTTTTGCTGCCGAGCAGATTCATCGGGATCAAGGCATTCATTGCCAGCGCGCCACCCTGCAAAAACAAAACCTTGTAGTTGGAAGGGATCGCCAGCAATTGACGGAAATCAGCTTCCGCTTTTTCGGCAATGCTGATGAACTCCTTGCCGCGATGGCTCATCTCCATCACAGACATGCCGCTGCCATGCCAGTCCAGCATTTCTTCGGATGCGCGTCGCAATACAGGTTCGGGCAGAACGGCAGGGCCGGCGCTGAAATTAAAAATTCGCATGGGAGAGTCCGGAACAGGGCGGTTAGCTACGGGAGTTAGCAGGATCTTACGAGCTTATATAGTGAGCCATATTATGACGGATGCAACCAAGACAGCGCAAGAAATGGCAATAAATGGATTTCCTGCAGGTTTTCGAATCGACTAAATATCTACTGAATGCGCCCTTCGCCATTCTGGTCAGGCGAAATGCGTGCGTAGCATCGATAATCAATTTCAGACCCAGCCGTTGCACGCGCTTGCGAGTGATTCCTTTAAATCTTGGACACAGGATGATTTCTTGTCGGGTCTTCGGCTATCCTTAAATCTGTATGAATTGACCGCCTAATAAAGTCAATCACGTTTCTAAGCTTCACTGAAACTGCCCCGAAATTATGCGATGTCTTTTCAATTCAATGCGGCGACTGCGGTCATACGCCATTGCCCTCCACTCTCTGCCCGCTGATCTTTCGTTTCCGTAAAATATCAAGTGCGCGTCATTACTGAAGTAAACTAGCCAGCAAACACAAAGTCGCTGGCTTACGGCCTTGGCTGAAATGGCATACGTTTTTCTTTTGTTGCCCCAGCGTCTTCCATGAAAATAAAAAAGAGACAATCATCATGAAAGAAATTTCCCCATCGTTTGAAGCGGCGACTTACCGCAAGCTGACCTGGCGCCTGATGCCACTTCTGCTGATCTGCTACATCGTCGCCTACCTTGACCGCGTCAATGTCGGCTTTGCCAAATTGCAGATGCTGTCCGATCTCGGTTTTTCCGAAATCGTGTTTGGTGCCGGCGCCGGCATTTTTTTCATTGGCTATTTTCTGTTCGAAGTACCAAGCAATATTATTTTGCACAGAGTCGGCGCGCGCGTATGGATTGCCCGCATCATGATCAGCTGGGGATTGCTGTCGGCTGCGATGATGTTTGTCACCAGCGCACCGCTGTTTTACCTGATGCGTTTTCTGCTGGGTGCGGCAGAAGCCGGTTTTTTTCCAGGCATCATCCTCTACCTCACTTACTGGTATCCCGCGCACAGACGCGGCAGGATCACCTCCATTTTCATGACCGGCATTGCTCTGGCCGGTGTAATCGGCGGACCACTATCTGGCTTCATTATGAGCAAGATGGCCGGCGTCAACGGTTGGGCTGGCTGGCAATGGATGTTCCTGCTTGAAGGTTTGCCTTCAGTTTTGCTGGGCTTGGTGGTGATTGCCATACTGGACGATCGCATCGCTGACGCGAAATGGCTGACTGAGGAAGAGCGCGCGTTGCTGACTGCGAATATTGCCAGCGACTCTGCACACAAAGAGGATGCATCTGTTTTCACGGTGCTGACGAGTGCACGCGTCTGGCTGATGGCACTGATTTATTTTTGTTATGCGATGGGTTTGTACGGCGTGAGCTTCTGGCTGCCGACGATCATCAAGGCGATGGGTATTGCAGACCCGCTGGAGATTGGTCTGATGTCGGCGATTCCGTATGGCGCAGCTGTCATCGTCATGTTGTTTGTCTCCCGCAGCGCCGACCAGTTGCGCGAGCGTCGCTGGCATGTGGCGATACCCGGCTTGCTTGGCGCAGCCGGCTTGTTGCTCTCGGTGCTGTGGTCGCATGACACCCTGTGGGCAATGGCTGCGCTGACACTGGCAACCGCAGGGATCCTGACTACGCTGCCCTTGTTCTGGAGCTTGCCGACTGCGTTCCTGACTGGCACAGGCGCAGCAGCCGGCATTGCCATGATTAACTCGCTGGGCAATCTTGCCGGTTTTTCAAGCCCGTTCGCCGTCGGCTGGCTCAAGCAGGCAACCGGCTCTACCGATACGGGCATGTATATGATGGCAGGTAGCCTGGTGCTGGGTGCGCTGTTGACATTGAGCGTGCCGGCGCGGCTGGTGAATAAATAAAGCTTGGTTCGCAATCGCATTTGCATTTTCAAACGCTGGATCAAAGGTCATTCCGTCGTGGGCCGTAAACCAGCGTTTTATCTTTTGCTCGTGCTGCACAAACTTACAAATTGATCGCCGCCGCCGACCCTGCCTCTGCACGCAACGCAAATTTCTGTATCTTGCCGGTCGATGTCTTCGGCAGCTCTTTGAAGATCACGATCTTCGGCACTTTGTATGAGGCCAGCAAGGACTTGCAGTGGACGATCATCTCCTCCGCAGTGAGCGTCATGCCAGCGCGGGTCTCGACGAACGCGCACGGCACTTCGCCCCATTTGGCATCCGGCGCAGCCACGACTGCCACCGCCACGACTGCAGGATGCTGATAAATCGCATCTTCGACTTCAATGCTAGAGATATTTTCTCCGCCTGAAATAATGATGTCCTTGCTGCGGTCCTTGATACGGACATATCCATCGGCTGACATCACTGCCAAATCACCGGTGTGGAACCACTCGCCACGAAATGCGTCATCCGTCGCCTTGGCATTTTTCAGATAACCCTTCATGCAAATATTCCCTCGAAACATAATCTCGCCTAATGTTTCGCCATCAGCCGGCACCGTCTCCATGGTTTCAGGGTCACGCACGGTGACGGCTGCCTGCATGTGATACCGGACGCCCTGCCGGGCATTCAGTTGCGACTGCGCAGCCGCGTCAAGCTGTTCCCATTCAGTTTGCTTCGCACAGACGGTGGCCGGCCCATAGACCTCGGTTAGCCCATACACATGCGTCAGATCAAATCCCATCGCCGCCATCTGCGCAATCACTGCCGGCGACGGTGGCGCACCAGCGACCATGGTTGATACACGATGCTGAATGGCGCTGCGCCACTCAGGCGGCGCAGATGCCAGCGCACTTTGCACAATCGGCGCGCCGCAGTAATGCGTAACACGCTCGGCAGCAATCAGGTCGAGCACAACTTTGGCGTCAAACTTGCGCAAGCAAACATTCACGCCGGCACGCGCTGCGATCGTCCAGGGGAAGCACCAGCCATTGCAGTGGAACATAGGGAGTGTCCACAAGTAGACAGCGTGCTTGGGCATATCCCATTCAAGTATGTTGGAGATCGCATTCATCGCTGCGCCGCGATGATGGTAGACCACGCCTTTTGGATCCCCCGTCGTACCGGACGTGTAATTGAGCGCAATCGCGTCCCACTCATCGGCCGGCGCCTGCCGGCTGAATTGCGCATCGCCATCAGCAAGCAATGCTTCGTAGTCAAGCCAGCCAGCCGGGATGGCCGGCGTATCAGCCTGACGATCATGCACACCGATGATAGTGAGTCCGGGCAGATCAGTGCGCAGACGATCGGCCAGGCTTGCAGATTCCGTGTCTACGATCAGAATTCTGGCTTCGCCATGACGCAGCATAAAAAGCAGCGACGCATAATCAAGCCGCGTGTTGAGGGCATTAAGTACGGCGCCTGCCATTGGCACACCGAAGTGCACTTCGACCATTTCGGGAATATTCGGCAGCAGCACCGCAACCGTATCGCTGCGCTTGATGCCAAGCCTGTGCAATGCACTCGCCAGTCGGCGTGCGCGCTCCTCTGTTTCACGCCAGCTGCGTCTTACTGAACCATATACGACAGCAGTGCGCGCGCCATACACATCGGCTGCCCGCGCAATGAAGTCGAGCGGCGTCAGCGCAGCAAAATTGACTGCGCGCCGTTCCAGCCCCTTGTCGAAATCTGTCATTGCTGTGCTTCCTTTAACTATGGAGTCGAGAACTACCTGCGCTCGCCATTCCGCAAAATCTTGTCATGTTAAAAATTTAAATAAATATTTGATAATTAAATTGTCATGCCTGCGCTTTTTATAAGTCTCAAAATTTTAAGAATGCATTATTCTATGCAACAATATTTTTATCTATGAAGAAAATCAAACCATCATCATTCCTCAATCTGGCTGAGCATCAAAAAATCGCCGGATTATGGTTCATCATTTGTGTTGGCTTGATCACTCTGATTTGGGTATCCACACTCAACATCATCAGCAATAAACTCGATATTTTGCGTAACGAGGCAATGCATGAAGCGAGCAATCGTGCCAGAAACTTTGCCGAGCAAGCAGAAAAAAATATTGCCCATATCGATCAGATATCGCTGATGCTGAGATATCAGTGGCAGCGTGACGGACACCCGCCGGATATTGCTGACCAATACAAGAATGGCATGCATCTGAAATTGCTGTCGCCGGCAATTATCGATGCGAATGGCACCATCATTTCGGCACGAGCTGCCGTTGCGATGGGCATGAGCATGAGTGATCTGCCCCTGTTTGCCAGGCATCGTCGCCTTTCCGATAAAGGACTTTTGATTAATCCGCTGTCCCTTGGGCGAGGCAGCCTGAAAGACCAGCCCATCATCCGCTTCACGCGCAGGATGGACAAACCGGACGGCAGCTTTGGCGGCATCGTGCTGGTCTCGACAGCAGCATCTTATCTGACTAATTTTAATGAAATCAACGAACTGCACCTGGATGATTTCATTTCTTTGCAATTCTATGATGGGCCACTCCTGGCAAGCAGAAGGATCGGTAACGACGACGCAGCCAATAATTTATTTAAATCCAACCCGCAATATAGTCAGCATTCTGGCGTCAAACTAGAGCCCGGCTCTATGTTTTTAGATGGAAAAGCGCGCTATGTGGCATGGGAGAAAATTGAAGATTATCCGCTGCGCGCCATTGCAAGCATCACGGTCGACAATGCGTTGTCTTCTTTCAAAGCCACTGAACAAAACTACAAACTCATTGCCTCCACCCTGACCCTGCTGTTAATGGCTGCCACCGTTCTTTTGACGATGATGCAACAGCGTAATGCGGTTCGAAAACGTAATATCGAACAGGTACAGAATACATTCAGACTCGCGATCGACGGTGCACGGGAAGCGTTTTACATGATGATTCCGCAACGCGATAGCGATGGTTCAGTGCTGGACTTTCGTATTGAAGATTGTAATGAACGCGCTGCCCGCATGTCGGGGCGTATACGCAGCGAACTGATAGGCAAGTCGATTTCGCAAGTCTATACGCCGGAAGACGGGGAGCGTATGCGATCCTTCCTCAAGCACACGCTGGAAACAGGTTTTTTTGAAACAGTAGTCAAAGTCGGCAAGTCCAGCGCGCATAAACCCGGCTGGTTCCAGGGTCGTGCAGTGCGCTCTGGCGACGGCATCGCCGTGACGGTGCGCGACATCACCAAACTGAAAGTGCAAGAAGCCACGCTCGAGCGTATGGCAACAACGGATGCGCTGACCTTGTTGCCCAATCGGTTCTGGCTCAACGAGCATTTGCCGATTACGCTGGAACGGTGCCGGATCGACGGCAGCAAGATGGCAATCCTTTTCATCGATCTCGACAACTTCAAAAAGATCAATGACTCGCAAGGCCACAAGGCAGGGGATGAAGTTTTGGTTGCAGTTGCAAAATGCCTGCGCGAATCAGTGCGCGCCAACGACTCGGTAGTAAGGCTGGGCGGCGATGAATTTACCGTGATCATCAATAAGCTGCAGCGAAGTGAAGATCTGAACCGTATCGCTGAACTAATCGCGCAAGCGCTGGATAAACTGACTTCTACTGCGCTCAAAGGATTCAAGACACACGCTTCAATCGGAGCGAGCGTTTTCCCGGATGACGCGCAAGATCCGACGGCTCTGCTTCAAGCTGCAGACCTGGCGATGTATGCAGCCAAGTCTGCTGGCAAAGCGCAATTCCGCCGCTACGAATCTTTCATGGCGCAAATGTCGCGCGATCGGATCAGGGTAGAACAAAAGCTGGAACAGGCAATCAGTGAAAATCAACTTGTTCTGTATTTCCAGCCGCGCGCGCATGCCCTCAGCGGTGCCTTGTGCAGCATGGAAGCTTTGGTGCGCTGGCAAGATCCGGAACGCGGCCTGGTCTCGCCGGCTGCTTTCATTCCGATTGCAGAAGAAAGCAACCTGATTCTGGCCTTAGGTGATTGGGTAGCGCATGAAGCCTGCGCCCAGCTGCATCGCTGGCGTGATGCGGGCATACCCTGCAAGCCGATGTCGATCAATGTATCAGCGCGCCAGCTCACCAGTTCGCGCTTTCGCCTTGCCTTGACCAGAAGCATGCAGCAGCATCAGATCGATCATTCTCTGCTCGCAATTGAGCTGACTGAGTCGACCATGATCGGCGATGACGCATCGATCAAGAATGAACTCAATGAATTGCGCGCCATGGGCATTGAATTGCAGATTGATGACTTCGGCACCGGCTATTCTTCCCTGTCGCAATTGCAAACCCTCGACATTGACGTATTGAAAATTGATCAGTCTTTTGTGCAGGCACTCAATACCAATGAAGAAGGCATCGCGCTGTGCAAGGCAATGATCTCAATCGGGAAAACCATGAAAATTCTCGTGGTCGCAGAAGGTATAGAGACAACAGAGCAATTACAGACCCTGCAATTACTGGGCTGCGATGAAGTGCAGGGTTATTTGATTTCACCGCCGGTACCGGCAGAAAGAATGGCAGCCATGTTGCAAGCGAAAACGCTATTCGATCCTGTGGCTTTCAAGCTGGTTGCTTAATCTGACATCTTGGCTATCCAGATTTGCTCAGTTCTGCATAATTTCAAAATGAAGAAAAAGAATAAATTTTTGGACTGAAATAGGCTTTACGATCAGGATATATTAGAATTTGAACATCGTAATGCACCCCAATCTCAAAGCCATGAAACCATCAACCGTACTCAATCAGCAACGAGAAGCCATCCGCGCTCTTGTGAGGGAATATGGCGTGATGAATCCCCGTGTATTTGGATCAATCATTCGCAACGAAGATACCGATGGCAGTGATCTGGACATTCTGGTTGATCCGAGTCCCGAAACTTCCTTACTGGATATTGCCAAACTTCAGATGCGCCTGGAAAAAGAACTAGGTATCACTGTTGATGTGCTGACCCCCAAAGCGCTGCCAGAATCATTTAGAAATTATGTTGTGGAACACGCGTTGCCAGTATGACGGACGCGCAGCAGAACCGGCTCAATGATTATTTGAATCATATGATTCAAGCCGTTCTGCAAATCAATGAGTATCTAGCTGATGTTTCTGAGCTTGATTTTCTAAATTCAAGACTGCTCCAGGATGGCGTAGTTCGAAATCTGGAAGTGATTGGTGAAGCTGCCAACAACGTCACCAAGAAATTTCCCGAATTTGCTCAAGCCCATACCGAAATACCATGGGAGGCGATCTATTACATGAGAAATCGCGTCATTCACGGTTATGCCAGTATTGACTATGAGTTAGTGTGGCAAGTTATATCGAAGGATTTACCAGCGCTGTACGCCCAACTCAGGCACTTGTGACCGGAGACACACCAGCTAATAACTGCGCCCAGAATCATAAAGAACCAGAAAAACAAAAAGCCCAGTCTTATGAACTGGGCTTTTTCCATAACACTTGGTGCTGATGAGGCGAATCGAACACCCGACCTACTGATTACGAATCAGTTGCTCTACCAACTGAGCTACATCAGCGAAGAGCCGTATTCTAGCAAAAAATGATGCCTTCCTCCACTTTTCACGGATTCAGGTTCTTCGGCTATCAAATTTATTCGCTGTGATAGCGGGTAACCCGCTCGACTTCATTCTTCGAACCCAGGAATACCGCCACCCGCTGATGCAGCTTTTCAGGCTGGATATCAAGTATCCGCTGCTTGCCATTCGTGGCCGCGCCGCCTGCCTGCTCGACGATAAAGGCCATAGGATTGGCTTCATACATCAGGCGCAGCTTACCTGCCTTGTCCGGCTCACGCGCGTCGGCCGGGTACATGAAAATGCCGCCACGGTTCAGGATGCGATGCACGTCTGCGACCATGGACGCAATCCAGCGCATGTTGAAATCCTTGTCACGCGAGCCGGTTTTGCCGGCCTGTAGCTCGCCGACATAGCGCTGCACCGGTGGAAACCAATGGCGTGCATTAGACGCATTGATTGCGTACTCGGCTGTATCGGCCGGAATTTTAATATCCCGCTGCGTCATCACCCATGAACCCATTTCGCGGTCCAGCGTGAAGCATTTAACGCCATTGCCGGTGGTGAGCACCAGCATGGTTTGCGGACCGTAGACGGCATAGCCGGCTGCAACCTGCTTGGTGCCGGGCTGCAGGAAGTCCTGTTCTGTTGGGGTTGCCATGCCTTCCGGCGCTTTGAGCACCGAGAAAATAGTGCCAATTGAGACGTTAACATCAATGTTGGACGAACCATCAAGCGGGTCAAACAACAACATGTATTCGCCCATGGGATAGCGATTTGGAATCGGATGAATGGTTTCCATTTCTTCCGATGCCATCGCTGCCAGATGGCCGCCCCATTCATTGGCTTGCAACAGAATCTCGTTGGAGATGATGTCGAGTTTTTTCTGAATTTCGCCCTGCACGTTTTCACTGCTGGCTGTACCCAGCACATCGCCTAATGCGCCCTTGCCAACCGAATGACTGATGGTCTTGCACGCACGTGCGACGACTTCGATCAGTAAACGCAGTTCGGCCGGAATGCTATTGTGCAGGCGCTGCTCTTCAATCAGGTGCTGGGTGAGGCTAATGCGTTTCATCTTGTATCCGTTTTTCGTTTTTCAATTTTCGTATGTCAGTTTGCTAGGGCTTTGTTGAGGACTTCGGCTACGTCTTTCGATAATTTTTTTGTCGCAACGACTTTTTCCAGTGCAGCGCGCATACTCTTTTGCAGCACGGGCGTGTATTTGCGCCAGCGATCCAGCCCACGGGCCAGTCGTGCTGCCACTTGCGGGTTGATCGCATTGAGAGCAATGACTTGCTCGGCCCAGAATGCATGACCGCTGCCATCAGCCACATGAAATTGCGCCGGATTGCTATTGCAGAAAGCGAACAGCAGGCTGCGCGCGCGATTCGGATTTTTAAGTGTGAAGGCCGGATGCTTCATCAGTTTTTTCACGCGCTGCACGTCCGTCGATGGTGCCGCCGCCTGCAGCGTGAACCATTTATCAATCACCAGTGGCTCGTCTTCAAAGTCTGCATAAAACTGCTGCAGCGCTTGATCCACATTCGGAGCACCATTGTTGACCATCGCTGCCAGCGCTGCAATGCGGTCGGTCATATTGCTTGCATGGTCTAACTGATCCTGCATCAGTTTGTGCGACTGGCCGTCATCCAGCTCGGCCAGGAATGCCAATGCAGTATTGCGCAATGCGCGTCGACCGGCTGGTAAAGCGTCCGGCCGGTACGCTCCCGGCGTATGGTTGGCATGAAACGCTGCCAGCAGATCGGCACGCAAGGCCTGCGCCAGATGGCGGCGCAATGCACGCCGCGCAATGTGGATTGCCTGCGGATCAATCACCGTCATTTGCTCGGCGAGCATGCCTTCGGACGGCAAGCTCAATGCCAGATCACGGAACGCAGGATCGAGCGTTTTGTCGTTCAACAATTTGCGCAACGCCGATGTCAGCAAACCATCCTGCGCCGTTTCGACATAGTTGAGCAGCCCGCCCTTGACTTGCTCTGCCAGGCTCAGCAAGCGACGGGTTGCCAGGCGCTGGCCAGCTTCCCAGCGATTGAACGGGTCACTATCATGCGCGAGCAAGAAGGCCAGTTCGTCATCACTGTAGTTGTAGTCCAGCACCACAGGAGCGGAAAAATCGCGCAACAGCGATGGCACCGGCGCTTGCGTAATACCGGCAAACGTAAAACTCTGGCGCGCGGCGGTGAGCTCCAGCACCATGGTCGTTGGCACGGGATGCACAGCGACTTCATGCACAGCGAGTTCATTGTCGAGTTGCAGTGGCAGGTCATTGCCGTTCGCATCCAGCAAGCCGATGGCAAACGGGATGTGCATAGGATGCTTGTGCGCCTGATCCGGCGTGGCCGGGCAGGACTGCTCAAGCGTGACCGTATAAGTCAGCATTGCTGCGTCATAGTGGGTCTGCACGCTGACACGCGGCGTGCCAGCCTGACTGTACCAGCGCTCGAATTGCGACAGATCACGCTGATTGGCGTCGGCCATCGCAGCGCGGAAATCATCGCAGGTTACTGCCTGGCCGTCATGGCGTGCAAAGTACAAATCCATGCCTTTGCGAAAGCCGTCGCGACCCAGCAGGGTCTGCAACATGCGCACGACTTCGGCGCCTTTTTCATAGATGGTGACGGTGTAAAAATTATTGATTTCGACATACGAGTCGGGCCGCACCGGATGCGCCATCGGGCCCGAGTCTTCGGGAAATTGCGCCTGCCGCAGTACACGCACATCTTCAATCCGCTTGACGGCACGGCCGCTGGCACTGCCGACCATGTCGGCAGAAAATTCCTGATCACGAAATACGGTCAGGCCTTCTTTGAGCGATAGCTGGAACCAGTCGCGGCAGGTCACGCGATTGCCGGTCCAGTTGTGGAAGTATTCATGGCCAACCACGGCTTCGATGTTGGCATAGTCTGCGTCCGTGGCAATGCGCGAATTGGCGAGCACGAATTTTGTGTTGAAAATATTCAGGCCCTTGTTTTCCATCGCGCCCATGTTGAAGTCGCCAACGGCGACGATCATGAAACGGTCCAGATCCAGCTCCAGCCCGAAGCGCTCTTCATCCCAGCGTATGCTCTTGACCAGTGACTCCATCGCATGCGCAGTCTTGTCGAGGTTGCCGTGCTCGACCCAAACTTGCAGCAACACTTCGCGGCCCGACTTCAGGCGCAGGGTTTGTTCTTCGCAAACCAGATTACCGGCCACCAGCGCAAACAGATAGGAAGGCTTTTTGAACGGGTCTTCCCACAACGCATAGTGCCTACCGTCACCCAAGTCGCCCTGCTCGATCAGGTTGCCGTTCGACAGCAGCACCGGGTACTTGATCTTGTCGGCGCGCAGCATCACGCGGTAAGTCGCCATGACATCGGGACGATCGGGGAAGTAAGTGATCTTGCGGAAACCTTCTGCTTCACATTGGGTAAAGAAATTACCGTTGGAGACATACAGCCCCATCAGTGAAGTATTTTTATCTGCGCGTATCAGCGTCTCGATTTCGAGCGTGACTTCGTCCGGCGCGTTGTCTATCGTCAAACAGCCGTCAACGAGTTGATATTGCCGCTTGCTCAGGGACTTGCCGTTTATGCGGATAGCAACCAGTTCCAGTTCTTCACCATGCAATACCAGCGCGCGCTGCTTGCTGTCCGGATTACGCTTGAGTACCGTTCGCGCCGCCAGGCGCGTCGCGGATGGATCAAGATCGAAACCCAGTTCGACGGTTTCTACCCAGTAGGAAGGCTGGGCATAGTCATTGCGGTAAATGGCTGCAGCTGTATCGGTACGCATGGGGAACCTGACCGTAAGAAGTGAGAATGCAACAAAACTGCATTTTACCAAGAGCGGCTAAAAGCTACGCTATTTATGCAGGCTGGCGTCAAGGGTAAGATGACAGTTTTATAGCGTCGCCTCCGGAGGCAGATCATGCATCGTTTCCTTTTCTTACTAATTACTCTGCCCTTGCTGCTAAGCGGCTGCGCCAGCACCATACGCAGCGAAGTGACTGCCTTTCACCAGTGGCCGTCTGCGCTGCCGGAAAAAAGCTTTGTATTCGAGCGCAGCGATGCTCAGGCGCAGAGTCTTGAATACCGCAGCTACGAAGCGCTGGTGCGGGACGCATTAAGTAAAGCGGGCTTGCAAGAAGCTGCGGGCAGCGAGAAGGCCGCGCTGCATGTCAAGTTCAATGCCACCATCAGCGGGCGTGATGTGCGCATCGTTGAAACTGTACTGGTCGACCCATGGTACGGCACCCCCTGGTATGGACCGAATGCGTTTGGCCCTTTTGGTCCGTACTGGGGTGGCCGCTATGCCGGTCATCCGCTCTACGCGCCTATGTGGCCCAGCATGCCGGTGGCGCGCGAACAGGAACGGCGCTATACGGTATTTCATCGCGAACTGAAGATAAAAATTACGTCAGCATCAGATGGGAAGCCCTTGTATGACGTGACGGTCAGGAGTGACGGCAAGGAAGGCAATCTGGCGAAAGTGATGCCGTATCTGGTGCAGAGCGCGTTTGCGCAATTCCCGGGGAAAAGCGGTGTGCCCCGGGTGGTGGAATTAAAGATGAAGGACTGAAAAAATGAAAGCCACTGGACCCAGTGGCTTTCCACTTGCTAAGAAAAATAAGCTTCCGATGCAAACGTAATCAAAGCAATCATGATCACGGCAAAAACCAGCACGATCAGGAGCTTGCCAAAATGCGGCCCGTCATCGCTGCCAGCTGGCTGCTCGTCAGGGTGCTGCATGGGATTGTCGCTTTGCTTGTCGTAATCGCTCATTGTCGTCTTTTCAAGGTAGCAGGATGGTAGAGCCGGTGGTCTTGCGGGACTCGAGATCGCGGTGCGCCTGCTGAGCGTCTTTCAACGCATAACGCTGGTTGATTTCGATCTTGATCTTGCCGCTTGAAACCATGTCAAACAGCTCGGCTGCCATGCTGTCAAGGTCACTGCGCTGCGCGGTATAGTGAAACAGGCTCGGACGCGTCACATACAGCGAGCCGCGCGAGACCAGTTCATTCAGCGAGAATGGCGGCACCGGTCCGGATGCGGAACCGAAGCTGGCCAGCATGCCCAGCGGTGACAGACAGTCTAGCGAACCGGTGAAGGTATCGTTGCCGATGGAGTCATACACTACCGGCACGCCCTTGCCGCCGGTAATTTCCTTGACGCGTTCGACAAAATTTTCTTTGTTGTAGTTGATCACATGCGTGCAACCATGCGCCTTGGCCAGCTCGCCTTTTTCATCCGAGCCGACAGTACCTATCATGGTCACGCCCAGTGCCTTGGCCCACTGGCAGGCAATCAGGCCAACGCCACCGGCGGCAGCGTGAAACAGGATGGTCTCACCGCCTTTTAGCGGGAAAGTGCGGCGGAACAGGTATTGCACAGTCAGGCCCTGCAGCATCATTGCTGCGGCAGTTTCGAAACTGATGGTGTCAGGCAGTTTGACCAATGACGCCACCGGCATCACGCGTACATCGGCATACGCACCCGGCGGACGGCCGGCGTAGGCTACGCGGTCACCTGCCTTTACGTGGGTCACGCCAGGGCCGACGGCTTCGACCACGCCGGCGCCTTCCATGCCCAGACCGGACGGCAAAGGCTGCGGATAGAGGCCGGTGCGGAAATAGACATCGATATAGTTCAACCCGATGGCATGGTGGCGCACGCGCGCCTCGCCTGCACCGGGTTCACCGACTTCCACATCCACATATTCCATGACTTCCGGGCCGCCGTTGCTGAAACACTGAATCGCTTTTGCCATGACTTGTCCTGTATTGATTTTTTGAAAAATGAAGGCTGAATGATAACGCCAATCGATTCAATAGGTGCCGGGATAAGCACCGCCATCGAGCAGAATATTCTGCCCTGTCATATACCCTGCATGCGCGCTGCATAAAAAGGCGCAAAAAGCGCCGAACTCGGCCGGCGAACCAAAACGCTTCGACGGATTGGCGGCGCGCTGCTGCGCAATCAGTGCTTCCGGCTCGTCACCACGCGCCTTGGCCATCGCGCTCAAGGTAGTTTTCAAACGGTCAGTCTCGAACGCACCCGGCAGCAGATTGTTGATGGTGACATTTGACGCCACCGTCTTGCGCGCCACGCCGGCGACGAAGCCAGTCAGCCCCGAGCGCGCACCGTTGGAGAGTCCCAGAATATCGATCGGCGCTTTCACCGAGCTGGAGGTGATGTTGATGATGCGGCCAAAGCCGCGCGCCATCATGCCGTCTACTGTTGCCTTGATGAGCTCAATCGGCGTCAGCATATTGGCGTCAAGCGCGGCGATCCAGTGCTCTCGCTGCCAGTCGCGAAAATCGCCCGGTGGCGGTCCGCCCGCATTGGTGACGACGATGTCCGGTTGCGGGCAAGCGGCCAGCGCCAGCGCCCTGCCCTCTGCCGAGGTGATATCGCAAGCCAGTGTAGTGATGATGACGTCTTCGCCTGCGAGCTGACGAATCTCGGCTGCTGTTACTTCCAGTACCGATGCCGTGCGCGCCACCATCGTGACATGCACGCCCTCTTTTGCCAGTGCCTCCGCGCAGCCGCGGCCCAGACCTTTGCTCGCGCCGCAAACCAGTGCAGTTTTCCCCTTGATGCCCAAATCCATTGCGGTCTCCTAAGTTTTTTTCTTTGATAATAAATAAATGCCGGCTAACACCAACGCTGTGCCTGCCAGTTGGATTGCCGTAATCGGCTCCTGCAAGATGACTGCCGCGAGAAAGAGTGTCGATACCGGTCCTATCATGCCTGCCAGTGAGGCTGCCGGCGCGCCAATACGCGCAATGCCCATCATCACCAGAAACACCGGCAGTACCGTACACAAGACTGCGTTGACCAGCGACAGCCAGAAGACTGGCACAGACGGGACCAGCAAGGCGAGCGGACGCAATAGTAAAAACTGGCCGACTGCCGCTGCGCCGGACACACACATCACGTACGAGACCAGGCGCGTGGTGCCAACCCGCTGCACCAGTTCGCCGGAAAACAGCAGGTACATGCCGTAAAAAACGGCACTGGCGAGTACAAAGGCGCCGCCCAACAGCACATTCCTGTCGCCGCTTTGCGCATCATGGATAAACACCAGTACGGTGCCGAGATAGCAGATCAGCAAGGCCAGCCACTCGGTTTTGCTGACGCGTTTTTTAAGCAGGAACACCGACAACAGCATCACAAAAGAAGGGGTCAGGAACAGGATCAGCCTTTCAAGACCCGCCGAAATATAGAGCAGCCCGATAAAATCCAGATAGCTCGACAGGTAATAGCCAAGCAGGCCCAGCAGCACCAGCCGCCAGCGGTCGGCGGCGGCCAAGGCTTGCGCGCCTCGCATTTGATACAACGCAATGATGATGAAAAAAGGCAGGGAAAACAGCATGCGCAAGGCCAGCACCGTCATGGGATCGACTTGATGCCGGTAGAGCAGCTTGACCACGATGGCCTTGGCTGAAAACAGTACCGAGCCGGCCAGTGCCATTGCCAGGCCGGTCAGGAACAACCGCCGGGCGCCAGCTTTGACGGGTGCGGATTCAGCCGGTTGGGAAATGGGTGTCATGGGGCATGATTGTAATACCCGCTTACTGGCTCGGTATCGGGCGATTTTGGCAAGGTCGGTGTGGTAAAATCCTCGCCCTGACCGGAAGCCCGATATGAGCCAGATGCAAGCGTCTGATACGGGCCTGACAGGCATTCACTGGCAAGCAGTTATATCAATCCGGCACGCACAACCTAGCTCTGAAAGAATCAAATGGCAGGACACAGCAA
>JAOAUN010000010.1 GCA_030157545.1 Burkholderiaceae bacterium
AATCCATTCGCAAATCAAGCCGAATTCAGCGTCTGCGCTTAACTGACTGGCATTGTCCGCAGGGATGGTTTTTTTGCGTGTTCAGTTTGCGGTTGATGCGGCAGCACTTGCCGCTAGCTTGGCATCGATAATGTCCCATGCGGGTTTGATGAAGCATTCAATCGTCGCCGCTTGCACGATCTGTGGATTCGAGATGCCTGATCGTAGCTCTGCTCTTGAAAATTTCAGCTTTAGTTTCAAGCGCTGCCCGCAGTTGCGGTCGCTGACATCACCTTCCCAATCACGTCCTCTGTTTACTTTCCAGGATTTGCCGTTTGCATCAAACAATAGATGTGATTTTTGGAGATAAGTGCATTCCAGAAAAATATTATCTTTATCTTCTGCTGACAGCTCAAAGATTGAGGTTTGAAAGCGGATAACATTTTTCTCTGCTATGGAAAACGCGGGGGCATTCATAATGTCGCCGCCTGCCACCGGAGTGCTTTGCCATGCATTAACTGCCAGTCCAGCCAACGCTTTCTGGTTCAACATTCTGGTCAGCATGCCGGCCAAATTGGCATCATTGGCGGCGAATGCTTTGAGGTCGGTATTAACTGCCTCTGACGATCTGGACTTGAGATCAGGCGCCATACTCAGGGACTCTAATTGCATTGTATTAGTTTGTGCTTTGCTCACCGGTTTGATTGACACCACAATCCGTTGTACATCCAGTTCAAATTGTGGATCTGATGTTGCCGGGCTTTCGTCTTTTTTTGCTGATAATTTTTTGAAATCATCAATGACTTTTTGTTGAAAATCATTGGGGAGCTTTTGACTGATTGTGGCGATCTCATCAGCAGGGCTGATCGCCATATTCTTTGGCAGACCTGAATTGATTTCAGGCAGAACCGCTATTCGCCTTGCAATAATATTGACCGCTTCCTTGATGCTGATTTTGTCGCGTCGCATCACTGCCATCACGTTACTGCGCTGTGCAAGGGCATATTCCTGGCTTACATTGCATTTTTTAGTCAGTGATTTGATGATGTACGCGTTTTCTATCGATTCTTTAGATTGGCTTAATTTTCCAGTGTGAACCAAACGTCCGCTAAATAGAACCAGATCAAAAGCATCTTTGAAATCGAGTGTAAAAGTTTGCATCGCGAAATGTATATTTTTTGCAGCATTCATTGCAACGTCAGTAGCTAGTCCTTTTTCTTGTTTTAATTGCAGGGCTAAGTTCGCGACTATGATGGCTTCGTCTAAATTACCATGATTATTTTGCAGTAGAGTGCGCACGAAGCTATAAGTACGAGGATTAACTTTCTCATGCATGCTCTTGATGTTGGTGATTACATCAAACAGTCGCGGATTTTCCGAACTTTCTGTAGTTAACAAGGCAGACCAGTATCGGCTGCTTTGTTTGCTTAAGTCCAAAATTTTAGCCGTCATTTTGTCCAGATCACCTTTTTCGGCCGGGGATAAATCTGGCTTAAATAATTGGATGTCTTGAATAAACCTGGTTTTGATGTGTTCTCGCGATTCAGATTCCCAGTTTTTTACTATGTGATTGGGATTAAGTGAACGCATATTTTCTTTAAAACGATCAAATAATGTGATTTCACGAATTTCGCCTTTGCCCGACACCATGACATCTTGTCCCCTTTGCTGTGCGCGCTTATAGATGTCCATGGCTTGTATTGCGCTTTGGTTGTTATTCGCTTTCATCGGCTACCTCCCAAAATTTTCTGGTGACCAAATTTGCCGGTGTACGCTGCTTGAAAATGTTAATCCTAGCAACGCAATTTGTGTCGATATGCACGGCATAAAAGTATCTTTGAATTAAAAATTTTATTGTTAAAGACTCCGCTGGATTCTGCGCCGCAGTGAATTTGATGATATTTTTTTTGAAGTCTGTACTGATACTCCGGCCCGGATTTTATTTTCCATTCTTGCTAAGCTTAGGCGGCTATTAATTTATCGGCTTCTCTTCGTAAAATAATTTTTTAAATTCAATTGATTTTATCGATTGCCTTCCAATTGAAATCTAAAACATAAGTCGTTTCAGGCCGTCTTATTACCCTGGGTAAGATATGGCCAATTTTTAAATCTGAGGCCTTCATGACCATCACGACATTTGTGCGCCGATTGAAATTATTTTCAGTCGCGGTATCGCTATCGGGACTTGGCTGAAAAGGCCATTCTTCGTTCGGCAGGCCCGAGGCAAGCATACTGGCCTTGGTCAGGAATTTCAGTCCGATAATGACGTCCCCGTTTTCATTGCGATTTACCTCATAAATTACTTGAGTCGATTTGCTTGTATCGATAGCGTTGAGTATGGGACGGAAGCCACTGGGCCCACTCATTTCTCTTGCATCTTCATCATCGAACTTATTGATTGAGGATTGAGAAAGAAAGCAGGACAGGGTTGTCATCATGGCCAAATCACCTTCGCAAAAATCATACAATCTGCCAACAACTTCAGCTCCTCGTGGTGTCAGTTGGGTGGAGCCAATAAGCGCTTCCCTTACAGATGGGTTGGCATAATTTGGAGATGCATGATCGTATTGCGCTGGCGGTACTGGTGTTTGTATTTTGTAGGTATTGCTCCTATTGGCATCTTTGATGAATTGATTTGACAGAGGTAATGTTTTATTTTTTTCTTCATGCGCAAGTAATCTCCACTCCATTTCCAGCCTGTCTTGTGATGCCTCCGAAAATTGATGTGTGAAGATACTGACACTTTCATCTCGGATATCTATCTGCATACCAGGCGGTAGTAAATCTGCGATTTTTTTAGCTTCAGCGAGTCGCTTTATTTCGATTTTCCGTGGCAGCTGTGCAGAGGAGCTTTGATTTTTCTGGAATGTTTGCCATTCTGTCGGCAGACTACCCAGATATCCTTCATCTATGAAGCGTTCAATGCTCGGTAAGCTTGCCTTCATCACTTGAGCAAAAACATCGTTTTTTATGCCAAGAAAAGGGCCACATTCCATTTTGATTTTGTCTAGTAAGCACTGCTTGGCAACGTTCCTGAGCATGCTTGGTTTGTTGAATTTATCCAGCGCTGAGCCATATACAACAGTAATATTTCCCTGGCTGTCGGTGCCAATCGGTTTATCCATCTTTCTTGCGGTTTCCCATAAAGTCATAGCTTGCGTTGCGGTCTGTCTTTCGTAAGCCTTGTCTGAATTGACTTTCATTTCCCGGAGCTCCTTCAGCAGTATTCCAGTCAAATTTGTGACGATAATCGGACAATTGTTCATAGAATGCATATGAAGAAACTAAGGACAGGATGGCGGGTAATGAAGTAGCAGGTGTCCAGCTTGACCGTAAGGCGGTAAAATGCTGTTTTTTGCGAGAATTTCTTTGGAGAAATTCCGCTCGCACCAGCAAACACTATCTGGAGTTGCTTTGAATAATTACCCGCATCCCATCATTGCTCGCGAAGGCTGGCCTTTCCTGGCGATCGCCTTCGCCGCTGCCTTGCTCGCCAGTCAGTATCTGGGTGGCTGGGCGATTCCGTTTTGGATCATCGCTCTGTTCGTTTTGCAGTTTTTCCGTGATCCGGCTCGTATTATTCCTACCGATCCCAAGGCTGTGCTGTCGCCTGCCGATGGTCGTATCGTGGTGGTAGAGAAGACCATGGATCCGTATGCCAATCGTGAAGCGCTGAAAATTAGCGTGTTCATGAATGTCTTCAACGTCCATTCGAACCGTGCGCCAGTGGATGGCAAGATTGAGAAGGTTGAATATTTCCCCGGCAAGTTCGTCAATGCCGATCTGGACAAGGCGTCAATTGAAAACGAGCGCAATGCGCTGGTGATTACCGCCGCCAATGGCCAGACTGTCACGTGCGTACAAGTCGCTGGCCTGATTGCGCGTCGCATTCTCTGCTATGTGAATGCGCCGGATATGCTGGCGCGTGGCCAGCGTTATGGTTTTATTCGCTTTGGCTCAAGGGTTGATGTGTATCTGCCGTTGACCGCTCGGCCTTTGGTGACGGTGGGCGATAAGGTATCGGCGACAGAAACCATCCTTGCTGAATTTTGATTACTTCGGGCCATCCGGTCGGATACCATAGGCGTTATGTCAATTTTCAATAACCGCAAGAGCAGAGCCAAGTCAGGCATACCCAAAGCATCGCGGCTGCATAAGCTGTCGATGCGTCGTGCCGAAATTGATGATGGTGTGCAGCTGGCGCCGGTGCGCAACCGCGGCATTTATCTATTGCCGAACGCGTTCACGACTGCTGCGCTGTTCTGCGGCTTCTATGCCATCGTGATGGCGATGAACATGCAATTTTCGAACGCTGCTGTTGCGATTTTTGCGGCCATGGTGCTCGATGCGGTCGACGGACGTGTTGCCCGTCTGACTAATACGCAGAGTGAATTCGGCGCGCAATATGACAGTCTGTCCGATATGGTGTCCTTTGGTGCGGCGCCCGCATTGATCGTCTATGAATGGTCACTCAAGGGCATGGGCAAGCTGGGCTGGCTTGCGGCGTTTGTTTATTGTGCAGGGGCGGCATTGCGCCTGGCGCGCTTCAACACGAATATTACGGTGGTCGACAAGCGTTTCTTTCAGGGTTTGCCTAGTCCTGCGGCAGCAGCGCTGGTGGCCGGCTTTATCTGGCTGATGGATGATCTGCGGATTGCCGGCACCGATTTCCGCTGGCTGTCCTGGGCCATTACCCTGTATGCCGGGCTGACGATGGTTACGAATGTTCCGTTCTATAGTTTCAAGGACGTGAACTTCCGCAAGTCCGTGCCATTCATTGCCATTTTCCTGATTGTGCTGATCTTTGTCGCCGTCTCGAGTGACCCGCCAAAAGTATTGTTTGGCCTGTTTGTGGCTTATGGCCTATCGGGTTATGTCGTGTTTTTCTGGCGCTGGTTCAAGGGCAAACCGGTCAGCATTGTGCAGACCAGAGTGGACGGCAGCGACGACAAATAAGCCGTATGGATCAAGGGGAAGGAGACCGGTTGCGCTTTTTCCCGATTCCGCTTATTCTTTACTTCATGTCAAGCATATCCTCATTCTTTGCTCATGCATTTCCTGGCGGCCTGTCTGGCCTGCTACTGCTGTATCTACTGCGCTAACGCGCACACTCCCTTACCCCACAATTTGTGTTTTTCCCCGCTCATGCCCAAGCAGGCAAGGGCAGGAGAGAATATATTCTGACTAAGACAGCCTTTACCCAAGGAGCCCAGCATGGCCGATTCAAACAAGCTCATTATTTTTGACACCACGTTGCGTGATGGCGAACAGTCGCCCGGCGCGTCCATGACCAAGGACGAAAAAATCCGCATTGCGCGCCAGCTCGAGCGCATGAAAGTGGACGTGATCGAGGCCGGCTTTGCTGCTTCTTCGCAGGGTGATTTTGAATCCATCAAGGCCATCGCCGGCACTATCAAGGAATCGATCATTTGCTCGCTGTCGCGTGCCAATGACAAGGATATTTCCCGCGCTGCCGAAGCACTGGCACCTGCGCCACGCAAGCGCATTCACACATTCATTGCGACATCGCCGCTGCACATGGAAAAGAAGTTGCGCATGTCGCCCGATCAGGTGCTCGAGCAGGCGCGCCAGGCTGTGCGCTTTGCGCGCAAGTTCACGGATGATATTGAGTTCAGCCCGGAAGACGGCAGCCGCTCGGAAATGGACTTTCTGTGCCGCGTGCTTGAAGCTGTTATTGATGAAGGCGCCACCACCATTAACTTTGCCGATACCGTCGGTTATGCGGTGCCCGAGCTCTACGGCACGATGCTGCGCACGCTGCGCGAACGCATTCCGAATTCCGACAAGGCCGTCTGGTCAGTGCATTGCCATAACGACCTCGGGATGGCGGTTGCCAATTCGCTCGCCGGCGTGATGATAGGCGGCGCGCGTCAGGTTGAGTGCACCATCAATGGCCTGGGCGAACGCGCCGGCAACACTGCGCTGGAAGAAATCGTCATGGCGGTACGTACCCGTCGCGATCACTTCAAGCTCGACATTGGCATTGATGCGACCCAGATCGTGCCGACTTCCAAACTGGTTTCGCAGATCACCGGTTTTGCGGTGCAGCCTAATAAAGCCGTGGTCGGTGCGAACGCGTTTGCACATGCGTCCGGCATTCATCAGGACGGTATATTGAAGGCACGCGACACTTACGAGATCATGCGCGCCGAAGACGTGGGCTGGGCCGCCAACAAAATCGTGCTGGGCAAGCTCTCGGGCCGCAATGCATTCAAGCAGCGCCTCGAAGAATTAGGCGTCAAGCTTGATTCCGAAGCGGAGGTCAATGCAGCCTTTACCCGCTTCAAAGAGCTGGCTGACCGCAAGTCTGAAATCTTCGATGAAGACATCATGGCGCTGGTGTCGGACGAGCAGCAGTCGCATGAAAAAGAGCACTACAACTTTGTCTCGCTGTCTCAGCAATCCGAGACCGGTGAAAAGCCACGTGCCAAAATCACTTTCGAAGTCGCCGGCAAGGAAGTTACCTGCGAAGGGCAGGGTAACGGACCTGTTGACGCCATTGTCAACGCCATCGAAACCAACACCCAGAGCGGCGCCGAATTGCTGCTGTTCTCGGTCAATGCCATCACCACCGGCACTGAGTCGCAGGGCGAAGTGACGATGCGGCTGTCCAAAGCAGGGCGGATTGTGAATGGCGTTGGCGCGGATCTGGATATTGTGGTGGCGTCGGCCAAGGCTTATTTGTCGGCGCTGAACAAACTGCATTCTAAGGTCGAGAAGCTTAATCCTCAGCTTTAAAATTAACTTTTAGGTAATTTTTTTGCGAATCCAGCGACTGGCCTGACATTTCAGGCCAGTTCTGGTTTGTGGCCGCCAGCACTTTCGGCTATACTCGCGGTCTGGTCAAATCCGGCCAGATTTAATAGTCAGTCACGGTACCCGGGGTAATGACTCCAGTTACCGCATGTGAAAGGTGTAATCATGTCAGTTACTAAAGAAAGCAAAGCCGCCGTTATTGCGGACAATGCACGCGGTCAAAACGATACAGGCTCCCCTGAAGTTCAGGTCGCTCTGTTGACTGCTCGTATCAACGAACTCAACGGTCACTTCAAGGCCCACGCCAAGGATCATCATTCCCGCCGCGGCCTGATCATGATGGTTAACCGTCGTAAAAGCCTGTTGGCCTATCTGAAGCGTACCGACGCTGCTCGTTATCGCTCACTGATCGAAAAGCTTGGCCTGCGCAAGTAATTCATTGCCCGGCTTTAGCCTCTGAGTCTCAATGCCTGCGTCAGTTTACTGATGCGGGCATTTCGTCTTTTTGAAGCACGCAATGTGCTGTAAGTGAAGCAAGTAACGGATGTGTTATGCACCGTTGCCGTGGTGAGGTGAACGACAGCGCCTGAAAATCTGTCGGCAAAAATAGAAAGGAAACACCCATGTTCAATAAAGTTACCAAATCATTCCAGTACGGCCAGCACACAGTTACCCTCGAGACCGGCGAGATCGCTCGTCAGGCATCCGGTGCCGTTCTGGTTTCGGTGGAAGATACCGTCATTCTGGCTACCGTGGTTGCACGTAAAGATGCCAAGCCAGGTCAGGATTTTTTCCCGCTTACCGTTGATTACGTCGAAAAGACCTATGCAGCCGGCCGTATTCCCGGCGGTTTCTTCAAGCGCGAAGGTCGTCCTTCGGAAAAAGAAACACTCACTTCACGCCTGATCGATCGCCCGATTCGTCCACTGTTCCCGGAAGGCTATCTGAACGAAGTGCAGGTCATCTTGCACGTGCTGTCAGTGAACCCTGATATCGATCCGGATATTCCTGCCATGATCGGTGCTTCCGCTGCCCTGTGCGTCGCCGGCATTCCATTCAACGGTCCGGTTGGCGCAGCGCGCGTCGGCTACATCGACGGTCAATACGTGCTGAACCCGACCGTATCGCAACTGCCGAAATCGCAGCTCGACCTCGTCGTTGCCGGTACCGAAACTGCCGTGCTGATGGTCGAATCCGAAGCGCAGCAACTGTCCGAAGAAATCATGCTGGGTGCTGTCGTATTCGGCCACGACCACATGAAAGTCGTCATCGATGCCATCCATGAACTGGTGCGTGATGGCGGCAAGCCTGAAGTTCAGTGGAGCCCTGCGCCAAAGAACGAAGCGCTGATTGCGCGTGTGACCGCCGTGGCCGAAGGCCTGCTGCGTGAAGCGTATCAAATCAAGGAAAAGCAAGCCCGTACCGCCAAGCTGAAAGAAGTCACTGCAGCCGTCAACGCTGCCATGGCGGATGATGCTGATGCACCGGACTCTGCTGAACTGAACAACATCCTGTTCGACCTCGAAGCCAAGATCGTACGTTCGCAGATCCTCGAAGGTGAGCCACGTATCGACGGCCGCGACACACGCACCGTGCGTCCGATCTCGATCCGTAACAGCGTGCTGCCACGTACCCACGGTTCTTCACTGTTCACACGCGGTGAAACGCAGGCGCTGGTCGTAGCCACCCTCGGCACCGCCCGTGACGAGCAGCGCATTGACTCGCTGACCGGCGAGTACAGCGACCGCTTTATGCTTCACTACAATATGCCTCCGTTCGCCACCGGCGAAACCGGCCGTGTTGGTTCGCCAAAGCGCCGCGAAATCGGTCACGGTCGTCTGGCCAAGCGCGCACTGATCGCTGCCATGCCGCCGGCTGAAGAATTCAGCTACTCGGTGCGTCTGGTTTCTGAAATCACCGAGTCGAATGGTTCCTCGTCGATGGCTTCGGTCTGCGGCGGCTGCCTGGCATTGATGGATGCAGGCGTGCCGATGAAGGCACACGTTGCCGGTATCGCAATGGGCCTGATCAAAGAAGGTAATCGCTTCGCCGTGCTGTCCGACATTCTGGGCGACGAAGATCACCTCGGCGACATGGACTTCAAAGTGGCTGGTACCGCCAACGGCATTACCGCACTGCAGATGGACATCAAGATTCAGGGCATCACCAAAGAAATCATGCAAGTCGCACTGGCGCAAGCACAAGAAGGCCGCATGCACATTCTGGGCAAGATGCAGGAAGCGGTGCCACATGGCCGTACCGAGTTGTCTAACTTTGCACCGCGCCTGATCACCATCAAGATCAATCCGGAAAAAATCCGTGACGTCATCGGCAAGGGCGGCGCAGTTATTCGCGCACTGACCGAAGAAACCGGCACCCAAATCGATATCACCGACGAAGGTCTGGTCACCATTGCCTCCGTCGATGCCGCCGCTGGCCAGGAAGCCAAGCGTCGTATCGAAGAGCTGACCGCTTCCGTTGAAATCGGCAAGATCTATGATGGCGTCGTCCTGAAGCTGCTGGACTTCGGCGCAATTGTGCAAGTCATGCCGGGCAAAGATGGTTTGCTGCACATCAGCCAGATCGCCAACGAGCGAGTGAATGCGGTCGCTGATTACCTGACCGAAGGCCAGCAAGTGCGCGTCAAGGTTCTCGAGACCGACGACCGTGGCCGTCTGAAACTGTCGATGAAAGCTATCACGGCTGAAGAAGGTGGCGTTGCAGCTGCTGCAGCTGCACCAGCGGCAGAATAAGTCGTCTGCAAGCATGAAAGCCGCCCGGTGTCAAAACCAGGGCGGCTTTTTTTATCTGTACTGTGCATAAAACTAAATCAAGAAAATAATCCAACGGAGATCAGCATGCAGGCAATCGAAATCACGCATCCGGGCGCGCCCGACGTACTGAAAATTTGTGAACGCCCCATGCCGGCATTGAAGGCGGGCGAAGTCCTGATCAAAGTCCATGCCGCGGGTGTCAATCGTCCTGATGTCTTGCAGCGGACCGGTAACTATCCGGTGCCGCCGGGTGCTTCCGACATCCCGGGCCTGGAAGTTGCCGGCGAAATTATTGACGGTGACGTCAGCGGCAGCGGCTTCAAAATAGGCGACAGGGTCTGTGCGCTGGTGCAGGGTGGTGGCTATGCCGAGTATTGCGCAGCACCTGCCGCGCAATGCCTGCCGGTGCCGAAAGGCTGGTCCATGCTGGAAGCGGCGTCCTTGCCCGAAACTTTTTTTACCGTTTATAGCAATTTGTTCGAGCGCGCCAGATTAAGTGGTGACGAAGTCTTGCTGGTGCAGGGTGGCAGTTCCGGAATTGGTGTGACCGCCATCCAGATGGCGCATGCATTAGGCCATCGCGTCATCGCCACGGCCGGCACCGATGACAAATGCCGCGCTTGCGAAGCGCTGGGTGCGGAGCGTGGCATTAACTACCGGACCGAGGACTTTGTAGAAGTCGTCAAGAGCCTTACCGGTGGCAAAGGCGCTGACGTCATACTCGACATGGTCGCTGGCGATTATGTGGCGCGCGAGATTGAATGCATGGCCGACGATGGCAGACTGGTCATCATCGCATTGCTCGGCGGTGCGAAGGGAACGATAGATTTCGGCCAGATTTTGCGTCGCAGACTGACTGTGACGGGTTCGACCTTGCGCCCGCGTCCGGTCGCGTTCAAGCAAATGGTTGCCGACAAGTTGCGTGCACGAGTTTGGCCACTGTTGGAGTCGGGGCAGATCAAGCCGGTGATTTTTCAGAGCTTTCCGCTGGCAGAGGCTGCGGCAGCACATACGTTGATGGAGACCAGTACGCACGTGGGCAAGATCATGCTGACGGTTGCTTAAGGCGAGAGCAAAGACGCTGGGATCCAGCGTCTTTAATGTCCCTCGTTTGACCATCATTCCGCGCACAAGCTAAAATGGCGGGTTATTTAAATACAGAACAATATGCGACGCACACTCATAGCAGGCAACTGGAAAATGAACGGCAGTCTGGCAACCAATGCCAGCTTGCTGGAAGCCATCCGTGCCGGAGCCGCAAGCGTGTCTTGCGAGCTGGCTGTGTGCCCGCCAGCGCCGTATCTGGCGCAAGCGCAGAACATGCTGGCTGGCTCGGCTGTCGCATGGGGCGCACAAGATATGTCCGTGCATGAATCCGGCGCATTTACCGGCGAAGTGTCGTCAGTCATGCTGCAGGATTTTGCTTGCCGCTACGTGATCGTCGGGCATTCCGAGCGACGCGCGATGCACGGTGAAACCGATGCGCTGGTCGCTGCGAAGGCCGTGCGTGCACTGGCCGCTGGGCTGGTGCCTATCGTTTGCGTTGGCGAAACGCTGGCCGAACGCGAAGCAGGGCAGACCGATGCAATTGTCATGCAGCAGTTGCAGCCAGTACTGGCTGCCGTTGGCGCGCAACTGGCCGGCATCGTCATTGCCTATGAGCCAGTATGGGCAATCGGCACCGGCAAGACTGCCACACCAGCCATGGCCCAGCAAGTGCATGAACTCATACGCGCGCAGCTTGCCCAAGCTGATGTCGCCGCCGCAGAGAAAATAAGAATTTTGTACGGCGGCAGCATGAAGCCGGATAACGCCAAAGAATTGCTGGCCATGCCGGATATTGATGGCGGCCTGATCGGTGGCGCAGCGTTGAAAGCAGTCGATTTTCTGGCGATAGCGCAGGCAATCTAGTCAATGCAATTACAAGAATAGAATCAAACCAAACTGGAAATTAGAAAATGAATACTTTGCTCGCAATTATTATCGTGGTTCAGGTCGTAACCGCCCTGACCATCATCGGTCTGGTCTTGCTTCAGCACGGTAAAGGCGCTGACATGGGCGCAGCTTTTGGCTCCGGTGCATCGGGCAGCCTGTTCGGTGCCAGCGGTTCGTCGAACTTTCTGTCCAAGTCGACCGGCATCGCCGCTGCCGTATTTTTTGTCGCCACGCTCGCACTGTCCTTCTTCGGCAGCCGTCCACCGTCGAGCAGCGGCGGCGTGATGGATCAGATTCCTTCCAGCGCACCAGCCAATTCGCAAACCGCACCGGCTGCGCCGGCGGCTCCTGCTACAGAGCCAGCGAAAGTTGCGCCTGGTTCGGCAGGCGAAATTCCAAAATAATGCGAAGAACTAGTGTTCTTAATGCAAACTGCGTTGAACAGCCCAGTCAAATCGGGTTAAAATAGCGTGCTTGGCCGACGTGGTGAAATTGGTAGACACGCTATCTTGAGGGGGTAGTGGCGCAAGCTGTGCGAGTTCGAGTCTCGCCGTCGGCACCAAGTTAAAGAACAAGAACAAATCAGGCCAGCATGGGGATGCCCCGTGCTGGCTTTTTGTCAAATTGGCAGAGTTGCCTTTTTGACTCCACATTTGATTCGCCGAAGTTGAGTCATTTAGTTCATTGGTTTGATTCAATGAGCGCATCAAATGAAATTATCCATTCTTCGTACTGCGGATTTATCGTGAACCTCGAAAACTATCTGCCTATCCTGCTGTTCATCTGCGTGGGTATTGCTGTCGGTGTCGCGCCCCAGGTACTGGGCCGTTTGATCGCTCCCTACAGACCGGACGCGCAAAAAACTTCCGCGTATGAGTGCGGCTTCGAAGCCTTCGAAGACGCCCGCATGAAGTTCGATGTGCGCTACTACCTGGTCGCCATTCTTTTCATCCTGTTTGATCTTGAAGTCGCATTCCTGGTGCCCTGGGCTGTCGCAATGAGCGATGTCGGCTTGTTGGGTTTCTGGGCAATGATGATCTTCCTCGGTATTTTGGTCGTTGGCCTGATTTTCGAATGGAAAAAAGGCGCATTGGATTGGGAATAAACCATGGCAATTGAAGGCCTGTTGAACGAAGGGTTTGTCACCACCACGGCCGACAAACTGATTAACTGGACCCGTACCGGCTCAATGTGGCCGATGACGTTTGGTCTGGCCTGCTGCGCAGTCGAAATGATGCACGCCGGCGCGTCGCGCTATGACCTTGACCGCTTCGGCGTCGTGTTTCGTCCGTCGCCGCGCCAGTCCGACGTCATGATCGTTGCCGGCACGCTGTGCAACAAAATGGCACCGGCGCTGCGCAAGGTCTATGACCAAATGGCAGAGCCGCGCTGGGTGATCTCCATGGGTTCGTGCGCCAACGGCGGCGGCTATTACCACTACTCGTATTCCGTCGTGCGTGGTTGCGACCGTATCGTGCCGGTTGATATTTACGTGCCGGGCTGCCCGCCGACAGCCGAAGCGCTGTTGTACGGGATCATGCAATTGCAAAACAAGATCAAGCGTACCAACACCATCGCCCGCTAACCATGACGACCAAACTAGAAACACTGGAAGCTGCGCTCATCGCCGTGCTGGGCGATCAAATCCAGAACCTTACTGTGGCGCTGGGCGAGATAACCGTTGTCGTTAAAGCCGCTGACTATTTGTCAGCGATGCAGACGCTGCGTGACCACGCTGATTTGCGCTTTGAGCAATTGATGGACCTGTGCGGTGCTGATTACTCCGATTATGGCGATGGCGCATGGAATGGTCCGCGCTTCGCAGTCATCTCGCATCTGCTGTCCATCAGGCACAACTGGCGCGTGCGCGTGCGCACCTTCGCTACTGACGATGAATTGCCGCTGGTCGCATCCGTTTCCGAGCTGTGGTCAGCAGCCGACTGGTACGAGCGCGAAGCGTTTGACCTGTTTGGCATTTTGTTCGAAGGCCATAACGACCTGCGCCGCATCCTGACTGACTACGGCTTCATCGGCCATCCATTCCGCAAAGATTTCCCGGTCAGTGGCTACGTTGAAATGCGCTATGACCCTGAACAGAAGCGGGTCATCTATCAGCCAGTGACGATCGAGCCACGCGAGAACGTGCCGCGCGTGATTCGCGAAGAAAATTACGGGGTGAAGTAAGCATGGCTGAAATTAAAAACTACACGCTCAACTTCGGTCCGCAGCATCCGGCCGCACACGGCGTGCTGCGTCTGGTGCTCGAGCTCGACGGTGAAGTCATTCAACGCGCCGACCCGCACATTGGCCTCTTGCATCGCGCCACCGAAAAGCTGGCCGAGCAAAAAACCTATTTGCAGTCCGTGCCGTACATGGACCGCCTCGACTATGTGTCGATGATGTGCAACGAGCACGCGTACGTCATGGCGATTGAAAAATTGCTGGGTGTGGAAGTGCCGCTGCGTGCGCAGTACATTCGCGTGATGTTCGACGAAATTACGCGCCTGCTGAACCACCTGCTGTGGCTCGGCGCGCATGCGCTCGACGTCGGCGCAATGGGTGTGTTCCTGTACGCCTTCCGCGAGCGCGAAGATTTGATGGACTGCTACGAAGCCGTGTCCGGTGCACGTTTGCATGCAGCTTATTATCGTCCGGGCGGCGTCTATCGCGACCTGCCGGACAGCATGCCGCAGCACAAAGCTTCACTGATCCGCAACGACAAAGCGATTGCGCGCCTGAACGACAACCGTCAGGGTTCGCTGCTCGACTTCATTGAAGACTTCACCAATCGTTTCCCGACGTATGTCGATGAATACGAAACCCTGCTGACCGACAACCGTATCTGGAAACAGCGTCTGGTGGGTATTGGCGTGGTGTCACCAGAGCGTGCGTTGGCCATGGGCTTCACCGGCGCAATGCTGCGCGGTTCCGGCATTGAGTGGGACCTGCGCAAGAAGCAGCCTTACGAAGTCTATGACTTGCTCGACTTTGATATTCCGGTTGGCGTGAACGGCGACTGCTACGACCGCTACTTGGTGCGCGTGGAAGAAATGCGTCAGTCAAATCGCATCATCAAGCAATGCGTGGAGTGGCTGCGCAATAACCCAGGTCCTGTGATGACTGACAACCACAAGGTTGCGCCACCGTCACGCGTGGACATGAAGTCGAACATGGAAGAACTGATCCATCACTTCAAGCTGTTCACCGAAGGCTTCCACGTGCCGGCTGGTGAAGCGTACTCGGCCATTGAGCATCCTAAGGGCGAGTTCGGCATTTACCTGATTTCCGATGGCGCCAACAAACCTTACCGCCTGAAGATTCGCGCGCCCGGTTATGCGCACCTTGAAGGGCTCAATGAAATGGCGAAGGGTCACATGATCGCTGACGCTGTCACCATCATTGGTACCCAGGACATCGTGTTTGGCGAAATCGATCGCTAAAAAAGCAAAAGGCATAGACGATGGTTTTATCAGAACAAGCGTTTAAAAAAATTGATCGCGAAGTCGCGAAATTTCCGGCTGACCAGAAGCAGTCTGCGGTGATGGGTGCGCTCGCCATTGCGCAGGACGAGCACGGGTGGTTGTCGCCGGAAGTCATGAAAGATGTCGGTGATTACCTCGGCATGCCTGCCATTGCGGTGCAGGAAGTCGCGACCTTCTATGCGATGTACAACACCAAGCCGGTTGGCAAGCACAAGATCACCATCTGCACCAACTTGCCGTGCGCATTGTCCGGTGGCGAAAAGGCAGCGCAACATCTGAAGCACAAGCTCGGTATTGATTATCGTGAAACGACTGCAGACGGCCAGTTCACGCTGATGGAGGGCGAATGCATGGGCGCCTGCGGCGACTCGCCTGTGCTGCTCGTAAATAACAAGCGCATGTGCAGCCTGATGTCGAACGACAAAATCGATGCGCTGGTAGAGGAACTGCAAAAATGACCAGTCTGCATACCCGTCATATCAATCCTGTGATTCTGGCTGGCCTTGATGGCCAGAACTGGCATCTGGCTGATTACGTGAAACGCGGTGGCTATAGCGCGCTGCGCCGTATCCTGACCGAAGGCATCACGCCGGAACAAGTCATCGCCGAAATGAAAGCATCGTCGCTGCGCGGCCGCGGTGGTGCAGGTTTTCCGACTGGCCTGAAGTGGAGCTTCATGCCGCGTCAATTTCCGGGGCAAAAATATCTGGTGTGTAATTCGGACGAAGGCGAACCGGGCACATTCAAGGACCGCGACATCCTGCGCTACAACCCGCACGCACTCATCGAAGGCATGGCTATCGGTGCGTACGCCATGGGCATCACCGTCGGCTACAACTACATCCACGGTGAAATCTGGGATACCTACGCACGTTTTGAAGATGCGCTTGATGAAGCACGTGCCGCCGGTTTTCTGGGCGACCGCATCATGGGCACCGACTTCACGTTCGAGTTGCATGCGTTCCACGGCTATGGCGCGTACATCTGCGGTGAAGAAACCGCTTTACTCGAATCCATAGAGGGCAAAAAAGGCCAGCCGCGTTTCAAGCCGCCTTTCCCTGCCAGCTTTGGCCTGTACGGCAAGCCGACCACGATCAATAACACCGAGACCTTTGCGGCGGTGCCGTTCCTGATGAACATGGGCGGCGCAGCTTATGCCGCACTCGGCAAGCCGAATAATGGCGGCACCAAGATTTTTTCAATGTCGGGTGACGTCGCGAAACCGGGCAATTACGAAGTCCCGCTCGGCACGCCATTCGCGACGCTGCTGGAACTCGCCGGCGGCATGCGCGACGGTAAAAAAATCAAAGCAGTCATCCCTGGCGGATCATCCATGCCGGTGCTGACCGGCGACGTCATGATGGCCACCGACATGGACTATGACGCTATCGCGAAGGCCGGCTCCATGCTCGGTTCAGGCGCGGTCATCGTGATGGACGAGACGCGCTGCATGGTCAAGTCGCTGCTGCGACTGTCCTATTTTTATTATGAAGAGTCCTGCGGCCAGTGCACGCCTTGCCGCGAAGGCACGGGCTGGTTGTACCGGATGGTGCATCGTATCGAACACGGTCAGGGCAGGGCAGACGACCTCGATATGCTCAACACGATTGCAGACGGCATACAGGGCCGCACCATCTGCGCACTCGGCGACGCTGCGGCGATGCCGGTGCGTGCGATGGTCAAAAATTTCACTGACGAGTTTGCGTATCACATCGAGCATAAGCGGTGTCTGGTACCTGCTTACATCTGACAGAATAAAGCGAAGCCATGGTTGAAATCGAGATAGACGGCAAAAAAGTCGAAGTGCAAGAAGGCAGCATGGTGATGGACGCTGCCAATCAGCTTGGCACGTACATTCCGCATTTTTGCTATCACAAGAAATTGTCGATTGCGGCGAACTGCCGCATGTGTCTGGTTGAAGTCGAAAAAGCGCCCAAGCCGTTGCCGGCCTGCGCTACTCCGGTTTCAGCCGGCATGATCGTGCGTACCCACAGCGACAAAGCGGTCAAGGCACAAAAAGACGTGATGCAGTTCTTGCTGATTAACCATCCGCTTGATTGCCCGATTTGCGATCAGGGCGGCGAATGCCAGCTGCAGGATCTGGCCGTCGGTTACGGCCCGTCGGCTTCTACCTACAAAGAAGAAAAGCGCGTGGTCACGCCGAAAGATGCCGGCCCGCTGATCTCCATGCAGGAAATGACCCGCTGCATCCATTGCACCCGCTGCGTGCGCTTCGGCCAGGAAATTGCCGGTGTAATGGAATTCGGCATGCTGGGTCGCGGCGAACACGCCGAGATCACTGCCTTCGTAGGCAACACGGTTGACTCCGAATTGTCGGGCAACATGATCGATCTGTGCCCGGTCGGCGCGCTGACCTCCAAGCCTTTCCGTTACAGCGCCCGTACCTGGGAACTGTCGCGACGCAAGTCCGTGAGTCCGCATGACAGCCTTGGCACCAACCTGACTGTGCAAGTCAAGGGCGCCAACGTCATGCGCGTGCTGCCGCTGGAAAACGACGCAGTCAATGAATGCTGGATCTCGGATAAAGACCGCTTCTCTTATGAAGGCTTGCATACCGAGCGCCTGACTGCGCCGATGATCAAGCAAGACGGCAAGTGGCAAGAAACCGACTGGCAGACCGCGCTCGAATACGTAGCCCATGGCCTGCGCAATATCCGTCATGAACATGGCGCAGATGCGCTGGCTGCACTGGCTACACCAAATTCAACGCTGGAAGAACTCGCGCTGCTGCAGAAAACACTGCGTGGCCTTGGTTCGGAAAATATCGACTTTCGCCTGCGCCAGTCCGACTTTGCGCTCGATGGCAAACTCCTGCCTTGGCTGGGTATGCCTGTTGCCGACATTGGCAAGCTCAAGCGCGTGTTTGTCATTGGTTCTTTCCTGCGCAAGGATCATCCACTGCTGGCCGCGCGTCTGCGTGACGCGGTGCGTCGCGGCGCCAAGCTGAGCCTGCTGCATGCGACCGATGATGATCTGCTGATGCCGGTTGCAAACAAGATGATCGCTGCGCCATCCGACTGGCTCTCCCAGCTTGGTGAAGTCGTGGTCGCCGTCGCGCAAAGCAAGAATATGGATGTGCCTGCTGTGTTTTCTTCGTTGCAGCCTTCGGCCACCGCCAAGCAAATCGCTGCGAGCCTGCTGTCCGGCGAGCCGCGCGCTGTCTTGCTCGGCAACGCCGCTGCACAGCATCCGCAAGCGTCGCAATTGCACGCTGCCGCGCAATGGCTGGCTCAGCATACCGATGCCCGTTTTGGTTATCTGACCGAAGCTGCAAACACGGTTGGCGGTTATCTGGCCAATGCCTTGCCAGCCAACGGCGGCAATGCACAAGAATTTTTCGCAAAACCACGCAAGGCGTATGTGCTGTTCAATGTCGAACCGGAACTCGACTGCGCCAATCCGCATACGGCACGCTCGGCGCTTGATCTGGCTGACATGGTCGTTGTGATGTCGCCGTTCAAGCATGGCATGGACTACGCCGATGTATTGCTGCCGATTGCGCCATTTTCCGAAACTGCCGGCACCTATGTCAGCGCCGAAGGCCGTGCGCAAGGTTTCAATGGCACCGTCAAGCCGCTGGGTGACACCCGTCCTGGCTGGAAAGTCCTGCGCGTGCTGGGCAACTTGCTCGGCCTGTCCGGTTTTGATTACGAGACATCGGAAGCCATCCGCATGGAAGTGCTCGGCTCGGCCGACAAAGAACAACAACTTGCTGCGCGCTTGAACAACTTGGCGGAAGCAAAGTTGCCTGTGCAATTGCAGGCACCGGCCGCATCGGCTGGCTTGCAACGTGTGGCCGATGTGCCGATTTACTTCACCGATGCCATTGTGCGCCGTGCCGCGTCATTGCAGCTGACTGACGATGCACGCGCACCGCAAGCGGTGTTGTCGGCCGCGCTGGCACAGCAACTCGGCATAGCGGCCGGCGAGACTGTGCGTGTAACGCAAGGTAACGCCAGAGCCAGCGCCAAACTGGTCGCTGCCATTGACGACAGCTTGCCTGTGAACGTGGTGCGTGTAGCTGCCGCTCATGCAACGACTGCGTCCCTTGGCGACATGTTCGGCGTAATCACGGTGGAGAAAGTCTGATGGATCAATTGCTGACCAACTTCACTACTGCCGGCAGCGGATTGCTCGGCGCCTACTGGCCGATCGTCTGGAACCTGATGAAGATTCTTGCCGTGACACTGCCCGTGATGGGCTGCGTCGCTTACCTGACGCTGTGGGAGCGCAAGATGATCGGCTGGATGCATGTGCGCATAGGCCCGAACCGTGTCGGTCCTGCCGGTTTGCTGCAACCTATCGCCGACGCATTGAAGCTGCTGTTGAAAGAAATCGTCGTGCCGGCCAAGGCCAGCAAGGCGCTGTTCGTGATCGCACCGGTAATGACGATCATGCCGGCACTGGCTGCGTGGTCTGTCGTGCCTTTCGGCCCTGAAAAAGCGCTGGCGAATATCAACGCCGGTCTGCTGTTTGTGATGGCGATTACATCTCTTGAAGTGTATGGCGTGATTGTCGCCGGCTGGGCGTCGAATTCTAAATACGCGTTCCTCGGTGCGATGCGCGCTTCCGCGCAAATGGTGTCGTATGAAATCGCAATGGGCTTCGTGCTGGTGATTGTTCTCATGGTATCCGGCAGCCTGAACCTGTCTGCCATTGTCGCCAAGCAAACGCATGGCGTGTTCGCCGACATGGGGCTGAACTTCTTGTCCTGGAACTGGCTGCCGCTGCTGCCTATGTTTGGCGTCTATATCATCTCCGGCATCGCCGAGACCGCACGTCATCCGTTCGACGTGGTCGAAGGCGAATCCGAAATCGTTGCCGGTCACATGGTTGAGTATTCGGGCATGTCGTTTGCGATGTTTTTCCTCGCCGAATACGCGAACATGATCCTCATTTCGATCATGGCCACGCTGATGTTCCTCGGTGGCTGGGATGCGCCGCTGGGCATCTTGAGTTTCATACCGGGCTGGATCTGGCTCGGCATCAAAACCTTTTTGGTTGTATCGATTTTTATCTGGGTCCGTGCGTCATTCCCGCGCTATCGCTTTGACCAGATCATGCGCCTTGGCTGGAAAGTGTTCATTCCGCTGACCGTGGTCTATCTGATCATCGTGGCCGTATGGATGCAGACCTCATGGAATATCTGGAAGTAGTAAGACTTATGTTTAAAGGCTGAATGCAAAATGGAAGCCATCAAAGATTTCTTCGGAAGCCTGATGTTGCGGGAACTGTTCAAGGGCCTGGCCCTGACCGGTCGCTATATGTTCGCCCGCAAAATCACCGTGCAATTCCCGGAAGAGAAAACCCCGCAGTCGCCGCGTTTCCGTGGCCTGCATGCGCTGCGTCGCTACCCTAACGGCGAAGAGCGCTGCATCGCTTGCAAACTGTGCGAAGCAGTCTGCCCCGCAATGGCTATCACCATTGAATCCGAGCAGCGCGATGACGGCTCACGCCGTACGACACGCTACGACATCGACCTGACCAAGTGCATCTTCTGCGGCTTTTGCGAAGAGTCCTGTCCGGTCGACTCGATTGTAGAGACCCACATCCTCGAGTACCACGGCGAAAAGCGCGGCGACCTGTACTACACCAAAGAAATGCTGCTGGCCGTCGGCGACCGCTATGAAGGCGAGATCGCCGCCAACCGCGAGGCTGACGCCCGCTACCGCTGAGACCACTATGGAATTTACGACTGCTCTTTTTTA
>JAOAUN010000011.1 GCA_030157545.1 Burkholderiaceae bacterium
ATAATCTCCAAACAATTGAAATTAATCAAACTGATTGGGGATATTTCTCTCTGTTCTCCTTACAAATTATCACCACACAGAAACTGGCAGTAATAAAGGAAAAGTTTGATACAGCTATTGCGATTTCCTAAAGGAAATTTTCCATGCGGAATATTCAATCAAGATGGAATATATATCGGTTTTATTTGATGAATTTCAATTTTTGACTTTGATACAGTTCAGGACTTCATGAACCAGCAAGTCTGCGCTAACGACACGCAGTACGCTTCGCGACAAGCACGGTCATTGCCAGTGCTATCGTCTCTGACTGGCGTGCGCGGCTATCCGGATAAACTACGGATTTACCGTATCCGAGGCAGCTGTTTTTGGCAGGCACGCTGTTTCATGAACGGAAAAATGTATGTTCGCAGCATGCGAACCATAGAGAAAAGAAAGGCGCTGGAAGCCGCGAAGCAGTTTTATGAAGAATTGCTCGTTCGACTAAACCATACCGGCGAAGCGGAACATGACCGGTTGGATATAGGGAGAGTCAGCCAGAGCCGTATCCAGCATTCTTTTACGGCTATTGCAGACAGGGCACTGGATGGCGAGAAAGGCCGCATGCTGCGAGGGGAGTTATCGCTACAGTCTTTCAAGGCATTGCGAAACCGGTTTAAGAAGCAGATTAATCCTTATTTTTCCGATAAAGATATCGGCGCGATTAGTTACGACGACCTGTCCGCCTTTACAGCGATGCTGGTAGCGCGCGGTGCATCCTCTATTACGGTTATGCAATATCTGCAATCGATTCGAATGGCATTCAAATATGCCTTGATCAACGACCTCGTTAATAAAATTCCACCGTTTCCAAAAGTAAAGCTCAGCTCGCAACCGCGCGGCGGCTTTACTGTTAAGGAATACAGGCAACTACTGAGGGCAGCAAAAAACCTTGCCAGTGCGCAGGCGGAGATCAAACTCGCTACGCATCGTGACCGGGCCGGTGGCATTTTTACCAAGACCGACACTGTACCGAAGGAAATGGCCTGGATGATAGGTTTTATGGTCAACGGCTTTATGCGGCCAACTGACCTGAAGTTTGTCCAGCACAAGCATGTTGAAATTATTCGTGGCGAGAACCTTTATTTGCGGCTGAGTTTGCCCGAAACCAAACGCCACAAAGCGCAGATTGTGACTTTACGTCCGGCAGTGCGCATCTATCAAAGTTTGAGGAAATATTCCGAAGCCCAAGGCTGGGGTGGGGAAGACGATTATCTGTTCTTGCCGCATGTGCCGGACCGCGATGCCGCTTCTGTCGTGCTGTCCATGCATTTCAATAAAATACTGGAAGCCACCCATCTGAAAATTGGTGAGCTGGGTCAGGTGCGCAGCCTGTATAGTCTTCGGCACACGGCCATCATGTTCCGTCTCTTGTATGGCAAGGGCATTGATTTGCTGACGCTGGCTAGAAATGCGCGTACCTCGGTGCAAATGATTGAGCAGTTCTATGCGTCGAATCTGACCGCTGAAATGAATATCGGACTTTTACAAAGTAAGAGGTAGATTACTTGGCGTCACGCTTGTATTTTTTGTATGTGTTGGCAATTACAGAAATGATCAATTTTGAAGTGATATGAATCTTAAGCCATCAACAACCAGTATTTCCCTGCGGCTGAGCGACAGTTTACTTTCAGGATTCGTCGAGAGGCTAATAAGCTAGACGTCCCTTATCAATCATTAATGAAAGTTTGGTTGAATGAAAAACTTGGTGAATCTGTGAAAAACAGACTGCGGATTTTACGTATGACTGGTCGGGGTGAGAGGATTCGAACCTCCGGTCTCTACGTCCCGAACGTAGCGCTTTACCGGACTAAGCTACACCCCGTCGAATTCACGGGAAAGTATCGACTCCGCTCGTTACTGATCGGTACTACCAGCGAATGAATGAAATATTATCAAAATCATCGCAGGGTGAACAGGTCAGGCTTTTAATGATTTCGGTCGACGGCAAACGCTGCGAGCTGCATCAGCGCGTCTTTATATCGACCCGCAGGCAGTGCTTGCAAGGATTCAACCGCGCGCTGGCTGGCCTGCTCCGCCTTGAGGCGCGTATATTCCAGCGCGCCTGAGCTGGTAATGGCTTGGAGGATATCGTCGAAATGTTCTTCATCGCCATGTTCAATGCAGTTGCGCACGAGCTCGCGTTCTTGCGTCGTTCCATGCTGGAGCAAGTAAATCAACGGCAGCGTCGGTTTGCCTTCGCGCAGGTCGTCACCGACATTTTTGCCAATATCTGCAGCATTGCCTGAATAGTCGAGTACGTCATCAATGAGTTGAAATGCGGTGCCTAGCGAACGACCATATTCAGCGGCCGCTGCGATGCCTTCTTCAGAAGCGCCGGCAATCAAGCTGCCCAGCTCAGTCGCCGCCTCAAACAGCTTCGCCGTCTTGGAGCGAATGACTTGCAGATAGCGCTCTTCGGTCACGTCGGGGTCGTGCATGTTCATCAGCTGAAGCACTTCGCCTTCTGCGATCACGTTGGTTGCATCGGCCAGAATCTGCATCACGCGCATGTTATTGACCGAGACCATCATCTGGAAGGCGCGCGAGTACACAAAGTCGCCCACCAGTACCGAAGCGGCATTGCCAAACAGCGCGTTGGCAGTTTGACGGCCGCGCCGTAGCGAAGATTCGTCGACCACGTCGTCATGCAGCAGGGTTGCGGTGTGAATGAACTCAACTACCGCTGCCAGTTTGTGATGCTCGCTGCCCTCATAGCCCCATGCATTGGCCATCAACAGCACCAGGGTCGGCCGGATACGCTTGCCGCCGGCGCTGATGATGTAGTCGGCAATCTGGCTTACGAGCGGGACGTCGGAGTGTAATTGGTTGCGGATGGCGGCATCGACGGCGGCCATGTCGGTGGCAATGATATCGGCCAAGCTAGGGGTGGGCGCTGCAGAATGGGGAGCTTGCACGGGAGGGTCCGCTTAGTAACTTATGTGTTTGCAGATTATACGATGGGCAATAAGGGCACGGCGCGGCATATGCCCAAGGATTTGAAATTTGAGTCAGGTCGGTGCCAAAAAGGGCTAATTAGCGTACTATTCAACGACCTTTTATAAGTATCTGGAATAGATCATGGTCCATCACGTATTTTCGGAAACTACCGCGAGTGTTTCGGAGCTAAAGAAAAATCCTATGCGAACAGTTGCCGCTGGCGAGGGCTTTCCTGTGGCGATTTTGAACCGTAACGAACCTGCTTTTTACTGCGTGCCCGCTAAAGCCTATGAGGCATTGCTGGAGAAGCTGGAAGATCTTGAGCTTAATGCGATAGCAGATGCCCGCGCCGGACAGCCCATCATCAAAGTCAAGCTCGATGAAATTTGAGTTGGCCTTCCTGGAAGAGGCCCAAAAAGAGTGGCGTAAGCTTGATGCGAGCGTACGAGCCCAGTTCAAAGAGCGCTTAGTTGAGAGGCTGGAGCATCCGCGCGTACCTGCGGCCAAGCTCAGTGGTCACGCGGACCGCTACAAAATCAAGCTGCGCAGCGTGGGTTGCAGGCTGGTTTATGAGGTGCGGGACAAACAAGTGCTGGTACTGGTTGTGGCTGTGGGCAAGCGAGAGCGTAACGAGGTCTATAAGGCGGCGGCCAAGCGCTAGTAGCGGGGTGTGATCCTGTTTTGACCGCAAGCATAAGTCTATGTATAATTGGAAGTTTTCCCGAATTGGTCTGCAATTTTCCGGCTGGCGCGGTTAGAAAAAAATTTGTCCTAAATATCAACAGACGAGGTTCCCATGTACGCG
>JAOAUN010000012.1 GCA_030157545.1 Burkholderiaceae bacterium
GCACGAAACCGTTGTGCATCCAGTAGTTGACGAACTCATGACCGTGCGCGCCTTCGGACTGCGCAATTTCGTTTTCGTGATGCGGAAATTGCAAGTCCTGCCCGCCACCATGAATATCGAAGTGTTCGCCGAGCAGATCGCAGGCCATCGCCGAGCATTCGATATGCCAGCCCGGACGGCCACTACCCCATTTGGACGGCCATTTGACTTCGTCCGGCTCGGAGTCGCGCGATGCCTTCCACAATACAAAGTCCAGCGGATCGCGCTTGGTACTGTTGACGTCGACACGCTCGCCGGCGCGCAAGTCGTCCAGCGACTTTCCCGAAAGCTTGCCGTAACCTGCAAAGTCGCGCACCGAAAAATTGACATCGCCTTCCGTGGCTTGATAGGCAAGCCCTTTCTCTTCGAGCGCACCGATCAGCTCCAGCATCTGCGGTACATAGGCAGTCGCGCGCGGTTCATAATCAGGCGACTGCACACCGAGAGCCGCCGCATCTTCATTCATTGCGGCTATATAACGGGCGGTCAGGGTCGAAATGGATTCTTTGTTTTCAACAGCACGGCGAATGATCTTGTCATCGATGTCGGTGATGTTGCGAACATAAGTAACTGCATAGCCTTGCGCGCGTAACCAGCGCTGCACCATGTCAAACACGACCATGACGCGCGCGTGCCCAAGATGGCAATAGTCATAGACTGTCATGCCGCAGACGTACAGGCGAACCTTGCCAGGTTCAATCGGCGCAAACACTTGCTTGTCACGCGCAAGCGTGTTGTAGATTTTAAGTACGTTCATGGGTGATCAGGGAGCGGTGCTAGTCTGGACAGGCATACAGGGAAAGTGTGAACATAATCCCGGCAGAACTTCTTTTGATAAAATGATTGTTTCGTCAGAGTATATCATTGAAGAACCGTATTTTTTGCTCGCGCCAGACTGTCTCATTTGGACAGGCTGAAGATCGAGACCAACACCGCACAAGGAAAAAAATGTTCATGACGCGTCGTTATGTTTTGCAAATGCTGGCTGGCAGCGTACTTGTGCTTTGCTCCGCTTTCACTAATTCAGAAACTCGCGCTGAAAGCTTGCCAAAGGTAGCTATGAAGACCAGCATGGGTGAAATTATTGTGGAACTCTATCCGGAAAAAGCACCTAAGACCGTAGAAAATTTTCTTGCCTACGTCAAGTCAGGTTTTTATAACGGCACCGTTTTCCATCGCATCATCAACGGCTTCATGGTGCAAGGTGGTGGCTACGACAAAAAGATGCAAGAAAAGACAACGCTAGAACCGATACAGAACGAAGCCAAGAACGGACTCAGAAACGTGCCCTACAGCCTCGCAATGGCTCGCACACGCGACCCGCACTCTGCCACTGCTCAATTTTTCATCAACGTGAATAACAATCGTTTTCTTGATTATCCGGGTCAGGACGGCTGGGGCTACGCGGTGTTCGGTAAAGTCGTACAAGGTATGGAAGTCGTCGACAAAATCCGCGAAGTAGAAACCGGCGCGGGCGACATGCCGAAAAAGCCTGTCATCATCGAATCAGCCAGCATCATCGAATAGCCGCTATTTTTTGCAAAATTAACTATCACTAAGGAAGCACCATGACAGTAGTACTGAACACCAACCACGGCAAAATCACGATTGAACTTGATGCTGAAAAAGCGCCCAAGTCGGTTGAGAATTTCCTTGCGTATGTAAATTCCGGCCATTACGACGGCACGATTTTCCATCGCGTGATTGATGGCTTCATGATTCAGGGTGGCGGCTTCGAGCCAGGCATGAAACAGAAATCGGTCAATGAGCCAATTGAAAATGAAGCGAAAAACGGCTTGAAGAACGATGCCTACACGGTCGCCATGGCACGCACTTCAGATCCACATTCAGCAACAGCACAATTTTTCATCAATGTCGGTGACAATGATTTTCTGAACTACCCCGGTTCCGACGGCTGGGGTTATTGCGTATTCGGCAAAGTCACGCAAGGCACGGAAGTGGTTGATGCAATCCGCGCTGTAAAAACCGGCCGCAAGAGCATGTTTTCCGATGTGCCGCTTGAAGATGTGATCATCGAAAAAGCTGAAGTAATCTAAGGCATGAACCAGACTGCGCGTCATTCAGAATCGCAGCAAGCGCAACCCGGAACGGTTGCGCTTTTTGTTTCGGACCTGCATCTGACTCCAGCAATGCCGAAAACTGGTGAGGCGTTTTTTCGCTTCCTGCGTGAACAGGCGGCGCACACCGGCGCGCTTTACCTGCTCGGTGATATTTTCGAATACTGGGTTGGTGACGACGACATCAATAATCCCTTCAACCAAAGCGTAGTCGACGCCATCCGCGCCGTCAGCAAGCAAGGCGTGGCAGTCTACTGGCTGGCTGGCAACCGGGATTTTCTGGTGGGCGAAAAATTTGCGCAAGCATGCGGCATAACGCTGCTTGAAGAGCCGCACGTCACCACGCTTGCAGATCAAACGATCTTACTGGTGCATGGCGATGCACAGTGTACCGATGATGTCGCCTACATGGCTTTCCGCAAGCAAGTACGCAATCCGGCAGTGCAGCAGGCTTTTTTGTCGCAGACCTTAGAGCAGCGCAAGCTGATGATTACCAACATGCGCGAAGGCAGCCGTGATGCACAACGCGGCATGCAAGCAGAGATCATGGATGTGAACCCTCAAGCGATTGATCAACTTTTTGTTGATCACCAAGTCAAGCTGATGATTCATGGTCATACGCACAGGCCAGCACGGCATGTGACCTCTTCCGGCGTACGCTATGTACTGCCGGATTGGGATTGTGAAGGCGCCAGCGTTCGCGGCGGATGGCTTGCGCTTGACACAGCAGGCAATCTCAAACTCATCAACATTAGCGAACGCTAAACTCCCAAGCTTTCTACAAGCCTTTCTTCGTGCCACAGCCTGAAAATGCGTGGCAGAGTGACTGATCACGCCTTCTCACCCGGTGCGCACCAGACAGCGGATCGCATTGAGCACTTCGCGCAAATCCCTGACGCCCTATGGTCCTCGCTGCGCCGGCACCGGCAACAGCAGGGAAATCAATGGCCATTCGATATTCGATATCAGTCAATTCGCTGGGATAGCGCTTCGGCGCACGCTGCAAGCGGCAGGTTGAGCCCGTGTTTGCTTGTTTCACATGATGCCCTCTCCATGCATACCCAATTGGACATTGCAGAGCAGTCAAAGATCGAATTTTCAAACCGACGCTTACAAAATTAAAAAAACAAAAAACATAACGCGTCAATCCCATGAATATGGGATCGTAAAAAGTTGCAAATCTATTTACTATTTTGAAAGATTTACGAGGTCAAAAAAAGAACGATTAAGGTTTTGAGCTCAAGGGCAATAAGCAGTTCGTTATGGAATGGCGCCGAAAGATAAACATGAATTTCATTAAATCCATCAGTGCCGCCTTATGTGCCGCCATCACGCTATGCGGCTGCTGGCCGCAGGAAGACCCGAACCAGATTTATACGCTTGTTTTAGACAACGGAAAAATTCAGCGGACGTTGAAAATTCCGGGAGCCTATCTGCCTCAAAAATTGGAGGACAACAGTGCTGGGTTTTGGGTTCAATTCAGCTATCCCGCATTACAGCCTGTTGCATCGAGAACGCCTGCGGATGACAGCATTGAGCTTTTTATCAAATT
>JAOAUN010000013.1 GCA_030157545.1 Burkholderiaceae bacterium
TCGCTGGTCGTCAATGAAATGGCGCCGCGTCCGCATAACAGCGGCCACTACACGATCGATGCCTGCGTCACCAGCCAGTTCGCGCAGCAGGTGCGCGCCATGGCAAGGCTGCCGCTGGGTGACGCGCGCCAGCATTCGCCGGCCGTCATGCTCAACATCCTCGGTGACATCTGGTTTGAAGGAGATAGCGACCAGCCGCGCGAACCTGCATGGGACAAGTTGCTGGCACTGCCGGGCGCGAACCTGCATTTATATGGCAAGGACGATCCGCGCCGTGGCCGCAAGATGGGACACGTAAGCTTTGTCGGCACGACGCTGGAGCAGGCGCAAGCCAGCCTGCATGCAGCCTGCTTGTTGCTTGGCATCGCCCCTTAAACGTATGGATCAGGCAGCTATCAAAGCGGCCGCTGCGCTGCTGGAGCAAGGCAAGCTGGTCGCCTTTCCGACCGAGACTGTCTACGGACTGGGTGCGGATGCTGAAAATCCTGTTGCCGTGGCCGCCATCTTCGCGGCCAAAGGGCGACCGTCCGATCATCCTGTCATTGTGCATGTCGCGGCTGGTGCAGATTTGTCGCATTGGGCTGTGGCGATTCCGGCTGAAGCAAAAAAACTGACCGCTGCCTTCTGGCCCGGTCCGCTGACGCTGATACTGAAACGTGCTCCGGCGATTCCTGATGCTGTCTCCGGTGGACAAGATTCCATAGGCTTGCGTTGCCCGTCGCATCCTGTGGCACTGTCCTTATTGCAGTCTTTTAAAAATGGACAAGGCGGTATTGCCGCGCCTTCGGCGAATCGTTTCGGCCATGTCAGCCCGACCACGGCGCAGCATGTGCTCGATGAATTTGGCGGCGACGCAAACAGCCCGCTGGCCTGCGTGCTTGATGGTGGCCAGAGTGAGGTCGGGATTGAATCCACGATCGTGGATTTATCGCGCATGGACACACACGGGCCCGTTCTGCTGCGCCCGGGCCAGATCACCGCAGCGCAGATAAGCGCCGTGATCGGCATAGCGCCAGCTTCGCCCGATGCGGCAGCCCCGCGTGCGTCCGGCACACTGGAGGCGCACTACGCGCCGCGCACGCCGGTTGCGCTGATTCCTGTTTCAGAACTGAACGGGGTGATGCAGGCCTTGATTGAAAACGGGCGAAGCATGGTGCTCTTGCAGTTTGGCCCTGTCGTTGCAAAGCAGGCGCTGTTGCTGGCACAGCGAAGCTTGCCAATAGATCCGGACGGCTACGCACATGCGCTGTATGCCTGCATGCGTGAACTGGATCGTTTTGACAGCGACATCATGCTGGTTGCGCAGCCGCCGGCAGACAGTGAATGGCAAGCCATCAATGACCGCTTGCGGCGCGCTGCATTTGATTCTGGTCAGGTGCTGGATGGTTTGCTGGCGCGCTGAGGCGCTTGTTTGCTTAACAAATTTACTGAATTTGTTTCAATATTTTGTTAAAGCTTGCGCAGATGCTTGCTAATAAGGGTGACAATATTTTTCTTGTCCAAGGCTTGCGCCAATTCCAGCGAGTTCTGGCGTTTTGCATTTTGACTAGTAGTCCATGCGCCCGCTTTCAGCAGCAACGCGACAAGTTCGCTGTTACCCCTTTCTATGGCTACATGCAAAGCAGTGTCGCCTTCGTGGTCAAATATGTTCACGTCTGCGCCGAGCCGGATGAGAATTTTTACGCACGCTATATTTTCTTCGGCTGAAGCTTTTATCAAAAGATTCAGGCCGTCATCATTGCATGTGTTGATTAAATCCGGATGTGCACTTAATGCTTTTTCTAAAGAAGCATTTTCAGCGCGCTCCAGAAATTTAAACAGCATTTCGATCAATTGATTTGCGGGGTCTGGCAACAGGGCATTCTCAGCTGGCGTCAGTTCCTGTTCGGCGGCAAGCAAGCGCCTGAGGTCTTTTAGGTTGCCGCCGGTGATTCTTTTGCGAGCCTGGTCTAATTCCAGTTCTTCCAGCGTTGCCGGCTCACGTGATACCAATGGTGCTTTGAGCTTGCCACCCAAAAGCGTGAGGGATTGGCTTTGCCGTTTGGCTGCCAGCAAAAATAATTTCAGTGGATCGAGCGGTTTGCCCTGTTGCTTGCACCAGTCAAAATAAGTCAACGCAGTTTCGAGGCTGCTTGCAACCTCTCGCAGGCTGGTTTCATTCTCATCTGAATAGATCAGGGTATAGCCGGCTTTCCATTCCGGACTGCCTGGCATGATCTGCTCAACCACTTGCCCGACATGGCAGGCAATTAGGTGAACGATACGGTTTCCACTCCGCTGTTTTTCTGCAGGTTTGAGATTGATATTGTCCGTATCCTGAAGCTCATGACCCCAGCGAATCAGGTTGAGAGTAGGAACGTGACCATATCCTTTTGAAAAATCGGAAAGTTCGAATGCGTGTTGATCCGGGTTATTCCTGCCGTGCGAGTAGATCACTACCTGGCCATCTGCTGCCAATTTATCGTGCAATGCCATTCGCATTGGTTTGCTGCGCACATTACGGACACCATCGCCAAGTATCAAACTCGACACATTCAGATCCTGCAAAATGGGGCGAATCTGCTTTATGTCGAGTGGATCGATACCTTTGCCAAAAATAAGCATGACATCGGCTGCTCCAGTGCTGCTGTTTGTCTCGCCGCGATTGTTTGTAATGAGGGGAGGGCGCTTGCTATGACTGGGGATGCTCATTTTTGCCTTTGCATGAAATGCAGCGGCTATCAAGAATTCACAAAAAAGCCGCATCAATTACTGGCTCTGTGACAGACGGGAATAGATTGTTCGTCTTTCGGCCTTGATTGCTTTTTTGAGAATGATCTGACCTCGAAAATCAATTCGCCATCAGGACAACAACGACTTAAAAATGTCTTATTTATTGATTGAACAGGTTTTGTATATAAAAAATGCCGATTTGTTTAGCATATTGCTCGGAATTTGCTTATATTGTTTATCAGATGTTCACATTAGTGCCATAAACAAAACATATGCGCTAACCAGTTTCTCTAATTTGTCCTGTCGCTTGGCATAGCTGCAAGCAAGCACCGGAATACATAGCGGTTTTAACTTTTGAGGAAAACCATGAAAAAAATGATCACCCTGAGCCTGATGCTCCTTTCTGTTTTTACCCTGCCGTCGCAGGCAACGAGCCTGACTGTTAACGACACAATGGAAGGCACGCTGGCTTTGCTTTCAACAAATGGCAGCGTCATGCAGGATGGAATCAGCGTCGCATCGATTCTGTGGAAATATGAAATTGCAATGAATGATTCTGACGATGCAAAACAAAACGCCTTGTCAGTTCAGCGTTCTACCAAAGCCGAGTATCTGGTCAATTGTGCCAACCAGACTATCGCACTGAGCAAGTGGCAAATGTTTGGTGATGCGGACGGCATGGGCAATGTCATCTGGGCAGATCAGGCGAACGAAAACGCAGACTTTTATCAGCCAGTCCGAAAAGCAGAGCGCAGCCTGATCGGTGTCGCATGCGAAGTTAAAACAGCATTGCAGTAATTGATTTGTCCGGAGGGGTCCGTGATGGAAAATGCAGAGCCTGGTTACACCATCGGTGTTGTCGCAAGGCGTACCAATATTCATCCAGAGACTTTGCGAGTGTGGGAGCGACGCTATCAGATGGTGGTCCCGCAGCGCAACCTCACGGGTCGTCGCCTCTACTCTGAAGACGACATCCTCAAGCTTTCGCTGGTAAAAAAGCTGACTGAAGCCGGCCACCCCGTTAGCGGTCTGGCCGATCTTTCCATTGATATCTTGCGGCGCAGACTGAGTGCAAGTGCGCCGGCTGCCCAGCTTGTCAAGCAGCCTGCACAGCAGGTATGCCGCGTTATTTTCTCCGGCGAGTCGCTCGGCCTGCGCATGAAGCATGAAAAACAGTTGGTCGTTGATATCGATATCGTGGCTTGCATCCGCCACGATGAAGATTTGGCTGTCGCTGTCAAAGCAAATCCTGCAGATGTGCTGGTCACTGAATTCACCACCATTAACCATGACACCTTGACTACGGTGCGCCGCCAGCTGGCCCAGAGTCATTGCCATGGCACAGTCGTCGTCTTCAATTTTGGTACGCGCTCAGTCATCGGGCAGCTTGAGCAAGCTGGAATATTGTGCATGAAGGCGCCTGTTACGGCCGCCGAACTGCGGCGAGCATGTTTGTCCTTGCGACCCGCGCTGCAAGAACCTTCAGCAATCCCTGCCACGCCTGCGCCGCGACGTTTCGACGCACAACAGCTGTCACAGATTGTTTCTTTAGCCGGCAGTATCGCCTGCGAATGTCCGAATCATCTGGCTGAACTCGTTGTCAGCCTGAGTGCATTTGAACAGTACAGCAGTGAATGCGCCAATCGCAATGACAGTGACAGGGAACTGCACGCGCATCTGAATCAGTCAGCCGGCTTTGCCAGAGCCATTCTCGAAGATTGCCTCATCAAGGTAATGGAAATCGAAGGTATCAAAATTTAGGTGCTATCAACATGAGACTGACTGCAGAGTTTGGTGTTTAGCGTCACATGACAATCAAAATCAGTTCATCCGTAAAACTTTGCATCGCTGTATTGCTCTGCATGTCGTGCCTGCAATCAAGCGTCTGGGCACAAGCGCTGCCGGCTGCAGGCTACGGCCGTGTCACGGCCAGTAGCGGTGGCAGCGGCAAAGTTTTTGCAGGGCGTGAAATTGCCGCTGTCATGAGCTGGCATGGTGCCGGCTGGCTGGAGCGCACCGAACGCAAAACGGAAGAACGGCCCGACCTGCTGCTCGACGCCCTGCGGCTCAAGCCCGGCATGATGATTGCCGATATCGGCGCAGGCAGCGGCTATTACACCCGTCAGCTCGCCGCCATAACAGGCTCTGCCGGTAAAGTATTTGCCGTCGAGGTTCAGCCCGAGATGCTGGAAATTTTAAAAAAACAAAATCGGGCGCTCGGCATTAAAAATATCGTGCCTGTGCTGGCCACAGAACAGCATGTGCAGCTAAAAGCAGACAGCATTGATCTGGCATTGCTGGTGGATGTTTATCATGAGCTGCAGTACCCGGTCGAAGTCATGCACAGCCTGGCTAAAGCACTCAAGCCCGGAGGCCAGATTGCACTCGTCGAGTTTCGTGCCGAAGATGCGAATGTGCCTATCCTGCCGCTACACAAAATGACTGAAGCGCAAATAAAAAAAGAAGCGGCTTTGCTAGGGCTGACTTGGGTCAGGACCATTGCCACATTGCCATGGCAGCATGTAGTCATCTTGAGTAAATAGATGTTCGGCGTCAGTCAGTGACGCCGATTGCGTTATTAGCTTAAAGAGTTTTAATAAAGCGGCCTGAGTGATATACGAGCGGCGCTTTGGCATCGACTGCACAGCGTTCAACTTCGCCAACAAAAATGACATGGTCACCTTCCGGATAGCGGCTGCGATTATGGCATTCGAACCAGGCAGTCGCGCCGCGCAAAATTGGCAAGCCGGTTTCCGACAAATCAAATTCAACGCCATTGAAGCGATCTTCCACGCGACTGGCAAAGCGTTCTGCCAGCGCAGCCTGGTCGGCGGCCAATACATTGATGACGTAGTGAGAATTTCCGGAAAATAGCGGCATGCTGCGCGCGTTCTGCGACAGGCTCCACAACACCAGTGGCGGTGTGAGCGACACCGAATTGAATGAGCTGGCGGTCAGGCCAAAGAAGCTGCCTTGCTCGTCGCGTGTCGTAATGATGGTCACGCCGGTAGCAAACTGGGAAAGAGCGGTACGGAACTCACGCTCTTCAAATGCTGGCTTGGCGGCGCGGGAAGATAAGCTTTGCATGCGGATCAACTTGGTAGTGAAATTTATAAAATTGGCTCAATTATGCCGAAAATGAAGTTTCAATGCGGAAACGGGTCTGATTTTTCCGTAGAATTGGTGCACACATGACCGCAAACTTCAGTTTCTTATCTTTATTACAGTCGCATGCTGATCAGCGTGGCGATTCGCTCGTCCATTTTTTGCCTGACCGTGACATCACCTACCGACGGCTTTGGTCGCGCATAGAACGCGCTTCTGCCCGTTTGCAAGGCGAGTGGAACGTGCAGCAAGGGGATGTTGTCGCCTACTGCGGCAATGCGCATCCGGATGCCATTGTGCTGTACTTTGCGTTGCTGCGTATTGGCGCCCAATTGTTGGCGCTGGAGGGTATGCAGGGCAAGGACATTCATCATTGGCAGCAACTGGCCAGTGCGCGCTTATTAGTGCATGACGATGGCTGCGCCGTTGAGCACGCATTTGCGCAACCTTTATCCATGCTGCTGGCAGACTGGTGCCATTTTGATCCGATACTGGTCATGGAAAATCCGGACTTGCCCGCACTATTGGTGCCGCAGCCTGAGGGTTCGGATTTGCAGATTTATAGCCTGCAACAATTGATCATGTTGATGGCGCCTGTGCCAACTGCACGGGTCGTCGACCAGAGTATTTTTGACCAGCAGACCATGACGAATGTCATCTTGCCCTCGTTGCGGGATGCGAAGGCGATCCGGTTCTCTGGCTTTGAAAAAATACCGGATGCGGCGTGCATACAAGCGGCGGCGGAGTACGATAAAGTAAACCTTTAATCAAAGCGGGATCTCAATGACCACAGAAATTGCCACGCTCGGAGGCGGTTGCTTCTGGTGCCTCGAAGCGGTTTATCAAGAATTGCAGGGTGTAGAAAAAGTCGAATCCGGCTATAGCGGCGGCGAACTCATCGACCCCAGCTATGAACAAATCTGTGAGGGCGATACCGGACACGCCGAAGTTGTTCGTCTCTATTTTGATCCGGCCATCGTCAGCTATCGTGAAATTCTGGAAGTGTTTTTCACCATTCATGATCCGACCACGCCTAACCGTCAGGGCAATGACGTCGGCAGCCAGTATCGGTCGGTGATCTACACGCACAGCAGCGAGCAAATGGAAACGGCACGACGCGTGATGATAGAGATGGCCAATGTGTGGGATGCGCCGATTGTTACCGAGTTGGCAGACGCGCCCGTTTTTTACAAGGCAGAAGCCTACCATCAGGACTACTTCATCAATCACCCGCTGCAATCGTATTGCGCGTTTGTGGTGGCGCCCAAGGTCGCCAAGTTTCGCAAGATTTTTACCGACAAACTCCGCCGCTGAAACTGGCGAGTGACTTTAGTTGATACATATAGTCGCGCGACCACCCCAGTCGCCCGGCTTGTCGCCCGGCCTTGCCGCAGACAATCTGATTGATGGCAATCCAGTCATGCGTAAATGCATGCGCACAGCCAGCCAGATAAATACGCCAGATCCGGTAATGCCGGTCATCTACCAGCGTCTTGATGAGCGCCGTATTATTCTCGAAATTTTCTGCCCACAGTGCGCAGGTATGCGCATAGTGACGCCGCAAGTTTTCCACATCCAGCGCTTCGAGGCCACCGTCCTGCATCGCGCACAGCACACGCCCTATATGTGGCAGCTCGCCATGCGGAAACACATATTTCCCTATGAATTCGCCGCCGCCATAGCGTGCGCCGCTATGATCGGTGTTGGTTGTAGTGATGCCGTGATTCATTGCCAAGCCATCGTCAGCTAATAGGGCATTAATTTTCTTGAAGTACGACGGTAAATTTTTCAGGCCGACATGCTCGAACATGCCGACGCTGGTAATGCGATCGAAGCGGCCTTCCACGTCCCGATAATCTTGCAATCTGATGCTGATGCGGTCAGACAGGCCGGCTTCGGCGACACGCTCGCTTGCCAGTTCATACTGATTGCGCGACAACGTTATGCCGACGCAGTGTGCGCCAAATTTTTCTGCTGCACGCATGACGAGTGCGCCCCAGCCGCAGCCAATATCAAGCAATGAGTCGCCGACCCTGAGTTGAATTTTGGTCAGGATATGATCTATTTTTTTCAGCTGCGCAGTCGCCAGATCTTCGTTTCCCTGCTCGAAATACGCACAGGAATACACCATGCGTGGATCAAGAAAGGCTTGATAAAACGCATTCGATACGTCGTAATGATATTCAATGGCGGCGGCGTCTTTTTTACGGGTATGCGCGAAAGGCAGCGTCAGTTGTCCGAGCTTGCCGCCCGATCGCAGCGTACGTTCGGCCAGCTTGTTGGCAACGTCAATAATGGCACTGAGGCGGCCTTCGACGTCAAGCTTGCCCTCCACATAGGCCAGCCCCAGATTGTCGAGCGAGGGATTGAGCAAATAGGCTAGCGCGGATGCGCGCGGGACTTTCACCGTTACTTGCGGTGCATGCTGGCCAAAATCAAATTGCTGTCCGTTCCACAGTTGCAGCCTTAATGGCAAGGTTGACTGTGAGCGCAGCGATTCAATCCAGATAGTGAGCTTTTTCTCCCAGAACATGGCACCTCCATAAGATCACTATGGAGTGCCATTTAGTATGGTGTGTTGATAAACATCTAAGGTTGCAGCCTTTGCCGTTGCCAGTGGCCATCCTCTTTTTTTGTGTAGAGCACCCTGTCATGCAGACGTGAACTGCGTCCTTGCCAAAATTCAATGACATCCGGCGTCAGCCGGTAGCCTCCCCAGTGCGCTGGGCGAAGTGGCTGGTCACCATGCTGTTGGCTGGCCTCTTCGAATTTTTTCTCCAGAAGCTCACGGCTGGCAATGCCCTGACTCTGGTCGGACGCTATCGCACCGAGCCGGCTTTTCAGCGGGCGAATCGCAAAGTAAGCATCGCTTTCAGATGCCGGTACCCGCTCCACCTTGCCTTCAATGCGCACCTGCCGCTCCAGCTCAACCCAATGAAAGATCAACGCCGCATACGGATTGTGCTGCAGGTCTTGCGCTTTGCGGCTGGTGTAATTGGTGTACCAGGTGAAGCCGAGCGCATCCATATCTTTGAGCAGCAATATACGAGAAGACGGCCGGCCGTTGCTGCCGACGGTTGCCACGCTCATCGCGTTCGGTTCCGGCACTTGTGCTGCGAGAGCCTCTTCAAACCACTTTGCAAATTGCCGGATCGGGTCCGGATCTACGTCGTGTTCGGACAGTGTGGCGTGGCTGTAATCGCGACGCAGGTCAGCTATGGACATCGTTTTGTTTTCCATTTTGTTCATCAATGCAGTTCAATTTTTTGCCGTGATTGTTTGAGCGCCAGCGGCACGCCAAAAGCAATGAGCAAGGCCAGCGCCCAGAACACAACATACAGCCCCAGTGCCGTGCCTGCAGCGCCGAACGCCAGCGGCAGTAATACTGCGCTCGCATTGCCTATGGTAGCGCGAATGCCGATGGCTTCGGCGCCGCGTCCTGCCGGTGCCCACTGGTGCAGCAGCGCCAGCACGTTCGGCTGACCGGTGCCAAGTGCCAGTCCCAGTCCGGCCGCCACCGCTGCCATTGCCAATGGATGCTGCATGAATGGCATGGCCACATAGCACAGCGTTGCAGCGGCGAGTGCACCGGACAAGATTTGCCATTCATGATAACGGCGCGTGATCTGCGGCATTGCCAGCCTGACGGTGAAGGTGGCGGCTGAAAAGCTTGCCAGGATCATGCCGATGGTGGACGCTGAAAATCCTAATTGCGAACCCCGTACCGGTGTCACGAAGGTGAACAAATCCCACGCCGCAGCCAGCAGGATGCCGACGACATAGATGCGGCGCAAATCCGAATTGCGCAATAACTGCAGCGGACTGCCCGTGCCGGCTACATGCGCTTTGTGCTGCAGCGGGATGGCCGCAAGCGCGCCGCTGGCTGCAATGCAAAAGGCCGTCAGCGTAAAGCCGGCGCAGACCCAGTAGGCAACCGTATAGTGGCTGTGGTCGATCACGAAGCCGGCAATCAGCGGACCGGTGAAGGACGACACTGAAAATCCCAGCGAGAGCTTGCTGAAACTGGCGGCACGCTGGTCTGGTAAAGACAGTGCGCCTACGGCATGCTGCGCGCTGATGAAAATCGCCATGAAGCCGGTGCCGATCAGGATCGCAGACAGATACAGAGTGCTGAGACCTTGCACCAGTGCTGCCAGCATTACGCCGGTAGAGGCCAGCAAACAGCCACCCATCATTGGCTTGCGAACGCCAATGCGGTCGATCATGCGACCCATGGGCACGGCCAGCAGCATCGGGAACAGCGCGAACAAGGCAATCAGCGAGCCAACCGTGAAGGTCGACGCCTGCAGCGAGATCGCGTAGAGCGCAGTCGTGACACGCGCCGCGCCGAGGGCGACATGCGCAGTCACGGCAACGGCAATCAGGCCAAATAAGGGAGAAAAGGGCAGCACGGTGGCGTGGGGTTTGCCAAAATTTTTCAAGAATCTTCAGTTTAGAGGAATTGCTGCATTGCCGTCCGTTAAAATGACGGTATGGCTGATGCACTCTCCACTTTGTTGAATGATCAAATTGACAGCGCCGATATCGATTTCGAGCGGCGCTTTGGCGGAATCGCGCGCCTGTACGGCGATGCTGCGCTGGCGCGTTTCCGGCGCGCGCATGTTTGTGTGATTGGTGTCGGCGGCGTCGGTTCCTGGGCCGTCGAAGGACTCGCACGCAGCGCCATCGGGCAGATCACGATGATTGATCTCGACAATCTCGCTGAATCCAATATCAATCGCCAGATCCATGCGCTGTCCGATACGCTCGGTCAGGCGAAAGTCACCGCACTGGCCGAACGCATCGCGCAAATCAATCCGACCTGCGTGGTGACCGAGATAGAAGAATTTATTGACGCTGACAATCTGGCGCAGATGCTGCCGGCCGGTCGTTTTGATTATGTCATTGATGCGATTGACAACGTGCGCGCCAAGACCGCCGTGATTGCGTATTGCCGTGACAAGAAAATACCGCTAGTGACGATCGGCAGCGCAGGCGGGCAGATCGACCCCACACGCATCGCGATTTGCGATTTGTGCCGCACCGAACAGGAACCCTTGCTTGCCAAGGTTCGCAAGCGCTTGCGTGCATTGCACGGCTTCCCGCGCGGTACCAAAAATAAATTCGGCATTGATGCCGTGTATTCAACCGAGCCTTTGCGGTTTCCCGAACTGTGCGTGACTGACGATGAAGCCTCCGGCATCACCGGTCTGAATTGCGCCGGCTTTGGTTCGGCAATTGTCGTCACCGCCAGCTTTGGCCTGGTGGCAGCCGGCCATGTGCTGCAAAAGCTGGCGCTGGCCGCTACGGCAGAGTCCTCTGCGCCAGAACATGATACTGCGGCCCCTGTGACGAGCTGACCGACTGCAGCAACGCCATTTCTGTTGCTTCCCACCTGATAGCCTGTATCTCTGCCGCCAAAGGTGGTGGTGCATCGCGCGTGAGTGTGATGTGCGGCCTGAATCCTGCGATTGGCTTCAATTGGATTTGCGCTTTTTCCAGTGCAAGCATTAAATCGCTTTGCAAAGTAAACAGTGCCGCCGGTGCCGCCTTGGGTCCGGCCCACGCAATGCGCGGCTTGCTGAAATAATCAAGACGATCAATGTCTATCTGCAAGCGCTGCAGCGGTAGCTGTTGCAAAATTTCTTCCAGTATCGGCAACAGCGTGTGCGGCTGATTGCCCAAAAATGCCAGCGTCAGATGCAGATTTTCCGCACGCATCTTGCGACCGCTGACTTGCTGCTGCAATGCGGCCAGCTTCATGCGCGTGGGTTCATCGGGCCACAGCGCATAAAACAGGCGCAGCTTGTCAGCGCCGGCAGTCATGCTAAAACTTGATGCTGCGCAGCCGTAGTGCGTTCGCAATGACCGATACCGACGACAAACTCATTGCAGCGCTTGCAATCATCGGCGACAACAGAATGCCGAACCATGGAAATAAAATGCCAGCCGCAACCGGCACGCCGACGAAGTTGTAAATGAAAGCAAAGAACAAATTTTGCCTTATGTTGCTCATGGTCGAGCGTGACAACTGGCGCGCTTTGACGATGCCGCGCAGATCACCTTTGACCAGCACGATACGCGCACTGTTCATTGCAATGTCAGTTCCCGTACCCATGGCAATGCCGACACTGGCTTCTACCAGCGCAGGCGCATCATTGATGCCGTCGCCAGCCATCGCCACAATCCGTCCTTGTTGCTGCAGCAGCTGCACGTGACGATGCTTATCTGCCGGCAGCACCTCGGCGTGCACTTCATCAATGCCCAGTTTGCGCGCGACGGCATTGGCCGTGATCGCATTGTCGCCAGTGAGCATCACAACCCGTACACCAGATGCCTGCAGTGCTTGTATTGCAGCAGCGCTGCCTTCTTTGACAGGATCGGCAACGCTGATGAAGCCTGCAAGTCTCGTTCCGATCGCCACAAACATGACCGTCTTGCCTTCGGCGCGCAAGCTATCCGCTTGTTCCTGCAGCACGTCGGTGGCGATGCCGGATTCTTGCAACAGCAATGCATTTCCCAGCAGTACAGGATGACCATCAATTTCGCCGCGCACCCCCTTGCCGGTGACGGACGCAAATTTTTCAACTGGCGGCACGGACAAGCCTTGCGCACGAACATGCGCGAGTATGGCTTGCGCCAGCGGATGCTCGCTCATCTTTTCAAGTGATGCTGCCAGCACCAATACATCGGCACGCGCGAACCCTTCAGTGGCAATGATTTGCTGCACTTGCGGCGCCCCTTCAGTTATCGTGCCGGTCTTGTCTATGACCAGCGTATCGACTTTTTCCATCAGCTCCAGCGCTTCCGCGTCTTTGATTAGCACGCCTTCATGTGCGCCACGACCGATGCCGACCATGATTGAGATAGGCGTGGCCAGACCGAGTGCGCAAGGGCACGCAATAATCAGCACCGAGACAGCAGCGAGCATGCCATTGGCCAGCGCTGGTGACGGACCAAATGCAGACCATGCAATAAATGCCAGCACGGCAATGCCGATGACAGCAGGCACAAACCAACCCGACACTTTGTCGGCCAGTTTTTGTATCGGCGCGCGCGAGCGGCCTGCCTGATTCACGAGTTGTACGATTTGCGCCAGTAGCGTATCGCCGCCGATTTTTTCAGCACGCAAAATAAACGAACCCGTCTGGTTCACCGTACCGGCAACAGCTTTGCTGCCCGCCTGTTTTTGCGCCGGCATCGGTTCACCGGTAATCATCGATTCATCGACAGTGGAATGCCCTTCGCTGACGACACCATCGACAGGAATATTCGCGCCGGGTTTTACGCGCAGCATGTCGCCGATGCGTACCTTGTCGAGTGAAATTTCTTCTTCACCGCCATCTGCCTTGATGCGCAGAGCAGTAGCCGGCGTCAGCGCCAGCAAGTCTTTGACTGCTGCATTGGTACGCGAGCGCGCACGCAATTCCAGCACCTGACCCAGCAGCACCAGTGTGACAATCACGGCGGCTGCTTCAAAGTACAGCGGTGCCATACCATCCATCTTGAAAGCTGCCGGCAGCATGTCGGGAAACAGCAGGCTGACCGCGCTCAACAGCCACGCCGCCATCACGCCTATGCCGATGAGGCTGAACATATTCAGGTTGCGGGTCTTGAACGACTGCACGGCGCGCTGCAAAAACGGCAGGCCGAACCAAAGCACGACCGGTGTCGCTAGCACACCCTGCAACCAGCTGTTGGTTTGATGGCCCAGCCATGCGCCGGCGTGAATCCCGACAAACTCTCCCATCGTCAGCAACAGCAGCGGCAAGGACAGCACCAGGCTCATCCAGAAGCGGCGTGTCATATCGTCGAGTTCGGTGGTGTCTTCGTCGGCTGTCGCATGAAGAGGTTCGAGCGCCATGCCGCAGATGGGGCAAGTGCCGGGACCAACCTGCTGAATTTCCGGATCCATAGGGCAGGTGAAAACCGCATCGGCTGCGACCGGCGGCGCTATGTAACTCGACGGTTCCAGATAGCGCTGTGGATCAGCGGTGAATTTGGCGACGCATCCTTTACTGCAGAAGTAGTAAACGGTGCCGTCATGGGTGGCCATTTTTTCCGGGTTGGCGGCGGCTTTCATGCCGCACACCGGATCAGTGTAAGGCTTGTCTTCCGGCTTCTTTTCCGCGCTCGAGTGCTCATGCGGATGGGCGTTGTCGCAGCAACTTGAAGCGGCAGGTTTCGACACGGGGCGGCGCAGCTCTTGCGATTTCATACGTTAATCCTGTTTTGTAAGTCGGTCAGTGTCAGGTACTAGCGCACAGGATAAACCTTGCTTGGAGCAACTGCTTACTACTTTGCTAGCAATCGATTTATTCAAGGATTAATCCGGCTGATAAACGATTCACGGGATTGAAGTTTCCATAAGTAAATTATTTTATAAAATGAAAATTATCTTATCAAATTAGACACTTAAATGGCATTTAAGTTAGCGTTTACTATCATATATATCCATATTCGACATAATTGTGTTGCTATAAATACAAATACAGATAGTGCATTTGTACTATTTCGTTTGGTAACTGTGATCCCTACACTGCAATCAATGACAAAGAAACAACATTTGTCAGGAGGTCGGGAGGTAGGCAGCAGTCTTGTCCCGAACAGCTGAGCGTCTTGATTACGCCCCAGTCCTTGGAAATCAAGGAAAAAGCGTGAATAGACATAAACGTTTTCTTATTTTAAGTGGAGCTGACAAATGAAATATCTAGCTAACAAAGTACAACAATTTTTTGCGGATGAGCAGGGTGCCACAGCAGTTGAATATGGCTTGATGGTCGCGCTCATCGCTGCGGTCATTGTTACCGTCGTCTTGTCAATCGGTACCAAGCTCAATACTGCCTTCACCAAGGTAGAGACAGCTCTAACTTCCGCAGCCAGTTAATTGGCTATGCAAGCATTCCGGAAGCGCGTTCCGGAATGCTTTTTTCAGACCATCAATCAGGTGAGTTGAAAGGATTGGAGCCAGCATGCATTTATTCTCAACCACAGCCGCATCAATGACCACGATGACAGGTCTGATTATTACGGTTCTGCTGGCTGCATGGTGCGACTTGTCTTCCTGGCGTATTCCGAATCGTCTGCTGGCAGCCAGTGCATCCGCTGCCATCGTGCTGGCACTCTTTTCTCCGGACGGTATAGGCTTCAGCGCCTGTCTGGCCGGAGGGCTTACCGGGTTTCTGTTGTTCCTGCCAATTTACATAGCAGGCGGCACTGCCGCTGGTGACGTCAAGCTGATGGCGACACTGGGCATGTTCGCCGGTCCCTTGCTTGCAATCGATCTCGCGCTGATGATTTTTCTGGTCGGTGGTGTCTGGTCGCTTTGCTTTCTGCTTTTGCAGACGCCGCAGTTTCAATTGTTGTTCCTGAGCCTGAAGCTCAAATCCGGTTCTAAAAAAATTCAAATGATGAATTCGCCGTCACCCATAGTGACGGCAGATGGAAAAAGCAGGGCAATGATTCCGTATGGGCCAGTCATCGCAATTGGAACTATTGGTGCGCTGCTGATGACTTCGCTCTAGTTAAAAAAAGAGGGCAATGCCCTTACGTTGACCCATCACACCGCAGCTGGAGACGACATGAAAAATACTCGAACTATATTGGTGCTGGCTGTTGCTATCTTGTCGGGGCTGGCGGCAGTGCTGCTGGCATCACGATGGCTCACACAGCAATCCAATAATGGCGTCGCCCATGTCGTCGTTGCCAATACCGATATCAGTCTAGGCCAGCGCCTGACGCCAGAATTGTTCAAGCTGGTTGACTGGCCAGCCAGCAGCACACCGCCCGGTGCCTTCACTGACATCTCCTTGCTGGACGGGCGTGTCGTCAAAACCAGCCTGATGCGCGGTGAGCCTGTATTCGAAGGCAAGCTGGCGCCGATTGGCACCAAGGGTGGACTGTCGGCTGTGATAGGCGAGGGACGACGCGCCATCACAGTGCGCGTCAATGATGTGATTGGCGTTGCCGGCTTCGCCTTGCCGGGAAATTTTGTCGACATCATCGTCAACACGCAAAGAGAAGGCGAACGCAATGGCAGCACCGACCAGAACATTTCCAAGATCGTACTCGAACGCATCCTGGTGCTGGCTGTTGCGCAAGAAGCCGGGCGCGATGAAACCAAGCCACGCGTAGTCAACGCCGTCACACTTGAAGTCACACCCGATCAGGCAGAAAAACTCGACCTCGCCCGTAGCGTCGGCACCTTGTCACTGGCGCTGCGCAATCAAATTGATCCACAGCCTGGAACGACGCTGGGTGCGACCAAAACCACACTGCTGAATGAAAAAAATGGCGCGATGAAAGTTGCGGCTGTCGCACCGGCTCCAGTCAAGCCGGTCGCTGCCAAAAAAACCGTCAAGCGCGTAAAGAGCATGGCTGCGACGGGAAGTAGTCAAGTCGCCAGCGTCGCTTCATCGAAAAAACCAATGCCGGCCGGCGTTGCGTGTATCGGTGTCATCACCGGCGTACACAACTCGCAAGAATGCTACTGATAGCCCGCCATGAACATCCAAAAAAGGGAAACTGCGATGAGATCACAAACGATGAATCGTCCACTACTGGCTGCAAGCCTGAGTTTGATCTGTGGCCTGGGCTTGGCACAAGGAGCGCCGGAATCTGCGGCAGTCAAGTCGCCGCGCCCGCTTGCCAGCAAGCCAGCGCCCGAACAAGCCACCAGTTTGCCGGGTCTCACCTGCAATGGTGAAGTGGCGTCGCCCGGGAAACTCACACTTGCAATAGGCAAATCCACCTTGCTGCGTTTGCCAGAAGCTGTGACCAATCGCACACTGGGCAATCCATCAATTGCACAGGCCATGCTGGTCTCACCGGAGACGCTCTATTTGCTCGGCGTGGAAGTCGGCACCACCAACATGATCTTGCAAGGCAAGAGCGGTAAGTGCAGTGCCGTCGATGTGGTCGTCACGATGGATCCCGGCGCCTTGCAGGCAACCTACAAGGAACTGATGCCGGAAGAAGCCGATATCCGTGTCAGTGCGGCAGCCGATAGTCTGGTCTTGTCAGGCTCGGTTACCGATTCCGTTGCAGCCATGCGCGCAGTTGATCTGGCCACCGCTTTTGTCAGACGCCCAGCTGTGATGAACAGCGCAGGTCAGCAGCAAAATATTCCGGGCGCGACAGTCGGCGGCAACCAAATGCAAATGACGGCTGGTATGACCGGTATCAATACACCTCAGTCACGCATTGTAAATTTGCTTGTCGTCAGCGCCGCACAGCAAGTGATCCTGGAAGTGAAGATCGCCGAAGTCTCCAAGACCCTGCTTGACAAGCTTGGGATCGGTGTCAATGGTATTGCCACCTCAGGCCCGTGGTCGCTGAATCTGGCATCGCAATTCCTCACTGGCACACTGGCAGGCAAACTCACCCTTGCCAACGGTAATAAATCGATAGCACTCGAGGCCGAGAAAAAAGATGGCCTCATCAAGATACTGGCCGAGCCATCCGTGATGGCTATCAGCGGGCAAGAAGGTAGTTTTCTTGCCGGCGGCAAGATCCTGATTCCGGTCTCCCAGACTTCTTTGGCGGGCGGTATTCAAGTCACGCTGGAAGAAAAAGAATTTGGTGTCGGCCTGAAATTCACCCCTACCGTTCTTGCTGGCGGCCGTATCAATTTGCGGGTTGCGCCGGAAGTCTCGGAGCTCTCGCGTGAAGGGGTTGGCATCACCGCAGCCGGTGGCAACAATCCTGCGATTTTGCCGCTCATCACCACACGGCGCGCTTCGACGACGGTGCAGTTAGTGGATGGCCAGAGCTTCGCCATCGGTGGCCTGATCAAGAACAACACGACAGCCAACATCAAAGCCTTTCCGATTCTGGGCGAGCTGCCAATCATCGGTGCGCTATTCCGTAGTACCGACTTCCAGCAAGACCGAACTGAATTGCTGTTCGTTGTCACCCCGCATCTGGTCAAACCACTGCCGGTTGGCTACAAGCTGCCGACGGATAACTACAAGGAACCTGGTCGCAGCGAGCTGTTTATTGGTGGGCAGCTCGAAGGTGGCAAGGACAGCAAAGACAACAAAGACAATGGCAAGCAGCAAGACGGTGCTGCCGGTTTCGAACTCAAGTAAGGGGAAACAGCATGAACACATCTTTCAAGAGTTTGATTTCCTGCGCAGTATGCGTGCTGTTGACAGCCTGCGTTGCCAATACGCCGGAATGGGACAAGCGTTTCGGCGAATCGGTGCGCGCAGCGATTGCACAGCAAACCATTGACCCCAAGGCCGGACAAAATACCGATCCGGTGGCAGGTATCGATGGCAAGGCAGCCAATGATGCGATGGGGCGCTACCAGTCCAGTTTCAAAGAGCCACCGCCAGCAGCCAATAGCTTCACTATCGGCGTGGGCAGATAAGTGCGGCACTTCACGCTTAAAAGGAGAGGCAAGATGAGCAGAGGTTTTCTGTCGCGTCGTATGACCCTGTTGCGGCGCAAACAGCAGGGAACCGTGGCGATACTGGTTGGCCTTTCCATCACCGTGCTGGTGGGCTTCGCCGGTCTCGCCCTTGATCTTGGCAAGCTGTATGTCGTCAAGACCGAATTGCAGAATAGTGCCGATGCCTGTGCATTGGCAGCATCTCAGGCGCTGACTGGCGCCAACACCAACCAACTGGCTATAGGCGAAGCTGCCGGTATCACGACTGGCTTGCGGCACAAGGTGCTGTTCCAGAAAGATACGGTGACGATGACGCCGAATAGTACAGTCGAATTCAGTGCCAGTAATGCAGCGAATTCTTTTGTAAGCAAAGCTGGCCTGAGCAATAGTCAGGCGCTGACGATGCGCTTTGTACGCTGCACCGTCAACAAACCGAACATTGATACCTGGTTCATTCAGGTCTTGAATGTGCTGCCAGGCGTAGCGATAGGTCAGCAAAATGTCAGCGCCAGTGCGGTAGCGACGCTGCAGGCTTCGCAGGTCACTTGCGGCCTGCCGGTGGCAGTCTGCAGCGGCGATTTGCCGGCCAGTACGCCAGTTGGCACTTGGCTGGTTGGTGCGCTGGGGTCTTCCAATAATCAGTCACTCACGGGCAGTTTTAAGTGGGTAGATTTTTCGCCACCCAACGGCGGGGCAACTGAACTGGGAAATATACTGACCGGTGACGGCGCCTGTGATTTGCCGGCAGTTGGTACACCTGTCGGCCAGCCTGGCGCCATTTCATCGCTGGCCAATGAATGGAACAGCCGTTTCGGCATCTATCAGGGAAATGTCAAACCCGGAGACGCCGCTCCTGACCAAAGCGGTTATGCGTATACCGACTTCGCTACCAGCTGGCCATCAAAATTCAATGCCTTCGATGATTTCATCAGCAAACGCAGCGCCAATGCCGCGTATCAGGGCGATACCGCCGCAGGACTCAATACGAAGGGAACCATCAAAGATTCCGGTTACCTGCTTGCGAATGGCCATGACCGGCGGTTGATGACGGCGCCAGTTGTCAGCTGTGATGCGTATGCCACCAGTCAGACCGCACCGATCATTTCCTGGGCTTGCGTATTCTTGCTGCACCCGATCAACAATAGCGCTGGCGGATCGAATGCTACCGGCGAAACCCGCATGTATCTTGAATATCGCGGCAAAGCCGATGACCCATCCAGTCCCTGCGCTTCCAATGGATTGCCTGGCGGGCCCGGTAGCACTGGGCCGCTAGTTGCCGCCCTGGTGAGGTGAGCAACATGCGACCGCTAGCGCCATGCATGATGAAGCAGAACCTCCCGCCAAGGCAGCGTGGCGCAGCGATCGTGGAATTTGCGCTGCTGCTGGTCCCCATGCTGATAGTGGCATTTGGTGTGGCCGAATATGGTCGCGCCGTCTATCACTACAACACGATCGCCAAATCGGTACGCAGCGCAGTGCGCATACTGGCCCAACATAACCCGAGCGATGCCGGGTATGACAGCAGGATCACCCAGGCGAAATGCCTTGCAGTCTATGGAAATACTGAATGTACGGGTTCGTCGCTAGCTCCCGGACTCGCCGTCAGCAACGTCAATGTCTGCGACCGCGTTAGTTGGAGCGGCTGTAATGGCGCCGTGCAAAGCGACTACGAGAATGTATCGACAGGACTGGGGACAATCAATCTCGTTGAAGTGCGTATCAGTGGCTATCAATTTTCATTCATAGGTCTTCCGCTAATCAGCATCCCCATCGGTAACGCGATGAGCTTTGGCGCAATTCAGGCCGTCATGAGGCAAACAGGATGAAACCCTTTCTTATGCGTTATCGCCAGCGTCAGGGCGGATCGACTGCTGTTGAATTCGCGCTCGTGTCTGCCTTTGGGGGCTTGTTCGTTGCCTTGCTCGGAGCGATGGAGTTGGGGCGCGTACTGTTTTATCTGAATACGGCGAACGAAGCGACGCGACTCGGCGCCCGTATCGCAGTGGTGTGCGATGCCAATGACTCAACAATAAAAAGCCGGATGACGAACCTGTTGCCATTGCTTCAGCCTGAAAAAATAAGCGTCAGCTATTCGCCTGGTGGTTGCGCATCCAGTGTAGAGAATGCGCGCAACACCTGTCAGTCGGTAACGGTTGCCATTACCGGACTGCAGATCGATACCGTGATTCCGTTTGTTCCGTTCAGTGTGACGATGCCGTCATTCAGCACGACCTTGTCACGTGAAGCGATGAACAGTGCTAACTGCACTTGAATCCGAGTGAGAAATACGCGTCAATAACTTTGTTTTTTATATTGGAATACTTATGAAAGCACTAGTTATTTCATCTGACATTGAATTGAAATCCAGAATCGGCAAGATTCTTTCGATGCGGAATCCGCCCATCATCATGCTTTCCGAAGTGCCCAGCATGTTGCAGAACGGCGGCGTGACAGCGATCATGAAACCAGATCTGGTACTCGTCGACGCAACCGATCATGAGCAGCACAAGCTGGCCATGCTTGAAAAGCTGGCACTGCAATATCCGCAGGCTTCGCTGGTGCTGCTGGCTACGCATCAATCTTCAGATTTGCTGATTGCTGCCATGCGCGCTGGCGTGCGTGAAGTGCTGACCTTACCTCTGGCGCATGAACAATTCGAAGAAGCACTGGATCGCATAACGCATAAGCTTGAAGGATCAGTTCCAAAGGAAGGCAAGGTGTTGTCCTTCATTTCCTGCAAAGGGGGCAGCGGCACCACTTTTCTTGCTTCCAATCTAGCCTATGCCTTAGCTTCACTGGGGCAAAAGAAGACCTTGCTGATCGACCTGAATCTGCAATTTGGCGACGCCGCGCTCTACCTGTCAGACGCCAAACCGACCATGACACTGGCTGATCTGTGCGGGCAAATGAATCGCCTTGACGCAGGCCTGCTTGAATCGAGCCTGATCCGCATCGCCCCCAACTTCGGTGTGCTGGCCGCTTCGGATGACCCGGATCCGGCCGTGGAAATCCGGCCCGACCATATTGAGATCATTTTGCAGCTGGCGCGCAAGCACTACGACTTTGTGCTGCTCGACATAGGTCGTCAGATTAACGGTGTTTCGATTCGCGCGCTGGATGGCTCCGATGGCATCTATCCGATTTTGCAGCAGTCATTGCCTTTCATGCGCGACGGCCGGCGTTTGCTCGATATCTTTTCTTCGCTGGGCTATCGCAAGGAAAAAATTCACCTGACCGTCAACCGCTATGACAGCTCGGCCAAGTTGCGCACTTCCGAAATGGAGCGGGCGCTGGGCAATACGCTGGCTCACTTCATTCCAAATAATTATGACGTCGTGAATGAATCGATTAACCAAGGTGTGCCCGCATTGAAACTGGCTCGCAGCAGCAGCATCGGCAAAGCGCTGGCCGAATTTGTCAACCAACTCACTGAAGCCACGCCAACATCAGGAATGGGAATGATCCGCCGCCTTTTCGTTCGTAACCACGCCAATGGCGGGAGTGCCGGAAACCAGACAACGTAATGACCACATCCGACAAGGAAAATAATATGAGCTTCAGAGACAGATTGTCACTGGTTTCAAACGCAAGTCAGGCAACAGGCAATGAGGTGGATATTTCCAGCACGGCGTATCAGTCCTTGCGCAAGAGCATGCACCGTATCTTGCTGGAGCGGATAGATCTGGAGCGGCTTCAGCAATTGAATGTCGAGCAATTCAAACGTGAACTATCGCTACTGGTCGAGCATATTGTCGAAGACGAAAACATGGTCGTCAACACGGCAGAACGGCGACGGCTCGTACTGGATATGCAATATGAAATGCTTGGATTTGGTCCGCTCGAGCCCCTGCTGAATGACCCCTCAGTTTCAGATATCCTGGTCAATACAGCTGCGCAGATTTACGTTGAGCGTCATGGCAAGCTGGAGCTCACTCCCATCACCTTTCATGACAACGCCCATCTGCTGAAGATCATCGAAAAAATTGTGTCGCGGATTGGGCGCCGGGTAGATGAATCCAGTCCTATGGTTGATGCCCGCTTGCCAGACGGTTCACGCGTCAATGCGATCATTCCGCCACTTGCGCTCGACGGTCCCATCCTGTCGATCCGGCGCTTCTCGGTGCAGCCGCTAACCATGGTCGATCTTTTGTCCTACAAGAGCCTGACGCCGCAAATGGCGCAAGTGCTGGAGTCGCTTGCCAAAGCCAAAGTCAATATCCTGATTTCTGGTGGCACCGGCAGTGGCAAGACGACGCTACTGAATGTGTTGTCTGGTTTCATTCCGTCGAACGAACGCATTCTCACCATCGAAGATGCTGCTGAATTGCAAATGCAGCAGCCGCATGTCGTGAGGCTGGAAACGCGCCCTCCGAATATTGAGGGCAATGGGGAAGTGTCACAACGCGCATTGGTGCGCAACGCACTGCGCATGCGACCTGACCGCATCATTCTGGGTGAAGTGCGTGGCGCAGAAGCGCTCGACATGCTGCAGGCGATGAACACCGGGCATGAAGGTTCATTGGCCACCATTCACTCCAATAGTCCGCGCGATGCACTAGCCCGACTGGAGAACATGGTCGGCATGGCCGGCGCCAACCTCACTTCGCGTGCGACGCGACAGCAGATTGCCTCTGCCATCACCGTTGTGATTCAGGTGATGCGACTTTCAGATGGCGGACGACGGATAGTCAGTCTGCAAGAAATCAACGGAATGGAAGGCGACACTATCACGATGCAGGAAATATTCGGCTTCCGCCGTACTGGTGTCGCCTCTGATGGCAAGGTGCTCGGTCATTATTTTGCGACAGGCGTGTTTCCGCAATTTGAACAGCGCCTGAAAGAGTATGGCGTCGCTGTGCCGGATTCGACGTATGACCCCAGTAAGGTCTTTGAATAACGACTGAAACGACCAGGAACTCATCATGGATATTGTTTATTACAGTGCCTTCGTCCTGATCTTTATTGCTGTGGCTCTCGGTGTTGAAGTGGCATGGCAGTGGTGGTTTTCTTCGCAGAGCGGGGCAGCCCGTCGTACTCAACAGCGCCTGAAATCTGTTGAAACTGACGGTAAAGAAAATGCGGCCAGCAAGTCCTTGCTGAAGCGTCGCCGTTTGGCTGAATCTGCCTCAACCGAAGCTTTCCTGCGTCGCCTGCGCGGCATCGATTTGATCGACAGTACTTTGCAACAGTCAGGATGCAACTGGACAGTTGCTGGTTTGCTCGTCAATACCGCGTTATGTTTCCTGTTCGGCTTGTTGATCGCCTTGATGCTGCTACTACAGCTTTCAATTGCAATTGCTGCCGGAATTGTCTGCAGCCTGGCGCCGGTCTTGTATGTCTTCAGAAAACGCAGCAAGAGACTGGAAAAGATAGAGGGGCAGCTGCCCGAAGTGGCAGACCTGATCGCACGTAGTCTGCGGGCCGGGCATGCATTCCCGTCTACTTTGCAAATGGTGGCTGATGAAATGCCGGAGCCTGTCGCAGGTGAGTTTCGCATAGTCGCTGACGAGGTTAACTTCGGCATCGCAATGAGCGAAGCCCTGCAGCGTCTGGCAGCACGTATTCCACTGAATGATTTGCGCTATCTGGTCGTTGCCGTTCTTATTCAGCGTGAATCTGGCGGCAATCTTGCTGAGCTCATGAGCAGCATCAGTTTTTTAATCCGCGAGCGACTCAAGCTCCTCGGGCAGATCAGGACGCTGTCTGCCGAAGGAAGATTGTCAGCCTGGATCCTGTTCATGTTGCCGGTAGCGATATGCGTGATATTGGGGTTCACTACGCCGACATATTTCAATGCGCTGCTTGAAGATCCCGATGGCAAGATGCTGATCATGATTGCAGCCGGGATGATGGTGATGGGGGCACTGTGGATGCGCAAAATTATTCATATTCACATTTGACAGGATCACATCATGACCAGCCAACCGCTTATCTTTTATGTCGTCGTATTCCTGGTCTGGGCAGTCATTGCCGGCCTGGTGGTTTGGTTGATATTCCCGGACCGATTCAAGCAGCGCCTTGCCGGTTTGCAGGATGACGCTGCTCTCGTTGGCACCGAGCAGAGCAATCCTTGGGTAGAGAGGATTGTGCAAGTTGCCAATCCCTTCATGAAATTGTCTTTGCCGTCAGAAGGCTGGGATCATTCGCCAATCCGAATTCGTTTCATCAATGCCGGCTGGCGCAATCCTTCGACCATGCCAATCTATTTTGCTGCAAAGACCGTGCTTGCGATAATTTTCCCCTTACTGCTGTTGTTGTTCGGCGGGGAAAATTTTCTTAACACAGGAGCCAGCGTCATTATGCTAATGCTGGTCCTTTCTGCTTCCATTGGCTATTACCTGCCCAATGTTTATTTAATCGTGGCCATAGCACGGAGGCAGCGTGAAATTTTCGATAATTTTCCTGATGCTTTGGACTTGCTGACCATCTGTATTGAAGCAGGCCTCGCACTCGATCAGGCAATTCTGAAGGTTGCTTCCGAAATTCATATCAGCAGCCAAATATTGGCGCAGGAGCTGCAACTGGTGCTGATGGAATTGCGTACAGGTTTTTCAAAAGAACAGGCACTGCGTCATCTGGCCTTGCGCACTGGCGTAGAAGAAGTCGAAATGCTGGCGACCATGCTGATCCAGTCAGACCGGTTTGGTACCAGCATGGCTGATTCGCTGCGCGTGCACTCGGATAATTTACGCAACAAGCGCCGCCAGAAGGCAGAAGAAACCGCCACCAAGATTGCGCTCAAGCTGCTCTTTCCTCTTATTTTCTTTATTTTCCCGACTCTGCTGCTGGTCTTGCTAGGGCCGTCAATGATGCAAGTTTACCGTGTGCTGCTGCCGGCGATGACTGGCGGCGAGTGAATTCAAGGAGAAAACATATGAATACATCCTCCAGCATTTTGATGGCGCTATGTAGCAGTAGTGTGCTGCTTGGTTGTGCCAGCAACGGCAGCAATTCTGCCTTCGGGTCGACAGATCCTGTTTCGTCGACATTGCAAGCTTTTATCGATACTGCGCAATCGCTTTACAAGCGCGGACGTGAGTTGCATAAAGCAAGCCGACTGGCTGAAGCCGATCAGTATTATCAACAAGCGCTGAGGATTGATCCCTCTTATATGGATGCGCAAAATGCACTGGCTGCGCTCGACGCAAGCCGCGGCGATGTGGACCGTGCAATCAGCTTGCTTGAAAGCCTGGCAGAAGCGCATCCTGATGCTGCGCATGTCCATGCCAATCTCGGCTATGCGTATTACCTGAAAGGACAGTTTATATTGGCGCGGGAAGCCTTGGAGCGCGCCACCATGCTGGATCCCTCGAATGAAAATGCCTGGAACAAGCTCAACATGGTGAATGCAGAAATCTATCGCCAGGAAATGCTCGCGCATAAAGACGCAGCCAATAAACAAGTCGTGCTGGCCGGCGAGGGCATGGAAATCAATCAGCTCATGCCGGGCGTGTATGCGCTACGCTATCCGGATACTGATGAGCAGCCGTTACAGGCAGCACAGACGCAAGCCACCCAACCCACCCAAGCAACGCAAGTGGCAAAGGTCAAAGAACTTGAATCGCCGGCATTGACGAAGCATGCGACCGCATCAATCCCAGCTGCCACTTCGACCAGTCGCATTGAGCTAGTCAACGGCAACGGTGTAACAGGATTGGCTCGCGCATTGCGCGGGCTGATCTCAGAGCAGCAATGGAAGGTGGTGCGCACTCGCAATAACGAGCAGTACACCGTCAAAGCAACCCGTATCGAATATGCGTACAGCTTCTATCCTGCTGCGCGACAGCTCGCAGAAGCTATGGGCGTGAATGCTGTGCTGCGCCCCAATAATCAGCAAGAAGGCAGCAACCTGCGCGTTGTTCTTGGTCGTGACTATACGAGCGTTGAAATCATGCGTCAGCGTATTGCAGGTTTGTCGCCTTCGAATTTCAATTAATTGCCGCTGGCCTGGGGCGAAGGCACACTACTTTTTTCGCTCCAGACTACATCCTTGTCGACAGCATATAAATGGCAAGCGGCACCGCTCGATTGCTGACACGCAGCCATTACGCGTTCAACCGGATCATCCCCTTCTTCGGCCCAGCTCCATTCACCTGAACTCGACAAGGCAAAAGCACGCGGTGTCGATCTTGCTAAAAAATTTCTGTACGCGGCACGACCGGCTTCCGACAAGTAAGGCACCGCTTCGACATTGTCAATCGCTGCAAAATTCGTCGCCAGCAGCTTCGGACGCGTGGGCAGCGTGAATACTTCAGCGGTCGGCATACCCACGCTTTGCAGGAAGCGTTCAGTCTCGGGCCACCACACTGCCACACCATCACGGCTGCCAGCCAAACCGTGAGCGTCAGATTTGAAATTGCCGAACGCGACCAGCTGCGCGCGACCGCCTGCCGATTGATAGGCTTGAGCCAGTTTGCCGGCCAAAACTGAATTGAAGTAGCTGTCATTGGCGCCATAGAACCACAGGCTAGGCAGCGCGGTCTTGCCTGCATAGCTGGCAAAGGCGGTCACCAGACTGGCACGCCAGTCGCAGTTGCCGCCATCAATGCGCAAGCCGCCGGCAAAATTCAACAGGCCGCGCACGCCCGGAAAATGGCGCGTACCAAATGCCATCGTCGCCAGTCCACCATAGGATTGGCCGGCGACGACGATATGTTGAGGGTCGACCCAGCTTTCACGCACCAGTGCTGACAGCGCAGCCTCGATGTCATCGGCCTGCAGCTGGCCGTTGTCTTTCATATTGCAGCCATAGTCGCTGTAATTGCCAGTCGATTTGGAAAATCCTTTGCGCATCGGGATTGCCACTGCATAGCCGCGTTTGACAAATTCGCGACTCATTGCCAGGAAGCGGTCTCGTCTTTGCAAATTGGGGTTGCCACGATCTTTGCCATGATTCATCAGCAGCAAGGGGAAGGGGCCTTCGCCTGCAGGTTTGTAAATTGTGGTCTCGAATTGCAGATGACTGCCATTCACACTCACGACCGGCAGCATCACGATTTGTTCATTGATGCTGATGTCGAGTGCGTTGGCATGGGCAAGGCTCGCGCATCCCAAACTTATGCAGACGACGACAAGACGAAGTCGGCGAGAAAGTGTGGCAAATGAAGGTAGGTGCATAGCGCTATTACGATGAGCAAGATTGCCCATTCTAAATACCGCATTTCCCTGCTTCAATGCCTAATCAGACAAGAACACAAGCTAAATGTGAAAATTGATTTTGTATCAATCGCTTTTTGAGTTTGTGATTGAGTTGCTTAAAATTTAAGCATGCCACCATGCCTGACTACGACAAACGCATCAGGCGCAAGGCCCGCCTGACTAACGGCTTCTGCGAGCGCGCGCGGCGGCTCGTCCAGTGATTCGTCCGTCAGTTCGAACGTACCCCAATGAATGCCCAGCGATTTCTTCGCATGCAGGTCTTGATGAATTTGTACGGCTTCAGACGGGTTCACATGTTGACGCTGCATGAACCAGCGCGGCTCGTAGGCGCCGATTGGCAGCAGGGCCAAATCAACATCGCCAAAATGACGGTGGATATCGGCAAAGTCTTTTGAGTAGCCCGTGTCGCCACTGAAGAAGAGCGTGAATGGCTTGGCATTTTTTGCATCAGTGCGCGCGATCCAGCCACCCCATAGAGTCTCGAAGCGATCCGTCACGCTACGTGCCGACCAGTGCTGCACCGGCACCAGACTGAGTTCGAGGCCAGCCATGCTTTGGCTCTGCCACCAGTCGAGCTCGCGCACATTGCGTATACCTTGCGCCTGCATCCATGGTTTGACGCCAAGCGGCACCAGGAACAGCGGCGCGCCACCACTTTGCGCATTCAATGCCAGCACCGAATCAAGATCCAGATGGTCGTAGTGATTATGCGAGATCAGCACTACATCAATATGCGGCATTTCCGAGAGCGCAAGAGCGGGCGGCACGAAGCGTTTCGGGCCTGTCCATTGGACAGGCGAAGCGCGTTCCGAAAAAATCGGGTCAGTCAGCAGGTTGACGCCATTTATCTGCACCAGCACGCTGGCATGGCCAATCCACGTTGCCGTCGTCTGGCTGCGATTCTTTTGCAGCCATGCCGTATCTGGTTTTTCTACCGGAAATGCATAGCCATTGCGTGGTGGCTTCGGCAGTCCATCGCGCCAGCGCTCCCATTGCCAGCGCCACAGCGAGCTGACCATTTCACCTTGCTGGTAATTATTTTTGAAGCCTTGCGCGGTGTGATGCAGCCTGACCGGGTCATAGTAGGGATTGATGCTGCTGCAGGCCACGCATGCCAACACAAGCAGTAAAGCGGTCAGGCTGTGCCTGCGCAAAACAGACGCAGCCTTGCTCATTAGAGAGCTTCCAGCTGCGATGCCTTCATGCGCGACGCCAGAAGCTTGCCTTTGCGCGCACGCTTGCCGATATGAATAGCTAGCGAAGCAGCCGACAGATTCAATTCTTGCGGCTTGGCGGCGCGGCTGCTGATGCCAATGACGCGCACACCTTTTTGGCTGACAGGCTGTGCGGCGACCAGTTTTTCTTTAGCGTCCAGTTCCATCAAGGTCACGCCGCGTCCACCACCCGGTTGCATTTTAATTTCGTCGAGTCCGAACACTAGTAGCCGACCATTTTCCGACAGGCAGGCAATAGCGCTGGCATTTTTTCCCATCACGCGCGGCATTAGCGGTTCATCGCCTGCCTCCATCGTCATGAATGACTTACCACCTTTCTGGCGGCTGATCATGTCACCGGCTTTTGACGCAAAACCATAGCCTGCGGTCGAAGCCAGCATCAGCGGCGTGTCGGCGCTGCCCGCAAAGTAATGCACCAGGCGTGTACCGTCCTCGAGTTCAAGCAGGGTCGTCAGCGGTACGCCATCGCCGCGCGCGCCCGGCAGCAGAGAGACCGGCACCGAGTACACACGGCCGTTGGAACCGAAAGCCAGCACAGAGTCGATGGTGCGGCATTCAAAGGTGCCATACAGCGCGTCACCAGCCTTGAAACTGAACTGCTGCGCATCATGGCCGTGGCCACCGCGGGCACGCACCCAGCCGCGCTGCGAGATCACGACCGTCACAGGTTCATCAATGAGCTTTTGTTCAGCGACAGCCTTCTCGGCTTCTTCCATCAGCGTGCGGCGATCGTCACCATACTGCTTGCTGTCGGCTTCGACTTCCTTGATGAGGAGTTTTTTCATGGCCGCCGGATTGTCGAGCAACTCCTGCAGTGCAGTTTTTTCAGCGCGCAGACCAGCGAGTTCCTGCTGTACCTTGATGGCTTCGAGGCGCGCCAGCTGACGCAGGCGGATTTCAAGAATATCTTCAGCTTGTCGTTCCGATAGCTTGAATGCGTCCATCAGCGCCGGCTTCGGTTCGTCCGACTCGCGAATAATCTTGATGACCTTGTCAATATTCAGCAGCACCGCTTCGCGGCCTTCGAGAATATGAATGCGGTCATCCACTTTCGCCAGCCTGTGCTGGGTACGGCGGGTGACAGTATCGAAACGGAAGCTGATCCACTCGCGCAAAATATCGCCGAGCGCTTTCTGGCGCGGCCGGCCGTCACCACCAATCATCACCAGATTGACGCCCACACTATTTTCGAGCGACGTGTGCGCCAGCAGCAGCGTGCTGAATTCCTGCTGGTCGAGATTTTTTGACTTCGGCTCGAACACCAGTCGCACCGGTGCATCGCGTCCTGATTCATCGCGCACGGTGTCGAGCATCGCGAGCATGGTTTGTTTGTTGGCGAGCTGATCGGGTGACAGGCTCTTCTTGCCGAGCTTGATCTTGGGATTAGTCAGCTCTTCGATTTCTTCCAATATTTTTTGCGACGACGTGCCCGGCGGCAGTTCCGTAACCACAAGCTGCCATTGGCCGCGCGCCATGTCTTCGATTTTCCAGCGCGCACGCACTTTGATGCTGCCGCGGCCACTCTGATAGATTTCGCGGATCAGGCCGGCCGGCGTGATGATCTGGCCGCCGCCCGGGAAATCCGGCCCAGGGATAATGTCCATCAATTCTTCATGGGTCAGCTTGGGATTGCGGATCATCGCCACCGCAGCTTTGCCAATTTCAGTCAGGTTATGCGAAGGAATTTCCGTCGCCATACCAACCGCAATGCCCGATGCGCCATTCAGCAACACGAAAGGCAGACGCGCCGGCAGCAATTTCGGCTCTTCCGTAGAGCCGTCATAGTTGGGCTGGAAGTCGACCGTTCCCATATCGATTTCGTCCAGCAGCAGGCGCGAGATCGGCGTCAGGCGCGCTTCGGTATAGCGCATTGCTGCGGCGCCGTCACCATCGCGCGAACCGAAATTGCCGTGACCATCAATCAATGGATAACGCAAGGAAAAATCCTGTGCCATGCGCACCATCGCGTCATACACCGACTGGTCGCCATGCGGATGCAATTTCCCCAGCACGTCGCCGACCACTGCCGCTGACTTGCGTGGCTTTGCACCCGAGTCCAGCTTCAACTGATCCATCGCATACAAGATGCGGCGCTGCACCGGCTTCTGACCATCTGCCACATCCGGCAGGGCACGTCCTTTGACGACTGAGATCGCGTAATCGAGATAGGCGCGCTCGGCGAAGGTGGCCAGTGTCAGTGCGTCTGCGTCGTCGCTGCCGGCGGCTTCAAAGAGATTGGTTTGTTCAGTCATGTTGTAGCGCTAAAAAAGTAAGTAAAAGACGCTGGGTTCCAGCTTTCGCTGGAACGACGTCGGATTAACTAGCGTCATCACCTGCATGTGATGACTGCTGCGTGGGCGGACTGCATGCAGTCCGAATTCCCCACTACGCTCCTGACGAAAGTCAGGATCCAGTGTCTTTAAGATTTGTCTTTTAAGTTTTAAATGTCTGCTTCCACTTCATTGCCATGGTCTTCGAGCCAGTTGCGCCGCGCAGCTGCTTCGCCTTTACCCATCAGCATGGTGAAGCGCGCTTCGGAAGCGACCTGATCGAACAGGCCCAGTGCCACTGGCAAGAGCCGGCGCGTATCCGGATTCATCGTCGTCTCCCACAGCTGGCCGGCGTTCATCTCACCCAGGCCCTTGAAGCGCGCAATGCTCCAGCCGCCTTCCTTGACACCGTCCTTGCGCAGCTTGTCTTCAATGGCAGTAAGTTCGCCATCGTCGAGCGCATAGATTTTTTGTGCTGGTTTTTTGCCACGCGCCGGCGCATCAACGCGATACAGCGGCGGACGCGCAATGTGGATGTGGCCGTTTGCAATCAGTTTCGGGAAATGACGGAAAAACAGCGTCAGCAACAGCACCTGAATATGCGAGCCGTCGACGTCTGCATCCGACAAGATGCAGATGCGACCGTAGCGCAAGCCGGATAAATCGGGATCATCATGCAGACCATGCGGGTCAACGCCAACAGCGACGGCGATATCGTGAATCTCGTTATTCGCAAACAGGCGGTCGCGCTCGGTCTCCCATGTGTTGAGCACTTTGCCGCGCAGCGGCAGGATCGCCTGAAATTCCTTGTCCCGTCCCATCTTCGCAGAGCCGCCGGCAGAGTCACCCTCGACCAAAAATATTTCGTTACGCGTGATGTCAGTCGATTCGCAATCCGTCAGCTTGCCCGGCAAAACAGCCACGCCGGATGATTTGCGCTTCTCGACTTTTTGCGCCGAGCGCAGGCGGCTTTGCGCCTGCTTGATAACAAGCTCGGCGAGTTTTTTGCCGTAGTCAACGTGCTGATTGAGCCACAGCTCAAGCGCCGAGCGCGAGTAACCGGCCACGAGCCGTACTGCATCGCGCGAGTTGAGTTTTTCCTTGATCTGTCCCTGGAACTGCGGGTCCAGCACCTTGGCCGACAGGACAAACGACACGCGCGCAAAGACGTCTTCTGCAAGCAGCTTGACGCCTTTTGGCAGCAGGGAATGCATCTCGACAAAACTTTTGACTGCACCAAACAAGCCTTCGCGCAAACCCGCTTCATGCGTGCCGCCTGCTGGCGTTGGTATCAGGTTCACATACGACTCGCGCACGACATTGCCGTCTTCCGTCCAGGCGACCACCCATGCTGCGCCTTCACCTTCGGCAAATCCATCGGCGTCAGCTGCCGCATATTGTTCGCCTTCAAACAGCGGTATCAGTGTTGGCGCGCCGGTGTTTTGCGCCAGTGCCTCGGTCAGATAACCGCGCAGGCCTTGTTCATACTGCCAGGTCTGGGTGTCGCCGCTTTTGGCTTGAATGAAGGTAACTTTCACACCCGGCAGCAACACGGCCTTCGAGCGCAGCAGCCGTTGCAGCTCGCTCAGTGGGATTACAGGCGAATCAAAATATTTGGCGTCGGGCCAGACCGTTACACGGGTGCCGGATTTTTTATCATCGCGCGCAGCAGGACGTGACTGTAGCGGCGAGGTCACATCGCCACCAGAGAAGGTCATCTGGTGTACGCCATTACCACGCTCATCCTTGCGCCAGACTGAAATTTCCAGCTTGCTGGACAAGGCATTGGTCACGGACACGCCCACGCCATGCAAGCCGCCAGAAAATGCATACGCGCCGCCTGAGCCTTTGTCGAACTTGCCGCCGGCATGCAAACGGGTAAAGACAATTTCCACCGTCGGCACTTTCTCTTCCGGATGCAGGCCGACTGGAATGCCGCGGCCGTCGTCTTCAACGCTGACGCTGCCGTCGGTATTGATGGTGACGACAATATTTTTACAATAGCCACCGAGCGCTTCATCGGACGCGTTGTCGATGACTTCCTGAATGATATGCAGCGGATTTTCGGTGCGGGTATACATGCCCGGCCGTTGCTTTACTGGCTCCAGTCCCTTAAGGACACGGATGGAAGCTTCGCTATAGTCTGATTTTTTGGTTGCCATGCTCTGAAGATGAATACCTTGTTGCTAAGAGCGCCTCTCAAAATGGCGCTGACTGCGTTGTTTCGTCTTGCCGTAAAACGTACTGTCTGCGACTTCAGCCTTGTCAGCCCCATCCTGATAGGCGCTCTGAGATTTTTTTGCCCGGTGCGGGCAAAATCCAGTGCATTCTAATGAAAAATGTAAGGGTGGGGGGCTTTGAATTACTTGCTCAGCATACGCATGGCCCGCTCCAGCCCTTCTAGCGTGACGGGAAACATGCGGTTGCTCATCAACTGCCGCACTACGTCTATCGACTGCCGGTATTGCCACAAGCCTTCCGGTTCAGGGTTGAGCCAGACAAATTTCGGGAAGGTATGCGTGAAGCGCTGCAGCCAGACGGCGCCGGCTTCTTCATTGTTGTATTCGACCGAGCCGCCAGGTTGCAGGATTTCGTACGGGCTCATCGTCGCGTCGCCGATGAAGATCAGCTTGGTATCGGCCGGATATTTGCGCAATACATCCCAGGTTGCAAAGCGTTCGGCGTGGCGGCGACGATTATTTTTCCAGAGTGTCTCATAGACACAGTTGTGAAAATAAAAGAACTCCATATTCTTGAATTCAGCTTTCGCCGCTGAAAACAATTCTTCTGCGCGAGCGATATGGTCGTCCATGGTGCCGCCCACATCCATTAGCATCAAGACCTTGGTTTTATTGCGCCGCTCCGGCCGCATTTTCAAGTCCAGCCAACCGGCATTGCTGGCGGTGGCGCGGATGGTGTCGTCGAGCGCCAATTCATCTTCGGCGCCTTCGCGCGCGAAACGGCGCAGCCGGCGCAAGGCGACCTTGATGTTGCGCGTGCCGAGTTCGCGTTCACTGTCGTAGTCACGGAAAGCGCGTGCCTCCCAGACCTTGACCGCGCTGCGCTTGCCGCCTTCGCCGCCTATGCGTATACCTTCAGGATTGGTGCCGCCATGGCCGAACGGTGATGTACCGCCGGTGCCTATCCATTTGTTACCGCCTTCGTGACGTTCTTTCTGCTCTTTCAGCAATTCCTTGAGCCGGTCCATCAGCTTGTCATAGCCGAACTTTTCGAGCTGGGCTTTTTGCTCGGGCGTCAGTTCGCGCTCCATGCGCTTCATCAGCCAGTCGAGCGGGATGTCGGGCAACTTATCAAACAGCGCTTCTATGCCATGGAAATACTGGCCGAAAGCTTTGTCGAATTTGTCGTAGTGCGCCTCGTCTTTGACGAGCGTGGCGCGCGACAGAAAATAAAAGTCGTCGAGCGAATTGTCGATGACCTGTTTTTGCAGCGCCTCCAGCAGCACCAGAAACTCCTTGATGGAGACAGGAACCTTGGCGTCTTTGAGCGCGTAAAAAAAGTCGATCAGCATGTTGTTGCAGCTTAGCGGTTGGCGCGCGACATGAAGACCAGACGTTCGAACAGATGCACATCCTGCTCGTTTTTCAATAATGCGCCATGCAGCGGCGGCACGATGCTTTTGTTGTCAGCACTGCGCAGCGCTTCCGGTGGAATGTCTTCGGCCAGCAAGAGCTTCAACCAGTCCAGCAGTTCGGAGGTAGATGGTTTCTTCTTCAGGCCGGCGACTTCGCGCACTTCATAAAAAGTCTGCAATGCCTGCGCCAGCAATTCTTTTTTCAGATTCGGGAAATGCACGTCCACGATTTGCTGCATCGTTTCTTTTTCAGGGAATTTGATGTAATGGAAAAAACAGCGGCGCAAGAATGCGTCCGGCAATTCTTTTTCATTGTTCGACGTGATGATCACCAGAGGTCGGTGCACGGCACGCACCATTTCGCGGGTTTCGTAAACATAAAACTCCATGCGGTCGAGTTCGCGCAGCAAGTCGTTCGGGAATTCAATGTCTGCCTTGTCGATCTCGTCAATCAGCAGCACGACCGGCTGCTCGGCAGTGAATGCCTGCCACAGCACGCCGCGCACGATGTAGTTGTGAATATCTTTGACGCGCTCGTCGCCCAGTTGCGAATCACGCAGGCGGGACACTGCGTCATATTCATACAGGCCTTGCTGCGCCTTGGTGGTCGATTTGATATGCCATTGCATCAGCGGCATGCCAAGCGCGGCAGCGACTTCTTCGGCCAGCATGGTCTTTCCGGTGCCCGGCTCGCCCTTGATCAGCAATGGGCGTTGCAGGGTAAGGGCGGCATTGACTGCCAGTTTCAAGTCGTGGGTGGCAACGTAACTGTCTGAACCTTCAAAACGCTGGGATGGTCGCATGGGAGCTGGTCGGTAATTGGAAAATAGAACCGAGTATAAACGACGTCTTGTAAGCAAGTTGGAGCAGGTATCGTTCGTAACTGTCGACTGTTTTTACTTGTCTAAAATAGACGGCGTGTTCTTATTAGGTTAAAATTAGGCGCTTTTGGTGCGGCAGAGCAACATTTCAATACTATGTTGGCAATTTTTCTGGTCGCCATTAATCAGTTTCGAATCAACTACCCAGCTATCATGAAAAAACTCTTTGCACTTCTCGCGCTGGCGGGTGTGGCCCAGATCTCCGCAGCTGCGGACATCAAGGGAGACGCCAAAGCCGCTGAAAACAAGGTTGCCATGTGTATCGGCTGCCACGGCATCGTAGGCTACAAAGCTTCGTTCCCGGAGGTTTACCGCGTTCCCATGCTCGGTGGCCAGTCAGAAAAATATCTCGCGTCGGCATTGAATGCCTATAAAAAAGGCGAGCGTAATCACCCGACCATGCGTGGTATCGCAGCCGGCTTGTCCGATCAGGACATCGCTGACGTGTCAGCGTATTACGCGCAGCAGAAATAACAGGAGCCCACCATGAAAAAAATGATTGCAATGCTGGTGACCCTGTTTGCCTGCGTAACTTCTTTCAATGCCGTTGCCGGCAATGTGGCAGCCGGTAAGGCTGCAGCCCAGAAATACAACTGCGCAGCTTGCCATGGCGCCGACTACAACAGCCCGGTTGACCCGAGCTACCCGAAGCTGGCTGGTCAGCACTCTGACTACCTTGAGCATGCACTGGTTGCTTACCAGCGTGGCGCGAATGCCGGCAATAGCCGTGCTAACGCGATCATGGGTGGTATGGCCAAACCATTGTCCCCTGTGGAAGTCAAAGATATTGCTGCTTACCTCTCAAGCTTGCCTGGCTCGCTGGTACTGCGTAAGTAAACCTGCTTGTAAGCTTGCTTCTGAGTTTGTTTTGCAAAATTAAAAACCACGCTTGCCGTGGTTTTTTTTCGTTCAAATTTGCACCGCGCGCGAGTTTTAACTATGGAAATGACGCTGGGTTCGCACTTTTTGTAAATCTTCAAAAATTTTGTCAGAACTTCACGCAGAAGCTAAACCCGCAAACGCACACACTCCACATACGCCTCTCCATCTGGCGCGGTGCCATTGCGCTGCGCAGTCCATAGCATCTGTCCCAAACACTCCATGATTTCATGGTGTGCATCGTGCTCCGAGTTGCGTCGCTGGGCCAGCTTTAGAAAAGCGTCGCGTATGCCGCGCGGCTGATCGACAGAAATTTGCTCTGCGATTGACAGGTGCATCGACAGATGCAAGAACGGGTTCGATTTGCCCTGCTCGACATCGTAGTCGGCATTTTGGGCGGTTTCGGGATTGGCGAAGTCGCTCTCGTATTCCGGATGCTGGATCAGCCAGTCGCGCGCAATCGCTTCCAGTGGTGTCAGCACTTCACCGGCCTGTGTCTTGCGCCAGGTATCGCAGAAAAACCGGCGCACTTCTTCTTTGGTCGGGTTAAACATGATGGCTTCCTGAATTAGTCGAGCCCGAATACCAGCACCCACATCCCGAGCGCAGCAAACAATGCTGCCGCGGCGATCCTGACCCAGTGCAGCGGTATCCATTGCGCCGTGGTTTTACCGAGCATGACTGCCGGTGCAATCGCCAGCATTTCACCCAGCGTTGAGCCTGCCATCACCATATCGAACTGCCCGTATTTGGCAGCCATCACCAGCGTAGCCAGTTGCGATTTGTCGCCCATCTCTGCCAGTAAAAAAGTGATGAAGGCGGTCAGCACCAGACTGGTCGAAGACTTGAACTGCGCTTCATCATCATCGTCGTCGTCTTCGGGAATCAAGGTCCAGATGGCGACAGCGAAAAACAGCCCGACCACCAGCCAGCGCAGTACGCCGGCAGGCACCAGGTTTGATACCGTTGTACCCAATAAGGCTGTCACGCTCATCGTCAGTAGCGTTGCCAGAAAAATGCCGCCAAGGATATGCCAAGGCCGGTGATAACGCGCTGCCAGCAACAGTGCCAGTATCTGGGTTTTGTCGCCCATTTCGCCGAGCGCGACAACGAGCGCAGTGTTAAAAAATGCTTCCATGATTTTCGTTTTGAATGATTCAGATAGCTTTGTCAGGCGAAGGCGTTTTGGCTTTGTACTCGCAGAGATCTGCGATCATGCAATTCCAGCACTTCGGCGTACGGGCGATGCAAGTATAGCGGCCATGCAGGATCAGCCAGTGATGGGCATCCATCACAAATTCTTTCGGCACCAACTGCATCAGCTTGCGCTCGACTTCTTCGACGTTTTTGCCCGGCGCGATACCCGTACGGTTTGCCACGCGAAAAATATGCGTGTCGACGGCAATTGCCGGTTCGCCAAAGGCAGTGTTGAGTACCACATTTGCCGTCTTGCGACCAACGCCGGGCAAGGCTTCCAGCGCTTCACGCGTACGAGGTACCTGGCCACCATGCTGCTCAAGCAGAATGCGGCAAGTCTCGATGACATTTTTTGCCTTGGTGCGGTAGAGGCCGATGGTTTGTATATAAGGCATCAGGCCTTCGATACCCAGCACATGAATTTGCGCCGGCGTCGATGCCAGTGGAAACAGCTTGCGCGTGGCTTTATTGACCGACACATCGGTGGCCTGCGCCGACAGGATTACAGCGATCAGCAATTCAAACGGCGAGGTGTATTCGAGCTCGGTGGTGGGGTGCGGTTGGGCTTGCCAGAAGCGCGCGAATATTTGACGACGTTTTTCCAGATTCATGATTTTTTCTCAGGCGACTGGCCTGCAGCGAGCTGTTCCTTTTGCAAGCGTGCCCGCTCGATAGCGGCTTGAATGATAGCGCGCTTGCGTTCTTTTTCTGCTTGCTGTTCCGCACTCAGCGCCGGCTCGGCCTCGACTTCTTTCAGTTTTGCTGCGGCCTTTGCCGCCAGCCGTGCATCGTTATCGGCTTTTTCGCGTTGCAGGCGCAGGGTCCGCTTGTCATGCCGCGTGCGTGCTGCGTTCGCTTCTGTTTGTGACCACGCATCCCAGCCGGTTTGGCCCGGCGTAACTTCAATCATGGCGATGCAGTCCACCGGGCATGGCGCTACGCAGAGATCGCAACCGGTGCACAAGGAAGGTACGACTGTGTGCATTTGCTTGGCTGCGCCAACAATGGCATCCACCGGGCACGCCTGTATGCAGAGCGTACAGCCGATGCAGACGTTTTCATCAATGAAGGCAACCGGACGCGGGCGCTCAGCGCCGTTGACAGGATTGATGGGTATTACGGGCTTGCCTAATACCGCGGCGATGCGTGTTACGCCTTCCAGGCCGCCTGGAGGGCACTGGTTATAGTTGGCCGAGCTGTCAGCGATCGCTTCTGCATACGGCCGGCAAGCCGGGTATCCGCATTTGGTGCATTGGGTCTGCGGCAGCAGATCTTCAATGCGATCTGCCAATGAAGGCGAGGAAAGGGCGTCGGACTGGTTAGACATAGAACGCTATTATCCGGTGAATTGCCCACTCTCACAAATCGGCCGTCCGGAATAAAAAAACCGCCCCGTTTGACGGAGGCGGCTTTGCGCAGCTATGCAAGAACAATCAGGCGTGGGCCTTGATGAATTCACCGATGCGCGGCGCAATCGTCTCACGCCAGCGACGGCCCGAGAAAATACCGTAGTGGCCGCATTTTGGTGCCGTGAAATGCAGCTTCTTCTCTTCCGGAATATTCGAGCACAAGTCATGCGCGGCGCGTGTCTGGCCCGAACCCGAGATGTCGTCGAGTTCACCTTCTACCGTAAATAGCGCAACGCTCTTGATGTCTTGCGGGCGAACCAGTTTGCCTTCGACTTCCCAGGTGCCGGCAGGCAGATGGAATTCCTGGAAAACGGTCTTGATCGTCTCGAGGTAGTACTCGGCCGGCATGTCCAGCACAGCGTTGTATTCATCGTAGAACTTGCGATGCTCTTCGGCGGATTCATTGTCGCCGCCGCGCAGGTGCAAGTAAAACTCCCAGTGACTTTCAGCATGACGGCGCGGATTCATCGCGACAAAGCCGGCGTGCTGCAGAAAGCCAGGGTACACATGGCGTCCGTAGCCCGGATAATTTGGCGGCACGCTGAAGATCACCGTATTTTCAAACCACGAAAACGGCTTTTCGGTTGCCAGATCATTGACTTCAGTCGGTGATTTGCGCGGGTCGATCGGCCCACCCATCATCACCATGGTCTTTGGCAGGTTGGGTTCATTGGCACTAGCCATCAGCGAGATCGCTGCGAGCACAGGCACCGTTGGCTGGCATACTGAAATCACGTTCAGATCGGCACCCAGGAAGCGGATGAAGTCCTGCACATAATAAATATAGTCATGCAGATGGAATGCACCTTTATCCAGCGGCACCATGCGCGCATCTGTCCAGTCGGTGATGTACACATCGTGATCAGGCAACAGGCCGCGCACGGTATCACGCAGCAGTGTTGAGTGATGTCCCGACAAGGGGGCGACCAGCAAAACTTTGGGTTGCTGCAGTTTTGACAGGGCTGTCGAACTCAAGTCTTTTCTGAAATGCAGCAACCGGCAGAAAGGTTTTTCTATGGCCACATCTTCGATGACGGCAACGCCGGTGTGTCCAGCCACATCAATAGAAGTAATGCCAAATTGCGGTTTGTTGTAATCTTTACCGAGCCGGTACATCAGCTCGTATCCTGCAGCAATGCGTTGCGCAAACGGCGTGTGCGCGAATGGCGAAACTGGATTCGTAAACAGTTTCGAAGAAGCTTCAGCCCATTGAATCAGCGGATTGAGCAGCGTGCGGTTCATTTCGTGCAGTTGATAGAGCATGGAGACCTCTCTTTAAGTACGCCGGAATTGTGCAACTAATCCAGTATTTCCGCAATGCAGCAAATGCAATTTCGAAATTTTATTGGCTGATGGCATCAATTTAACCGTGAACTTTCCTCTTACATAACTCTTTTAAACATCGGATGTCGCGCGCAAGCGGGCATTTACTTTTTGCTTATTACTTCAGTATTGCTCCAACGAAATTCGACTCTAGCATAACTGCCTGTCCAATTTCTGTTTATGAGGCTTTGGGTATTAAAACACTGACTTTTCCTCTTATTAAGAGTTGGAAAGCATGTTAATAAAAAAGATGCCTCTTCAGTAACATTAGACATTATTTTTCTCCAAATTACGCCTGCTTTCCATCAAACTCCTCAGTAAGGCGCAAGATACATGCCCGTAAGTGCTCGCTAACATCGGCATGAGCAAAGAGGTCAGTATTGCCATGGTAAAATTCATTGCAATGTCTATATCGCGCCACTTCCGATCCCTGCTTGCCAAGCTGCTACTAGCAACACTGCTATTGCAGGCTTTTTTGCCTGCATGGGCAGCCATGCAGACGGTGGGGCAATCGGACTGGACGGAAGTCTGTGTCAGCTCTGGTATTAAATGGGTTAAGGCGACAGAGTCCGGTCAGGCCGGTATGCACACGGCCAGCGAGCATTGTCTGTTTTGCGCCGTCACAGGTGCTGCCCCCGAATTTGATGCCAGCATTTATTTGCTTGGCGCAGCCGGCAATATCCGGCATGCCGCCATTTCTCTTCCATCCGTAGCCAGCGTTTTCCCCGGCCACAGCCTGCAGTCCCGCGCACCGCCTTCGTTCTCCTGAATTAAGCCCATTTTTAGTCCGCCGCCATTCTTGCTGCAGCTGCATGTTGCAAGCGAGCGCTCAGCGGACATTGTTTTACTCAGGAGAGAATCAATGAATAGTCGAGCCCTGCAGGCACTTGCTGCAGCTACTCTGGCTTGCGCACAGCTTGCCTATGCTGATATGGCAAACGTGACAGACAACCGCACTACGGATAGCGCATCACAAACAATAACGCTGCCAGCCGTGACCGTCACCGGCACGCGCGAAGAAACGCTACTGTCGGAGACGCCATCTGCTGTTGGCGTCATCAGTCGCGACGCCATTGCTTTTACCCGCCCCGCGCATCCGCAACAATTACTGGGGCAGATACCCGGCGTTGCGATCGCGGTCACGAATGGCGAGGGACATACAACGGCGATACGGCAAGGTTTTAGCACCAGTCCGCTGTATCTGTTTCTGGAAGATGGAATACCGGCGCGTGCTACCGGCAACTTCAACCACAATGCGCTGTACGAATTGAATATTCCATCGGCTGGCGGTATTGAAGTCGTGCGTGGCATTGGCTCGGCCCTGTATGGTTCGGACGCGATAGGCGGCATCGTCAATGTGCTTTCGCGCACGCCCCAAGCAAAGCAGGGTGCTGATCTGTCGGTTGAAGCCGGCGCATTTGGATGGGGACGCCTGTTGGGAGGCGTGGACAGCGGCCAGATCGGCAGTAATGCACTGCGTGCCGATTTTAATATTACCCACTCCGATGGCTGGCGCAGCAGGACTGCTTACGACAGGCAAAGCCTGAACCTGCGCTGGGATCATGAATTCGACGCGTCGACGACGATCAAGACCATTCTGGGCGCGACCAAAGTCGATCAGCAAACCGGTGCCAATTCCGCGTTGCCCTATGCGCTTTACCAAAATGACCCGACGGTGAATCTGCGCTCGCCGGCCTATCGCAAAGTTGACGCCTTCAGACTATCGACAGCCATTCAAAAAGATTTGGGTGGCGGCGAACAACTGAGCATCACGCCTTATTTTCGCGAAAACCGCATGGATCTGAATGGATCTTATAACTTCACCAACGGGCCGCGCATTGAAAATACTGCTGTGCAGTCATTTGGGCTGATGACGAAATTCCGCAAAAATTTTGAAGACAGCATGCGGTCGCGTTTCATCGCCGGTATTGATATCGATGTCAGTCCAAGCCAGCGGCAGGAAGACAAAATTACCCTGACTGACAACGGCACTACGGGATTGTTCAGGCAATACACCGGCTATACGGTGGGGCAGCGCATCTATGACTACAAGGTCAACTATCAAAGTGTTGCGCCTTACGCGCATCTGGAAATGTCTCCTGTGGAGCGGCTGCGTGTCACAGTCGGATTACGCTACGACTATGCGCGTTTCAGTATGACTAATCATCTTGCGGCCGGAATCAATGCCGGTGGTTTTTTTCAAAGCGGCGATACCGCGGCAAATTTTTCACGCCTCAGTCCGAAGCTGGGCATGACCCTGGAACTGTCTGCCGATACGCACGCGTTCGCTTCCTACAATCAAGGCTTTCGCACGCCCTCTGAAAATCAATTATTCAGAGCGGGTGCGAGCAGTTCAGCGCAGGTCAATGCGGCACTGGCTTTAAAACCAATCCGCGCGGATCAGTTCGAATTGGGTTTGCGTGGTGCGCATCAAGGCTGGGCGTATGAAGTAGTGGCCTATCTGTTGACGAAACACGATGACTTGCTGGCGCAGCGCGACAGTAGTGGCGCCGTATTGCAAACCAATAACGGCGCAACCCGGCACAAAGGACTGGAGCTGGGTCTGGGCCGTCAGATGACTGCCACCTTGCGCGCCGATCTTGCGGCCTCGTACGCGGTACATCGTTACACGGCATGGCAGACGGCAACGGCAAATTACTCGGGCAATGAAGTCGAAGCCGCGCCACGCGTGTTGAGCAACCTGCGCATTACATGGGAGCCGTCGCAAGGAACGCAGGCACAGCTGGAATGGGTCAGGCTGGGTAGTTATTTTCTTGACGCAGAAAATCGCTATGGCAAATATGCAGGGCATGACTTGCTTAATCTGAGGCTGAGTCAGAAACTAGGCAAGCAAGCAGTGCTGTTTGCGCGCCTGACCAACTTGCTCGACAAGCGCTATGCCGATAGCGCCGCTGCCAGCAGTAGTGGTGCACTGTACGCACCAGGGCTGCCGCGCGCAGCGTATCTGGGATTGGAAACCAAATGGTAAATACATTCAAATACTATGGACGGCAGCTGCTGCTCGTTTGTAGCCTGCTGGTTTTGGAATTGCCGGCTGCAGCACAGCATCAGGGCCATGCCGGCAAGCCTGCGCTCGCCACCGGCGCAGCCATTGCGCCAGATGGTGCAGTCTGGGTAGTGGCAGTCGAGCAGGGGCAGCTTTTTCTGCAACGGCAGGATAGCCAGAGCGGCGCATGGAGCGAGCGGCAGCTGCTGCCGAATAATGACGAACAAGTCGCGACCAATGGCGACAACGCTCCCAAGATCGCTTTCGGTCCGGGAGACAAAGTCGTCGTAACGTATACCCGGCCGCTAGCGAGGCCCTACACCGGCGAAATCCGCATGCTGCGCTCGGTCGATAGCGGGAAAAGCTTCACGGCGCCATTCACGGTGCATGCAGACCGGCAGATCATCACGCACCGGTTTGAATCCGTCATGTTTGATGCGCGTGGCGACTTGTATACCTTCTGGGTTGACAAGCGCGACGCCGAACGTGCCTGGCAAGCCAGTCAGGGTGACCAGACCAGCTATGAGGGTGCGGCAATTTATTACAACGTGTCGCAGGACGGCGGCGCCAGTTTCGGTCCCGACCAGAAGCTCGCCGACTTCAGCTGCGAATGCTGTCGCATTGCGCTTGCTGCCGAACCGGATGCGGGCGTAGCGGCAATCTGGCGTCATGTGTTTGCCGGCAGCGTGCGCGACCACGCCTTTGCGCGGGTCACTGCGAACAAGGCATCAACAGTTACCCGTGCCAGCAAAGATCACTGGGTCTTGAAAGCCTGTCCGCATCATGGGCCGGGGCTGGCCGCCGCCGGCAATGGCGGCTATCACGCGGTATGGTTTGGCGACAAGGCCGGCAGACAGCGCGTGCGCTATGGCTTGCTGGATCATGATGGCAATCCAAAGGGAAAAGTGCGCGAACTGCCGGATGTTCATGCCGAACATGCGGATGTGGCACGTAGTGGCAAACAGGTCGTCATTGTCTGGCGCAGCTACGATGGGCAGTCAAGCCGCATCAGCGCCTGGGTGTCGCAAGATAACGGCAAACATTTCAAGTTGTCTACCCTGTTTACCTCGCCTTTCGACAATGACCATCCGCGCCTGATTTCGCGCGCAGGAACAATCGCCGTTGTGTGGCGTACTGAAAAGGACTTTCATGTTCACCGCTTCGCGCAATAAATATCTGGCCGCGGCAGTCATGCTGCTGGCATTGCATGCCGGTGTGATGGCCGCGCCCGCAGCCGTCGAGAATTTTGACAAGACCAGCTGGCAGCAACTGCGCAAGCAGACCACGAGTCCGTCCATCGTGGTGTTTTCTTCGGTGACATGCACGCACTGTCCAGGCGCGATAGATCGCATCGCAGCCGCTCTGTCTGCTGCCCGTTCCGGCACGCGCCTGATTGTTGTCTCAATGGATAGCGAAGATGACGCGGTTCTTTTGCATGACCCGCATCTGGCTAGCGTTAGCCGCGTATTTGCCTTTAATGGTTCTGCGCAGGCGCTGCAATACTCGGTCAATCCGGGCTGGCGCGGGATGACGCCGTATATCGCTTATCTTGATGGCAAGCGCGGCGTACGTTTCGTGTTGGGTGAACCAAAAGACGAAACCCTGCGTGAATGGCTAGCAGCCGGTCGGCAAGTTAAAAGATGATCAAAAAAAACAGGCACCCGCAGGTGCCTGTTTTTCAATCAAATACGGCTTAATCAAAAACTGGTGAATCAACACCCAGAATTTTGTGCAGCTTTGGCGACGTTGTCGTGTACTGCATATGGATTTTCTTCTCGGGGAAGATATACGGCGCCGCACCGAACGCAGCCAGGGCTGCTTCATGGAAGCCCGACAAAATCAGTTTCTTCTTGCCTGGGTAGACATTGATATCACCAACAGCAAAAATGCCCGGCACATTGGTTTCGAATTTTTCAGTATCGACCTTCAGCTGCTTGCGCTCGATATCCAGGCCCCACTCGGCAATCGGGCCAAGCTTTGGCGACAGGCCAAAGAAGACCAGCAAATCGTCCAGCGGCAGACGGCGCGTTACGCCATCGGCACCGGTGACTTTGATTTCCGAAAGCAGATCGCCTTTGGTTTCGAAGCCAGAGACCTGACCGATGACCAGTTGCATTTCGTAGGCTTCGCAGAGTTCTTTCATCTTGGCGACCGAGGCGGGCGCTGCGCGGAAGTCCTCGCGACGATGCAGCAGGATTACGGACTCGGCCTTACCCTGCAGGTTCAGCGCCCAGTCAAGCGCTGAATCACCGCCGCCGCAGATGACGATATTGCGTCCGGCGAAGCGGGCCGGATCTTTGACGCGGTAGAACAGCTGCTTGTTGTCGAACGCGTCAATGCCGTCCACCTTGATCGTGCGCGGCTGGAAAGAGCCCACACCGGCTGCGATAAAGATTGTCTTGGTAATGAAGCGCGTACCCGTCGAAGTCTCGAGATCGAAACGACCGTCTTCACGCTTTTCAACCAGCGTGACTTCCTGACCCGTATGAAAAGTCGGCTCGAACGGTTCGATCTGCTTGAGCAGGTTGTCGGTCAGTTCCTGGCCTGTGCAGACCGGCACGGCAGGAATGTCGTAAATCGGCTTGTCCGGATACAGCTCAACGCACTGGCCGCCAACGACAGCCAGCGAATCGATTACATGCGCTTTAATTTCAAGCAGTCCGAGTTCAAAAACCTGAAACAGGCCGACCGGACCTGCGCCGATGATGACGGCATCGGTTTCTATGGGCGACTGCAGTACTTGGGTATTCATGCGAATTTCAAATCCTGTTATTGGCTTGGTATTAACGTTCCAGATATTGCAGCTTGTCTGTGGTGTCTTTCCATTTCTCGGCATCCGGCAAGGCTGCTTTTGATTTGGTAATGGACGGCCATTTACGAGCCAGTTCGACGTTCAGTTTGATGAACTGCTGCTGGTTGGCCGGCACATCTTCTTCTGCATAGATGGCATTGACCGGGCATTCCGCGACACACACGGCGCAGTCGATGCACTCGTCCGGATCGATGCTCAGGAAATTCGGGCCCTCACGGAAGCAGTCTACCGGGCATACATCAACGCAGTCCGTGTAGCGGCAGCTGATGCAGGATTCGGTCACAACATGGGTCATAACAGTCCTATCTGTAAGTATTTTTGAAACAAAATGCAGCGGGTATTCCGCTTTGCCTGATTTATAGCACCCCGCATGGAAGTCACTAGTCAGGCATTATTTGCAAAGCCTTGTATTTTAAGGTAAATCGCCCGCTCTCACAAACCGCGCTTAGATGTTTTTTGAATATGTACATGCCTAAGCCTGCAGTCGGCATCGGTGAATGTTTTGCAAAAACGCTCTGAAATTAAATCAAGCGAAGCTACTAACGGCAGATTGATTGACTGCGCTAAAATCGGACACCTTAGTTGAGGAAATCATGGATACATCTGCTGCCCGCCAAGCTATTTTCAGCCGCATTCGTCAAGCCAAAAACCGTCCGTCCGAAACGGCACAGTCCGAACTGGACAAGGTTCAGAGCTATCTGGATCACCATGAAGGCGGTCCGCGCCCGGATATTGGCAGTGATCTGACTGAACGCTTCCGCCAGCAAGCGCTGCGCACTTCGCAGACGCTCGATGAAGTCGCCACGCTGGCCGATGTGCCACAGGCAGTTGCCCGCTACCTCGACGGCATGGGTATCCCCAAAACCGCAATCGGCTGGGAGACTCTGGCGGCATTGCCATGGCAACAGGCCGGTGTCGATGTGGCATTTCGTCCGCCCGTCAACGAAGATATGGTCGGCATCACCGGCTGCTTCTGCGCAGTAGCCGAGACCGGCACGCTGATGTTGCTGTCCGGCGCGGCAACTTTTGCATCGGCCGCCTTGCTGCCCGAAACCCATATCGCGATTGTGCCGATTGCACGCATCGTCGGCGCAATCGAAGACGGCTTTGCGCTGGCCAAGGCCGAACGCGGTTCGCTGCCGCGCGCGTCCAACTTCATCTCAGGCCCGTCCCGCACCGGCGACATCGAACAGACCATTGTGCTCGGCGCCCATGGCCCTTACCGGGTACATGTGATTCTGGTACGCGACATTTAAAAGCAAATTGAAGAAAATGAAACCCAGGATTCTTGTTTCACGCGCCGTCTTTCCGGAAGTGCTGGCGCGGCTGGCAGAACATTTTGACGTCGAGTCCAATCCCGCCGATGTCATTTATACGCAGGCAGAACTGATTGCAAAGTTGCAGGGCAAAGACGGGCTGTTCGCCAATCCTGCCGATCGCATCTCATCGGAGCTGATACAGGCCTGCCCGCAATTAAAAGCCGTCTGCAATATGGCCGTTGGATACAACAACGTCGACGTGGCTGCAGCGACTGCTGCCGGCATTGTCGTCACCAATACGCCTGATGTGCTCAATGAGACCACTGCTGATTTCGGCTGGGCATTGTTGATGGCAACTGCACGCCGCGTGACTGAATCCGAGCATCATCTGCGCGCCGGCAAATGGGAAAAATGGACTTATGACGGTTTTCTTGGCGCCGATGTACATGGCGCCACGCTGGGCGTCATCGGCATGGGCCGCATAGGCCAGGCGATTGCGCGGCGCTCAATGGGCTTCGACATGAAGGTTGTTTATCACAACCGTTCAAGGCTGTCGCCCGAGCTGGAGGCGCGCGCCAACAATGCGCAATACCTGAGCCGTGAAGAACTCTTGCGTACGGCCGACCATGTGGTGCTGGTGCTGCCATATTCACCGGCAGTGCATCATTTCATCGGTGCAGCCGAGCTGGCGCTGATGAAGCCGGGCGCTACGCTGGTCAATATTGCACGCGGTGGCATCGTTGATGATGCTGCACTAATTGCAGCTTTGAAGAAGGGACAGATTGCCGCAGCCGGTCTGGACGTCTTCGAGAATGAACCCGCGTTCAATCCGGATTTTCTCGCGTTGTCGAATGTCGTGCTCACGCCGCATATCGCCAGTGCATCGGAACCGACGCGGCGTGCAATGGCCAATTGTGCCGCTGGCAACCTGATCGCCGCCCTCACAGGCGGTACGCCACCGAATCTGCTAAACCCTGACGCACTAAAAAAAGGATAAATCGATGGCCGACATCAGCATCATGCAAGACCATACTTTATCAATGGAGCAGGCGCGCGTTGCCGCGCAAAAGGTCGCCGACCAGATGGTGGCGGAATACGAGATGGTCGCAGAATGGAAGGGTGATGTGCTGAGCTTCACTCGCACTGGTGTGTCCGGCACGCTGGCTCTGGCAGAAAATCAAGCGCATCTGGAGATCACGCTTGGTTTTATGCTCAAGGGTTTTGCATCCGCAATCGAAGCGAAAGTGACGAAGAACATGGAAAAAGTTTTCGCCACCGCCGCTTGAAATCTTTAGACGCCTAACAGTTCCACATCAAAAATCAGCGTGGCATTCGGTGGAATCACGCCGCCGGCGCCACGCGCACCATAGCCCAGTGACGACGGGATGACCAGACGGCGCTTGCCGCCGACTTTCATGCCTTGCACGCCTTGATCCCAACCCTGGATCACGTTGCCTGCGCCGAGCGGAAAATCAAACGGGTCGTTGCGGTCTACGCTGGAATCGAATTTCTTGCCTTCAGTGCCGTCTGCATTTTGCAGCCAGCCGGTGTAATGCACAGTGACATGGTTGCCGGCAACGGCTTCGTCACCTTCACCAACGGTCAGGTCTTCATACTGCAGCCCGGAGGCGGTCATGATCATGGACATGGTTTTTCCTTCTCTTAGGATTCAACAAGATCGCGCATTTTAGCAGCAAGCTAATTTGCCCTTGCGCGGCGCTGTTTTGTCGGCGTCTTCTATAATGCATAAAAACAAAGGCGCTCCATGATTCCAGTTGTTTCTTCATTTGCCCGCGCGATATGGTCGCAGATGCATCTACGCATGCTGCTGCTGACTTTCTTCCCTTTCATAATCGCGCTGGCCTTGTGGGGCCTGGCATTGTGGCTGGTCTTGCAGCCACTGATAGATATGCTGCAAAGCTGGTTTGCCGACTATGCACTCTTTCGCGCAACCAGCGACTTGCTCGACTCGACAGGACTCGGCGGCATCAAAGCGATACTGGTGCCATTGCTGGCTATGTGGTTGCTGCTGCCGCTGATGATCATGACCGCGCTGGTGCTGGTCGGCGTCATGGCCATGCCAGCCATTACACGCCATGTTGGCAGCCGCTATTATCCGCAGCTCGAGCTGCGCCATGGCGGCTCGCTGGCAGGCAGCTTGTGGGTGTCATTGGCATCTTTCGTCGTATTTGCTGTCGTGTGGCTAGTGACATTGCCCCTCAACTTCATTCCGTTGTTTGCATTGATCGTGCAGCCATTGTTGTGGGGATGGCTGGCATCGCGCGTGATGACTTATGATGCACTGGCAGACTATGCCGATGCACAAGAGCGGCTTGATATCCTGCGCCAGCATCGTTGGCCCCTGCTGGCGATCGGTGTTACAACCGGCAGCCTGGGCGCAGTGCCTGGCTTGCTCTGGCTGGGCGGCGTTGCCTCGGTGATTTTCTTTCCGATTCTGGCGGCGCTGGCGATCTGGCTTTATTTGCTGGCATTTGTATTCAGCGGCTTATGGTTCCAGCATTATTGTCTGGATGCGCTGGCTCGTTTGCGCAGCTCCCGAGTTATCATCGACATCAATCAAATAGATCAAACAGCGTACCGGACCTGACATGGCATTTGGCATCATCATTATTGGCGACGAAATTTTGTCGGGTAAGCGCACCGACAAGCACTTGGCAAAATTTATCGAGCTGTTGTCTGCGCGCGGACTGCAGCTTGGCTGGGCTGAATATATAGGCGACGATCCGGCGCGCATCACGGCCACCTTGCGCCGTACGCTGGCCAGTGGAGACATTGTCTTTTCCTGTGGCGGCATTGGTGCCACACCGGACGACCATACCCGTCAGTGCGCGGCTGACGCGATGGGCGTGTCGCTGGAATTGCATCCCGAAGCACGCGAGAGAATCAATGAGCGTATCGCCGACGTGGCGCGTGAAGCTGGCACTGAGCCAAATTATTCGGCAGCCGACAACGTGCATCGGTTGAAGATGGGTGAGTTCCCGCAAGGCGCTGACGTCATCCCGAATCCGTACAATAAAATTCCGGGCTTTGCGCTCAAGCATGCGCAAGGCGGCGCCCATTACTTCGTGCCGGGCTTTCCTGTGATGGCAGCGCCGATGATGGAGTGGGTACTTGATACACATTACGCGCATCTGTTTCATCAGACCGCGTATGTGGAGAAGTCAGTCTTTGTTTATGAATCGATGGAATCGACGCTGACCCCGCTGATGGAAGCGCTGGAAGCTGAATTCCCGCAGATCAAAGTATTCAGCTTGCCTAGCGTGGGTGACGCACAGCGTCGCCGGCATATCGAACTCGGCGTCAAGGGCGGGCCTGAGCACGTGGAGGTGAGTTTTGCGAAAATGCTGGCGGGGCTGGATTTGCTTAGGCAGGAATATGTGTTGGCAGGAGTTTGATGAAAGACACTGGGTCCCAGCATGCGCTGGGACGACGGTAGTAGTGTGAAGTGCGCTTCAATTTCTAACGTCGTTCCAGCGCACGCTGGAACCCAGTGTCTGTAGTTCTGTTTAACGATCCAGCAAACCCTGCTTGCAAATAAACGCCATCACCTCGGCCACACCATCACCGCTCTTCAGATTGGTGAACACAAAAGGGCGCTCGCCACGCATGCGTTTGGCATCATTTGCCATTATCTCGAGATTGGCGCCGACATACGGCGCCAGGTCGGTTTTGTTAATGATCAGCAGATCCGAGCGCGTGATGCCAGGGCCGCCCTTGCGCGGGATTTTTTCGCCGCCGGCTACATCAATCACGTAAATCGTCAGGTCCGATAATTCAGGGCTGAAGGTCGCGGCCAGATTGTCGCCGCCGGACTCGATCAGAATCAAGTCCAGGTCCGGGAAGTCTGCGCTCATGCGCGCAATTGCTTCCAGATTAATGGACGCATCTTCACGGATCGCAGTGTGCGGGCAGCCACCGGTTTCCACGCCCATCAGACGGTCGGCCGGCAACGCTTCCGCGCGCAGCAGGATTTCCATGTCTTCCTTGGTGTAGATGTCATTCGTGATGACCGCCATTTCGTAATGCTCGCGCATCTGCTTGCATAGCATTTCGCATAAAGCAGTCTTGCCGGAACCTACCGGGCCGCCGATGCCAACGCGCAGTGGATTGGGTGTATTCATAGTGATTCTCGATTTTTAAAATTGAATAATTACGAACGATAGAGCCGGCTGAATTGCACTTCATGCTGCATTGAATATAGTGTCAGCCCGGGCGACCAGTTGGATAATTCATCATCGCCCAGCTGCTGCGTGGTAGTGGCTGCAGCTTCCAGCTCGGGACGCAGTGACAACAGCAAGCGCTGGCCGGCAACCTGACCCAGCGGCACGGATTTCACACACACCAGCACCTGATTCTCGGCCCACGAAAATAACATCCCCAACAGCGCAGCATCGGCCGGCACATCGAGTGCGACAGAGGCTGCGGCCAAGGCAGTCGGAAACGGAAGCTCGGCCTGACTTTCCAGTAAAGCCTGCAAAGACGGATCGCAAATTTTCAGATCGCCGATCAGCTTGCCCAGTGAGTAACCCATCTGTATGGTTTCAGCGCGAAACTCGGCGCTGTCGCGTGAGGCAATGAAATATTCTGTCCAGTAGGTGAATGCAGCCTGATCACGTTCAGCCGAAGCCTGCAAGAGCCGCCACAGCAAGGGTGCTTCAAAACGGGCGACGACTTCATGCAGCATGTCGACGATCCAGTCGCGTGCACTCGCTTCATTCTTCACCAGTCCGTTTTCAATCGCCGCTTCCAGCCCTTGCGAATAGCTGTAAGCGCCAACCGGCAGCGACGGGCTGGCCAGTTGCAGCAAGTTCAGCAGGGAAGCAGCCGGCAGGCTCATGACTTGTCGGAGGGGCGATGGATACGCTGACGCAGCGGGATCGGTGCCAGCGGATTATGCGGATGGCCATCGTCATGATGGTGGTGGCCGCCTCCATAAGCGCCGGATTCAGGCTCGAACGGCGCCAGTTCTTCTGTGACATTGGCGTTCAGGCCAAGCAGCATGTCTTTCAGCACCGGGTCTTTGCGTATGCGCAGAAAGCCGTCACCGACTTGCGCTTGCGTGTGGCGATTGCCGAGATGGAAAGCGCAACGCAGCAAGGCATGCGGTGTCGCGCAATCGACCCGGTAGGTCGCTTCGGCCGCCGCAACGATTTTCACGACACGGCCATCGTCGCCGCGCAGCAGATCGCCATTGCGCAGCACGGTGCCGCGCACGGTAAAGACAGCGACGTCTTCACCGGAAGCGAGGGTGGCGCGCAGGCGGCTTTTTTCGCGCAGTTCATAAGGCAGAATCAGCTCGCCATCAATGCTGGCGGCGCTGTCGACTTTGGTGTTTAGAGTCAGCATGAATAAGTATTAAAAAAGGAAATAACGCTGCGCCATCGGCAGCACCCTGGCCGGTTCGCACACCAGCAACTGGCCATCGGCACGTACTTCATAAGTTTCGGAATCGACTTCCATTTTTGGCGTGTAGCCATTGTGGATCATGTCGGATTTGCGCAAGTTGCGCATATTTTTGACCGCTGCCAGTGGTTTGTTGAGCTTGAGGGCATGACCAATGTCAGCGTCATATGCCGCTTGCGACACAAAAGTAAACGAAGTCTTCAGGCCGCCGCCGTAAGCACCGAACATCATCCGGTAATGCACGGGTTGCGGGGTAGGGATCGATGCATTCGGGTCGCCCATTTGCGCAGCCGCGATCATGCCACTCTTCAAAATCATCGAAGGTTTGACGCCGAAGAAGGCAGGCTTCCACAGCACCAGATCGGCGATCTTCCCCACTTCAATCGAGCCCACCATGTGCGAGATGCCGTGGGTGATAGCTGGATTGATCGTGTACTTGGCGATATACCGCTTGGCGCGGAAGTTGTCATTACGGCTGACGTCCTCCTTTAATGCGCCACGCTGGACTTTCATCTTGTGCGCGGTCTGCCAGGTGCGCATGATCACTTCACCGACACGACCCATGGCTTGCGAATCGGAAGACATCATCGAGATCGCTCCCAGATCATGCAGGATGTCTTCGGCCGCGATCGTCTCGCGCCGTATGCGCGATTCGGCAAAGGCGATGTCTTCGGTAATGGCCGGGTCGAGATGGTGGCATACCATCAGCATGTCGAGATGCTCGTCTAGCGTATTGACGGTATAAGGCCGCGTCGGATTGGTGGAGGAGGGCAGCACATTGCCCTGACCAATGGCCGCAATAATGTCGGGTGCGTGACCGCCACCGGCGCCTTCGGTATGGAAAGTGTGGATGGTGCGGTCTTTAAATGCGGCCAGCGTGTGTTCCAGAAAACCGGCTTCGTTCAGTGTGTCGGTATGAATGGCGACTTGTATATCCATGCGGTCGGCTACGTTGAGGCAGTTATCGATAGCCGCTGGCGTAGTGCCCCAGTCCTCGTGAAGTTTCAGGCCGATGGCGCCTGCGCGTATCTGTTCTTCCAGTGGCAGCGGCAGGCTGACATTGCCCTTGCCAAGAAAGCCCAGATTCATCGGGAAGGCGTCCGCTGCCGACAGCATGGCATGCAGGTGCCACGGCCCCGGCGTGCAGGTAGTGGCGGCAGTGCCGACAGCGGGCCCGGTGCCGCCGCCGAGCATGGTAGTAACGCCCGACATCAGCGCTTCTTCGATTTGCTGCGGGCAGATGAAATGAATATGACTGTCGATGCCACCGGCGGTAACGATGCTGCCTTCACCAGCAATGATTTCAGTGGCGCCGCCAATGGCCATGGTGACATCAGGTTGTATGTCCGGATTGCCGGCTTTGCCGATGGCAGCGATGCGGCCGGCCTTGATGCCGATGTCGGCTTTCACGATGCCCCAGTGGTCAAGGATGACGGCATTGGTAATGACTGTGTCCATCACGTCGCGGTGTGCGCGCTGCGACTGGCCCATGCCGTCGCGGATCACCTTGCCACCGCCGAACTTCACTTCTTCGCCGTAGGTGGTGTGGTCTTTTTCGATTTCAATGAACAGCTCGGTGTCAGCCAGGCGGATGCGGTCGCCGGTGGTGGGGCCAAACATTTCGGCATAAGCCCTGCGCGATATTTTGCTCATTTCAGCGTCTCTTTCAGTTTGCCCATCACCTTGCCGTTGAATCCGTAGACCTTGCGCTCGCCAGCGAGGGCGACGAGTTCAATCGTGCGCTCCTGTCCCGGCTCAAAACGCACTGCCGTGCCGGCTGCGATATTGAGGCGCATGCCGTAAGCGATCTTGCGCTCGAACAGCAGGGCGGGATTGGTTTCGTAAAAGTGGAAGTGTGAGCCGACCTGTATGGGACGATCGCCGCTGTTGGCGACTTTGACTGTTGCCGTTCTGCGGCCGACATTGAGTTCGATATCGCCGTCTTCTGTGATTATTTCACCTGGGATCATAATCTTCTCCGTATTCTGTTCTACGCTCAGGGAATCGGGTTATGCACCGTAACGAGTTTGGTGCCATCGGGGAAAGTCGCTTCGACTTGAATGTCTGGAATCATCTCGGCGATACCTTCCATGACGTCTGCGCGTGTCAATATTTTGGCGCCTGCCGACATCAGTTCGGCAACAGTTTTTCCATCGCGCGCACCTTCCATGATGGCCGCGCTAATGAGCGCGACGGCTTCCGGATAGTTGAGCTTGAGTCCGCGCGCAAGGCGGCGCTCTGCCAGCAGTGCTGCCGTAAAAATCAGCAGCTTGTCTTTTTCTCTTGGTGTCAGATCCATCTGTGTTCCTTGGTTTTTTTCAGGTATTCCAGATACGCGGTACGACTGCAGGCTGACCCAGCAGCGCGGGCCGTAGCAATTGCCAGGCTTGTAGCATGACTTGTCGAGCGACTTCGCTGGAGTGGCTCAGGTAGCGCACCATTAGCACTGACTTCATTTGCGTTGCACCGACTAAACCCACGCCGCCTGAGATAGCTTGTATCTGTTCGCGTACGGTCTGTAACAGCGCCGCCGGTTGCGGCTGGCCAATAGCGATCAGGCTTGCGCAGACTGTATAGCCGGCCAATCCCAGCGGGCTGCTCATCTGCTTGCTGCCACCAGTCAGGCAGCCTTGTTCCATCCACAACAGTTTGCCATCGCGCAGAATTCGCAGCCGCTGGCGCATACGGCCTTGATCGAAGCGCTCGCCTGATGCAGTGCGTCCAAAACATAAAATATCGCAGCCAATGTAGCCGGCATTGGTTTGCAGGTTGACAGTGCTGTCGAAGACGACATCGGCGCCATTAAATAAAATTGTCTCCTGAGGCAGCCATTCCAGGGCGGCATGATCGCCAACATGCATTTGCAGATATTGAGTCGAAACATGACCATTCGACCGGTACCATTTTGCAGCACCCGGCGTCGATAAAAAAACATGTGCATGGTCGCCGGCCTGCGCGCTGATGCGCAGTTCATCGCCGCCTACGACACCGCCCGGGGGGTGAATCAGAATCGCGTGGCAGACCGAAGGGTCTTCGGGATACAGCGGCTTTTGTACGCGCAAGGGACCGAAGTGGTCACTTTGCATAAGCCGGGTAGTCTCGTGATCACGCTCAAACCGCAGTGCCAATGTGGCGAGCAGATGCTCGTGCAGGGCGGGTTCTGCGGCTTGGCCAGTGGCGTGCACTGGCTGCTCGTCTGCGTTTTGTTTCATCAATACTTGCTGTCCGCGAGCGGAATATTCGTTTTTGTTTGGCCAGCCGTATGCTGTAAGTGTGTGACGATGTATTAGAGCAGAATGCATGCCATCAATTGATGCCGCATTAACGCTAGAACAAGTCCGAAAGTGGTGCGTGCTTGCTCGTGCAAGGTGCAGATGCAGGACTATGACTCAGTGCGTGCCATCGCATGGTGCATGCGGTAAGGGAGAGATGGATAGTTAATTTGAACTGCGCAGCTGGCGCATTACTGCCAGCAGCATTTTCATAACATAGATAACAATCATGGACCCGACCAGGTCACCGACGAACATTGCACCAAAACCTCTCATCAGGTCAGTGGAAATGCCGCGCTCGACAAACCAGAGCTGGTGCAGAAAAGAGCTGGTTGCAGAATAGATCACGATCAGTGCTGAAAGCCGGCTTGCATTAAGGTGCTGCAGGCTCGATTGCATGCCGTACAGCAGAGCCAGTCGATAAGTAAGGTAAGGCGCGCCGGCTGAAATCAAAGCCGCGCCCAAGCCTGTGACGAGGTCCATCGAAGGGTAGATGAAGTGTGTGATGAGCAAAGAGGCCAGCAGCAGACCTATCGCGCCTTCTTCAGCAAACAAAAGTGTGCTGAGCAGCCGAAGTCCGGCAGGCAGGAAAATCCAATTAACCCCGGGCGCAAATTCAAGCGTGGAGAAAACTAAATGATTAAGATTAAAAGCGCCAAAATAAAGCACCGCTGTTGCTGTTGCGGAAAATAATTGAAGACTGGTTATGTACATTTTTTTTATCCAGAACCACAAACACAAAAAAAACTTCATGTGTTTTGGCAATCTGATTTTTATTTTAAAACCAGCTGGTACTCAGCCCAGCACGCGTTGCCAAAAATAATGGCCATTACTATGGCCAGCTGCTTACTGCAATTGCTAATTGCAATGAATAGTTCGATTTGACTTGCTTGATGCCACACAGGTGTGGCATCAAGCCGTGCTCTTTAACTTGAAGCTTATTTCTTGCTGCGTCCGCTTGCCTTAGCGGCTTGTGTCATTTGCGATGCTGCTGCATTCATGTTTGTCTCCATTGCTTCAACGGCCATTTTGGTCGTCTTGGTCAATTGTGCATAACCTGAGTTGGCGTTATCAATGGCAGAGCGCATCATGGCGACGGCGTTTTCCGAACCGGCTGGTGCCATTTTGCTGAATTCTTCAAACATCGATGCCATTTTATGGCTATTTTCAGTCATCTGCGTCTCAGCTGCCTTGGTAAGTTCGATCTGGGTATCCGAAGCGATACTGGCCAGATGACGACCGTAGGTCATAGCCACTTCAGCTTGCGGCTGTGCCTGTGTAGCTGACAGGCTGAAAAACTCTTGCGGGTCTTTTGCCGATAGGAGCTTGTGTGCGCTGGCGACGGATGCTTCCATTGTCGCTTTGGCTGCTTGCAAGTTCAATCCCATCATTTTTTCCATGCTGTCGATCATTTTGTCGGTGAGGGCAGTGGTCAGGCTCAGCTGGGATTCAAGTTGATTGCGTGCGGCTGCAGAAAATTGTTCAGTAGATGACATTGTGAAGCTCCTGAAAAAACGACGATTGGCAACGTAAAGTAATAGATAGCAAAGAAAAAATTTGTGCGTTGCAACAGGCAATATTTTAAAGCTGAACGGATCCTTGTCAAGCATATTTATTGCATCGCACCATTATAATTTAGCTATTTATCAAATAACTAAAAACAGCATTGATGCTTTTGCGTATGCTCTAAAACCCATCATTGAGCGTGCTAGACTGCGCCCAAATATTGCTTAACGAGCATCGATTGAAAGCCTATTACAGTGACCGCTTCGTTCTACCCCTGCCTGCAGGACATCGTTTCCCGATGCGGAAGTATCAGATGCTTCGCCAGGCAGTTGCCGCGACTTTGCCGGTTGTGGAGTTTGCCGAGGCGCCGCATGCGACCGATGGCGTGCTCGCACTGGCGCATCACCCTGCTTACATACGCAAGGTAGTTGCTGGCAGTCTGTCGACAGAGGAGCAAAAAGCGATCGGATTTCCATGGTCTCCCGAGATGGTGGAGCGTTCACGTCGCTCTACAGGTGCGACGATTGCTGCCTGCCGGTCAGCAATGACTGATGGAGTGGCGATCAATCTGGCCGGCGGCACGCATCATGCGCAAGCTGACCGTGGCGAAGGGTTTTGTGTGTTCAATGATGCAGCCATCGCGGCGAGACTGATGCAGGCCGAACGACAGGTGGCGCGGGTTGTTATCATTGACCTCGATGTCCACCAGGGGAATGGCACCGCTGCCATCCTTGCCAGGGACGATTCCGTCTTCACCCTGTCTTTGCACGGTGAACATAATTATCCTTTCACCAAAATGCAAAGCGATCTTGATGTCGCCCTGCCTGATGGCACGACAGATGAGGCCTACCTTGCCGCGCTGAACATGGCATTGACAGAAATGTTTGCCCGCTTTTCCCCGCAGCTGATTATTTATCTGGCCGGTGCTGATCCGCATGAGGGTGACCGTCTTGGCCGGCTCAAGCTGACGATGGCAGGCCTTGCCGCACGCGACAGAATGGTGCTGCAATCTGCACGCGAGCGCAGTTTGCCACTGGCTGTCGCTATGGCAGGCGGCTATGGCAAACAAATTGAAGAGACAGTAGCCGTGCATTTGCAGACCGTAAGCCTGGCAGCGGAACACTTTAATGAGTGCAGAAGAAACAGGGTGTCCGTTTGAGCCCGGATGACAACAGCATTCGGGCGAGCTTGCTTGAGACTGGCATGCCCTTGCTGTTCGTGCTGATCTGGAGTACGGGCTTCATCGTTGCCAAATTCGGTCTGCCTTACGCGCCGCCGCTTACTTTTTTATTGCTGCGCTATGCAAGCGTGCTGCTGGTTTTGCTCTCCACTTTGCTTTTCCTGCGTGCCCCTTGGCCGCATGGCAGTGCATGGCATATTGCTTTGGCTGGCGTACTGGTGCAGGCTGGTTATCTGTCTGGTGTCTGGTGCGCAATCAAGCTCGGCATGCCGGCTGGCCTGTCTGCGTTAATCGTCGGCCTGCAGCCTTTACTGACCGGATTTGCAGCAGTCCTCATTGGTGAGCCGGTGCGTCCACGGCAGTGGGCTGGCTTGCTTCTGGGCTTGTCCGGCGTGGCGCTGGTCGTTGCCAATAAATTGACGCTCGTTGGTGTCAGCTTGCTGACTTTGTCCTTGTGCGTGATGGCGCTGTTGTCCATTACGGCTGGAACGCTTTACCAGAAGCGATATTGCGCGCGCTTCGATTTGCGAACTGGCGCGACGATACAGTTTGCCGCCGCTTTCCTGGTGACGCTGCCTTTCGCGGTCTGGCTCGAAGGATTGAATCCGGCGTTTGACACAGTACAATGGACGCCGCAATTTATCGGCGCGCTGTTGTGGTCGGCGCTGGCGCTATCTATAGGCGCGATGTTCCTGCTATATGCACTCATCAGGAAAAACGCTGCGACGCATGTTTCGAGCCTGATGTATTTGACGCCGCCGGTCACAGCCCTCATGGCCTGGCTTTTGTTTTCTGAATCTTTCACGCTGTACGGCATGGCCGGCATGCTGCTGGCTGTTACAGGCGTGGCTTTTGTAGTGAAAAAATAATGCGAGACACGCCTAAAACCCGACAAGACTTTCGCCATTTTTATCCGATCACGACGCGCTGGATGGACAATGACGCGTATGGCCATGTCAATAATGTTGTCTACTATTTGTGGTTCGATACTGTTGTTAACCAGTTCCTGATTGCCAATGGCACGCTCGACATTCACGCTGGCGACACCATCGGTCTGGTCGTGGAAAGCCACTGCAATTACTTTTCACCGGTCGCTTTTCCGGAACCAGTGACAGCAGGTCTGTGCGTAGCCAGGCTAGGAGATTCCAGCGTTCGCTATGAGATCGGTATTTTTCGCGGTGATGCAGAGGTCGCGTCGGCGCAGGGACACTTTGTGCATGTGTATGTGGGCCGTGACTCACGCAAGGCAGTATCCATTCCGGCCGCTACACGCGCCTTGCTGCAGACCATACAAATTATTCCAACAAAATCGGAGACCACATGATCAACACGCCGCAACAAAGTATCGTTGATGAGGCTATCACCTCACGCCGCTCCATTCGCGCCTTCTTGCCCAAGCCGGTAGAGCGCAGCGATATCGAAGCCTTGCTGGCAGTCGCGGCGAGAGCGCCTTCGGGTTCTAATACGCAGCCTTGGAAAGTGAAAGTCGTCACCGGCGCAGCGTTGAAAACACTGTCGGATGAAATACTCAAGGCCTACATGGATCCTGCGCAGGCTTCATCGCATTGCGAGGAATATAACTACTACCCTAAGCAATGGGTCACACCTTATATAGACCGGCGCCGCAAGGTTGGTTGGGATTTGTATGCGTTGATGGGCCTCACGCGCGACAACAAGGCCGGCATGCAGGCGCAGCATGGTCGCAACTACACATTTTTTGATGCGCCGGTCGGCTTGATCTTCACTGTTGATCGCGTGATGGAGCAGGGCTCATGGCTGGACTACGGCATGTTCCTGCAAAATATCATGGTCGCTGCACGCGGACGTGGTCTGGACACTTGTCCGCAGGCTGCGTTTACTACCTTTCACAGCGTGATTGCGCGCGTGCTGCAATTGCCGCCCAATGAGCAACTAGTGTGCGGCATGGCGCTTGGTTATGCCGACACCAGCAAAATAGAAAACAGCTTGATCACCGAGCGTGAATCTGTTGAGGGCTTTACACAATTTATGGAGTAGCGATTGAAAAAAATTGCGGTGATTGCGGGCGACGGAATCGGCAAAGAAGTCATTCCGGAAGGATTGCGCGTACTCGACGCGGCAGCACGCAAGTTCGGCATTGACCTGTCGCTCGATCATTTTGATTTTGCCAGTTGCGATTATTTTTCCCGTCATGGTCAGATGATGCCGGATGACTGGAAAGATCAGATCGGTTCGCATGATGCGATATTTTTCGGCGCAGTTGGTTGGCCGCAAACAGTACCGGACCATATTTCCTTGTGGGGCTCGCTGCTGAAATTCCGGCGCGAGTTCGATCAGTACGTCAATCTTCGACCTTGTCGTTTGATGCCGGGCATACCGTCACCGCTGGCCAACCGCAAGCCCGGAGATATTGATTTTTACGTCGTGCGTGAAAATACCGAAGGTGAATATTCATCGGTAGGTGGTCGCATGTACGAAGGCACCGAGCGTGAAGTGGTGTTTCAGCAAAGCGTGTTCTCGCGCACCGGCACAGATCGCATCCTGAAATATGCGTTCGATCTGGCGCAGCGCCGGCCTAAAAAACATCTGACGTCTGCGACGAAGTCCAACGGCATTTCAATCACCATGCCTTATTGGGATGAGCGTGTCGCTGCGATGATGGAGGCCTATCCGGAAGTCAAATGCGATAAATACCATATCGATATTTTGTCTGCGCATTTCGTGCTGCATCCCGACTGGTTTGATGTGGTTGTCGCGTCCAATCTGTTTGGCGACATTCTTTCCGATCTGGGGCCTGCATGCACCGGCACTATCGCTATTGCTCCTTCCGCCAATATCAATCCCGAAGGACTCTTCCCTTCCTTGTTCGAGCCCGTGCATGGCTCCGCACCTGACATAGCCGGGCGCGGCATTGCCAATCCGATTGGACAGATCTGGTGTGGCGCAATGATGCTGGAGCATTTTGGCTATACGGAGGCAAGCGCTGCGATGGTCAGTGCGATCGAACGTGTGCTCGAGGCAGGTTCATTGCACGCGCCGTTCACGCCTGACATGGGCGGCAATGCCGGGACGAGCGATCTGGGGCGTGCAATTGCAGAAGCCGTCTGACAGTTCCTCAATTGCTTGACTGTAGATAATGAATCTTCGGTGCAAAGTTATTGAAGGGATAACTGAGTAAACACAAAATTATTTAAAACAAAACGTTGATAATAAACAATGTCTAATAACAAATTCGATTAATAAATGCACCTAACTCCCTAATTCTCTTGCGGATTTTTTTCATTTTGCTACACTGCAAGAAATTTTTTAATTGGCATCAACGCTGGGAGTTCAGATGCGCAGATTTACTATTGGGGCCTTGGTATCGTTGCTCGCAACCGTGGTGCTGTCGCCAGTTGCGATCGCTGCCAAAATCGAAACACCAAAAATTGGCAAGCATAGCGCTGCCCAAAAGACTGACGCACACAAACGTAAGCATTCAAAAAAGACAGTAGCGCGAGCCGGTAAGTCGGCCAAGTCGCAAGTTGTCAAACTTACTTATACAAAAAGCAAACGCAAGTCCGCTTTCCAGCATGTGGCTTATGCATCAGCGCTGTCTGGTGTCCCGCCTCTGCTGACAGCCGGTGATCTGGCAGGTCTGAACCTCACACGTGATCCTCTCGATTTGAAATCGAATGTCGCTCTGGTGCTGGATCAGTCGACCAATGAAGTATTATTTGAAAAAAATTCCGAGATCGCTTTGCCGATCGCTTCCATCACTAAGTTGATGACCAGTCTTGTTGTCGTTGAAGCGAATCAGGATCTCGAAGAATTATTGGCAGTCACTGAAGAAGACGTTGACCGTGAAAAGTTCAGCCACTCGCGCCTTCGTGTTGGTTCGCAATTGACGCGTTCTAATATGCTTCACATTGCATTGATGAGTTCGGAAAATCGTGCCGCATCTTCACTCGGCCGTCATTACCCGGGTGGTCTTCATGCTTTTGTTCAGGCGATGAATGCAAAAGCAAGAGAGCTGGGCATGAGCAGTTCACACTTTACGGACTCTACCGGCCTCAACAGCAGCAATGTGTCGAGCGCACGTGATCTGGCCAAGCTGGTAATCGCCGCACACCAACATCCTTTGATTCGCCAATACTCGACCGACAGTCGCTATGCCGTTGACCCGGGTGGACGTCAGCTGCAATATCGTAATTCCAATGGCCTGATCGAAAATCCTGAATGGGAAATCGGATTGCAAAAAACTGGCTATATTTCTGAAGCTGGCCGTTGCCTTGTGATGCAAGTTTTGATCGCCGATCGTCCGGTTGTGATGATCTTCCTGGATTCCAAGACCAAGCAATCACGCCTGGCTGATGCCGGCCGTATCCGCAAGTGGCTGGAAAATCGCGGGGCTTCGGCGATGACGCAACGCTCTGCGCATCGTAGTTAAATCTGTTCCCGTATAAAAAAAGCGAACTGAGGTTCGCTTTTTTTTTATACGAAAGTATTGTGGACTCAGTCAGTCGCACGGTAGCCCAGCACATTCGAAATATCATTAACTGTCGTAATCAAATCTTCCAACCATTCTTCTCGCAGCCTATCGGCTGGCGCCGATATAGACAGGCCGGCAATCAGGCGGCCTGAATCATCGCGAATGCCGGCGGCCATGCAGCGCACGCCGAGTTCAAGCTCTTCATTGTCACGCGCATAGCCACGTGAGCGCACCAGAGACAGATCTCGTTCGAGCTTGGCCAAGTCGGTAATGGAATTCTTGTTGTGGCCTGCCAACCCGGTACGGGTTGCATAGGAGCGGACCAGTTTGGCATCGTCAACGGACAGGAACAGCTTGCCGGTCGAGGTCAGATGCAAAGGCGCGCGTCCACCGATGGCGCGTACCACCTGCATGCCGGAGCGCTCGGAAAAGGCGCGGTCGATATAAACAATTTCGTCACCCTGCCGCACAGATAAGTTGACCGTCTGCTGGGTTTTACGGTGCAGTGCACGCATGAATTCCAGAGATGCTTCGCGCACATTGAGCCGACTTTTGACTATATTGCCCAGTTCCAGCAAGCGCATGCCAAGCCGGTAACTACCGGGTTCGGTCCGGTCAACAAAACGCTTGGTGACCATGTCATTCAAAATGCGATGGGCAGTCGACGGATGCAGTCCCGTTACCTTTGCCAATTCCTTCAAGCTGACCGGATCAGGATAAACTGCCAGCGCGTCAAGCAAGCTCATCATGCGTTCTATGACCTGAATTGAGGTTTTGTCGCTGGCGGCGGAAGATTCAGTTTTCATATTACGGTTGGTGCGATGCAATAAAAGCCTTTTATACCATAATGCGAAAAGTCGAGACAAGCGCGCCGTAAAAGATTTCCGTCGGGCCGGCAAATATTTTTCATCCTTGCCAGGCATGCTACTGGGGTCTTAAACACCGGATAATCCCTACTCTGAAATTGCTTCAATAACGAGGACTTCAATGCGCGTCGGATTATTCGTTACTTGCCTGGTGGACGTAATGCGTCCGGAAATCGGGTTTTCTTCAATCAAACTGCTCGAAGCAGCAGGTTGCGAAGTAGTGGTGCCTGCCCAGCAAACTTGCTGCGGCCAGCCGGGTTACAGCGCAGGCAACCGTCAGGCGGCGCGTGAGTTGGCAATTAAATTTCTCGATGAATTCGAAGGTTTTGATTATGTCGTGATTCCATCCGGCTCCTGCGGTGGCATGGTCAAGACACATTATGGGGATGTCTTGTCCGGTGACCCTTCCTTGCTGCAAAGGTTGGAGAAACTGCAAGCCAGAGTTTTTGAACTGACTGATTTCCTGCACACTATTGCCAAGCTCGATCATCTGCCTGCAGCGACTGAAGGCAGCACGAGAGGCAGCATCACTTATCACGACTCATGCTGCGGCTTGCGCGAACTCGGCGTGCAGAAGCAGCCACGGGCGCTACTGGCAATGCGCGAAGGCGTGGCCTTGACAGAAATGGCAGAAGCGCGTGCCTGCTGCGGTTTCGGTGGCACCTTCGCGGTCAAATACGGCGATATTTCAACCGCCATCGTTGACGACAAATGCGCCAATATTAAAGATAGCGGTGCCGATACCGTGGTGCTTGGCGACCTTGGCTGCATGCTCAACATTGAAGGCCGGCTGCGTCGCAGCGGCGACCACAAGACTCGCGTGCTGCATGTTGCACAAGTACTGTCAGGAGACGCGTAATGCAAGTTCAATCCATGCACTTCAAGGCACGATCAGGTGAAAAGCTTGCGGACAAGCGCTTGCAGCAGAACCTGAAAAAACTCTCGACCAAATTTGTGACCGGTCGCGCAACTGCCATTACTGAACTCGATGATTTTGAAGGCACACGTGACGCTGCTGCCGAACGTCGTATGCGCGCGATTGAAAACCTTGATGTATGGCTGGCTACTTTCGAAAAGGAAGCAACGCGTCGTGGCGCCACTGTTTTGTATGCCGAGACAGCAGAAGATGCGTCGCGGCTGGTTGTCGAGATCGCGCAAAAGCATCAGGTCAAAAAAGTTATCAAGTCCAAATCGATGGTGTCGGAAGAAATGGCGCTTAACAAAGCGTTGGAAGCCGCCGGCATTACCCCGATCGAAACCGATCTGGGCGAATACATTTTGCAGATCAATGATAATGAAGCGCCGTCGCACATCATTGCACCTGTAGTTCACAAAGATAAAGAAGAGATCGCGGAACTGTTTGCCAAAGTGCACAATAAACCGCGGCTGACTGACATTGCCGAGATGACCCGCGAAGCGCGTGAAATCTTGCGCCCGCATTTTTTGTCAGCTGATATGGGGGTCACCGGCGGTAATTTCGTGATTGCCGAGTCTGGCTCCGTCGCCGTTGTCACCAATGAAGGCAACGAGGGCATGTGCACCATCGTGCCGCCCAAGGTGCACGTGGTCGTCACAGGCATTGAAAAAGTTTTGCCGACCTTGTCAGACCTGGCGACCATCATGCGCTTGTTGCCACGCTCGGCAACGGGGCAATCGATCTCGAATTATTTTTCGCTGCTGACCGGACCGCGCGCCAGTGATGAAAAGGATGGCCCCGAGCATATGTATTTTGTGCTGGTCGATGCAGGGCGCACCAGCCTCGTCGGTTCCGAGTTTGAAGAAATGCTGCGTTGTATTCGCTGCGGCGCTTGCATGAATCATTGTCCGGTCTACCAAAAGATTGGCGGCCACAGCTACGGCTGGGTCTATCCGGGGCCAATGGGCAGCGTGCTCACGCCGTCTTATATCGGTGTTGAAAATGCCCTGGATCTGCCACAGGCTTCAACCTTGTGTGGCGAATGCCATGTGGTCTGCCCGGTGAAAATACCGCTGCCGGACCTGTTGCGCAAATTGCGCGAAAAACAATTCGAAGGCAAGATGCGCCCAGGTTTTGAATATATGGCCTTCGCAATCTGGACCTTTATGGCCAAGCGGCCAGCCCTGTATCGCGTAGCGACGAATTTGGCCACGCGCGTGCTGAAGCTAATGGGCGGCAGTCGTCGCTTGATCTCGACATTGCCATTTGCCAGTGGATGGACTGATAATCGCGATATGCCGGCTCCGGCAGGCAAGACTTTCCGTGAGCTTTATCGTGAGCGCAACCCATCCTGAATGAATGAGCGATAGTAAACAGCCAGTTAGCCAGTTTAAAAGTAAAAGCGGACTCAGAAGAATTTTCTCGGCCGTCTTTTATTCCATTGATGGTTTTCGCGCCGCCTGGAAAAACGAACACGCCTTCCGACAGGAAGTTGTGTTCGTCCTACCGGGGATGGCTATTGCGCTTATTCTGCCTGTCTCAGGGCTTGAGAAAATCGCCCTCATTGCAGTGCTGATGCTGGTGCTGATTATTGAGCTGATCAACTCTGCCATCGAAGCAGTGGTCGATCGTGTCTCTCTGGACAGCAATCCGCTGTCGAAAAATGCCAAAGACTTCGGCAGTGCTGCGGTAATGCTGTCCATTTTGCTGGCAGTGGCAACGTGGGCAGTGATCACACTGCCTTTGCTGCATTAGCTTTTATTGTCCGGGGTTGGTGAACTCCGCATGAATCGCATTTACGCCCTTGATCACTTCATCTGACAGTTTGATGGAGTACGCATCAATATCGAATTTCAATTGCTCGATGCTGGTCGCGCCGATGATGGTCGACGCAATGAACCAGCGGGTGTAGCACCAGGCGAGCGCCAATTCCGTCACCGTCATGCCGTGTTCTTGCGCGAGCTGCATGTAGCGTTTGGTCGCTTCGATCACGCGCGGACGCAGGTAGCGTGGGCTCCAGCTGGCAGGGAACACCGTCAGGCGTCCATGTGCATTTGCATCGTTGATGTATTTGCCGGTCAGCTGTCCGAAGGCCAGCGGGCTATATGCCAGCATGCCGACTTGTTCGCGGAAACAGACTTCATCAAGCGCTGTTTCGAAGCTGCGATTGGCCAGATGGTAGCCATTTTGAATTGAAACAATGCGCGGTAATTCCTTGGTTTCTGCCTGCTTGATGAATTCGCTCACACCCCATGCGCTTTCATTCGATACGCCAACGTAGCGCAGTTTGCCTTCGCGCACCAGAGCTTGCAGGACCGACAGCGTTTCTTCGATTTCAACATGCTCCCGTTCATGGGCAGGATTGAACGAGATTTGTCCGAAGACAGGCACATTACGGCTAGGCCAGTGCAACTGGTAGAGATCGATGTAGTCAGTTTGCAGACGCTTCAAGCTTGCATCAATGGCGGCCCGGATATTGACGGCATCCAGATTATTTTTGCCATCGCGAATCCAGTTCATCGCTTTGGCGGGGCCGGCGACTTTGGTCGCGAGAACGACTTCACTGCGCTTGCCCGATTTTTTCAGCCAGCTGCCAATGATGCTCTCTGTCGAGCCCGTGGTTTCGGCACGTGGCATGACCGGATACATTTCGGCCGTATCAATAAAGTTAATGCCGCGCTCAAGAGCATAGTCGAGCTGGCTATGGCCTTCAGCTTCCGTATTCTGTTCGCCAAAAGTCATCGTGCCGAGGCAGATTTTTGAAACTTTCAGATCGCTGCTACCTAAAATAATTTTATCCATAAGGTCTCCGTTGAGTTTTTTATTTTGATGACTTGATCGCTAATGCTGCCGCGCATTCCCTGACCAAAGCCGGGCCGCGATAGATCAGGCCGGTGTAGATTTGAATCAGTGCTGCGCCGGCAGCGATTTTTGCCTGAGCATCTTCGCCTGAAAAAATGCCGCCCACGCCGATGATGGGGATGGCATTGCCCAGTTCACTTTTGAGCCCGCGTATTACTTGATTCGACAGCGCCAATACCGGCGCGCCCGACAGGCCGCCGGCTTCTTCCGCGTGCTGCATGCCTTTGACCGCATCGCGTGCCAGCGTTGTATTGGTTGCGATGACGCCGTCTATCTGATGGCGCAGCAGTGCAGCCGCAATGGTCTTGATCTGTTCTGTATCAAGATCAGGTGCGATCTTCAAGGTGATCGGCACATACCGCTTATGCAAGTCAGCCAATCGTAATTGCGCGCTCTTTAATTGCGAAAGTAAATCATCTAGCTCGGAAGCACCCTGCAATTGACGCAGGTTCTTCGTATTCGGTGACGAAATGTTGACTGTTACATAGGCTGCATACGGATAGACTTTTTCGAGGCAATGCAAATAATCTTCCGCAGCACGCTCAATAGGTGTGTCAGCGTTTTTGCCGATATTCAGGCCCAGCAGGCCTTCCTTGTTTTGATAAAACCGCGATGCTTGCACATTGCTGACGAAAGCATCGACACCACCGTTGTTGAATCCCATCCGGTTGATGAGTGCATTTGCCTGCGGCAGTCTGAACATCCGGGGCTTAGCGTTACCGGGTTGCGCGCGCGGCGTCACTGTGCCGATTTCAATGAAGCCAAATCCGAGTGCCGCCAGCCCGTCAATATAAGCGCCATCTTTGTCAAGGCCCGCTGCCAGTCCGACTGCGTTGGGAAAGCGTAAACCCATCACGGTACGAGGATCTGATTTGGTAGCAGGCAGGGCGCGTGTGAGACCGAGTTTGGCACTGCGCTGCAAGGCAGGCAGGGTCAGATTGTGGGCCGTCTCGGCATCAAGGGAAAACAGCAGCGGGCGGGCGAGTGCGTACAGGAGTTTGTCGGGCACGATAACAAGGCTTATGAAATGGAGAGTCGCCGCCATTCTACCTTGCCGGCCGAATCTGCTACGCAGTCGCAGCTACTCAGTCTCCAGCGTTTCCCACATGCCGTTGCGGAGCGCTTCAATCGGCCTGAAGTTAATTTTGTAAGCCATTTTTTCGCTTTGCTGAATCCAGTAGCCAAGATAGATGAAGGGCATCGTCAACTGACGCGCCTGTTCAATCTGCCACAGCACATTAAAGGTGCCAAAACTGGCTTTGGAAACATCGGGGTCGTAGAAGGTATAGACCGACGAGAGCCCGTCATCAAGTACGTCAATGATGCTGACCATGCGCAGCAATCCATCCGGCTCGCGAAACTCGACGAGTCGCGTATTGACCTTGCTCTGCAACAGAAACTGCGCGTACTGGTCGCGGCTATCCTGATCCATCCCGCCGCCAGCATGACGCGCTGCCTGATAGCGCAGATACAGGTCGTAATGTTCATGGACATAGGTGAGTCGCGTGACCCAGGTTTTCAAATGCTGATGCTGTTTCAATGCACGGCGTTGGCTGCGATTGGCGACAAATTCTGCAACATTGACTCGCACCGGTGTGCAGGCCTTGCAGCCGTCGCAGTAGGGACGGTAGGTAAAAATGCCGCTGCGACGAAAACCATTTTTAACCAGCTCGGCGTAGACGTCGGCGTTAATCAGATGCGAAGGTGTGGCGACCTGGGAGCGCGCCAACCTGTCGTCCAAATAACTGCACGGGTAGGGCGCAGTCGCATAAAACTGCATGGTTGAAAAGGGCAGATCCTTGAGATGTGTCATGAGCGCTCTGAAGGCCAGCAGGGATTTACATAATTTACACTGATCGTACTAACATGCGCAAAACTTTGTTTTAACCGCGCGATTCAAATAGCGATATTGGCTGCCAGTTGGTAACGGGTGCTTGTCTGATCGCATTGTTCATATGTGAAATGAATTCTGTGCGTGTGATCGGTGCCGCGCCCAGCGAGGCAAGATGCGCGGTTTCCTGCTGGCAGTCAATCATCGCTACACCCTGTGACTTCAGCAGGCGCACCAGATAAGCTAATGCGATCTTGGATCCGTCGGTGACTTGCGTAAACATCGATTCGCCATAGAACATCTGCCCTATGCACACACCGTAGGCGCCACCTACCAGCTCGCCGTCCAGCCAGACTTCGGCCGAGTGCGCATACCCGCGTTGGTGCAGGCTGGAATAAGCGTCAATCATTTCTTGTGAGATCCAGGTGCCGCTGGCATAGCTGCGTGGTGCCGCGCAGGCGCGAATTACCTTGTCAAAAGCATTATCAAAACTAAGCCGCCAGCGCCCGCCATTGAAGTGACTCTGATCGACCTTTTTCAGGGTTTTGCGCAGGCTATGTGAAACTGCAAAGCGGTCGGTAAACAGCACCATGCGCGGGTCTGTACTCCACCAGAGTATTGGCTGCTTGTCCGAGAACCACGGGAAAATGCCCTGACTGTAGGCGTCCAGCAGCCTGTCGGCTGACAGATCGGCACCGGCGGCCAACAGGCCGGACGCACCATCCTGCTCTGTCAATGCCGTAGAAATATCAGGAAATGGCGAATCCGGCTCTAACCATGGAATCATGAAGCCTCACCAATTAGGGTATGTGAAATGCACAGTGATAGTGCGTCTGCCAATCGAGTGATCATGAATTAAAAATTTTATTTAAATAAATCAGTTACTTATAAATCGCACCAAAATGGAATGGATATTGCTAAGTGTCAGAGCTTAAAAATTATTCCGCACATAAACAGGGAGATTCTCATGGACGCATTCCGCAACGGCGCGGATACACTTTTCATTTTGCTAGGCGCCATCATGATTCTGGCGATGCACGCCGGATTCGCATTTCTGGAACTTGGAACAGTACGCAAGAAAAATCAAGTCAATGCCTTGGTCAAAATATTAGTCGATTTTGCTGTTTCGACTATCGCCTATTTCTTCGTCGGTTATTGGCTTTCTTATGGTGTCCATTTTTTTAGTAGCGCAGAAACGCTGGCTGCGAAAAGCGGTTTCGAACTGGTAAAGTTTTTCTTTTTGCTGACCTTTGCAGCAGCGATACCGGCCATTATTTCAGGCGGCATTGCCGAACGTGCGCGTTTTCATCCGCAGCTGGCGGCTACGGCCTTGCTGGTTGGGCTGGTCTATCCGCTGTTTGAAGGCATTGCGTGGAACCAGCGCTTTGGCATACAAGCCTGGCTGGAAGCGAGCTTCGGCGCGCCTTTCCATGACTTTGCCGGCTCGGTAGTCGTTCATGCGGTCGGCGGCTGGGCGGCGTTGCCAGCGGTGCTTTTGCTGGGCTCCCGTCGCGGACGTTATACCAAGGACGGCAATGTGGCTGCGCATCCGCCTTCGAGCATTCCGTTTTTGGCGCTGGGCGCGTGGATACTGACGGTGGGCTGGTTTGGTTTTAACGTGATGAGCGCGCAAACCCTCGATAAAATGAACGGACTAGTCGCCGTGAATTCGCTTATGGCGATGGTCGGTGGTACCTTAATAGCGGTTATCTTGGGCAAAAATGATCCGGGCTTTGCTTATAACGGACCACTGGCCGGCCTGGTAGCAATCTGTGCGGGTTCCGACTTGATGCACCCGCTGGCTGCGCTTGTTACTGGCGGTATCGCCGGCGCGATTTTCGTGTGGATGTTCACGCTAACGCAAAACCGCTGGAAAATTGATGATGTGCTCGGCGTCTGGCCTCTGCATGGCTTGTGTGGTGTGTGGGGCGGGATTGCGGTGGGTCTGTTCGGACTAAAGGAATTGGGCGGGATTGGTGGCGTATCGCTAATGTCGCAACTGATAGGCACGGCGCTGGGGATTACCATCGCAGCAGCTGGTGGTTTCCTGATTTATGGGGTGCTGAAGAAAACTGTCGGTATTCGGCTTGATCCCGAGCAGGAATATGAGGGTGCGGATCTTTCCGTACACAAGATTTCTGCAACGCCGGAGCGCGAAGTCAGCTGGTAGAAAATTGAGAGATAAATCGAGTTTGGTAAACGGGCCATAGGCCAATGCCAGTCAGTTAAGGCGAAATTGTTTCATCTGCAACGAAAGACGCTGGGT
>JAOAUN010000014.1 GCA_030157545.1 Burkholderiaceae bacterium
TCGAAGGCAAGCAGGAAGCCGGTGAAAAATTTGCCGACTATTTCGAGTATTCGGAGAACCTGTCCACTATCCCGTCGCATCGCGCTCTGGCGCTGCTGCGCGGCCGGCGCGAAGAAATACTGACAGTCACGCTGCGGCTTGATACCGAAGCGGAAAAGCCAACCTGGGCCGCACCGCTGAACCCGTGCGAGAGCCGCATTGCGGCGCGCTTCGGCGTCAGTGGCAAGAGCCGGCCGGCTGACAAGTGGTTGCTCGACACGGTGCGCTGGACCTGGCGCGTGAAGATTTTCATGCACCTTGATACTGAACTCATGGGCAAGCTGCGCGAGACTTCGGAAGCGGAAGCGATACGCGTATTTGCACGCAATCTGCAGGCGCTGTTGCTGGCTGCACCTGCCGGCCCGCACGCGACGATGGGCCTCGATCCCGGTCTGCGCACCGGCGTGAAAGTGGCCGTGGTTGACGCCACTGGCAAGGTGGTTGATACCGCCACTATTTATCCGCATCAGCCGCGCAATGACTGGGATGGCTCGCTGCATGTGCTGGCGCAGCTGGCAGAAAAACATAAGGTCACGCTGATTTCGATCGGCAATGGCACTGCGTCACGCGAGACCGATAAGCTGGCGCTTGATTTGATGAAGCTGCGGCCTGAACTGAAGCTCAACAAGATTGTGGTGTCGGAAGCTGGCGCATCCGTTTATTCGGCGTCGGAATTTGCGTCGCGTGAATTGCCGGACATGGATGTGTCGATACGTGGCGCAGTATCGATTGCACGCCGCCTGCAAGACCCGCTGGCCGAGCTGGTGAAGATTGATCCGAAATCAATTGGTGTTGGTCAGTACCAGCATGATGTGTCACAGACCCAACTGGCGCGCTCGCTGGACGCCGTTGTTGAAGATTGCGTCAACGCGGTCGGGGTGGATGTGAACACGGCTTCGGCACCGCTGCTGGCGCGCGTGTCAGGCTTGAATGCCAATGTTGCGCAAAGCATTGTCAGCTACCGCGACGCGCAGGGCATGTTCCGCTCGCGCGCGGCACTGAAATCGGTGCCACGGCTGGGCGACAAAACATTCGAGCAGGCGGCCGGCTTCTTGCGCGTGATGGGTGGCGACAATCCACTCGATGCGTCGGGTGTGCATCCGGAATCGTATCCGCTGGTGGAAAAAATTCTGGCTGATATTAAGAAAGAAATTAAAAGCGTCATCGGCGATAGCAGCTTGCTGAAGTCGCTTGATCCCAAGCGCTTTGCAGACGAGCGTTTCGGCTTGCCGACGGTGGTTGATATTCTGAAAGAACTCGACAAGCCGGGGCGCGATCCGCGGCCGGAGTTTGTGACGGCCAGCTTCAAGGATGGCGTGGAGGAAATCAGCGATCTGCGCCCCGACATGATTCTCGAAGGCGTGGTCACCAATGTGGCGGCGTTTGGCGCATTCGTTGATATCGGCGTGCATCAGGATGGACTGGTACATATCTCGGCGCTGTCGAATACTTTTGTGAAAGATCCGCACACAGTGGTGAAAGCGGGTCAGGTGGTGAAAGTGAAGGTGCTGGAAGTTGATCCGAAACGCAAACGCATTGCGCTGACGATGCGGCTCTCCGATGCAGCGCCGGTAGCTGGCGCCAAACCGCAGCAGCGCGCCGACCGCAGTGATGCGCAGCGGCTGGGACAGCAACAGCGCAAGGAAGCGCCGCCTGCGGGGAACGCAATGGCGGCGGCGTTTGCGAAGTTGAAGGGATAAAGCTAAAGACACTGGGTCCCCCTTCGGGCCACGGTCTGGCTTGCAAGCCAGACCGCTTCGGCAGGCGTAACGCAAGCGTTACGCAATCCCTGCCTCACCCTGCGCTGGGACGACGGTTTTCTTAAGCTTGCATAAAAAATTACGTCATCCCAGCGCAGGCTGGGATCCAGCGTCTTTTATTCTGTAAAGAGCGTTTATCAAAATGGGGCTGGCAAGGCGTGAAGTCGCAGACAGTACGTAAGTACGGCAAGGCGAAACAACGCAGTCAGCGTCATTTTGATAGACGCTCTCAGCACCATCCCCCTATTTTTCCTATAATGACGACATTATTCAAAGCGAGGCTACTATGAGCGACATTCAAACCTGGATCAAAGAGACCGTCACCACCAATCCTGTGGTGCTGTTCATGAAGGGCACGGCCCAATTCCCGCAATGCGGTTTTTCCGGTCGCGCTATCGAAGTCCTGAAGGGCAGCGGCGTGACTGATCTGGTTACAGTTAATGTGCTGGAAGATGACGGCGTTCGTCAGGGCATCAAGGAATATTCGGAATGGCCAACGATTCCGCAGCTCTATGTCAAAGGCGAATTCATCGGCGGCGCGGACATCATGAACGAGATGTTTGAGTCGGGCGAACTGCAAGCTTTGCTCAAAGCGTAACTGAGCTTTATTGAGCATAACTGCGTGAAAAAACTGGTTATCGGCATTACGGGTGCGTCAGGTGCTCAATATGGCGTGCGCATGCTTGAAGTGCTGCGCGACTTAGGTGGCATTGAAACGCACCTGATGATTTCGGAAGCCGGCGTGATGAGCATGCATCACGAGCTTGATTTGAAACGCAAGGATGTTGAACAATTGGCGGATGTCGTGCACAACGTGCGCGACATAGGGGCTTGCGTGGCCAGCGGCTCGTTCCAGAATGAAGGCATGGTGATCGCGCCGTGCTCGATGAAAACCCTGGGTTCGGTGGCGCATGGTCTGTGCGACAACCTGATTACGCGCGCCGCCGACGTGATGTTGAAGGAGCGGCGCAAATTAGTACTGATGGTGCGCGAGACGCCGTTCAATCTGGCGCATTTGCGCAATATGACGTCGGTCACTGAAATGGGCGGCATCATTTACCCGCCGCTGCCGGCGCTATATCAGCGGCCGCAGAGCATCGCCGAGATGGTCGATCACACTGTCGGCCGGGTGCTTGACCAGTTCGGCATTGAGCATGGCCTGGTGCCACGCTGGGCTGGCCTGAAGCCGTCTCAAAACATCTGAATTCCCGCTACGATCTGATTCCAACCGGCTGCCCACGATCCTGCACGCCACGGATCATGCGTTCAATGGCGTCGTTAAAGCCATCCATCGAGAACTTGCTGGTTTTGAATTCGCCATTCGTGAGCGGGAAGGCAAAGCCGACTGCAGCTGATTTTTTAAACGCTGAATTTACGGCATCGCTTTCGTCAAACCAGTAAAGCATGACGTCACCATTGGCGCTGCTCATCGGTTCGCATACGGCCGCCAATGACAATGCCCCTTCGCTGGTCGTGATTGTGAGCGGGTATGCGGTGCCGGCTGTGCAGTCAGTGCCGTTGGCGAAGTAATAACGGCAGCTTCCCCTGGCGCACAGCATGCCAAACGTGGACATGCCATTTTCATGCGTGGTCGCCTCGCCCATGTCTTCCATGAACTGAGATGACCAGTCACGATGCTCGACCTTGTCGTCTGCCTGCACAGTTGCTGTGATGGCCAACAACACAGCCAGACTAATTAAAATTTTCCGCATCTGTTTCTCCGCTTTTGAATACATTGTTATGCAAATGAATGTATCACGCGGAAAGAAAGTTTTCAGGCATCGACTGACAGCTGCAGGCTTCCCAATTGATCAATCTCTATACTGACTTCGTCACCGGCCTGCAGCCATTTGGTTTCGACCACGCTGCCGAGCAAAATGAATTCGCCGGCTTGCAAGCCTGGCTGCCCATATTCGGCGCGTGAATTGGCCAGCCACGCCAGCGCATTAAATGGATGCCCCATCACCAGCGCGCCAGTGCCGCGTCCTGCTTCGACGCCATTGATGGTGGTACGACCGACAAGCGCAGCCAGATCGAGTGATTGCCAGTCAAAAACGGGCTTGCCGAGCACGCAACCGGCATTGAAGAAATCGTCGCCGATCAAGGTCGGTATGCCTAGCGTGCGGTAGTTCTCATAACGCTCGTCGACCAGTTCGATGGCAGCCATGACTGCGCCGACTGCTGCGGCGACCGAGTCACGCGTATAGGCGCTAGCTTGCGCCGGCAAGTCATGCGCCAGCTGCACGGCAATTTCACATTCGACACCAACTTTGACAAAGCCGCCATGCGGGATGCGCGCGCTGCCATGCATGACAGTCTGGCTGAAGATACGACCGGCACACGGATGATCAATGCCAATAAAGGCCTGCATCACGGGCGTGGTGCAGCCTATTTTGTGGCCGACCTGTTCGCCCATGCCGGCATGAGTCAGAAAACTGTTGAGCGCGGACTGGATCGCATAGCCTTCGGATATGGTCTGCGGGATGAGATCCTCGGGTAATGTCGTAATTGGCTCTAGCGCGAGGCGCTGGCTGAGCAAGGCGCGTGCGGCTTGCTGGGATTTTATGAGTGATTTTATTGGTGATGTCATTCTGTCCTCTGATTTGTATTATTTTATTGTCGGGCTTGAAAGTATCGGCCTCGTTTTGGCCAGCATCAGGACGTCATATTGTATTCGAACGGATATAGTCAAAAACCAAAGAGCGAACCACTTCCTATCTGTTTGTTCAAGGCTATAATCCGCTGAATAAAAAAAATTTGAGTTACATATATATCTGGGAGTAATACGAAATGAATAATTTAGCAAAACAGGCCGCCTGGCTGTTGCTCGCCATACTGGGCGCTTGCTCGCTTGGCGTCATCGCGCTTTCGCGCGGCGAGAGCATCAGTGCGCTGTGGATCGTGGTGGCGGCCATATCGGTGTATTTCATTGGTTACCGTTTTTACGGCCGCTATATCGCCACCTCGGTGATGAAGCTCGACGCCAACCGCGCAACGCCGGCAGTACGGCTCAATGATGGTCTTGATTTTGTGCCAACCAATAAGCACGTCCTGTTCGGCCATCATTTCGCCGCGATTGCTGGTGCCGGCCCATTGGTAGGGCCTGTGCTGGCCGTGCAAATGGGATATATGCCGGGCGTGCTGTGGATTCTGGCCGGCGCTGTGCTGGCGGGTGCGGTGCAGGATTTCATGATCTTGTTTATCTCGATGCGGCGCGATGCGCGTTCGCTGGGTGACCTGATCAAATCCGAACTGGGCTTGGTGCCCGGTGTGATCGCGTTGTTTGGCACATTCATGATCATGACGATTTTGCTGGCCGTATTGGCGCTGATCGTGGTCAAGGCTCTGGCCGGTAGCCCATGGGGCACCTTCACCGTTGCGGCAACGATTCCGATTGCGCTTTTCATGGGCATCTACAGCCGCTACCTGCGTCCGGGCCAGATCGGCGAAGTGTCCGTGATCGGCTTTGTAATGTTAATGCTCGCTATCGTCGTGGGCGGCAATGTCGCAGAAGATCCTGTGATGGCAGCGTGGTTCACCTTCACCGGTGTACAACTGACCTGGATGCTGCTGGCCTATGGCGTGGTGGCATCAGTGCTGCCAGTGTGGCTGCTGCTGGCACCACGCGACTATCTGTCTACCTTCCTGAAAATTGGCGCCATTGTCTGTCTCGCGCTCGGGATTTTTATTGTTGCACCGCAGCTAAAAATGCCGGCTGTCACGCCTTTCATTGATGGTACTGGCCCAGTCTGGTCAGGTACGCTATTCCCGTTCTTATTCATCACCATTGCGTGTGGCGCTGTATCGGGTTTCCACTCGTTGATCTCGTCGGGCACTACACCCAAGCTGATTGAAAACGAAATGCATGCGCCTTACATTGGCTATGCAGGCATGCTGATGGAATCCTTCGTCGCGGTCATGGCGCTGGTCGCAGCCTGTGTTATCGAGCCGGGCGTGTACTTCGCGATGAACAGCCCGGCCGCACTGATTGGCACGACAGCAGAGAGCGCCGCTCAGGTAATTAGCCAGTGGGGCTTTGTAGTCACGCCGGAAATGCTGACACAGACGGCTAAAGATGTAGGCGAAACCACGATCATTTCCCGTACCGGCGGCGCCCCTACTTTGGCGGTTGGCATGGCGCAGATTTTTGCGTCCATGGTCGGCGGCAAGGCTCTGATGGCGTTCTGGTATCACTTCGCCATTTTGTTCGAAGCCCTGTTCATTCTGACTGCAGTCGATGCAGGCACTCGCGTCGGCCGCTTCATGCTGCAGGATCTGATCGGCACCTTTATTCCATCGTTCAAGAAAACCAACTCATGGGCAGGCAACCTGATCGCGACTTTCTTGTGCGTGGCGGCCTGGGGATATTTCCTTTATCAAGGCGTGGTCGATCCGCTGGGTGGCATTAATACCCTATGGCCTCTGTTTGGTATTTCCAACCAGATGCTCGCGGCAATTGCGCTGACGCTGGCAACGGTGGTTCTGTTCAAGCTCAAGCGTGAAAAGATGGCATGGGTCACTATCGTGCCGACTACCTGGCTGTTGATCTGCACGTTAACGGCTGGCTACCAGAAGCTGTTCCACGCGAATCCAAAAATCGGTTTCCTCGCGCATGCCGACAAATACAAGGCTGCGCTGGCCGACGGACAACTACTGGCACCAGCAAAGTCAGTCGCGCAGATGAATCAGATCATTATCAATGACTATGTTGATGCGACCTTGGCGGCCATCTTTATGGCCGTGGTCCTGTCGGTGCTGTACTATGGCATTCGTGGGTGCCTGAAAGCCTTGCGCGATCAGAAACCGAGTTCGGTTGAGGCTGAAATTGTGCGCCTCAATCCTGCCAGTACAGCCAGCGCATAAAGGAAACTACGATGTTTACTGATCTCGGCAAGTTGGGCGCTTATCTGGGGCAGACCGCCCGGTTGATGGTCGGCTTGCCGGATTACGATGTGTACCTTACGCATATGCAGACACAGCATCCCGACACAAAGGCGATGACGTATGAGGAATTTTTCCGTGAACGCCAGGATGCACGATATGGCGGGAATGGACGAATGAGTCGTTGTTGCTAAGGTTTCTGATGGAATAATTTAAACAACATTATTCATCGAACAGTAAAAAATGCCCGCTGAGGTCTCCAGACTTCAGCGGGCATTTTGTTTGGTCAAGCCAACAATTGCGCTCGCATCAAAGGCAATATGGCCGTAAGGAAGCGTACTAGCCTGCAGCCAGCAAAGCCTTGATGTCATGCAGTATGGGTTCCGCACCCTGCCCATGCCGCACGAACAAACGTATCCGGCCCTGCGCATCAAACACATAGCTGCCCGCCGTATGATCGATGGTGTAATTCTTGCCATCTTTGGATGGCACTTTTTGCGCGAACAGCTTGAAGTCTTTGATGACTTTATCGGTCGCGGCACGGTCGCCGGACAAGCCCAGGAAACTCGGGTCAAAGGCGGGCACATAGCCAGCCAGCAGCGCGGGCGTATCACGCTCGGGGTCGAGGGTGATGAACAATACTTGCAGGCGCTCCGCATCCTTGCCTAACTGCTTCATCACGCCAGCCATTTCAGCGAGGGTCGTCGGGCAAACGTCCGGGCAATGCGTAAAACCGAAGAACACGAGGACGACCTTGCCCTTGAAATCAGCGAGCGTGCGCGGCTGGCCGTTATGGTCCGTTAGAGCTAAGCTCTGCGCGTAATCAAGTCCGGTTATGTCGGTATTGTTGAATGAGACTTTTGGGGTCGGTGGTGATTTGTCACAGGCCGCCAGAGACAGCGTCAACAACAGCAGGGCAAGTAGCGCACGCATGATCAGAACGGAAAGTAGTGATCTACCAGCAGTGCGGCAAATAGCAGCGACAAGTAGATGATGGAATAGGTAAATGTCTTGCGCGCAATCAGGTCTGTGTAATGCTTGTAGATCTGCCATGCGTACCAGAGGAAGACCACGCCCAGGATCAATGCACTGATCAGATAGATCAGTCCGCTCATGCGCACCGCGAACGGCAGTGTGGTGGTTGCAACCAGCGCAATCGTATAGAGCCAGATATGGAACTGCGTGAATTTCATGCCATGCGTAATCGGTAGCATGGGCAGACCGGATTTTGCATAGTCATCACGACGGTACATGGCCAGCGCCCAGAAATGCGGCGGCGTCCAGATGAAAATGATCAGCACCAGTATCCACGCCTGCATGGGCACGTCATTGGCGATCGCTGCCCAGCCCAGCGCCGGTGGCATCGCGCCCGACAAACCGCCGATGACGATGTTTTGAGGCGTCGATGGCTTCAGGATGATGGTGTAAATAACAGCATAGCCGACGAAGGTCGCAAAGGTCAGCCACATGGTGAGTGGGTTGACCAGATTGTAGAGTACCCACATGCCGATTCCACCGATGATGCCGGAAAATACCAGCGTCTGCGGTACCGAGATTTCGCCGCTGGCCATGGGGCGGCGCGCGGTGCGTGCCATGCGCGAATCAATCTCGCGTTCAACCAGACAGTTGACCGCAAAGGCCGCGCCGGCCAGCAGCCAGATGCCGATGGTCGCGGCAATGACGATGTGCCAGTCCGGCAAACCGGGTGTGGCCAGGAACATGCCGATGACGGCGCAAAATACGGCCAGCTGCGTGACGCGCGGCTTGGTCAGGGCCCAGTACTGGGCGATGCGATTCGGTTGAGCAGTGAGGGTGGTCATTGGCTGAAAGTCATACGGGAGACAAGCTCGACCGGGGTTCAATGTGAAGCTCGCGACCAGACAGCGAGAGGCGGTAGTTTAACACGACGAGCAGCAGCACCAGGAGCGCAGCGCCGCCGTTATGCAGCACGGCCAGTGACAACGGCCAGTTGAACAGTACGGTGGCAATGCCGGTGCAAAGCTGAATAAAAATCATCAGCAACAGTGCGCGTGCCGTGCTTTGCAAACCGCGCAGTCGCAATGCGCGATGCGCAAGCCATGCAAGCAGCGCGACGACCACATACGCAAAAGTACGATGCACCCAGTGAATTGCCACCAGGGCTGAAAAGGGCAGGTAGTCACCGGCGGCAGTCATGCCAAGATGGCGCCACAAAGTAAATCCGTGCTTCATATCGAGTGCCGGTATCAGCTCGCCCTGACACAACGGATAGGCGCCACAGGCCAGTGCTGCATAGTTAGTGCTTACCCAGCCGCCGAGCGCAATCTGCATGAACAGCACCAACAATGCGAGCGCGGCCGGCAAACGCAAACTGGCAGCGGCAGCATCAACCTGCACCTGCGCGGTCTGCCGCATCGCATGCCACACCAGTAAGGCGAGCAAGCTCATGCCAAGTAGCAGATGTGTTGTGACGATGACAGGTTGCAATTTCAGCGTGACGGTCCATGCGCCAAAAGCGCCCTGCACACAGACAAACAGCAGCAGCAATGCTGGTACGGCAGGCGCGTAGCGCGGCAAGTTCGTCTGTTTCCAGTTGCGCCAAGCTAAAACCAGCATCGCAATTATCAAAACGCCGACACCCATTGCCAGATAGCGATGGATCATTTCTATCCACGCCTTGAAGACGGTTACAGGGCCGGTTGGCATGGCCGCTTGCGCCGCGCTGATGTCGGCATGGGCGAGGAAGGGATTGGCTTCACCGTAGCAGCCCGGCCAGTCAGGGCAGCCGAGGCCGGAATCGGTCAGGCGGGTAAAGGCGCCAAATATGATGAGGTCGAAAGTAAAAAAGACGGTGACCCAGGCGAGCTTCTTGAATTTATCTTGACCGCGCGACAGGAAAACAATGGTGGCGGGCACCAACGCCACCAGCAAGCCCTTCATCGCCAGCGTTATCAGCATCGTACTCATCCTACGCGTGAGGCTCTCAGCAGTTTGGAAAGATCTTTCTTGATCTTGTTAGCGTCAGGGTCTTTCGGAAAACGCATCATCAGATTACCCAGCGGGTCGATCATGTAATAGTGATCGGCTGCACTTGTACCGGAATCGACCGGTAGCCAGGCCGCCAGCTTTGCAGGATCAACGCGCAGCATGTGCGTGCCTTCGAATTCGCGCATGAGTACGGTTTGCAGTGGCTCTTTGTCCGTGATGAGCCAGACGCGCTCGATACGGTCCATTTCTTTGCCCTGTGCGAGCCGCAACTGGCGCATGTAGTACAACTTGTCGGCGCAGGGTTTCTGGCAATCGCTGCCGTTAATCTGCAGCATGATCCACTTTCCTTTGAAGTCGGTTAACGCAACCGGCTTGCCGTCCAGTGAGGTCGTACCCAGCTCTGGAATCGGATACGCGCGCGGATCGAGCAAGTCACCGTAGTTGGTGCGGCCTTGTGGCTTGATCACGTAGTAAGTCAGATACGAAAAAATCATTGGAGCTGCGCACATCGCTATGACGACGAATAGAATCCAGCGGCTATTCGCGCTGTTGGACTTCGCTGGTGGGGTTGCCTGTTTATCTTGCACGTCGAAATCCTGTCACCAAAAAAAATACCAATGCGGTCGCTGCCAGCGCATACCACTGGAATGCATAACCGCGATGCTTGTCTACGCCGCCGGAAGGGCGGGGCCAATCACGTACCAAACCGTCGCTGGTGTCGCTGCTTTGTTCAATTATAAAATTTTGCAGCGGTAATCTGCTGACATGTGCAAATTCAGCCGGCTCGAGATTCTGTACGATCGCGCCGGGCAGAATAGTTGCCGCTTGCCCCAGCTGCATGACATGCCCTGCGGAGCGCCGCACGATGCCTTCTATACGTATTGGCGCAGCCGGCACTGGTATAGCGGGCAGTTTCGTGCGTTCCGCCGCGTCACGGGGAAACCAGCCACGTGCGACCAGCACTACGCTATCGCTATTTGACAGCTGCAGCGGCATGAGCAAGGTAAATCCGGCCTTTCCTTGATAGGGGCGGTTGTCAAGATAGACTGGCCAGTCGGCGATAAAGCTGCCCTCTGCACTCACCCTGCGGTATTCGATATCGGTAGTGCTATAGGGCTTGTTCAAATCCAGAACGGCTTGATGTGCTCGCGCCACGATTGCATTTTCGATAGCAATTTTTTCTGCTGCGCGACGCGTCTGCCAATTTCCCAGCATGACGCCGATCACCATTACCAGCAGGGCGGCCATAAATGGTATCCAGCGGAAGCGGAATGGCATTCGCATTACAATGAAGCCTCGATCATCTTTTTAATTGCCATGAAAATCCTTGTCGCCATCGCTTTTCTCCTCATCATCCTCAGCCTGGGTTCTGCACTCGTTTTCCTCATGCGCGACAAGGGTAAAAGCAACCGTACTGTTCAGGCACTGGCGATGCGCGTAGGTTTTTCGATCTTGTTGTTCATATTCATTTTGATAGCCAACAAGCTGGGCTGGATTCAACCCACAGGCATTTCATATTGAAACACATTCCGCGCACCCAGTAAAAAAGCCGCACCGAAGTGCGGCTTTTCTAATCAGCGAAGCTTACAGCCAATACACAACCACATACAGACCAAGCCACACCACGTCAACGAAGTGCCAGTACCAGGCTGCACCTTCGAAGGCGAAATGGTGATCAGCAGTGAAGTGACCTTTCAGTACACGGTACAGCACAACTGACAGCATGATGGCGCCCATCGTCACGTGGAAACCGTGGAATCCGGTCAGCATGAAGAAAGTCGAACCGTAGATGCCGGAAGTCAGCTTCAGGTTCAGTTCATGATAAGCATGCATGTATTCATAGACTTGGAAGCCCATGAAGATTGCGCCCAGCAATACGGTTGCAAACAGCCACAGCGCGGTCTTGCCACGCTCACCGGCACGCAGCGCGTGGTGTGAAATGGTCAGCGTCACGCCCGAAGTCAGCAGCAATGCGGTGTTAATGGTTGGAATAGGGAATGGGCCCATGGTCTGGAATTTCTCGACCACGCCGGCCGGACCGGTGTTACCCCATGCAGCTGCAAAGTCAGGCCACAAGATTTTGTGATCCAGGTCTGCCAGCCAAGGCATAGTGATGCTGCGTGCATAAAACAGCGCGCCGAAGAACGCGGCGAAGAACATGACTTCAGAGAAGATGAACCAGCTCATGCTCCAGCGATACGAGGTATCGATACGGGCGCTGTAGAGTCCAGCTTCGGATTCGGCGATGGAATCACCAAACCACTTGTAAAGTACGACTAGAAAGGACACCAGACCAATCAAATTGACGGTCATGCCCCAGCTGACACCGTTGACCCAGGCTGAAGCGCCTGCCATTGTGATGAGCAGGGATAAACCTGCCAGCACTGGCCACTGGGATGCATTTGGTACGAAATAATATGGCGCTTTGCCGTGTTGAGAAGTCATCTACATCCCCTGATTACATTGTTCAAATTAATTAAGCGGTTACTACCATTTTTACTATCGTCAGCAAGACAAGTACAAATATCACTGCTGCTATTACGCCGGCGATGATCACATGCACCGGATTGAGCTGGGCCGTATCTTCTTCGTATGCACTGTTTTTGCGTACGCCAAAAAACGACCACAGTACCGCTTTTACTGTCGCGCCGAAAGACATCCGGCGTTTGCTTGCTTCTTTCAGATCTTGCATGAATGTCCTGTCTCTCTAGCTGATTATGGTGATTCAGCTCGGCTTCCTGGCTCCGAGACCCACTTCAAAAAACGTATACGACAAGGTTATAACCTTTACGTTTTTTGGCAATGCCGGATCAATATAAAAACTTACCGGCATTTGCCGCGCTTCGTTTGGCGCCAGCGTCTGCTGCTTGAAACAAAAACACTCTAACTTTTTAAAATACGCTGCGGCTTCTTGCGGTGCGTAGCTCGGTATTGCCTGCGCGTCTATGCTCCTGCCCTGCGTATTAACAACTTCATAAACTATTTGCGTCATCTCGCCCGGATGCACTTGCATGCTCGATACCGTTGGGCGAAACCGCCACGGACCCGTGCCGCTAGCATCGAACTCCACCGTGATCGTGCGACTCTTGTCGATCTGGGTGTTGTCGGCGACTACTGCTTTGGTTTCCTGCACTGCCAGAATGTTAATGCCTGTCAGCTCGCAGATACGCTTGTACATCGGCACCAGACCATAACCAAAACCAAACATCAAAACAGCAATAAGCATCAACTTGCCCAGCATACGGACGTTGTTTTTGCCTAGACGCTGCTTGCGCGCCAGCTGCTTGTCATTCATTTAGCTCAACCAGGATTGCTTGACGATCACGCTAATAAAGAAAACAACAGCGACCGACAATAAAATCAGGGCTGTACGCAGATTGCTGGGTTTGTTTGGTTTGGACATGAGTTCCAGTTTGCCGGCGGCTTGTCACCGCCGGCATGACTTAATTACTTAATTACTTAACGGTCGGTGGCACTTCAAAGGTATGGAAAGGCGCCGGGCTAGGCACGGTCCACTCCAGACCTTCAGCACCATCCCATGGCTTGGCTGCCGCTTTTTCACCGCCACGGATTGCTGGCAGCACGACTGCGAACAGGAAGTACACCTGCGACAGGCCGAAGCCGAGTGCGCCGATGGAAGCAATCATGTTGAAGTCGGTGAACTGCGCTGCGTAGTCGGCATAGCGACGTGGCATACCGGCCAGACCCAGGAAGTGCATAGGGAAGAACGTGATGTTAAAGGTGATCAGCGAAGCCCAGAAGTGGAACTTGCCGCGGCCTTCGTTGTACATGAAGCCCGTCCACTTTGGTGCCCAGTAGTAGAAGCCGGCGAACAGCGAGAACAACGAACCGGCAACCAGCACGTAGTGGAAGTGCGCCACAACATAGTAGGTGTCCTGCATCTGGATGTCGATCGGGGTCACAGCCAGAATCAGGCCGGTGAAGCCGCCCATGGTGAAGACGAAGATGAAGCCGATGGCAAACAGCATCGGGGTTTCGAACGTCATCGAACCGCGCCACATGGTAGCGATCCAGTTAAACACTTTCACGCCGGTCGGCACTGCGATCAGCATGGTTGCGTACATGAAGAACAGCTGGCTGGTCACTGGCATGCCGGTGGCAAACATGTGATGCGCCCAAACGATGAAGGACAGAATCGCGATCGATGCGGTTGCATAGACCATTGATGCGTAACCGAACAGGGTCTTGCGGGCGAACGCAGGGATGATCTGCGAAACGATACCGAAGCCCGGCAGAATCATGATGTACACCTCTGGGTGACCGAAGAACCAGAAAATATGCTGGTACATGACTGGGTCACCACCGCCGGCGGCGTTAAAGAAAGATGTGCCGAAATGACGGTCGGTCAGGGTCATGGTGATCGCGCCAGCCAGAACAGGCATCACAGCGATCAGCAGGTAAGACGTGATCAGCCAGGTCCAGGCAAACATCGGCATCTTCATCAGGGTCATGCCAGGTGCGCGCATGTTCAGGATGGTGGTGATGATGTTGATGGAACCCATGATCGACGACGCGCCCATGATGTGCATCGCGAAGATACCCATGTCCATGCCGATACCCATCTGGGTCGACAGTGGCGCATACAACGTCCAGCCCGCAGCAGTCGCGCCGCCTGGAACCAGGAACGAGGACACCAGCAGAATGGCAGCCGGTGGCAGCAGCCAGAACGAGAAATTGTTCATCCGCGCAAAAGCCATATCGGCAGCGCCGATCTGCAGCGGGATCATCCAGTTCGCGAATCCGACGAAGGCCGGCATGATCGCACCGAACACCATTATCAGACCGTGCATCGTGGTCAGCTGATTAAAGAATTCCGGCACGAACAATTGCAGACCCGGCTGGAACAGCTCGGCGCGAATGCCCAGTGCCAGCACGCCGCCGGTCAACAGCATGGCGAACGAGAACCAAAGGTACAAGGTACCGATGTCTTTGTGATTGGTGGCGAACAACCAGCGACGCCATCCGTGCGGATGATGATCGTGCGCGTCGTGGCCGTCAGAGTGATCGTGTGCGTGATCGATTGTTGTGCTCATCTGATTCTCCTGATATTTCGATTACTTGCGCGCAGCCACAACTTCGGCCGGTTGAACAATATTTTGCTGGGCTTTGTTGGACCAGTTATTACGGGTATAGGTAATTACAGCGGCGATTTCGGTATCGGACAGCACTGCTTTCCATGCCGGCATCGCGTTCTTGCCATTCAAAAGAATGTCGATTTGCGCGTCTTTAGGACCGTTCACCATTTGCGAGCCGTCGAGCGCAGGGAATGCACCCGGTACGCCTTTGCCGTTTGCCTGATGACAGGCCACGCAATTAGCAGCATAAACTTTGGCACCGCGCTCGGAGAGTTCAGCGACGGTCAGCACCTTGGCCGGATCATCACCGGTAACAGCCATGCCTTTTTTCTTGTCTGCGACCCACTTTGCGTAGTCTTCATCGCTGACAACATTGACCACGATAGGCATGAACGCATGTTCTTTGCCGCACAGCTCGTAGCAATTGCCGCGGTAGGTACCGATTTTTTCAGCCTTGAACCAGGTATCGCGAACAAAACCCGGAATCGCATCCTGCTTGACGCCGAATGCTGGCACACCCCACGCGTGAATCACGTCATTGGCAGTGGTAACGATACGGATTTTTTTGTTGACCGGCACAACCAGCGGGTTGTCGACTTCGAGCAGGTAGTTGTCGCCTTTGGCAGCATCGGCATGAATCTGGTCACGCGGGGTCGACAGGGCTGAATAAAATGCAATACCTGAGCCTTCGCCGTTGAGGTAGTCATAGCCCCATTTCCACTGCATGCCGGTCGCTTTGACAGTGATGTCGGCATTCGACGTATCTTTCATTGCGACGACGGTCTTGGTCGCAGGCAGGGCCATCAACACCACGATGAGGAAAGGCACGATAGTCCATGCGATTTCAACCGCGGTGCTTTCATGGAAGCTGGCCGATTTGTGGCCGAGCGATTTGCGATGTTTCAGAATGGAGTAAAACATCACGCCGAAAACGGCGAGAAAAATAACCAGGCAGATACCGATCATCCAGTTGTGCAGCGTGTAGATATCCGATGCGATGGACGTCACTGGCGTCTGGAAATTCAGTGCATGAACGGCGGGACCGCCGACCATATCGTTAACTGCAAATGATGAACCGGCCAACATCAGTCCGGCCGCAGCCATCATCATCGGTAGTAGGCGCTTCGCGTGTTTCATATTGTCCTCAAAAGCCTAAAATTGAAATTCAGTTTTTCGTAAATATCTATCTAACAGATCGGTAACCAACCAGCTCCCTGCTCAGCTCGCGGGCCAATTCGCGCCGCCGCCACTCCGTCAGGAATCTGCCTACTTCGACACGGTCGCCATTGGCCACCAACCCGATGAGGTCTCGCCCCATGACGGGCGCGGCCACATGTGTACGTCGCGGATCCAGCCTGAATTGCCTTGTCTGCTCGGCCCTTACCAATTCGACCAGCAAACAGGCGTCACTGAGTGCTATGTGCTCGCGGTCAGTAGCATGACGACCGAAGTACAAAAAAGCAGCCGCAACACATGACAGTTCAAGCACTGCAAATACCATCACCAGCCATGCGCCATGAAACGTAAAGTAAGCCGCCACCATTAATGAACCGGCACACAAAGCAGCATAGGCTTTAGCCAACTGCCTTGGCGTTATCGAGCAATTTTGCTTCAAAATCCACTCACGCCTTGCCATCGCATCATGCCTTTAATCGATGATCGCTTATAAACGCCCTGCGCAAAACCGTGAAAGTATAAGTCTAAAGGCAATTACTGGGCAAGAAGAACCCGCTTTTTATGCCAGAAAACATGCGGCATTCAGTCCCTGCAGCACAAGCCTCAATTCCTTTTCAAGTCCAGCCGGATTATGTTTTCACCACTTGCTGTTTTTTTAGGCAGCGGCTTGAATGCATGTCCATAAATAATTTCAATGGTAAGTGAAATTTTTCCATCCGGCTTGCGCCGACCTTCCAGTGCGCGTATCACGCGCTCATAACGATGCCGTCCTGATAATGTCCTGCGCTGCGTTATGAGTGGATTGCCGCCAAATGCTTGCACATCCGCTAATAATTTTTCGGCAGACGAATAGGTGATCTGCAATTTTTCCATATCCATCACAGGTGTTGCGAATCCGACATCAACCAGCATATCGCCGAAGTCATGCAAATCGACAAATGGCAAAATTGGCAACGCCGCATCCGGTTCGCCAGCAGCAGCAAATGCCGCGCGCAATTCCTGGAAGGTGTCGGGCCCAAAACAAGAAAACATCAACAAGCCGTCCACGCGCAATACCCGTCGCCACTCCGCGAACACGCGGTCCGGTTGCGGATGCCAGTGCAGGGCCAGATTCGACCAGACCAGATCCACGCTGCCTGAAGCCATCGGCAAGTTCGCATAATCAGCGCAAGCCAGAATTGCACTGCCGGCGCGCACACCGGCGCGGCGAAACAAACCAGTGAAATTCATGAGCAAGCGCTGCATTGCCGACAGCGATTGCGCGGCGCGTTTGCGCGCACTTGCCAGCATGGCGGGTGACGCATCCATGCCCAGCAACACGGAGCCGGGAAAGGACTGATGCAGCGCTAGTAAATCGTCACCCTCACCGCTACCGGCATCGAGCAAGGACTGCGGATTAATTTTGATCAGCGCAAGCCGTTCGAACATGCGGCCGGCAATCTCGCGCCGCAGGAATTGCGACTCGGCCACGCGCTCTGGCCGTGCAAACAGCTTGCGCACGATGGCGAGTGAAATCGGTGCGCTCTGACGGTTATCGTTGGAAGAATTAGACATAGCACGGACTGCAAGCAGGGCAGCGATGGGATAATGCCGCGCAGTGTACAGCCCGAAAGCTAGTTATGCACTTTTACCGGCCTGCGTTGTTGATGCAATCTGTTCGCACTGTGCTGCAAGGCCTGCTTCCGTCTTGCTGCGCGTTGTGCGGCGACAGCGCTTGCAAAGACGTGCTGTGCGACGCGTGTATTACGCAATTTATTCATCGTCAGAGTTCGCGTTGCCCGGTTTGTGCAGTGACGTTGGCAAGCCCGGCGGCGAATCAAATTTGCGGCACCTGCATAACTGAACCGCCCGCGTTCGATGCAACGATTGTTGCGTGTGACTATGCGCCGCCGGTCGATCATCTGGTACAGGATTTAAAATTCCACGCCAGACTCGCACTAGCGCCGCTGTTTGCGAGACTGCTCGCGCGTGCCGCGCAACAGCACAGCGTTGATAATGCCTTGATGACGATTGTGCCACTGTCTGCGAGCAGGCTCGCGCAGCGCGGCTTTAATCAGGCCAATGAAATTGCCAAGCCGCTTGCCCGTGAATTAAAAATTCCGCTGGCATCACAATTGTGTGTGCGGGTGCGAGATACTGCGGCGCAGGCAGGCCTGACTTTACGGCAGCGGCAGCTTAATATGCGCGATGCTTTTGCGATGACTTTGCAAGGCAGGTCAGCTGTATTACACCAGCACATCTTCGTGGTGGATGATGTGATGACGACCGGACATACGCTGCATGAGTTGGCGGCGTGTTTGAAACGATATGGTGCTGCGCGCGTTACCAATCTGGTTTTTGCGCGAACGCCGGGGCGTTGAGTAATTTGTATGACTGATTGTGCTGGGTGTTTTACGAAAGACGCTGGATCCCAGCCTTCGCCAGGGTGACGGTAGTATTTGAGATGCCGCACCAATTTTTCACTGTCATCCCGGCATACGCCGGGATCCAGCGTCTTCTTTCGCAAATAATCAGCTCACCTTCAGGCAGCCTGAAAAAGGAGAAAAGTTTTGTTTCACGTCGTACTGGTAGAACCCGAAATCCCTCCCAACACAGGCAACATCATTCGCTTGTGCGCCAACACCGGTGCGCAATTGCATTTGATCGAGCCACTAGGCTTTCCGCTGGACGATGCGAAGATGCGGCGCGCCGGTCTTGACTACCACGACTATGCAAGCATGCAGGTACATACAAACTGGCAAGCATTTCTAAGCGCTGCGCAACCCGATCCGACACGTCTTTTTGCGCTTACCACGCACGGTTCCACACCCTTTGCCGATTGCGCATTTTTACCCGGCGACGTGTTCGTGTTTGGTTCTGAAACTCGTGGGCTGTCGACGGCCCTGCGCGAGAGCTTTCCGGCATCGCAGCGCATACGCTTGCCGATGCGGCCGGATAACCGCAGTCTGAATTTGTCGAACACGGTCGCGGTCGTCGTCTTCGAAGCGTGGCGGCAAAATGGTTTTGCCGGTGGCGCCTGACATTTTTCATACCGCCTATAATTCTGTTTATATTTTTTAAGGAATCGTGATGACCATTCAATCGCTCGTGGCAGTTGCCGCTTTGCTCCTTACTTCATTCGTACAAGCGCACAGCTATACGGCAGGCAGCTTGAAAATTGACCACCCGGCAGCACGCGCCACAATGGGCAGCCAGAGCAACGGCGGCGCTTATCTGCAAATTGAAAATTCCGGCAGCACTGACGATGTGCTGTTGTCAGCGAGTTCGCCGGCTGCGGCGAATGTCGAAATCCACAATATGACAATGGAAGGCGACGTGATGAAAATGCGCGCGCTCGACAAACTTGAGATCAAGGCCGGCAGCAAAATCGAAATGAAACCGGGCAATGGCTATCACTTGATGTTGATGGGCCTGAAAAAGCCCTTGAAGATTGGCGACAAATTCCCGCTCACGCTCACGTTCAAAAAAGCAGGCAAGGTCAAGGTGTCAGTGAATGTGGAAGCGATAGCGATGCCGGCCAAGCAGATGAATGACGATGACATGCATGAGCATCATCATCACGAACATTGACGCCGGATACATTACTGAGGCGGCACGTCGATTCGGGTCACCAGTATGGCCCCGTTCACGCGCTCGGCGATAAAGCGTACTTTGTCGCCGACGTTCAAACCATCCAGCATGGCGGGGTTAGCCACCCGAAACGACATGGTCATGCCCTGCATGTCCAGATTCACGATAGGTCCATGGCGCAAGGTCACCTTGCCTGCATCGCGATCGATTTTTCTGACTTCGCCCTCCGTCATCGCTACTGCCGCGGCTGACTTCGCAGGCTCTTCGGCTGCGTGTGCGTGCAACGGCACAAGCAACGGCGACAGCACCGACAGCAAGCCACAATAAACGATTGCAATCCTGTTCATCATGATTGTGCCGGATAGTGACGATAAACCTTGCGGCTGCCATCGTCGCCAAAAAGAATGACGTCATGCGCATCGCGTCGTGTTCCTTCAACTTCCATACCGGGCGTGCCGACCGGCATCCCCGGCACGGACAGTCCGCGCGCCTTTGGCCGCTCGGCCAGCAAGCGCTTGATCTCCGTTGCCGGTGCATGACCTTCGAATGCATAGCCATCGATTACACCAGTGTGGCAGGAAGCGAGTTCTTTTGGCACACCAAAGCGGGCACGGTAAGGCGCGGTGTCTTTCACGTCGTGCGTTTTGACGGTAAAACCGTTTTGTTCGAGATGCGCGACCCAGTCATGGCAGCAGCCGCACGTCGGTGTCTTGTAGACATCGATGACCTGCGCGGCTTGCACTTGCGCTGCCAATGGCAAGATACCAGAAGCAAGCATCCATTTTAGTAAGCTGCGTCTTTGCATGATCAGGCTCCTGCGTTCTATGGTGTTTTTCAGGCTGGCTTGACTTCAGCCGGCGGCGCCAGTCTGGCCAGCGCTTCCTTGCGATAACGGTTCAAGTCTTGCACAGTGGTAAAGCTGCGCTCGAACAGCAACGACAGGTTGTGCAAGATGCGGTCGACGACTTTCTTTTCCCATTCACCATCAAAGCGGATTTGCTTGTCCAGCCAGGCTTCGAGCCAGTCCGGATCAGGTAAGCGGCTCTGCACGGTATCGTTTGGGAACAAAGACTGGTTCACATGCAGGTTGGTCGGGTGCAGCGGTTTTTCGGTACGACGGGCCGACGCCATCAGCACGCCGATTTTGGCAAACGCTGCGCGCGCATTGTCGCCGGCTTCACCGAGTGCTTTTTTCATGTAGCGCAGATAAGCGCCGCCATGGCGCGCCTCATCCTGGCTGATGATTTTGTAGATTTGCTTAATGACGGGTTCGGTATGCCAGTCGGATGCGCAGCGATACCAATGGTTGAGCCTGATCTCGCCACAGAAGTGCAGCATCAGGGTTTCCAATGGCGGAGCCGGGTCGAATTCAAAACGCACCTTGTCGAGTTCCGCTTCGGTCGGCACGAGGTCGGGCCGGAAACGCCGCAGATATTCCATCAGCACCAGTGAGTGCTTTTGCTCTTCAAAAAACCAGACTGACATGAATGCGCAAAAGTCACTGTCATTGCGGTTATCACGCAAGAACATTTCGGTGGCAGGCAACGCAGACCACTCAGTGATGGCATTCATGCGTATTGTTTGCGCTTGCTCGTCGGTGAGCTGCGATGTATCGAACTTATCCCATGGAATGTCGGTTTCCATATTCCAGCGGACTTGTTCTAGTGATCGGAATAATTCTGGATACAACATGGTTGATTGTCTCTGTGCGTGGGTATGCGTTAATTTTACCAACAATGCGTGACTATTTAATTTCAAGTGATGATGCGCCTGCAATTTCAGCAGTTTTAAATTGTTTCCATATTTTCCATTAGCCTTGCCGCATGGTCGCGAATGGCAGCAATCTCATCATCACTGATACGTTGCAGGTTTTTCGCCATCAGCGCCGTGCGCGGGTTGGCCGATAACGCTGTTGCATGCTTGTCGATGAAATTCCAGTAGAGCGTGGTGTAAGGGCAGGCGTTCTCACCAACGCGCACGGCAGGGTCGTAACGGCAGCCGCTACAGTAATTGCTCTGGCGGTTGATGTAGGCGCCGCTGGACACATAGGGCTTACTGGTGAAGCGGCTGCCGCATGCATGCAGCGCCATGCCGGCTGTATTGGGCAACTCTACCCATTCGACGGCATCGACATAAATTGCCAGATACCAGTCGCCGACTTGTTGCGGCGAAAGCTCGGCCAGTAGCGCAAAATTCCCCATCACCATCAGGCGCTGAATATGATGCGCATAACCGTAGCGCAGGGTCTGCGCAAGACTGTCGCGCAGGCAGGCCATGTTGGTCTTGCCGTTCCAGAACCAGTCCGGCAGTTTGCGCGTATGTCCGTAATGGTTCGCCTCTTTCAAGCCTGGCATGTCCTGCCAGTAAACACCGCGTATGAATTCGCGCCAACCCAGAATTTGCCGGATAAATCCTTCGGCGCTTTCGAGCGGCACACTGCCATTACGATATGCGTCTTCAGCTTGTGCTATGACTTCACGCGGGTCAAGCAGATGCAGATTGAGTGCCGCCGACAGCAACGCGTGCCAGCCAAAAGGCGTGTCGGTCCACATCGCATCCTGATACTGGCCGAACTGTGGCAGCCGGTGTTTTATGAAGACGGACAAAGCTTCAAGCGCCTGCTCACGCGTTACCGGCCACGCAAAACTTTCTATTTCGCCGGGATGATCCGCGAAGCGAGTGCTCACAAATTGCATGACTTCGCGCGTGATGTCATCGGGCGCAAAAGCCGCGGGCGGCGCGATCTGGCCGGGACCAGCTTGTTTGCCACCCTTCGCTGTCTTTGGGTAGGCGCTGCGATTTTCGGCGTCGAAGTTCCAACTACCCCCTAACGGCTCTTTTCCATCCATCAGCACGGCAAACTTCTTGCGCATCACGCGATAGAAAAACTCCATGCGCAATTCTTTTTTTCCGCGCGCCCACTCAGCAAATTCCGTGCGGCTGCACAAAAAATGCGTGTCGTCGATGCACATCAGCGGCACCGACGCCGTGGCGCAAGCTGCTTCTATCAATTGTTGCATGCGCATTTCACCGGGCTCGACGACTTTGACCGCTTGCGGCTGATGGCGTGTGATCGCCTCTTGCAGACGACCGGCAAAATCGGTGCTGCCGGGCTGATCCATGTTGACATAATCAAGCGGCCAGCCACGTGCAGCAAGCTCGCTGGCGAAATGCCGCATCGCAGACAAGAACAGCGCAATGCGCGCTTTATGCGACCAGACCGCCTGCGCTTCGCTGGCTGATTCGATCATTAATAGCCCATCCTGCGCCGGATCGAATTGCGCAAGCGCCGGACTGGCAAAGCTTAACTGGTCGCCCAAAATCAGGATCAGGTGCCGCATTCACAAACCTCAAAATCAAATAAACCACCAAAACTCCCTCTTCACGTGAGTTTTGGCAAACACCTAAGTAATAAAAAATTCTTATAAAAACCAGCGATAATCAATAGAATACGCTAAAATGAACTCATCAGTTCAAATTAAAACTTACCGGTATCGAGACTATGCCAAAATCATTCAACCGCAGCTTCATTCTGATCACCGGTCTGCTCGGTGCATTGACCTTCCTGCCGACACTGGCATTGGCCGCCGAGGAATGTCCGGCTCTGTTGAACTTCAAGTTCAACCGCTTGCAAGACGACGCGCCACAAAACCTTTGCCAGTACGCGGGCAAAGTCACGCTGATTGTGAACACGGCCAGCTACTGCGGCTTCACCGAACAGTATGACGGTCTCGAAAAACTGTACGCAAAATACAAGGACAAGGGCTTAGTCGTGCTCGGCTTCCCGTCAAACGACTTTAGCCAGGAACCGGGGGACAGCAAGGAAATCGCCGACTTCTGCACCAATACCTATGGCGTTAAATTTCCGATGTTCGCAAAATCTGCGGTGCGCGGCAAAGACGTTAACCCCTTATTCGCTGCACTAATAAAAAGCAGTGGTAAAGCGCCGGCGTGGAATTTTTCAAAATACCTGATCGACCGCGACGGAAAAATGGTCAGTAATTTTGGCAGCACAGTCAGACCGAATGACAAAAATCTGATATCGGCCATCGAAAAAGCATTGGCGCCGTAATGAAAGTCGCTGTTATCGGCTCCGGCATCGCAGGCTTGTCGTCCGCATGGCAACTCGCGCTGGGCGGGCACGACGTTTATCTATACGAAGCCAATGATTATTTCGGCGGCCACACGCATACGGTCGACATTGAACTCGAAGGCATGCGGCATGGCGTCGATACCGGCTTTCTGGTTTTTAACGAGCGCACGTATCCAAACCTGATCAAGCTGTTCGGCGACTTGCACGTAGATACAAGTTCGACCGATATGTCGTTCTCGGTCAAGCTGCCGATCTCGGCCAAGCCGGGCGCACGCATGCTGGAGTGGGCCGGCGCAAATCTCGACACCGTTTTTTCCCAGCGCCGCAATCTGGCCAGCCCGGCTTTTCTGCGCATGCTGCGTGACATTTTGCGGTTCAATAAGCAAACCACTTCGCTGGCAGAAAAAGGCCATGCTGCGCAATCTGTTCTGCTCGGCGACTTCCTGCAGCAAGAAAAATACAGCAAAGAATTTCGTGACTGGTATCTGCTGCCAATGGCAGGCTGCATCTGGTCATGCCCGACCGAACAAATGCTGGCATTTCCGCTCGCCACCTTCGTGCGCTTCTGCCATAACCACGGACTGCTGCAAGTCAATGACAGGCCGAAATGGCACACCGTCACCGGTGGCGCGAAACACTATGTGAAAAAAATGCTGGCGGCAATTCCGCACAAGTACTTGAACACACCAGTCAAGGCCGTTTCGCGCGTTGATTTCGGCAGCTTGCAGCAAGTGCGTGTGGAAGTGCAGGGCGCCAGCCATTTGTTTGACCATGTCGTGCTGGCCACGCACAGCGACCAGAGCCTGGCCTTGCTGCACGATGCCAGCGATACGGAAAAAAAGGTTTTATCTGCCGTCGCCTACCAGCCAAACAAGGCCGTATTGCATACCGACGCGCGCTGTCTGCCGGCGAATCCGAAAGCATGGTCGGCGTGGAATTATGAAAGTGCAGGCACTGTAGAGCCGCGTGTCTGCGTTCACTATCTGATCAACAAGCTGCAACCGCTGCCGTTCGAGACACCTGTCATCGTGTCGCTCAATCCTATAAACGAGCCTGATCCGGCTAGCGTGATCGGCAGCTACGACTATGCACATCCGGTATTTGACGGGCCAGCCATCGCGGCTCAGCAAGCGCTGCCCACAATTCAGGGGCAACGCAACACCTGGTTCGCCGGTGCCTGGACCGGCTACGGCTTTCACGAAGACGGCCTGAAGTCCGGGCTGGCCGTCGCCAACGCCATCGCCGATCAGAACGACATGCCGCAATCACGTTTTGCTGCTGCTTAATCTTAATTAACCAGAGCAAGCAGCAATGAAACTACTCCGCAAGGAAGTCCTGATCAGCCTGGGCCTGGTGCGCCACCGCCGCCTGCGGCCGTCTGTCAACGCCTTCCAGTATGGCGTCTACACGTTACTGCTGCCGTTGCGCACGCTGGGCGAGGCGCCATTCACCAGCCGCCTCTGTTCACGCAACCGCTTCAATTTTTTATCGTTCCATGACCGCGACCATGGTGACGGCCAGACGCCGCTGCTGAGCTGGATAGACAATCTGCTGCAGGCTGAAGGCATTGAAGACGCCGATGGTGAAATCTGGCTGCAGGCTTTTCCGCGCGTATTGGGCTATGTATTCAATCCGGTGTCATTCTGGTTTTGTCACCGTCAAGACGGCACGCTACGCGCCATCGTCTGCGAAGTCAGCAACACCTTCGGCGAGAAGCATTGCTATCTGCTCGACACTGGCAGCACCTTGCCGTGGGGCGTGGAACTGACTGCGAATAAAGTTTTTCATGTGTCGCCGTTTTGCGAAGTCGAAGGCAATTACCGTTTCCGCTTCATGCGCACGACGCAAACGATAGATGAGCAACAAATTGAACGAATGGTTGCGCGCATTGATTACGCCGACGAACAAGGTCCGCTGCTATTGACCAGCATTTCCGGCACGCTGCAGCCCGCATCCGACAAACTGCTGGCCTTTGCATTTTTCCGATATCCATTCATGACACTGGGCGTAATTGCGCGCATCCACTGGCAGGCAGCGAAACTGTTTTTCAAGCGCGTGCCCTTTTTCAGAAAACCCGTCCCGCCATCCAGCACCGTAAGCCGATGACTAAAGAACTATCTTCCCCGCTCGCTTTTATTACCGACGTGCCCGCTGCCGACAAGAAGGCCATGCCTGCGCAGGCGCGCTTTATTTTGCAAATGCTGCACAAGATTCAGCACGGCGCACTGGTGCTCGAATGTCCTGACAAAAACAGTTACCTGTTTGGCGACGGCAGCGAGCCCGTCACGCTCACACTGAAAAATTGGGAGCCCTGCCGCGCAGCGCTCAAGTCCGGTGATATCGGCTTTGCCGAAACTTATATCAATGGCGACTGGGAGACCGACAATCTGGCCGGCCTGCTTGAACTCTTCATACACAATCGCAACGCGATCGAGACAGCGATTTATGGCACCTGGTGGGGCAGCCTGTTGTATCGCGTTCGCCATCTGTTCAACCGCAACTCGCGCGCCGGCAGCCGCCGTAATATCCACGCGCACTACGACATCGGCAATAATTTTTACCAGCTGTGGCTGGACCCGTCGATGACATATTCAAGCGCCCTGTTTACGCAAACCGGTGCACCAGCGGAGTTGACCCTGCAGCAGGCGCAGCAGGCAAAATATGCGCGCATTTACGAGCAGATTCAAGCTGGCCCGAATAGCAAAATTCTGGAAATCGGCTGCGGCTGGGGTGGCTTTGCCGAACTCGCTGCGCGTGACGGCGCGCATGTAACAGGCCTGACACTATCGACAGAGCAGCGTGACTTCGCACAGCAGCGCCTGACCAACGCCGGGCTCGGTGCGCAGGTTGAATTGCGCCTGCAAGATTACCGCGACACCGAAGGCGAATTCGATGCGATCGCATCGATTGAAATGTTTGAAGCGGTCGGTGAAGCGTATTGGGACAGCTATTTTGAATGCGTCGCAAAACGGCTCAAGCCGCAAGGCCTGGCGTGTATACAGACCATCACGATCGATGACGCCTTGTTTGCCCGCTATCGCAAGGGCACTGACTTCATCCAGCAATATATTTTCCCCGGCGGGATGCTGCCTTCGCCAGAAGTGTTTCGTGCCTATGCCAGCCGGCACGGCCTGAAGGTGGTCAAAGAACTCGCGTTTGGCGCTGACTATGCCCGCACACTGGCTGAATGGATGCGTGCCTTCCATGCGCAGCAGCCTGCGGTGGAAGCGCTTGGCTTTGATGCGCACTTCATTCGCACCTGGGAATTTTATCTGGCCTACTGCGAAGCGGGCTTCAAGGCCGGCAGTATTGACCTGTACCAGTTCACTTTGCAAAAACAATGAAGCGACTGACTGCGCTGCTGTGTGGCTTGATAGTCTTGCTGGCCAGCCTGCTGCCACTGGCTGGATCAGCGCAGTCCGTCCCTTCTTGCATCCGTGCCGCGCTGCCGGATGCACGGCTTGCCGGCAGCGGCGCGTTCCGCTGGTTTGGCCTGAAAATTTATGATGCCGAACTATGGGTCGGCAAGGACGGCGTGTCGGCCGAAAATCTTGGCGGCACCTCGTATGCACTCGACTTGCGTTACGCGCGCCATCTGGTTGGCCAGAAGATTGCCGAGGCCAGCATTGATGAAATCAGCAAGCTCGGCATAGCCACACCGGCACAGAAAAAAGCGTGGCTGGCCAGCATGACGGCCTTGTTTCCGGATGTGGAAAAAGATAGCCGCATTACCGGTGTGTATGCGCCAGGACAGGCCACCCGTTTTTACTTGAACGATGTAGCGCTGGGCGTGATTGCCGACCCGGAATTCGGCAAAGCATTTTTTAGTATCTGGCTGCATCCGAAAACCAGTGAGCCCGCATTGCGGCGCGCACTACTGGGCCTGCGGTGACGCATTTTTCACGCACAGCATTGCTGACGTACGGTTTATTCGGGCTGCCGTTGGCACTGGTCGCGCTACCGATTTATGTCTTGGTGCCGCAATTTTATGCCGCCAGTTTCGGGCTTTCTCTGTCTGTCATTGGTAGCCTGTTGCTGGTAGCGCGTGTGCTTGATGCGTTCATTGATCCTGTGCTTGGACTGTGGATAGACCGAACCAAAGTCAGGCAAGGTTATGGCCGCTTTATTTTGCTCGCCTTACCTTTTTTAATTGCTGGTTATCTGGCGCTGTTTCATCCGCCGCAACTCGGCACGACGCCTTTGCTGTGGTGGTTTGGTGCGAGCCTGCTGCTGGTGTATGCGGGCTTTAGTCTGGCAACAATTGCGCACAATAGTTGGGGTGCGGCTTTGTCGCAGCAACGTGGCGAGCGTGCGCGGCTGACTGCAATGCGTGAAGGCTGCGCGCTGGTTGGCGTCGTGCTGGCTGCCGCAGTGCCGGCGCTGGCTGGCCTGAGTTTTTTGTCATTGTTGTTTGTTGCAACGCTGGTGCTTGCGGCATTTGTGCTGGTGCGCTTTGCGCCACGGCCGTCTCTGCAGGAGTCCACGACTCCCGTCGCGCTGGCTGACTGGATGACGCCGCTGCGCAATCGTGCATTTCGCTGGCTGCTGGCGGTGTTTGCGGCTAACGGCATTGCTGCGGCAATTCCGGCAACGCTGTTTTTATTTTTTGCGGCGGACCGCATGCAGCTGGCAAATTACGCTGGCCTGTTCCTGGTGTTGTATTTCGTCGCCGCTGCCTGTGCATTGCCGCTCTGGGTGGCGCTGGCTGCACGCATAGGCGAAGCATGGTCGTGGCTTGCTTCGATGTTATTGGCCGTGGCGGCTTTTATCTGGGTGCTGCAACTGGATGCAGGCGCCCTTGTAGGCTTTGCGGTGATCTGTGTCGTGTCTGGCGCCGCGCTCGGTGCAGACCTGGCCTTGCCACCGGCATTGCTGGCGGGCGTGATTGCCGCCGCCGGTCATAGTGGCCAGCGTGAAGGCGCGTATTTCGGCGCGTGGAGCTGGATGACGAAAATGAATCTGGCACTGGCCGCCGGCATTGCGCTGCCGCTGCTGGACTATCTGGGCTATACGCCGGGCAGTGACAGCGCGGCAGGCATCACTGCTTTGGGTATTGGCTACGCGGTGGTGCCCTGCGTTTTGAAATGTCTGGCCGCGCTATTGCTGTGGCGCGCGCCGCTGAAGAATTTGTAGCGTTGAAAAGGATGAACTGCAATGTTGAAATCAATCTGGCGCACTAGCTGTTTACTGTTCTTTGTTTTGCTGGCCGGCTGCAGCACGACGATCACCCCTGCGGACTATGCAATGGAGAAACCGATGCTCGACCTGAAAACTTATTTTAACGGCACTGTTGATGCGTGGGGCATGTTCCAGGACCGCTCGGGCAAGGTCATCAAGCGCTTTACCGTCGTCATGCACTGCCATTGGGAAGGCGACACCGGCACGCTGGATGAAGACTTCACCTACTCCGACGGCACGACGCAGAAACGTATCTGGACGCTGAAAAAAATCGGACCCGATCGCTATATCGGCACGGCTGCCGACGTGGTCGGCGAAGCTATTGGCACAGTTGGCGGCAACAGCCTGCGCTGGCAGTATGTGCTGGCACTCCCGGTCGATGGCAAGATCTATAACGTTAACTTTGACGACTGGATGTACCTGATGGATGAACGCGTCATGCTCAATCGCGCCGTAATGAGCAAGTTCGGTTTCAGGCTGGGCGAAGTCACCTTGTCATTCACTAAAAGGGCGCAATGATGTTGCACTCTTTGCAGGCACCGATGGCAAGCGGCACGCTGAAGCCGCAGCGCATCCGGCAGGGCTGGACAATGAACCCGCGCATTCAAAGCTGGCAGGGTGTGCGCGTCTGGGTGATCGGCGCATCTACCGGCATCGGCGCAGAAACGGCGCAGCAATTACTGGCGCTGGGTGCGCGCGTAGCACTGTCCGCGCGCAAGGAAGTGGCGTTGCAGGCGCTGGCGCAGGGCTATGAGCAAGCGCTGGTGGTGCCGCTTGACATGACGAATCATGCTGAAGTGCTTGCAGCGCGCGACCGCATACTGGGGCAATGGCAGGGCGTGGATCTGGTCTTGATTGTGGCTGGCGCTTACAACGAAATGCGCGTCGACAGTTTTGACATGACCGTGGTTGACCAACTAATTGATGTGAATCTGCGCGGCGTATTTCATTGCCTTGATGCGATGCTGCCAACCCTGTTGGCGCAAGGCAGCGGCGGCATTGGCATTGTGTCCTCTGTGGCAGGATATAGTGGTTTGCCGAAGGCGCTGATCTACGGGCCGACCAAGGCAGCGCTGATTAACTTATGCGAATCGCTGTATTTCGATTTGCATCCGCGCGGGCATGCGGTTTATTTGATTAACCCCGGCTTCGTGAGCACACCAGCAACTGCCGGCAATGATTTCGCAATGCCGGGCCTGATAAGCGCAGCTTGTGCGGCAAAAGAAATTATCAGCGGAATGGAAAAAGGACGCTTCCATATTCACTTTCCGAAACGCTTTACCAACTGGATGCGCTTTGCCAGATTGCTGCCTTATCGTTTGTATTTCAAACTGATCTACAAAGTGACCGGACTATGAGCCAGCAAGCAGGACTAAACAATGTCGTACAGTTTTTCGAAACGATCAGCCCGGCTACTGTCGCGCAGCTTTCGCAAATTTACACCGACGATGTGTTCTTCAAAGATCCGTTCAATGAAGTGCACGGCATCACTGCTGCTTCGCATATTTTCGAGCACATGTTTAAACAAGTCGACGCGCCGCGCTTTGTGGTGACGACCAGCGTACTGCAAGGCGATGACGCTTTTCTGACGTGGGATTTTTTATTCAGGATGAAGCGTTTTGCGCGTGATGAGCAATGCATACGCGGCGCCACCCATCTGCGCTTTGCTGCCGACGGACGCGTATGCATGCATCGCGACTATTGGGATGCGGCTGAAGAACTGTATGAAAAACTACCGCTGCTGGGAGCTATGATGCGGGGACTCAAGCGCATCGCGCGGGGTTAATTTTTAACCCCAACTAGTTTTTTAAAAAACGTTTTTCTTCTTGCGTGCAGTGCTAGTCGCCGCTTTCTTCTTGGCGGCTGATGCGCCTGGTTTCTTCGCCGCTGTCGTCGCTGGTTTCGTCGCTGCTTTTTTGCGCGCTGTCTTTTTTGCTGGTGGCGTCACCACTTGATTGACGGCTTGGCTGAACTGGTCTTGCACCACATTCCACCATGCAGCCGGATTGGCGAACTGTGCTGCCATTGCAGACGGATCAGGCAACTCGGCACCGTTACCTGCAGCTGGCTCATCTGCTGGCCTATCTGCCTGCTTGTCCGGTGCGGCATTGAATGCGGCAAAAGGCGATTCAAACAGCGGTTTGTCACTTGCTTCGCCAGTTGGATTAACCGCCTGCGTGAAACTTTGGCTCATAGACTGCAGCGCTGTCAGCGTGGCGCTCTGGACTTCAAGCGCCTGTATGGAGCTGCGCAACATGTTCATGTTGAGCTGCAACCAGGATTCGACCGCTTTCAAATCCGTGATCTGCTTGTTAATTTCATCCGGTGACAGCGACGGCATGGCCATACCGGGTATTTTCATCGAGCCCCACATATTGCGGACGAATTCAAGCGTATCTGTCATGGTGTCTGCGCCTGGCAAACCGTTCATGCTGGAAGGTGGCATGGCTGTTTCTCCGTATTGAGTAGGGCTAGGTTAGCAGATCGGGCTGCGCTGGCAAACACGTTCGAGAATTGACGAGAATTGCCTAATATTGCGCATGACTCATGCTGACCATGTTTACCATTATTTACACTAGCCTGCCCCGCATAGCTATTGATCCATTTACACTATTGTCATGCCATTCCCTTTAATCGCTTCCAGATCCGGGCTGCGCACTGTGCGCATGCGCTGGATTGCGGGCGCCGTCATGCTGCTGTCGTTGCTGCTGCATCTGACTGTGCTGGAATTTATAAAGGGCGATTTGATACTACCGACATTCGAAGACGACACTGATCAAGTCATCAGCATTACGCTGCAGACACCTCCCGCTGTTAGCCGCGCTCCGCGAGCGACCGTGCGTAAACCAGCAGCTCAAGTTGCCAATGCGCCCGTACCGGAAGCAAGCTTGCCGGCTGTAGCTGAAGTCGCCCCTGAAACTACTGCCATCGCAGACTCCTCAGTCCCAAGTACGGATACATCGACTGCAGAAGTCGAGACCGGAGAGCAACAGAGCAACGATCTTCCAGCTGCGCCACCTGAAGTGGCAGCGACTGATGACGCGCAGCCACCGCTTTTTGATCGAATCAGCTTGCCACCGGCAGCTGAGCTTGGCTACAACTTCACCGCCGTCAGGTCAGGCCGCAAAATTGAAGGATATGGCACTATTTCCTGGCAACCCGGGCCAACGCAGTATGTGATCAGCGGTGAGGCGAGTGTTTTGTTTTTCACGGTTTTGAGCTACAAAAGCAGCGGCAGTGTCGATGCGCTGGGCATCACGCCCGAACTCTATGTGGAAAAGCGCCTGCGCAAGTCAGAGACAAACACGCATTTCCACCGTGAACGCAGGGAGATCAGTTTCTCCGCCTCGACCAATTCCTATCCGATCAAGGGCGGCGAACAGGACCGTGCAAGTGTGATCTGGCAGCTTGCTGCACTCGGGCGCGGCGATGGCGAAAAATTTATTCCGGGCCTTGCATTTGAACTGTTCGTTGCCGGCACGCGCACGGCTTCTGACTGGCGCATCTATGTGAACGGCAAGGAGAAGATTGATGTCGCCGGTGGAAGTACCGAAGCCTGGCATTTGACGCTGATGTCGTCCGAACTCGGTTTTGAAAAGCAATTTGAATTATGGCTTGCACCTGAAATGGAATGGTACCCGGTCAGACTGCGCTACGCCGACAATGGCGTAGGCTACCTTGACATGGTGTTGAGTAAGCTCGAGATACGCAAATAGCACACGCCCCCTCCGATGATGAATTTCTCTTTGCTAAAAAAACTGCAACTGCTGCTTTGCTCCGCTTTACTTTACAGCTGCGTGCCGGCTGCGCTGGCGCAAGATAAATACCCTTTCAATCTGCCGCCTTCTGCAGAGTTGAATTACACAATAAAAGCCAATGTTCGCGGTCTGATTCTTGATGGCACGGGTTCGATCCAGTGGACGGGTGCGCGTGATAAGTATCGCTTGCTTTTTGAAACCCGTGCTGCACTGACCGGCACGCTGCTATTGGAAAATAGTGAAGGCAAGATAGACGCTTTTGGTTTTGCGCCGGATGTTTTTTCGATCAAGCGTTTTCGTAAGGAAGCGATCTCCGTTCTGTTCGACCGCAATGCCAGTCAAGTCAATTTTCCCGGCGAAGCACCGCCGCATCTGCTGCAAGGCGGCGAGCAAGACCGCCTGAGCGTTTTGTGGCAATTGCTGTCCGTTGCGCGTGCCGCGCCTGCGCGCTTCAAGCCGGGATCTGCGTGGACTTTTTATGTGCTCGGCCAGCGCGATGGCGAGGCCTGGACGTTTCAGGTCAGTGAAGCGCAACGACTGCGTACACCGCTTGGCGAAGTCGATGTACTTCACGTGGTGCGCATGCCGCCGGAAAATTCAGGCTCTCAACAGCTCGATATCTGGCTCGCGCCCAAATACGAATGGTTTCCGGTGAAATTCCGCATCTCCGAAGGAAGCGGTGATTACATTGAACAGAATATTGAAAGGATCAACAAAAAATGAGCCAGTCTGCACTGGTACTGTTTTCAGGCGGGCAGGATTCAACCACCTGTCTCGCATGGGCTTTGTCGCGCTACGAGCATGTCGAAACCATAGGCTTTGATTACGGCCAGCGGCATTCGATAGAGCTGACGCTGCGGCCGCAACTACTAAGCAGCGTACGCGCAATGAATCCAGTGTGGCACTCCAGCTTGGGTGAGGATCATATGATTGATCTGTCGATACTGGGTGCGATTTCCGATACCGCATTGACGCGCGATACGGCCATCGCAATGCAGGAAAACGGCTTGCCGAACACCTTCGTCCCCGGCCGCAATCTGCTGTTTCTGACCGTCGCCGCAGCGCTCGCATACCGGCGCGGTATCAGCGTGATTGTTGGCGGCATGTGCGAGACCGATTACTCCGGCTATCCGGACTGCCGCGATGACACATTGCGTGCGCTGCAAACTGCGCTGCGTATGGGCATGGCAACTGAAGTGGAATTGCAGACGCCGCTGATGTGGCTGGACAAGGCGCAGAGCTGGACGCTAGCCGAAGAATTGGGTGGCGCAGAACTGGTCGAACTAATCCGTGCTGATACGCATACCTGCTATCTGGGTGAGCGCGGATTACTGCATGATTGGGGCCATGGTTGTGGCAAATGTCCCGCTTGCGAATTGCGCGCGAACGGATATCAGGAATATGCGCGCAAAAATACGCATCTGACTTAGGGCTGTGAATGCCCTTTCAGCCAGTCGCGCAGCACTGCATTCATGCGCGTCTGCCAGCCGGGACCGGCAGCGCGAAACGCCTCCAGTACATCGGCATCGAATCTGACGGTCGTCGATACTTTATTGCCGCTACCCGCAGGGCGACCACGTCTGACTACGCCCTGTCCGACCAACTCATCTGCACGCTCAAAAAAATCGTCCGTCAATCCCGGCGCATCATCCTCGTCGGTCCAGATAGTGCCCGTATTTTGCTTTTTCCCGGTCATTTGCTTTCCTCATACTTATAATTCGACGCTCTGCGGCGCGTGTTGTCCAAACCATCACTATCAATCGAGCATCCAGAATGCCAAATGTTATTAATCTCTTCTCGTTGTAATCGGCCCGGATGTCTTCTGCTGTGAAATGATGGCCAGCAAATACCTCCGACGCTCGCGCAAAATCCAAACCTCTTTCAATAAGCGTTTTAGCGCGTTTTTCAGGATCAAAGGTAATTTTCACCTGAATTATTGTAGTAACTTTTATTTGGCGATGCAATGATTTTTCGTTATTACGAAAATTTTTATGAAGCTGATGATCAGGGAGCAAAAAAGCCACTGCCCCCCCACAACTTGCGCCGGGATGCAGTGGCTTGCAACAGGATCAGGCCGCGTGACGACCATCTGGCTTGTTGTCTCCAGCTTCCAATGCAGCCATCAAACTTGTCTCTTTAGCCTGCGCTGCGAGCAGATGTTTTTCCTTCACATGCCCATACCCGCGTATCTCTTCCGGGATGCTGGCAACAGCCACCATCTGCGCCAGGTTGTCTGCCGTAATTTGCGGCAGCAAGCGCAGGATGGTCTGCCGGTATTGTGCAATCAGCGCGCGCTCGCTCTTGCGTTCTTGCGTATGGCCGAATGGATCAAGCATCGTTCCGCGCAAGAAGCGCAGCGATGCGAGCACAGGAAAAACTTTGCCGACCCAGCTGCCGAATTCGCGCTTGACCAGATGACCCTGCGCATCATGACGCGACAGTAGCGGTGGCGCGAGATGATATTTGACAGTGAAATTACCTTCAAACATGTCGTTGATTTTGGCCTTGAATGCCGGCGCACTGTGCAGCCGCGCAACTTCGTACTCATCCTTGTAGGCCATGAGCTTGAACAGATAACGCGCCACGGCTTCGGTCAGCCGCAGCGTTTTTGATGAAGCTGCGACTTTGCTTTCTGCCGCCCGCACTTGTTCGACAAATTGACGATAGCTAGCGGCATAGGCATCGTTTTGATAGTCGCGCAAAAAACTGACGCGGCGCGCGACGAGTTCTTCCAGCGTCGGGCTACGCTTGAATTCAATGACCTGCGCCGGCGCCATGACTTTCAATTCTTTTTCGACTGCGGACAGATCATGCGCAGCCAGCCGTCCCCACGCGAAGGATTGTTGATTAAACTCGACGGACACGCCATTCAAGGCAATCGAGCGCAAAATCGCCGCTTCTGACAGCGGCACCCAGCCATGCTGCCACGCATAGCCAAGCATGAACATATTGGTGGCTATTGCATCCCCCATTAATGCCGTGGCGATCTTGCCCGCATCAATCGCCGCCACTGCCTCTGCACCACAGGCGGAGCGTATCAAGGCTTCGGCGCCTGCGTCCGGATATTTCCAGTCAGGGTTTTTAACGAAGGCCGCTGTTGGCGCCAGTGTCGAGTTGATGGCGGCGTGCGTGCGTCCCTGACCCATGCGCGAGAGTGCATCGCGGCTGCCTGTGACGATGACATCGCAAGCGATGACGAGATCAGCGGCGCCGGTGCCGACGCGGGTGGCATGCAGATGCTCGGTCGAGTCAGCGAGTCGCACATGCGACATGACCGGCCCGCCTTTTTGCGCCAGTCCGCTCATGTCCAGTACCGAGCAGGCTTTGCCTTCGACGTGCGCTGCCATGGCAATGATTTGTCCGACCGTGACGACACCGGTGCCGCCGATGCCAGTGACCAGCACGCCGTAAGGCTGTGCAGTCGATGGCAACACGGGCAGCGCCAATTTGGCAGCGCGCTCGAGCGCTGAAATGGCGACGCCGCTGGCATCTTTCAATGCTGCTTTTTTGGGCTTTTTGAGCTGCCCGCCCTCAACCGTCACGAAGCTCGGACAGAATCCGGTCACACAAGAAAAATCCTTGTTGCAGCTGGATTGGTTGATCTGACGCTTGCGACCGAACTCCGTTTCCAGCGGCTCGACTGACAGGCAGTTTGATTTCACGCTGCAGTCGCCACAGCCTTCGCAAACAGCTTCATTGATTACGGCGCGCTTGGCCGGATCCGGATAGGCATTGCGTTTGCGGCGACGACGTTTTTCGGAGGCACAGGTCTGGTCGTAAATCATTGCCGACACGCCGACGGCCTCGCGCAATTCGCGCTGCACGGCATCGAGTTCACTGCGATGGCGAATGGTGACGCCCGGTGCCCAGTCAGTCGCAGCAGGATATTTTTCCGGCTCGTCCGTCACGACCACGATAGGCGTGACGCCTTCGGCCGCGATCTGGCGCGAGATGGTGGCCGGATCCAGCGGGCCGTCATGTGACTGGCCGCCGGTCATGGCGACAGCGTCATTGAATAAAATCTTGTAGGTCATGTTGACCCTGGATGCCACCGCCGCGCGAATTGCCAGCAGGCCCGAATGGTAATAGGTGCCGTCGCCGATGTTGGCGAACACATGCTTCTCATTGGTGAAAGGTGCGTGTCCGATCCAGGTCGTGCCTTCGGCGCCCATGTGCGTAAAGGTCGAGGTCTCACGATCCATCCACAAGGCCATGTAGTGGCAACCGATGCCGGCCAGGGCGCGGCTTCCTTCCGGCACGCGGGTCGAGGTATTGTGCGGACAGCCTGAGCAGAAATGCGGAATGCGGTCAGTCTGAGGATTAGGTTTGCTGCTCACAGTCAGCGTGGCTTCACGCGCCTCCAAAAAGGCAATGCGTTGATTGACGCGCTGCTCGATAGGATGGCCGGCAAAATATTTGGCGATACGCGAAGCAATCGCGCGTGCGATTTGCGTCGGGTTCAATTCGTAGGTGCCCGGCAGCAGCCAGTCACCATGACCGGCGCGATGCTTGTTGCTCCATTCGCCGGTGTCATCGAATTTGCCGACAACGCGTGGACGCGTATCATCGCGCCAGTTGTAGAGTTCTTCTTTCAGCTGGTATTCAAGCAGTTGGCGTTTTTCTTCAACGACCAGAATTTCTTCGAGGCCTTGCGCGAAGGCGCGCACGCCTTCGGCTTCCAGCGGCCAGGTCATGCCGACTTTGTAGAGCCGCAGGCCAATATCGCGTGCGACGTTTTCATCGATGCCAAGATCGTCCAGCGCCTGCCGCGTATCCAGATAAGATTTGCCGGCCGTCATGATGCCGAAACGGGCGTGCGGGCTATCCCAAATAATGCGGTTGAGTTTATTGGCGCGCGCATAGGCCAGCGCTGCATACCATTTATGATTGACCAGCCGCGCTTCCTGTTCAAGGATGCCATCGGGCCAGCGAATATTCAGGCCGCCGACAGGCAACTCGAAGTCATCGGGCATGACGATCTTGACACGCTGCGGATCAATGTCGACGGTAGCGCCGGACTCCACCACATCGGTCACGCATTTCATTGCGACCCACAAGCCGGTATAGCGGCTCATTGCCCAGCCATGCAAGCCGTAGTCGAGATACTCCTGAACTGACGACGGATACAACACCGGTATGCCGCAGGCTTTCAGGATATGTTCGCTTTGATGCGCATTGGTGGAAGACTTTGCTGCATGGTCGTCGCCAGCCAGCACCAGCACACCGCCGTGGGCCGCCGTGCCGGCGCCATTGGCATGTTTGAACACGTCGCCGGAGCGGTCCACGCCAGGGCCTTTGCCGTACCACATGGAAAAGACGCCATCCACTTTCGCGTCCGGGAAAAGATTGACCTGCTGCGTGCCCCAGATGCTAGTGGCGGCCAGATCTTCGTTGACGCCCGGGACAAACTTCACCTGATGCGCGTCGAGATATTTTCTGGCTTTGGCTGCGGTCTGGTCGACACTACCCAATGGCGAGCCGCGATAGCCGGTAATGAAGCCTGCAGTATTCAAACCAGCAGCTTTGTCGCGCTGACGCTGCATCATGGTCAGCCGGATCAAGGCCTGCGTGCCGGTCAGGAAAACCCGGCCCTGCTCCAATGTGTATTTATCGTCAAGGCTAATGGAATCTGCCGGCAAAGCCTGGCGATTCTCCAGCGGTGCGTTCATGTTGTCCCCACTATTTATAGATTTATGGATCCAGTATAGGCAGGCTCCAAGGTATCGTAAAATCACAAATATGCAAGGACCTTATCTGAATTTCACATACCTTAATCTTATTAGCTATGCCTTCTAACAACGTCACCTTGCGCCAGTTGCGCTACTTTGTCGCTGCCGCTCGCAGCAATCAGTTTTCAATGGCGGCGACTAATGAGCATGTGTCGCAGTCCGCGATTACCAATGCTGTTTTGGCATTGGAAAAAGAACTGGGCGTGCGCCTGTTCGACCGGCTTGCGCAGGGAGTGTCGTTGACGGCAGATGGTCAGGATTTTCTTCTGCACGCCAGCCATATTCTGGAATCCGTGCGTGATGCAACACACAAACCACGCTTTCGCACCAGCAAGCTGCGCGGCACGGTAAGGCTGGCTGCTTCCTATACGGTTTTGGGTTATTTTTTGCCGGATTTGCTGGCGCGCTTTCGAGCCAGTTATCCGGATGTGGAAATTGATTTGCGTGATATGGACAGGGCCAGCATTGAGCAGGCGGTAATGCAGCGCGATGTTGATCTGGGTGTCGCGATTTTGTCCAATATCAGCAAGCTGGACCGCTTCGGCCATGCGGTGCTGGTGCGCTCACGCCGCCAGTTGTGGGTCGCGCCTGAGCATCCGCTGGCCAAACTGGCGTCGCCTTCACTCAAAGACATAGCGCAACATCCATACATTATGGTGACGGCCGATGAGGCCGAACGCTCTACACTGGCTTACTGGAAATCACGCCGCGTTCAACCGAAGGTCGTGTTCCGCACGATGTCGATTGAAGCAGTTCGCGGGCTTGTTGCACATGGCTTTGGGGTCAGCGCACTATCCGACATGGTATTTCGCCCGTGGTCACTGGAAGGCAAACGTATTGAAGCGCGCCCCATTCTGGATGGCGTGCCGCCGATGGAAGTCGGCGCGCTGTGGCATCCGGAAGGATTAATGGATACGCCAGCGGAAGCACTGCAGCAGTTTTTGCTGCATGTTTACGGGAATTGAAATAACTGTAACAACTGGTAAATGGTCTGCATTCATGCGGATCAGATACGCGATGATGCTCTACATTGAAAAGCTCAACCACGAAAGGTGCTTACATGACTCGGCATAAATTATTGTTTATTGCTATCACAAGCCTATTGTCCAGTGGCGTCGCTTTGGCGAACCATCATGAGGGTGCGATGCATGGCGAGGGGATGCATGAAGGCAGAATGCCGCCCATGTTCAGCCAGTTGGATACTGACAAAGACGGCCGCATCAGTGTTAAAGAATCACAGGACGGCGCAGCACGTATGTTCCAGGAAGCTGATGCGAACAAGGACGGTTTTATCAGCAAGGAAGAAATGCAGGCACATCACAAAGCGATGCATGAAAAACGCGGCGAGATGATGCGCGACAAATGGAAATCTGCTGACAAGGATGGCGATGGCGCGCTCAGCCGCGCCGAAATTGATGCTGCGAAAATGCCAATGATGGCACGCGATTTTGACAAGCTGGACAAGAACAAGGATGGCAAGCTTACGCCGGATGAAATGCGTATGGGCCGTCATAAAGAGGGCATGCAGCACTAATCGGAATCCTCAAACTTTTTCTCTCCGTGGGCTTTCAGCCCAGTACCACGCGTCTTCCTCCTGACGTGTTGCGGATCCGGTTCTGGCCGGGTCCGCTTTTTTATTTCAAACTTATTTTGAATGCGTGGAAGTTACGTGCGACTGCCGTGAAATGATGAGCCTCACAGAAGGTTCACAGAAGCTTCACAGAAGCCACAGCCTCAACCCGCGCCTTACGGATAGCCTGCTGAATCCGCTCTGCCTGACGATCTGTGTACTGCCCGGTGACGGACTTGGCAATTGCGCCAGCCGGCACTGCCTGCGCCGCCGAGAGTGCTGCCGCCAGCAATGACGCTTGCGGAAAAGGTTTGTCTTCAAAACCAGTACGCCCCAGATGATCGCACTCAGCTGCTTGCAGCATCGCGAGAAAACGTTCGGGCTTTCTGAACGCATCGCAGCGTTCCAGTAAATCAACAATGGTGTCGGCACGCATCTCGACCGCACGAGCGACATTGCCATGTTCGCGCGCAGTCATTACTGCCAAATCGCGTACGTCATTCGGAATTTTCAAGCGAGCGCAGACTTGCTCGACGAGTTTGACGCTGCGCGCTTCATGCGCAATATGTCGCGGCCATTGTTCTGACGGTGTCGTGCCTTTGCCGAGATCATGCATTAATGCTGCGAAACGTACCGGCAAGCCCCGTTCTTTTTTTGCGGCGATATCAATCACCAGCATTACGTGAACGAAGGTATCGATCTCGGGATGATGCTGCGGTGGCTGCGGCACACCCGCCAGCGCATCCAGCTCGGGCAAGATGCGCGCTAGCGCGCCACAGTCGCGCAGTACCGCAAACATGCGCGAAGGTTGCGCTTCCATTAGTCCGCGCGCAATTTCTTGCCATACGCGTTCTGGCACCAAGGCATCGACTTCGCCCTGCGTGACCATCTGTTGCATGAGCGCGAGTGTTTCAGGCGCAACGCTAAAGCCGGCAAAGCGCGCAGCAAAACGTGCGACGCGCAAGATGCGCACCGGATCTTCAGCAAACGCCGGCGATACATGACGAAATATTTTTTGTTCGAGATCGGCGCGGCCAGCGCAGGGATCGATGACGCTGCCATCTTCTTCAAGGGCCATCGCATTGATTGTCAAATCGCGCCGCTGCAAGTCTTGCTCAAGGGTGACGTCGGGCGCCGCATGAAACGCAAAGCCGGTGTAACCGGGCGCGGTTTTGCGCTCGGTGCGCGCTAGCGCATATTCTTCATGGCTGACGGGATGCAGGAACACCGGAAAATCTTTGCCGACCGGCACAAAGCCCTGCGCACGCATTTGCTCGGGCGTGGCACCGACTACGACATGGTCGCGATCCTTTACCGGCAAGCCAAGCAGTGCGTCGCGCACGGCGCCTCCGACGACATAAGTTTTAATCGCCGCTGCCATCCGGCTAATGCTGGCCCAGGTAATCGGGCGCAACCGCCTCGAGCGGCGTAGCTTGCCAGCCGGCCAGCCACGGGCTATGGCCGCTGGCGATATTGTCGGTTTTCATGGAATCGAGATTGTCACGACTCATCAGTGGTCCACCCGGCATAAATTCAAGCATCAAGGCTTGCAAACGCGCCAGCGGTTCGGGCAAGCCCAGCACGGGCCGTGGATGCCCGCTGTAGCGGCCAGCGAGCTTCACCAGTTCGCGCAAGGTGTAGACATGCGGCCCGACAAGCTCGAACACTTTGCCGGTAGTGTTGTGGTCTTCGAGCGCCAGCACAAAGGCGCGCGCGACGTCTTGCACATAGACCGGTTGGAATTTCGCATCGACGCCACCGAGCGCCAGCACCGGCATGAAGCGCTGAAGTTTGGCAAACAGGTTCAGAAATGCATCTTCGGCACCGAATACGACCGACGGGCGAAATACGCTGACTTCCAATCCTGTTGCATCAAGCATGATTTTTTCACCGGCGGCTTTGGAGCGCAGATACATGGATGGCGCATGCGAGTCGGCACCCAGCGCACTCATGTGCAGGCAGCGTCGCACTCCTGCGACCTGACAGGCACGCACCAGTTTGCGCGGCAACTCGACGTGGGCGCGCTCGAACTGCGGCCCCCAGCTTGTGCCAGCCGCGCCCGGTCGCGAATGCAGCACGCCGACAAGGTTAATGACGGCATCGACTTTACGCACCAAGCGCTGCAGCACCGCATCATCAAACACGTCGGCTTCGACCAGCTCCACCGTTGGCAGCACCAGCAAATGACGCGCACGCGACAGGCGCCGCGTGGGCACTACAACACGCCGGCCAGTCGCAGCGAGTTGCGCGACCAGATGGCTGCCTATAAAACCGCTGCCGCCAATGACCAATACCGATTCATGTCGCATCCATACTCTCCAGCCGTTTAGGGCAAGTCACCCAATTCAGTCAGATTATCGTCTTTTGGCGTCACGACTCCCAGTCTTTGCTTAAGGGACTGCGGTTTGTTTTCGAACAATGCCGCATACCAGGTGGCGTTGGCCAACACGCTTTTGACGTAACCGCGCGTTTCCGAAAAGGGAATGGTCTCGGCAAAGATGGCGCCTTCTACCGGCCTGACAAGCGAGGTACGCCAGAGCCGCGGACGACTAGGGCCGGCGTTATAGGCAGCGGTGGCCAAGGTCTGCGAGCCACCCAGTTTGGCCAGCACCATGTTGAGGTAATTCGTTCCCAGCAAAATATTGGTCTGGGTATCATTGATACTGCTTCCGCTGTAACCGGTCATGCCGATTTTTGCTGCCACATAGCGCGCGGTGGCCGGCATGACTTGCATGAGGCCCGACGCGCCGACGCTGGAGCGTGCAGCTTTGACAAAGCGCGATTCTTGCCTGATTAGTCCATAGACCCAGGCCTTGTCGAGACCGAGCGGCGTCACCGCAGCCTGCATGATGACGTTGTGCGGCGACGGATAACGGTGGGTGTAATCGAGCTCTACGCGTGCGCGATCCGCTGTCGTGACCATGCGATCCAGTACATCGCTTTGACGTGCAAATTCGGCTGCAGCCAGCAATTGGCGTTCGCTCAATTTGCGCAGTTGCCAGTTCCATTCGCGATTGCCTTCAAAGCGCAATTCCAAGTCAAAGAATTTGAAGGCATTGCGAAATCCGGGGTTGGCGGTAGCTTCGGCAATTTCGTCGGGGCGCGACGGTTGCGGTGGCGCCGGCACCATGATTTTTTGGCCCAGTTCTTCAGTCGCCAGCAGCCCGTAAAAACTCGACAGCGAACTGATCGACTGGAAATAGCTTTGCGCCTCTTCCGTCTGCCCTTGCGCGAGCACCGCACGTCCTCGCCAGTAGACCCAGGTTGGATCTTTTTGCAATTCGCGTGGCATCGCTTCAATTGCCTTGGCGACCATGCCCCAGTCTGCAATGCGCAGCGCAGTACGCGCGCGCCATTGGTAAGCATCGGCAGAGAGCGCCGCACCCCATGTCTTGCGCCAGTAGTCGGCAGCTTCCGAGGAAAGTTGCAGCGAAGCCGGCAACGCTATCTGCGCCCATGCATTGGCCTGCTCGTCTTTGGATAGGCGCGGCAATATTTTATTCAGCGCCCGGGCGGCTTTTTCATGATTGTCGCGAGCCACGCGTCCCAATGCAATGATGAAAAGTTCACGCGATGCGCGCGGCGCGACGATGCCACGCTCGAGCACCGGACCTGGCTTGTCGATGGCCAGCGATACCTGCTTTTCAGTGGCGTCGGTCTGGCTCGCGAGACGACGCGCAAGGCCGCCAAACCCGTATTCGCTCGCCAGACGAATCTGGTGCCAGACGTCGATGTCGGTGAATTGCTTTTCCTGACTCAGGCGTAGGATCAGTTCGCTGCAGGCATCGCCATAATATTTTGGCTGCACCAGCAATTCGCGTGCAGGCTTGGCTATGTTTTCGCCTTTGGCCAGCCGCGATTGCATGGCATAGCATTTGACCTGCGTATCGTCATTCAGCACAAACAACGGATATTGCTCATCAAAGGTGCGCCACAAGCGTGCGCGACCCAATATCAGCAACCAGTCATTGCGCAAGCGGTCTGCAATCGCAGTACCGTCATAGCGGCCGAGAAAATTGCGGATCTCGCCTTCTGGTGCAGAAACGAGCCGTGGATACAGCCGATAATATTCAACGTAGGATGGAATGGCGTAGTCAGACAGGCGCGCGGCAAGTCTGCCGGATTCTGTAATGTCTCCGCGCAAGGATGCTTCGCGCAGGGCGACGAAGTCTGCATCTGCGCTGCTTGCAAACAGCACGTTCTTTGCTGCTTGCGCAGGTATGGGCAGCACGGTCAACGCAGCACTTGCGGCAATCAATAAACCGGCTATCCAGTTGGTGTTTTTCATTGCAAGGAATCCAATTTTTCTACTGATCATTAGTGCGATTAGAATAGCACGCAGTGACTGGCAGCATCTCCTTACTAAAGGCAATTTTTATCAATGGAAAATCTGTCAAATTCATCAACAGACAAATCCGACTTGCGCCGCATGTTGATTGCAGCACGGCGTGCGCTGCCGGCCGCTGCCAAGGCGCAGGCTGATGCGCGCATCGCAGCGCATCTGTCGAGCTGGCTTGCGACAAATCAGACGCGTGTGCTTGGGGTATTTCTACAGATGCCTGGCGAGCCAGATCTGGCGACTTTGTATACGCAGCTACTCGACCGTGGCGTGATGCTGGCCATGCCGGTGGTGCTGGAAAAAAATACGCCGCTGCACTATGCGCTATGGCAGCCGGGCGATGCGGTGGCCAAAGATGCCAGCGGCACGCTGGCGCCCGTTACACGCACCAATTTTGTCGAACCGGATGTGGTGCTGGCTCCCTGCCTGGGATTTACCGCGTCACGTCTGCGACTCGGTTATGGCGGCGGCTATTTTGATCGCACGCTGGCACGCTTGCCCCGACCGCTAGCGATCGGTGTTGCATATGCAAGTGCGCAGGTAGAGTTTGCTGCCAGCGCCCATGATGTGGCGCTGGACTTGATCATTACAGACTAATTGGCCAGCTTGAGGCGCTGGCAAATCGTGGTTGTCGGCCCTGCCTGATTGAGCGTGTAGAAATGCAGGCCGGGCGCACCGCCGGCAAGCAGACGCTCGCACAACTGCGTGACCACATCCAGACCGAAGGCCTTGATGGATTCGGTATCGTCGCCAAAGCTGGCGAGCTTCAGACGTATCCAGCGCGGAATTTCTGCACCACACATATCGGAGAAGCGCATCAGCTGCGTGTAATTGTTGATCGGCATGATGCCGGCAACGACGGGTACATCTACACCGATTTTTCTGGCTTCATCAACGAAGCGGAAATACGCATCGGGATTGTAAAAATATTGCGTGATGGCCGAGTTGGCACCAGATCTGACTTTGCGCGCAAAATTATCCAGATCATCTTGCGGCGACTTTGCCTGCGGATGCATTTCCGGATAGGCGGCTGCTTCAATGTGAAACCAGTCACCGGTTTCAGCGCGAATGAATGCGATCAGTTCATTTGCATGACTGAATTCACCAGACGATAAATCAGAGGCGCCGTAACCGCTTGGGAGGTCTCCGCGCAAAGCGACAACTTGACGAATGCCATGCGCTTTATATTCAGCAAGTATGGCGCGCAACTCATCGCGCGAGCGGCCGATGCAGGACAGATGCGGTGCCGCGTTGAGACCTTCGCGCTGAATTTCAAGCACGGTGTCGCGGGTGCCGGCCTGGGTGGAGCCACCCGCGCCGAAGGTGACGGAAAAATAAGCCGGCTTAAGCGCGGCCAGTTTGCCGCGTGTGATGCGCAGTTTTTCTGCGCCTTCCGCTGTTTTGGGCGGGAAGAATTCGATACTGAATGTATTTTGTGACATTTATATATTGATCAAGAGCGCGGACAAAGCCCACGAAATAACGCTGTAAAGCAGCGCGCCGAGGACTGCCGACATGAAACCTGCAACGTGGAATCCGGCGACCATTTCCGATGCTGCCCAAAACATCAGGCCATTGATGACGAAGATGAACAAGCCCAGCGTCAGCACAGTAAACGGCAAGGTCAGCACCAGCAGGATAGGGCGGATCAGCGTGTTAACCAGCGCCAGCACCAGAGCTGCGAACAAGGCGGTGGAAAAGCTGTCGATCTGGATCGAATCCATCAGCCATGGCAATGCAAACAGGGCGACGGTATTGATTAGCCAGATGAGCAGGAGACGCATGATTTATTCCGCTTGATAAAGAAGGCACTGGATTCCGATTTTCATCGGAATGACGGTTGTTTTATCGTCATCCCAGCGCAGGCTGGGATCCAGTGACGTTCACTTCTTTTTACTACTTAGTAGCGGTAAGCCTCGGGCTTGAACGGACCAACTTTTTGTACGCCGATATAAGCGGCTTGTTCATCCGACAGCTCGGTCAGTTGCGCATTGAGTTTTTGCAATTGCAGGCGCGCCACTTTTTCATCCAGATGCTTGGGCAGCGTGTAGACACCGACCGGATAGGCTTTGATGTTGGTGAACAGTTCGATCTGTGCGATCGTCTGGTTCGCAAACGACGAGCTCATCACGTAGGAAGGATGACCCGTGCCGCAACCCAGATTCACCAGACGACCTTCAGCCAGCAGGATGATGCGTTTGCCGTCAGGGAAAATGACGTGGTCAACTTGCGGCTTAATGTTTTCCCATTTGTATTGCTTCAGTGCGGCGACTTCGATTTCATTGTCGAAGTGACCGATATTGCAGACGATGGCCTGGTCTTTCATCTTCAGCATGTGCTCGTGCGTGATCACATGGTAGTTGCCGGTGGCGGTGACGAAAATGTCAGCGTGCTCGACCGCGTAATCCATGGTCACGACACGATAACCTTCCATCGCTGCCTGCAGTGCGCAGATCGGGTCGATTTCAGTGACCCAGACTTGCGCCGACAGGGCGCGCAGCGCTTGAGCAGAACCTTTGCCCACATCGCCGTAACCGGCAACGACGGCGACTTTACCGGCGATCATGACGTCGGTGGCGCGCTTGATGCCATCGACCAGTGATTCGCGGCAGCCATACAGGTTGTCGAACTTGGACTTGGTGACGGAGTCGTTGACGTTGATGGCGGGGAAAGCGAGTTTGCCTTCTTTGAACATCTGGTACAGACGGTGCACGCCAGTGGTGGTTTCTTCGGTCACGCCCATGATCTTCGGCAGACGAGTCGAGTACCAGGTTGGATCGGTTTTCAGTTTTGCCTTGATGGCGTTGAACAGGCATACGGCTTCTTCCGAATCCGGATTGTCGAGCACGCTCAGGTCTTTTTCAGCACGGGTGCCCAGATGCAGCAGCATGGTCGCATCGCCGCCGTCATCGAGAATCATGTTCGAGTAACCGCCGTCGGCCCACTCGAAAATGCGGTGGGTGTAATCCCAGTACTGGTCGAGGCTTTCGCCTTTGAATGCGAACACAGGGGTGCCGGCAGCAGCGATGGCCGCAGCAGCGTGATCTTGTGTCGAGTAGATGTTGCACGAAGCCCAGCGCACTTTTGCACCCAGCGCTTCCAGCGTCTGGATCAGCACGGCGGTCTGGATGGTCATGTGCAGCGAACCGGTAATACGCGCGCCTTTGAGGGGCTGGCTGGCGGCGAATTCGTCACGAATTCCCATCAGGCTTGGCATTTCGGTTTCGGCAATGCGGATTTCCTTGTTGCCAAATTCAGCGAGACTGATGTCGGCGACGAGGTAGTCGGTGAAGTTTGAATCTACGGGTTTGAGTACGGCGTTCATCACGCCCTCCTTTTCTGAAAAATTAAAAAGAAAGTAACGTGAGCGCAGTTGCGGTGTTGATTAGCCAAGCCTGGCAGAGAAAGAATCTCTGTCGCAACGCTCCTTGGCAGCCCGTCATTCTAATCGAAATCCCGCCTTGCCTGCTGAAGCTGTCGCAAAGCCAGCCAAACCAGTCCTGACAACGCGCCATAAAGATGGGCAACGGGCACGACTGGCATGCCAGATATGTTGCCGGCTACGTTGCCGGTTTGGAGGCCGGACTCGTAGACCAGCTTTGCCGCCAGGAACAGCAAAGCACCCAGATAAAAAAGATTTTTCTTACGCAGCAAAGCAGCACCCGCGCAGCCCGCCCACATGCCGTGCAATACTCCGGACAAACCGGCATACCAGCGCAGTTGCGGCTGGTATATCCATAGCAGCAGACTAACGCCGAGCGCGCTGGCCAGCAGTAATGTCAAAGCATAGCCAATTGCCAAGTCATCCCATAACAATTCGCAAATCAGTAGCAGCCCGAACAGATTGAGCAGCAGATGATGCGCATCCAGATGTACCAGATGCGCCGTCAGCATCCTCCAGTACTGGCCATTTGCCAGCGCCTCACGCTGCCACTGCAGGGACGGCAATGCCAATGGCCAGCAGAAAGGCAGCAGCACCGCCAGACTCAAAGCGCCACAAAATAACCAGCGTTGCATTTTCAGCATATCTATTTCATTTGCGCCGGCGAATACGACGTCTGAAGGCAACGAGAGCTGCTGCTGCCAGCCACCCGTCCGCAGCGATACTGCCACCGCCACCACCGCCGCCACCGGACGGCGCCGCAGTGGAGACGGCGCCCGTACTGTCGATGATAGTGACAGACAAGTTGCCGGGCGCGCTGGTACTGTAGGCGTCACTGGCATAGTAGACAATGGCATAGGTGCCAACCGGCGACGCATTGGGCCAGCTGAACAAGCCGCTGGCAGACAGCGTGGCACCGGCCGGCAGCGACGCCGCATGAAATACCGGCTGGTCGCCATCGACGTCACTTGCCTGCAATTGCAGCTGCAAACTGGCGCCGGCTTCAAGATGACTTGCAGCTGGAGTCTGCAGGACGGGAGCGCTATTCACCTTGACGCTGGCAGTGGCGCTGGTAACGGCGCCGCTGCTGTCGACGGCATACAGGATAAACAGATAGGTTCCTGTTGCCGGTGCGATGAAGCTGGCGTTGGCTGTGTTGGCGTCTGCCAGATTGACTGCTGCCGGATTGGAAGACGCCGCCTGCCATTGATAGCTGATGATGGTGCGTCCCGAGACTGCCAGCGCGCTGCCGCTTAATGCAACCAGTGCGGCCGGTGCGACAACTTGACTCGGCAGGGTAACCTGCAAACTTGGCACGACGGCGGCAATTGCCGCTTGCGCATCCAGCAAACCGGCGCCGCACAGGCCGGCATTGGCTTCCAGCGTACAGGTGCTGGCAGCGGGATGCGGCCGCGCCGACGCGCGCAACATGCCGGTGACTTGCGTACGTGTGAGTGCCGGATCCAGCGACAGCATGAGCGCGATGGTGCCACTGACATGCGGTGCCGCCATGCTCGTGCCGCGCTTAACGGCATAGCTATCGGTCTGTGGCGTCGTTGTTCCGCTGTTGCCAAGTGAGTAGACGGCAAGGCCGTCGTTGCCAGCGCCTGGCACGCAGCCATAAGCGAGCGTGCCGCAACCGCCGCCGGGTGCGCTGACGGTGACGCCGGCGCCGATGTTGGCGTAATCGGCATTGTCACCACTTATGACATGCGCGGTCACTGCCACTACGCCGCTGCAATTGGCGGGCTGGTTGAGGGAGTCCGTGCCGCTATTGCCGCCGGCAATGACGACGATGCCGCCTGCCGCATTGACATCATCGATGGCGCTTTGAAAGGCTGCTGAACAGACGCCGCTGCTGCCAAGGCTTAAATTGAGAATGCGAGCCGGATAGCTGTTGTGCGGCACGCCCGGCACAGCGATGCCAACAGCCCAGCGCATGGCGTCGACTATGTCCGATGTGTAGCCGCCGCATTTTCCAAGCACTCGCAGCGGCAGTATGCGCACTTGGGGCGCGATACCGGTGCCACCTATGCCATTGTTCATTAATGCGGCAACGGTTCCCATTATGTGGGTGCCATGCCAGCTGGAGTTGGCTGCAGCCGAGCCGCTGCTGCATTCGCCGGCGGAGATCCAGTCACCAGGGTCAATGGCGTTGCTGTCGCGCGCATCGCCATCGTTGGCCATGGTCGCACTGCTGACGAAATCATAACCGGGCAACATCGGACCCAAGTCGGGATGTGGACGGTAACCTGTATCGATGACAGCTACATCTATATTTCCACTACCCAGGCCAATGTCCCATGCACCAGGTAAATCAGCGCCACCAGCATTGCTGCCGGACGGCGCCATGTAATGCCATTGGCTGGGCCAGCTTGCATAGCCGGGGTCGCTCGGCGTCATGCTATCGGCTTGCATGATGAGATCGGGTTCTGCGCTTTCAACTTCGCCGCTCAAGCGCAGTTTCGCCGCAATTGCGCGCGCTTCCTGCAAGGGTACTGGCTGCCGCAATTCGAGCAAATGCTCACGATCGGAAAGTTTACGTTCGACAGTCAGCGTCACGTTGGCAATGCTGGCCAGTTGGCTCGCATCTCGGTTGGTAAGCTGCGCACTGAGTTTGCCGCCGCGCGTGCGGTGCGGTGTGACGATGAGCTTTTTTATCAGTTGTTCTTGCTGAGCAGGTATCGCGGCCAGATGCGATCCTGTTTTGCGCTGTGCCGCGTGAGCACAAGAGACCATCAGTCCTAGACAAGCCATCAACAAGCAAAAAAATCGCATGGAAAAACAGTTCACCGTTACAGTTGAAGTGCGCGTAACTGTAGCAGCGGAAAAACTTTTTTTATGCGAACAATCAGGGGTAAAACAGCCCTAATTCAAAAGATGAAAATGCGCCAATGCTTGTCTTGTGCTTGTTGCATCACCCAATAAAAAACGGGCAGGCTGCAGATTTTCCGCAGCCTGCCCGTTTTTAAATGGAAGATTAAAGTCCGGCTGAAGCGCGCAACGCGGCGGCCTTGTCGGTGCGCTCCCATGTGAACTCCGGCTCTTCACGACCAAAGTGACCATAGGCTGCTGTCTTTTGATAAATCGGACGCAGCAGGTCGAGCATTTGCACAATGCCTTTTGGACGCAGGTCGAAATGCTCACGCACCAGTTCAGCAATTTTTTCATCGCTGATTTTGCCTGTACCAAAAGTCGTCACCATGACGGATGTTGGTTTGGCGATGCCGATGGCATAAGAGATCTGGATCTGGCAGCGCTCGGCCAGACCAGCAGCGACGATGTTCTTGGCAACGTAGCGGCCGGCATAGGCTGCGGAACGATCGACCTTCGAAGGGTCTTTGCCTGAGAATGCGCCGCCGCCATGTGGTGCTGCGCCGCCATAGGTGTCAACGATGATTTTGCGGCCGGTCAGGCCGCAATCGCCTTGCGGGCCGCCGATGACGAAACGTCCAGTCGGGTTGACCAGATAGCGGGTGTTTTGCAGCCACTCTTTCGGCACCATAGGCTTGATGATGGATTCGATGACGGCTTCTTCGATCTGCTTGTGCTCCATCTCGGGCGCATGCTGGGTCGACAGCACGATGGTGTCGATGGCAACCGGTTTGCCGTCGACATAGCGCAGCGTGACTTGCGACTTCGCATCCGGGCGCAGCCATGGCAGACGGCCGTCCTTGCGCAATTGCGACTGACGCTCGACGATGCGGTGCGCATAGTAAATAGCAGCCGGCATCAGTTCGGGGGTTTCATCGCAGGCATAGCCAAACATCAGGCCCTGGTCGCCAGCGCCCTGGTCGAGGTCCATGCCTGCGCCTTCATCCACGCCTTGCGCGATGTCGGGCGATTGCTTGTCATAGCAAACCATGACGGCACATCCTTTGTAGTCGATGCCGTAGTCGGTGTTGTCGTAACCAATGCGCTTGATGGTGTCGCGGGCGACACGAATGTAATCAACGTTGGCGTTGGTAGTGATTTCACCAGCGAGCACAACCAGACCGGTATTGCACAAGGTCTCGGCGGCGACGCGCGCGGTCGGATCTTGTTCGAGAATGGCGTCGAGAATAGCGTCGGAGATCTGGTCCGATACTTTGTCGGGATGTCCTTCCGAGACGGACTCGGAGGTGAAAAGGTATTCGTGTGACATGCAGGCTCCCTGTTGGAAAGTTGACATTTGTCGAGGTCAACTTCGTGAGCCTGCGACGCTTTAGCGAGATTTGTATACCGCCTCGCAAGTTGTCTGTATTAACTCGGCGGTTATAACTTTCGTGGTATTTTACGCTCCTTGCTTAAATTCAGCAAAACTACCTTTTCTCTCCTACGCATGCTGCCGCGCCTGTCCCAGTTCCCGCCACTTTGCACCTTGTCTGTGTTGCACGCTGCTGGCGTCATTGCGGGCTCGATGGCGTATGTCTTTTGCGCGGCAGGCTGTCAGGGTTTATCAGGGCTGGTCGCATGAGATTGATGCTGATCCTGATGTGGCTATTGCACTGGCTGCCACTGCCGGTGCTGGGCCGCATCGGCGAAGGTGCAGGCTCGGTCATTTTCCGCCTAATGCATCGCCGCCGCCACATCACGCTGACCAATCTGAAGCTGTGCATGCCGCACCTGTCGGAAGCTGAACGCAGGCAAATTGCGCGTGCACATTTTCGAGGCTATGCGCGCAGCATTCTGGAGCGCGGTATTTTATGGTGGGCGTCGCCCGCGCGCTTGCAACGGCTGATCCGGATCGAGCCGTCTGTGCCGATGCAGCAGATGGCACAACATCCGACGATATTGCTGTGCCCGCATTTTGTTTGCCTGGAAGTCGCCGGCGTCGCCATTACGATGGCCGGCCCCGCCTGTTCAATTTATACAAAGCAGCGCAACAAGCTATTTGATGAGGCATTGCGCAAGGGCCGGCTGCGTTTTACGCCAGATGCATCAAATTTGTTGGCGCGCGATGCCGGCATCAAACCGATCTTGCGCGCGATGAAAAGCGGGCGGCCTTTCCTGATGTTGCCGGACATGGATTTTGGCCCTAAAGAATCTGTTTTCGTTCCTTTCTTTGGCATTCCGACGGCGACGCTGACAGCGCCAGCACGGCTGACGTCAGCCACAAAGGGGCAAGTAATACCGGTGGTTACAAGTTTCTTGCCGAACTATCAGGGCTGGAAAGTTGTTTTTTATCCGCCCTGGGAAGATTATCCCGGCGATGATCTGGAAGCCGCCACGCGGCGCATGAACGCCTTTATCGAGGCGCGCATACAGGAGGCGCCTTCCGAATATTTTTGGTCGCACAAACGCTTCAAGACGCGACCTCCCGGTATGCCGGGTTTTTATGCTCAGCCATGATTGAACTATGAAACTGAAATTCACCAAGATGCATGGCGCCGGCAATGATTTCATCGTCATTGACGCGATCAATCAATCTGTCAACCTGACGCCCTCGCAATGGCAGTCATTGGCAGACCGTCGCTTTGGCATCGGCGCCGATCAGATTCTGGTGGTGGAAAAATCAGAAACCGCGGGTGTCGATTTCCGCTACCGGATTTTTAATTCTGATGGCGGCGAAGTTGAACAGTGCGGCAATGGCGCGCGTGCGTTCGCCAAGTTTGTTATCGATAAAGGACTGACTGACCAGCGTCAAATTCGTGTCGAGACCATGTCCGGCATTATTGCGCCTCGCCTGGAAGACGATGGCCGTATTACGGTCGACATGGGCGCACCGATACTGGCTGCAGAGTTGGTACCTTTTGATTGCACCGGACTCGAAGGCAAGCAGCAGCAACAGGCAACGCTGTGGCCATTGGATATCAATGACAAGAAGATCACGCTTGCAGTAATTTCGATGGGCAATCCGCATGCAGTGCAGATCGTCGATGATGCGGATAGCGCTCCCGTATTGCAAGACGGCCCGCTGATTGAACACCATTCACGTTTTCCGCGCCGCGTAAACGCCGGCTTCATGCAAATTGTAGATCGCCACCATATCCGCTTACGTGTCTATGAGCGTGGCGCGGGCGAGACGCTCGCTTGCGGCACTGGCGCCTGCGCCGCAGTAGTTGCTGGCATTCTTCTGGGCCTGCTTGACTCGCCAGTGGCGGTTTCAACCCATGGCGGGGACTTGTCGATTGCATGGAATGGCGGAACAACATCAGTGATGCTGACCGGCCCCGCGGTCAGCGTGTTTGAAGGTAGCGTTGAAATTTGACGCACAAGTTCCATCTTATTGCGAACTATGCGTTGACAACCTCAAGCTTGTTGTCGATCTGGTGACCGGCGCGTAGTAACGAGGCTGCGGAAGCGATATAGGCGTTGCCGATAATTCCCTTCCGGCCCGTTATTTCCTTTATCGACTGAATCGAATACACGCTGTACGCGATCCAGCGCCTGGCGTTGCTCGCCAGTTTGCACTTGAATCAGCCGCCTTCGGCTGCGCGGGTGCTCTTCCCGAATATCGACTTCCAGGCAGTGGCCGTAATACGCCGTATCAACATCAATGAGCAGCGCTTCAGCGCGCGTCAAACCGAACCAGTAGGCCAGGTCAATCCGTGCCGCTAAGAACGGATATTGGTTCGTCATGTCGCGCGTGAAAAATGCACGCGCTGCCAGTGCCCACTCGGCCTTTTCTGCCGGTGGTGCAATTTTTTCCAACAAGATGCGGGCTTCTTCATTCCCTTGTCCGCTGGCTTTTTGCAGCCAGTAGACTGCACGAATATCCATACGCGGGTCGAGACGGCGACCACGCCAGGAAACCAGCCCCAGTTCCAGCTGCGCTTTCGCATGCCCGGCGACTGCCGCCATTTCGAGATGACGCCTCGCTTCGCTCACACTTCGGCGTGAAAATTCAGGCTTCAGAAAAATACGGGACATTGCATACCAGGCGGCAGGCACACCCTGCTCACCAGCCATCGCAAGCCAGCGTATGGCTTTTTTATAATGGGCAACTCCCGGAATAGCACTGACTCGATTGCCACTGGCATCCATACGAGCAATCCACAAACCCAATGACACTTGCGCTGCACTATCTCCACCTTCTGCTGCGAGCTTCAGGTAGCGTTCTATCATTCTGCTGTTTGGATCGGCTGTTAGCAGCAGAGCCTGCGCACAACGCGATAGCATCTCAAGGTCGGGAGCCGAATACTGCCTGCGCTTGGCAAGACTGCCGGCACTGCTGCGCTCGATTTCCTGCGCCATCGGCAGTGCCCAAAATAAGTACTTCAAATAATCCTGATTCACCCATGCGCAATTTGCGAGTGCGCGTTGCGCATCCATCACGCCGCCCTTTGCAGCGCGTGAAGCCCAGTCGTGGGCGGCTTCATGTTTTGGATTTGGCGGGTTTGACGACTTGCGCTGCGGCTGCGATGCAAGTTCGTTTATGCCGAGCTGCTGCGCTAGCAGCCACTGTGCGTCTGCCAGTCCCGATTCAGCCGCCATCTGCAAAGCACGCATTGCTTTTTGTCGCAACGAATTATCCGAGCGCTCCCAGGCAGAGAAAACCAGCATTGCCAGCACCAGAGCTGCCTTAGCACTGCCCGCTTCGTAAGCGCGCTCGTACCATAAGCCTACGCGCCTCGGATCAGATGCGTGAAGTGCGACTTCAAACGGGATATGTTCGCCGATCAATAACCAGGCGCCTTCCTGATTTTGTTCTGCCGCGCGCTCAAGCCAGTGCAAGGCAGTTGCATAACTCTGCGGTAAGCCACCGCCACCAAACAGGTATCGCTTGCCAAGCGCAAGCTGGGCAACAGCCTGTCCGGTGCGAGCCGCCCTGATGATTAATAATTCTTCACGATTTGCCATATTGCGTTGCTTTACCGCGCAGCCAAATTGACATTTTTCAAATCGAATAGCCTGTTGCGATGCTTTTTTCTATATGCGCTCAACTCACTTGAACTTGGCGCATAGACGCAACGTATTTGTTATCGGCCATGCCAAAACGCCATGCAGTTATTATCAAAATAAGAACTTAACTGTGCGCTTTACCCATGCGTTGCGTCAACGGCAAATAGTGCATATAAAACAACACCATTGCCAAGGTCACCCTGTTTTGTCCAAGGCCACGAGCGAAAGGCAGCCTATCTTCGAGCGTTTTCCTTTTCAGAAATTAATGTTGACTCATCCGACATGCGCGGATTCTCACTAAAACTTCAATCTGAGGATGGAAAAAATGAAGAAATCACTCGTCGCGCTGGCTATTGCCGGCACGCTCGCCAGCAGCGCCTACGCAGAAACTGCGGTAACCATCTACGGCATCGTCGATATGGGCCTCGTTAGCGAGCGAGGCAGCGTCGGAGGCAGCCTGCAGAAGCTGAGCAGCGGCGCCCAATCCGGCACCCGTCTTGGCTTCAAGGGCACCGAAGATCTAGGCAATAATATGAAAGCGCTGTTTGTGCTGGAAACCGCAATTAACGGAGATTCGGGCAGTCTGAATGGAAATGGCGCTTTTGGCCGTCAAAGTTTCGTTGGCTTGCAGAGTGACTTAGGCACTGTCACCCTTGGCCGCCAGTACACTCCATACTTTTTGACCTTGAATGGTGTTGATCCGTTTGCCAGCGGCATGGCCGGCGCAGCAATCAACCTGATGGCGCACTCTGGCGTCCGCATGAGCAATACGGTCAAATATGCGTCACCGAATATTGCGGGTTTCACCGGGGAGCTAGCTTATGGATTTGGTGAAGTTGCACCAGGGCAAAATGATAATAACCGCCAGATCGGGGCGGCTATTGGTTATGCAATGAATCCTGTCAACGTTCGCCTTGCATACAACATCAAGCGTAATAGCACTGACACCGCCAGCTCCAAGAATTTGCTGCTGGGTGCAACTTGGGATTTGCAGGTCGCCAAAGCATTCGTAGCGATTGCAGAAAATGACGGTCCAGAAAGTTCGCCATTGCCGAATACATTGAATCCCTTTGGACTTACTCCTGCCCCTTCGGCGTCGGCTAAAAGCCGCGACTACCTGATTGGCGCAACAGTCCCGTTTGGCAGCCACACCTTTATCGCTTCGTACATTCGCAAAGATGACCGCACTGGCGCCAACAATGATGCCAGCCAGGTTGCCCTCGGCTACACCTACGCGCTATCCAAGCGCACTAATCTGTATGCCGCTTGGGGAAGCATCAATAACAAGCGCCTGGCGTCCTACACCGTTGGCAACAACTCGGAACCAGGTTCGGGCGATAAGGCAATCAACCTCGGCGTGCGTCATATTTTCTGATCGGGCAAGGCTTGATCGCTACAGGATTTAGCTGTCATCTTCTGGGAAAGTGATGGCTGAATAAAGGCTGATTGCCAGCCTGCAGATTTTTCTGCGAATTTAATCTCCGTCGTATTTTCAGGGCACCTTCGGGTGCCATTTTTTTGCCCGTCATTTGTATGGCATTGATACCTATCCTTCACAGAATTATCATTCACCGAACTACTGTACGGAGGTAGAATGCGTGCAATTAAGAGCGTCGATCGAAGTAAGATGGCAGACGAAACAGCACAGTCAGCACCATTTCGACTGGCTCTCTAACAGCCGGCAGAGAATCGCCGCCGAACAGCTTAATTTTTTATGCTTCAGCCAACTATGCACGCGCTTTCCCTCGAATATCTGCGTACCCATCTGGATGAAGCGGTAGCTTTGGCTGAAATCGGCGAGTTGCTTATCACGCGCGATCAGAACTGCAATCTGGTCATGGTCAGTGAAGCCGACTGGCGCACGCTGCTAGAAACAGCGCACCTGCTGGCTACGCCACTGAATGCAGAGCGCTTGCAGCAAAGCTTGTTATCAGTGCGCGCCGAATTTCTGTCTGACGGCAAAACTGAATGACGCTGACCTTGAAGCCTGATTTGAAGCTGTTAATGACAGAGCAAGCGCAGCAAGATTTCGCTTACTGGGAGCAGCACGATCAAGCAATGGCGGGCAGAATCCTGAAACTGCTGAAAAATCTAGCGCAAGGCCATACTTTCCCCGCGCAACAAGCTACACAGTTAAAATTCGGCAATCTATCTTTAATTTCGCTAAAAATCTCTACTGAGCACCGGCTCGTCGTTGAAACGCTAAGAGAGCAGTTCATCGTGCATCAATGCCGTTTTCATTATTGAAATTCAAACTTTAAAACCATGACCGCCAAGCTCGATTCGCATTTAGTTGCCCTCTACCTTGAAGACAATCCGCATTTTTTTGAAGAGTATCCTGAATTGATGGCCGGCTTAAGGCTGACTACCCCGCTCGGTGGACGTACCGTGTCGCTTCAGGAAAGACAGCTTGAAGTGATGCGCGAGAAGGTCAAATTACTTGAGTTAAAACTGGTTAACCTGACCCGCGTCGCAAAAGATAATGATGCAATCATTGAGAAATTCCATCATTGGGTACGTGCATTGTTCTTGTCACGTGATCAGGCAGATTTACCTGAAGCCTTATTGCAGGCGATACGTGAAGCTTTTGGCGTACCAAGCGCCAGCCTGCGACTTTGGTCTGCACAGCAATCCGATGCCTGGTTTGCTGCGGGCGACCTGACCGCGGCGCGTACCTTGGCCGACCAGCTTGCGCAGCCTTATTGCGGCACGGGCAAGGGCAAAGCTGGCGCTGAATGGCTTGATGAGGCCGATAGCATGCAGTCTGTTGCGATGGTGGCGCTGCATAAGCCGGATACCAAAGAAAGCTTTGGGATGCTGGTCCTGGGGTCGCCGGATCCGCAGCGCTTCTCTTCAGATCTGGCAACCGATTTTCTTGCGCGCATAGGCGCAACAGCAAGCGCGGCGCTGCAGGGGCTGCTGCCTGAGTGAGATGCTGCAAGTCCTCTATGAGCGACCTTCGCGAACAGGCCGACATTGCCGACTACCTCAGCCATTTGCAGACACAGCGCAAACTGTCTGCGCATACTCTGAGCAATTACGGTCGCGACCTCGCGCAACTTTGCGCGCTGGCAGCGGCGCAGTCAAAACCTGACCTGGCGACGCTGTCGCATTTTGACATTCGCCGCTTTACCAGCCAGCTGCACGCGCAAGGACTCTCGTCGAGCTCGATTGCGCGCAAGCTCTCAGCATGGCGTGGATTTTTTGGCTGGCTTTCCGAACAGGTCGCGCTCGACAGCAATCCCGCCACTGGCGTCAAGCCACCAAAGCGTGCGAAATCTTTGCCAAAAGCTCTAGGCGTTGATGATGCTGTCAGGCTCGTCGCAGGGAGTGCCATCCAAGACCCAAGCGAAGCAGAAATGAGCGTAACGCAACTTTGTAATTCTGCGATGTTTGAATTGCTCTATTCAAGCGGGTTGCGCGTATCGGAGCTGACCGGCCTTGATACGCAGTACGTGCAGCAAGCCAGCCATGTTTCATCGGGCTGGATCGATTTTGACTCAGGCGAAGTCACCGTCACCGGCAAAGGCAACAAACGGCGCAGCGTGCCGGTTGGCGCGGCGGCGCTCAGTTCGTTGCGTGCATGGCTTGCAGCCAGAGATATACTGAAGCGCGAATTGAAAATTCCCGCACTGCCTGCCGATGCCTGCGCATTATTTATAACCGGTCGCGGCAAGCGCATGACCCCGCGCATTGTGCAAACGCGAATCAAGGCGCATGCGCAAGCACTGGGCATTCCGGTTGATGTGCATCCGCATGTACTGCGTCATTCGTTTGCGTCGCATGTCTTGCAGTCTTCCGGCGACTTGCGGGCAGTGCAGGAAATGCTCGGGCATGCGTCGATCTCTTCTACCCAAATTTATACGGCACTTGATTTTCAAAGACTGGCGCAGGTTTATGATTCCGCTCATCCGCGCGCGAAAAAACAAAAGAACCCAGCCTGATTTCAGCATTCCCCTTTTATATTGAAATAACACCATGTCACTGATTCCCACCACTATCCTGACCGGCTTTCTCGGCGCAGGCAAAACCACGCTGTTGAATCGTCTGCTGCACGAGCAGCACGGCCATAAAATCGCCGTCATCGAAAACGAATTCGGCGAAGAAAATATTGACAACGAAATTCTGGTGCAGGACAGCCGCGAACAAATCATTGAAATGAACAACGGCTGTATCTGCTGCACGGTGCGCGGCGACCTGATTGCCGCATTGAGCCAGTTGTCGCAAAAAAGACTGGCGGGCGAACTGCATTTCGACAGGGTGGTCATCGAGACGACCGGGCTGGCCAATCCGGGACCCGTCGCGCAAACTTTCTTCATGGATGAAGAAGTCGCAACCCACTATCTGCTTGACGGCGTCATCACCGTCGTCGATGCCAGCCACGCGATGGAACAACTTGATCGCTTTGAAGAAGCGCAACGGCAGGTCGGTTTTGCCGACCGCATCCTGCTGTCCAAAACCGATCTGGTCGGTTCAGAACAACTGGCGTTACTGGAGACGCGTTTAAAGCGGATCAATCCGCGTGCGCCGATAGCGAAATCCGATTTTGGCAGCGCGTCGATTGATGCCATTTTTGATATACGCGGCTTCAATCTCAATGACAGACTCGAAATCGATCCGGATTTTCTGCATGACGAAGAGCATGTACATGACTGCGATGCGCCGGATTGCGATCATGACGGCCACCAGCACCATGGCCATGAGCACAGCGGACACGAGCACCATGGCCACGATCATGCAGGACACGGCCATTCGGACGAAATCGCCGCTTTTGTTTTTCGAAGTGCGCGCGCGTTTGTGCCGGCCCTGCTCGAAGAATTCGTCGGCAGCATCGTGCAGGTCTATGGTCCGCGCATGCTGCGTTACAAAGGCATCTTGTGGCTCGAAGGTGCCGAGCGCAAGGTGATTTTCCAAGGGGTGCACCAGACCATGGGTAGCGATCTGGGCGCAAAATGGGCTGAAAATGAGGTAAGGGGCAGCAAAATCGTTTTTATTGGTCAAACGCTACCTAAACAAATCATTATTGATGGATTGGAGCAGTGTCTGGTATAAACTATGGCAGCTTTTTCAACAGCTCTGCCAACGTAGCAGTTCAGGAGAACAAGAACAAATGAACGCAAAGCTGACCACGGCTTCTAAAAAAAGTGCCCCTGTTGTAAAAAAGGCTGCTGCACCGGCAGCCCCGAAAGCAGGGGGAGACAAATTGGCAAAAAATAAAACAAAGCCACTCCCGGCGGTTGATAAAGCTATTAAAATAGCCGCCGAAAAAGGTAAGGCCGGCAGCAACAAAACCGGCGCAGCAGTCGCCCGGGATGACGCGCCCAAGAGCCTGCGCAGCAGCAAGGTAACAGCAGGCTTGGCAGGTAAAATTGATAATTCCGTAGTTTCGAAAGCAAGCAACGTGGCAACCAACACCAAAACCCCTACTTCTGCCGCCAGCGATGGCGCCCTGCTCACCGAAGCGCAAATCGTCAAGATGGGCGAGCAGGATTACATGAACCCGGCCCAACTCGCCTTCTTCAGGGCGCGTTTACAGCAGCTTGAAAAAGACTTGCTGAAAAACGCGGGCGAAACCACCGAGCACCTGCGCGAAACCGTACTGGTGCCGGATCCGGCCGACCGTGCCACGATTGAAGAAGAACATGCGCTTGAACTGCGTACGCGCGACCGTGAACGCAAGCTGCTGAAGAAAGTGCAGCAATCGATCGCCTCTATCGATTCCGGTGACTATGGCTGGTGCGAAGAGACGGGCGAGCCAATTGGCATTCCCCGTTTGCTGGCGCGGCCAACGGCTACGCTGTCGCTCGAAGCGCAGCAGCGCCGCGAATTGAAACAGAAGCTGTACGGCGATTAATATTCCGGCCCGGCATGCGCGCACAACAGCAGACAAAATCCTACCAGACGCGTATAACGCTGCTGCTGATGTTTTGCCTGTTGTTCTCTTTGCTGTTTGCGCAATTCCTCGGTCTGGCACACAGCATCGCGCACGCCCGGAGTGACGGTACTAACGGAGTCGCGCAAGTAGCCAGCACGGACGGCAAAGCAGCGCGCCAACTGCTGCACGACACCAACACCTCATGCGCTGCCTTTGATGAAGCCTGCGTTGGCGCTTCATTGCACACACCGACTTATTCACCTCCCTTGCTACCCGGCGCAGCCGTCCTGTCGCTGTGGAGTGCCTTTGCAAGCTGGAAGCAACCGTTCCAGCGTCTTTTCTCGTCACGAGCGCCACCTGCCTGAATCGACTGGGCCTAGTGCCTGTTGATGAATGCACTTCACCTATGCCAGCCATACAGGCTTGACATACGTTGTGAAGAAAACTATCCGCTCTGCTCGAGAAAACTATCATGCCTTTTCAAAAAAGCGCGTTTGCGCTCGCCATCCTTTCACTGATGGCAACGCTGCCAGAAAGCAGCTTCGCCCAGGAAAAAAAAATGAGCCCCGTCATTGTTACTGCCAATCCGCTCGGCAATGATGAATCGGCACAAATCCTGGCGCCTGCCAAAGTACTGTCGGGGAATGAGTTGCGAGACAAACTCGGCGGCTCGCTGGGCGAGACTTTATCGCTCGAGCCGGGCGTCTCTGCGTCGAGCTTTGGCGCAGGAGCGTCACGCCCCATCATTCGTGGTCTCGAAGGACCACGTATCAAGATCCTGCAAAACGGCATGGCCGCTTCGGACTTATCGGCACTCTCGAATGATCATGCTGTTGCCAGCAGCTCGTCCAGCGCCACGCAAATTGAAATCCTGCGCGGCCCTGCTTCGCTGGCTTATGGTTCCGGCGCCATTGGCGGCCTCGTCAATATTGTCAATGGCCGCATTCCGGACACGCTGGTTGGCCGTCCTACCGGTGAAATCGAACTGCGCCACAGTAGCGTCGACCAAGGCAATGGCATATCGGTAAACGCAGATGGCAGCAGCGGTAAAATCGGTTTGCATGCAGACGGCAATCTGTTGCGGGCAGATGATTATCGTGTGCCTTCGGGAGTACTGGCATCCTCTTTCAACCGCGAAAATAATGCGGGCTTTGGCGCATCGCATATCGGCAGCTGGGGCCATGCCGGGCTGTCAATCGGCACACTTAACAAACGCTACGGCATACCGACAGCAGAGCAGTCACAGATCGATCTGTCACAGACCCGGGTTGACTTTGACTCGCTGATCAAAGCGCCATGGCAAGGCATAGAGTCGCTGCGCATCAAACTGGCACACACAGACTACGCACATACCGAACTCAACAGCGCAGCGATTCCGCAGACCCGGTTCAACAGTCTCGCACTGGAATCCCGTGCAGAACTTGTCCATCAACCGCTGGCTGGATGGCGCGGCAAAGTCGGCCTGCAAAACGAAGGCTCGCGAACCTCAGCACTGTCTGCGGATGCTAGCGTCAACATCTTGCCCTTGACCCGCTCCACCTCCATGGCCGGCTTTATCGTTGAAGAAAAAGAATTCGGGCCACTGCTAGTCAATGCCGGCTTGCGCTATGAGTCCACGCAACGCACGCCAGAAGGCAATCTGGCACGCAGCTTCGGGCTTACCTCATGGTCAGGCGGCGGGCTCTGGCGCTTTGCTTCCGGCTACGGCATTGGTGCGACCTATTCGGTTGCGCAACGTGCTCCGGCAAGCGAAGAGCTCTACTCGGCCGGTCCGCATGAAGCAACTGGCACCTTTGATATCGGCAACCCGAATTTCAAGAAAGAGACCTCGCACAACGTCGAACTGAGCCTGCAAAAAACCGCCGGCATTTGGCGCTGGAAAGGCAATCTCTTCCAGAACAAAGTACAAAATTTCATCTATGGCTCCTATGGCGGCAAGGTCGATGAAAGTGGTGTTAGCTGCCCCTGCACTGACGAAAGCTTCACCCTGCGCAACTGGGCGCAGCAGAATGCCACGCTAGTCGGTGCAGAAGCAGAACTCAGCTACAACGCCGGCAATGAAGGACTGTCATGGCGCGGTTTTGCCGACACCATGCGCGGCCGTCTCGATGGCAGCGACAACCTGCCGCTGCAACCGGCAGCGCGTATGGGCCTGAGCGCTGCCTATCAGCAAGGAGCCTGGCGCAGCAGCGCCAGCCTTATCCGCGCAGCGGCGCATGACCGCATCGCCGCCAGCAGCGGTGAAACGCCGACGGCGGGCTATACGCGACTTGATGCCAGCCTGACCTATACGCAGCGCTATGGCAGCACAGATGTCAGCTGGTTTGTACTTGGGAAAAATCTGCTTAATCAAGACATTCGTCTTTCCACTTCCCTCTTGAAAGACGTCGCGCCGGCAGCGGGACGCAATATCATTGTCGGGATACGCACCCGCTTTTGACAATGGACTCTGCGCTTAACTAAAGCCTGTGCAGAGAAATACTGAATAAGCGAATCAGCAGCGACCTATAAGCGGCCAAGCAATAGTGCTTGCGAACACAGCCGGAATAACAACAGAAGATCGCTGCAGTTTGTTTGACAAATAACGGCCACCTAGTTGTAATTGACGAGCAGGTGCCGGCGCATGTTGCGACTGGCAAACCGAAAGAAAAGTAAAGCCTGCGTACTTCCCTTCATGCTGATACAACAGGCTGCTCGTGAAAATTCTCCAGCTATTTGGCAGAAATGCCAAGCGCCACATACACAATGGTAAAGATAACATTGCGGAGATTTTGCAGCCCAGCCCGGCAGCGCGCAACACAACGATGAAAATCGATGCGATTGAATCAGCCATGAGCGCTGAATTCAGCGCGAGCCAGGCAAGCCTTCTTTCAAACGTCGCCGAGTTCTCGCTGGCGCAATGCATAGAAGAAGCTGCTGTACTTTTTGCAAGTGGGCAGCCGGATGCTGCGCTGAATTTACTGACCGACGCAACCAGCACTGCAGCAGCAGGGAGCGCGACGATTGCTGCAACAGAGCAAGAGCAGCTCGCCTGGTGGATGCAGTTCGATCTGTGTCAGGTATGCGAGCAGCAGCCACGTTTTGAACAACTCGCAATTGCTTACGCCAAGCGCTTCGAAACCTCTCCGCCTCAGTGGAATGGCATGATGCCAAATCTCAACAAGCCTGATCGTACTGAATCCATCACTGCGCTCAGCTTTAGCGGAAAACTCAGCGGCAGCAGCCAGCTGCTGCTTGAGCGGCTGCGCAAACTCGGCGAACCGCATGCAAGAATTTGCCTGGAATTAGGCGCCATCAGCGAGATAGATAGCGAGGGATGCGCGCAACTGCACCAGATACTGCAAGACTGGCAGAACCGACAATGCGAAATTACGCTGAAAGGTGCGCAAGGGCTGACAGATAAAATTCAAACCGTCATACAGATAGGACGACGCGATGCAAGTGATGCGCCGTGGCTGCTGCTCATTGAGCTATTGCGACTGATGAATGATTCGGCTGCCCATGAAGAAATGTGCATCGCGTATTGCATCACCTTTGAAGTATCGCCGCCAGCGTTCAATCCACCGCTGGACAGCACCCGGAGTGCTTCGATCAAGGCCTGCGCCAATACAGCTACCCAGTTCAAACTGCCGGCTCTGATCGAGGCGCCGGTCGATTCGCTCTTGCAATCCATCGCGCAGGCCACATCTGGGCATTCGGTGATAGCGCTCGACTGCACGCAACTGGCCTGCGTTTATTTCACCGCTGCCGCACCGCTGATTGCCGGGCTGTTAAGGCTCGCTGATGGCAAACCGGTAGAATTGCAAAATACAAATTTCCTTGTATCCGTATTGCTGAGGCTGGTTGGATGCAAAAACTTGCAAATCAGTACGCGCAAGTTATAAAAATCATTTTGTATGTACGGGTATGTCCGGCACTGGCGCAGGAATTTTTTAGTGCGGGTACGGGGTCTGAATTCAACATCATTTTTCAAGCTCACGGATGAGCGAGGCACGCATGGAACAATTTCACGGCACTACCATTTTGTCTGTACGACGCGGCAATACTGTTGCCATCGGTGGCGACGGGCAAGTCACCCTTGGCAACATCGTCATGAAAGGCACAGCGCGCAAAGTACGCAAGCTCTTCCACGGCAAAGTACTGGCCGGCTTCGCCGGCGGCACGGCCGATGCCTTTACGCTGCTGGATCGTTTCGAAGCCAAGCTCGAAGCGCATCAAGGCAATCTGATGCGTGCCTCGGTTGAGCTCGCCAAGGACTGGCGCACTGATCGCGTGCTACGCCGGCTCGAAGCCATGCTGCTGGTGGCGGACCGCGAATCCACGCTGATCATCACTGGCAATGGGGATGTGCTGGAGCCGGAAGATGGCGTCGGCGCAATCGGCTCCGGCGGCAGCTATGCGCAATCTGCCGCCAAGGCGTTACAGGAAAACACCGAATTGTCGCCGGCAGATATTGTCAAAAAAGCGCTGACTATCGCTGCCCAACTCTGTATTTATACCAACATGTCGCACACTATCGAAAGCCTGGAGTAACAGGCATAACCACTTACCATGAACCTCACACCGCAAGAGATCGTTACCGAACTTGATAAACATGTTGTTGGTCAGGCGCGTGCCAAACGCGCCGTTGCCATCGCACTGCGCAATCGCTGGCGTCGCCAGCAAGTGCCCGATCCGCTACGCCATGAAATCACGCCAAAAAACATCTTGATGATCGGCCCGACTGGCGTTGGCAAGACTGAAATCGCGCGTCGCCTCGCCAAGCTGGCCGATGCGCCGTTCATCAAAATCGAAGCGACCAAATTTACCGAAGTCGGCTATGTCGGTCGTGATGTCGACACCATTATTCGCGACCTCATCGAAATCGGCATCAAGCAGACGCGCGAGCTTGAAATGCGCAAAGTCCGCAGCCGCGCCGAAGACGCCGCCGAAGAGCGGGTGCTCGACATCCTGGTGCCGCCGGCGCGCGATTTCGGTTTCGCCAGCGCCCAAGCCGATGAGGAATCCAAGGCCGGCAACACGGCGCGCCAGACTTTTCGCAAACGCTTGCGTGAAGGCGGCTTGAACGACCGCGAAATCGAGATTGAAATTGCCGAGCCGCGTGCGCAAATGGAAATCATGGCGCCACCGGGCATGGAAGAAATGACGGAGCAGATCAAGTCCATGTTCTCCGGCATGGGCGCAGGCAAAAAGAAAGTGCGCAAGCTGAAAATTGCCGACGCACTCAAAATGCTCGCTGACGAAGAAGCTGCGCGACTGGTTAATGAAGACGAGCTCAAACAAATGGCGATCACCAATGTCGAGCAGAACGGCATTGTTTTTCTCGACGAAATAGACAAGATCGCCTCGCGCTCGAACGTGAACGGCGCCGATGTTTCGCGCGCCGGCGTGCAGCGTGACTTGCTGCCGCTGGTCGAAGGCACGACCGTCAATACCAAATACGGCATGGTCAAAACCGACCATATCCTCTTCATTGCATCCGGTGCTTTTCATCTGGCCAAGCCATCGGACCTGATCCCTGAATTGCAGGGTCGCTTTCCAATCCGGGTCGAACTCGAGTCGCTGGCCATTGCCGATTTTGAACGCATACTGACAGCAACCGATGCCTGCCTGACGGTACAGTATCAGGCGCTGCTGGCAACCGAGAACGTGCAGGTTGAATTCGCTGATGACGGCATACGCCGGCTGGCTGAAATCGCTTTTTCGGTGAATGAAAAAACCGAAAATATCGGCGCACGCCGGCTCTATACGGTCATGGAAAAATTGCTCGAAGAAGTCTCGTTTGCAGCCGGCACCGAAGCCGAGCAAAAAGTGATGATCAATGCGGCATACGTCGACGACAAACTGGGGGCTCTTGCCGTCAACGAGGATTTGTCGCGCTACGTGCTGTAGACGGTGCAGGACCCGACGCACCCGATGCATTCAGACCCGGATTAGCGGGCGGCGCAGACTGATCCTGTGCCGCCGGCTGCGGCTGTTGAGGCTGCTGCTCAGGCGGCGCTGCCGATGGAGCAGGCTGCTGATTCGGCGCTGGCGCATTATTGCCTTGTTGATTTGCCGGCTGCAGTGGCTGGCCGGTATTAGCGTTGAGATTGGCCGCACTGGCTGGCGTCGGCGCAAACGCCGGCAAGCTGACTTCACGACTGACACCGTGGTCATCCAATATCACATGGCGCGGATGAATTTCCTTCACTTTCACGCCGACCATCACCTCTGAAGACTCTTTCACATATTTCGGTGGCTCATTACCGACGACCAGAATCGCCTCACTATCTGCTTTCCTGCCAGCATGGATCACGCCGCGCAGACTCATGTTTGCCATCGTATTGGCCTGCCCTTTAGCGCCAAATAAATTTTCTGCCGCCGTGATTGGCGCGATCTTGCGCTCTGCTTGCGGCGGTGCGCTAACGGCGCGCGGCGCCGGTGCGAATAACTGCAGGGCCCAGTACGCCAGCGATGCGCACAAGCCTAAAAATAAAACGAAAGCGACTAGCAACGGAAGGCGCTTCATCGTCAGCGCACCAGCTGATTGATTTCAATAATCGGCATCAATACTGCGAGCACAATCAGCAACACCACCACACCCATCGCGAGAATCAGAGCTGGTTCCAGTAGGCCAGCGATCGTCATTGCCCGCCGCTCCAGATCCTGCTCCTGCACATTGGCGGCGCGCTCCAGCATCGCTGGCAATTCGCCGGTAAATTCACCGGCGCGAATCATATGAATCAGCATTGGCGGAAAATGCTTATGAACTGACAAGGCGCGCGCCAGGCTCGCACCTTCGCGCACGCTGTTACTTGCCTCCTCGACTTGCCGGCGCATGGCGACATTCGACAAAGTATCGCGGCTGGTTTGCAAGGCACGCAAGATAGGCACGCCCGAACTGGTCGTAATCGCCAGCGTGCTCGCGAAGCGCGCCGTATTCAGACTGCGTTCAAAACGGCCATACAGTGGCGCAGTCAGCAGCCAGCTATGCCAGCGCAATTTGATTGCCGGGTCTTTCAAGGCGCTGTGCCAAGCGTAAAAAAGTGCTGCCACCAGCAGCGCTACCAGCCAACCCCAATGACGCACGAAACCGGAAAGCGCCAGCATCGCCACAGTGAGAAACGGTAACTGCTGCTTGGTATTGGCAAACACCGACACAATTTGCGGCACCACATACGTCAGCAAAAAAATGACGATGGCAAACGCGACGACGGTGACGATGGCAGGGTAGGTAAACGCCAGTCTGACTTTCTGCACCAGCGCATTGCGCCGCTCGATATAGTCGGCCAGCCGCCCGAGCACGCCGGCAAGCTGGCCGATCTGCTCACCTGATGCAACCAGCGCGCGATAAATATCGGCGAAGTCCCGCGGATGCTGCGCCAGTGCATCCGACAGCGAGACACCGCCCATCACCTCGGCGCGGATTGATGCGATCAGGTCGCGCATGTAAACGCGCTCGGCTTGTTCCATCAATGCAGAGAACGCCTGCTCCAGCGGCAAGTTCGCTTCCAGCAAAGAAGCGAGCTGGCGCGTGAACAACGCGAGTTCAACGGTCGACAATTTGTCGCCAAAGCGGCGCGCGCGCACCTTGCCGGCCGCATCGATTTGCCCGGTAATGGCATCAATAACCAGTGGCACCAGTCCGCGTGCGCGCAAATCCGAGCGCGCAGCACGCGGGCTATCGGCGTGTACGATGCCTTTGCTGGCTGTGCCGCCAGCGTCAACGGCTTCATAGCGAAATGCAGGCATTGTTATTCCTTCGTCACCCGCACCAACTCAGACCGACTAGTCGTTCCATCAGCCAACCAGCGCTCGCCGTCTTCACGCATTGTCAGCATGCCGTCGTGTTGTGCAGTTGCGCGTATGTCTGCTTCGGACGCCTGGTTATGAATCTGTGCGCGGATCTGGTCCGTTGTCAGCAGCAATTCATAAATGCCGACGCGGCCGTGATAACCGGTGTGGCCGCATTTGTCGCAACCCACTTCCTGCCAGCCTTCGCCATCCGGCCGGCGGCAATGCACGCACAGCTTTCGCACCAGCCGCTGCGCTGCCACGCCAAGTAAAGACGACGACAACAAGAACGGCTCTATGCCCATATCGAGCAGCCTTGTGACTGCCGCAGCGGCATCGTTCGTATGCAAGGTCGCGAGTACCAGATGTCCTGTCAGCGAGGCTTGCACGGCAATTTGCGCGGTTTCCAGATCGCGTATTTCACCAATCATGATCACGTCCGGGTCCTGCCGCAAAATGGCGCGCAAGGCTTTGGCAAAACTCATCTCTATACGCGGATTGACTTGGGTCTGACCGACACCGGCGAGCTCGTATTCGATAGGATCTTCCACCGTCAGGATATTGGTGCTGGCCGCATTCAGCCGTGACAGGGCTGCGTACAGGGTAGTCGTCTTGCCGGAGCCGGTAGGCCCGGTCACCAATACAATCCCGTGTGGTTGTGCAATAAGGTGATCAAACTGCCCGAGTGTTTTTTCCTGCATGCCAAGCTGCTGCAAGTCGAGCCGGCCGCCTTCCTTGTCGAGCAACCTGAGTACTGCGCGTTCGCCATGCCCTGTTGGCAAAGTAGAGACACGCACGTCGACCGGCTTGCCGCCAACGCGCAATGTAATGCGGCCGTCTTGCGGCAGGCGTTTTTCGGCAATGTCGAGTTGCGACATGATTTTGATGCGCGAGATCAGCGACGCATGAATCGCTTTTTTCGGTCGCACGATATCGCGCAGGCGGCCATCAATACGAAAGCGCACCACGGAGATTTGCTCGAAAGGCTCGATGTGAATATCGGATGCGCCTTCGCGCAAGGCCTGTGTCAATAGTGCATTGATCATGCGGATGACAGGCGCATCATCGGCGGATTCGAGCAAGTCTTCGATTGCCGGCATTTCCTGCATCACACGCGCCAGGTCCAGGTCGGACTCATATTCGTCGATCACTTGCGCCGCATCGCCGCCGGTACCAGCATAAGCTTTTGCAATCGCGCTTTCGAGTTCTTCCCGTGGCAACACGGTCAGCCGCACGCGCCCATAGCGGCGGCTTATTTCCGCCACTGCTGTTGGTGCAGTCGCATCTGAGACCCACAAATCGACTGCATCATCGTCACTGTCGGCAGCCTGCGCCAGCACGGCAAAGTCGCGCGCGAAACTGAACGGCAGCAGGCGCGGGTCTAGCATGCGACTCGTCGCTAACTGTGTTTTAGAAAAGGTGCTGATGTTTATGCTCATGATTGGTCTTATCGATGGTTCAACGTGAATCAACGTAAATTGATAATTGGCGGTTCAGCAGGCAGTAATTTCGGAGGCGCATTCGAAGGCATTTGCGGCAGCTCGCTATAGCCGTCACTCTGCGACATCGGACCACCGACGGGCTTGCCGTCTTCCAGCGGCGGCAGTCGCGGCAAATTCATATCAGGCATCAAGACATTGCCTTCGGGCTGGGCCGCAAGTTGCGCGCCGCGAATATAGTCATAGCGGTCACCCGCCAGCGCTTCGCTCTGAATGTCGGTGCGCACCACGGTCGGCCGCAGGAATACCATCAGGTTGGTCTTGCCGCGTTTCTTGGTCTGGTACTTGAACAGATAGCCAAGCACCGGAATATCACCAAGACCCGGCACTTTTTCGAGACTGTCATTGAGCGTATCTTCAATCAGGCCGCCGAGCACGATGATCTGGCCGTCATCGACCAGCACATTGGTATCGATAGAGCGCTTACTGGTAATCAGCCCCGACGTGGTCGACTGCTGAATGCTCGAGGTCTCTTGATAGATCGCCATCTTGACGGTACCGCCTTCCGAAATTTGAGGGCGCACGCGCAAAGACAAACCGATGTCGCGCCGCTCTATGGTCTGGAAGGGATTGACGCCGGCGGTGCCGCCGGAAGCCGGCGTGGTGAATTGGCCCGTGATGAAGGGCACGTTCTGACCGACGATGATGCGCGCTTCTTCATTGTCGAGCGTAATCAAATTCGGCATCGACAAAATATTGGCTTTTACGTCACTTTCCAGCGCGTGCGCGAGCGCGCCCAGACTCAGCCTGCCATTCTTTTGCCTGAATAGTCCGGCTGTCAGACCATTGCCAGGTTGCAGAGGCGTTTGGGATTTACTGATGACGGAACCGACCTGCGAAATCAGATTATTACCTTCGGCAGCAAAACCGGTCAGGACTCCAACTCGATAATTGCTACCTCCATTGCCGGACAGAGCGGCCCACTGAACGCCGAGTTCGGCAGCCTTGTCTGCTGTAACTTCAACGATCAGGGATTCGACATAGACTTGTGCACGCCGCGCGTCGAGCTGGTCTATGATGCCACGCAGATTCCGGTACACGGTTTCATTGGCAGTAATGATTAGCGTGTTGGTTGTCGGATCGGCCTGTATGTAACCAACAGCGCCTCCACTTGGCAAAGGACCTTGCGCCGGTGCCGGCGACGAAGGCGGCAACTGCATGCCAGCCGTTGCAGTGGCATTGGCAGCACTAGCCTGAGACGGCGGCGCTGTCGTACTGACCGATGTCAGCCCCGACGCAGCGCTGCCCGTATCAGCTGCCATTACCGCGCGCAGGACTATTGCCAGCTTGGCTGCTTCCGCATTTTTCAGGTAGACCACGTGGACGTTGCCGGGCAACGCAGTGGGCTGGTCCAGTTTGGTAATGAGTGTGCGTGCCAGCGTCGCACGAGCCTGGGTCGGCGCGCGGAGGATGATGGCGTTAGTGCGTGTATCTGCCAGTAGCATCAGGCGGCCGGCATCTGCGCCTTGAGCACCCTGTACGCCGGGCGTGCCACCCGCCTGATCAAGCAGGCGGTTCAGGATAGGCACCATATCGCTGGCGATTGCATGCTTTAACGGCAGGACATCAATTGCGCCAATCGCGGGCGTGTCGAGTGCGGCGATGAGGCGCGACAGCCGTCTCAGATTATCTGCATAGTCGGTAATCACAAGCGTGTTGTTACCAGGGTCGGCATTGATGGCGTTGTTCGGCGAGATCAGCGGCCGCAATACATTGATCAGGTTGGTAGCTGGCTCGTGATTGAGCCGGAAAACCTGGGTCATGATCTGGTCGCCGCGCACTTTGCCCGTTTGAATAGTCGACGCCTGCAATTTGGCATCGGCTTCAGGCACCACTTTAATGAAGGATTCCGTGCGCACTACCGCATAACCTTGCAGGCGCAAAACGGAAGTCAGCATGTTGAAGGCCTGCGCTTTTGTCACCGGCTTTTCCGATACCAGATTGATAGTGCCTTTGACACGGGGATCAATGACAAAGGTATTACCGGTGTAATGTCCGATGGCACGCACCACCGACTCAATATCAGCGCCCACAAAATTCAGCGTTGCCTGATTGTTGCCCGGCTCCTGCGCGCGTGCCGGCGGCAGATTGCTCAACGCCACCAGTAAAAGCGTGGCCATATACAAAGGCAGAATTTGATTCCGCAAACGGCTTTCGGTTCGTTTTTTATTCATCATTTAAATTCGAGCGCGATAAAGTTTTTATTTCCCACCTGACGTCGCTGACCCAGCAAATTCAGCAAAATCGCCAGCCTCTCTTCCTGACCTTCCTGTGCCTGCGCCTGTCCGGAAAACCGCAGCCTGCCGCCGGCGAACTGACCGGCGCCTTCCAACAGCAAGGGTCCGCTGCGGGTTGCCAGCGTCAACGCCGCTTGTTCACCATGCCAGTCAAGTTGCAACCGATACGCACCGAGCGGCTTGATCGGCGACAGCGTTGAGGCGATATCTGTCATCTCCAACAACATACGTCCGTCAATTGCCATCCTGTCCTTACTGCGCGTTAACAATAATTCTTCCCATGACAGCCGCATCTGTCCCGACGGCTGCAGCGTATTGAGCGGCGCGCCGAGTGCCGCCAGTCTTTCGGCTGGCAACAAAACTGCCGTACTGCCCAGCCGCCACTGCCGCCAATTTCCGGTAATCGTCATCGGCACACTCAGTGCTTCCGTGTTTTGCACAACGGCATCCACTCTGCCAAGCAGCAATAGCGGGGATAGCCGCCAGCTAAAACGCCCCGGCAACAGCGGCGCAACCGCGCCGTCGTTGACCGCGCCAATAAATGCCGAACCGCGCCAGACACTACCCTGCGGGTCACCCAGCGTCAGGCGGCCTGCACTTTGCTGCTCGACCATAGGCATCAGCCAGGCTGCAGGCAAAAATGCGATGGCGGTCAGCAGTACAATCAGCAACCCAGCACCGCTCCACAGCACAATTTTTTTCATCGCTGCTGCCGCAAACTGAGGGTGGCATTGACCCGGTCTCTTTGTTCAAGCGCGACGACGTTCGCATCATTGACAACTAGCTGCGCGTTAGCATGCATGTCGGCCAGCCAGCCAATTAATTCGGCAAACGACACCCCGGACAACGTAAGCCTGACTAGTTCACCATTGACATCCAGTGTTTGCGGCTTAAGTCCTTTGCGCGCGAGACTGCTCTCGAGCATGGAGCGCGAAACTGGGGCAAAGTCGCCAGTTGCGTCCTTCGTCGTATCAGTGCGTGCCGGTAGCGCAGCCGCCTGTTTGGTCAGTGCCTGCAGTTGCGCCAGTTGCGCATGCATGGCGGGCAATGTTTTTTTCAATTGCGCGCGCCCTTGCACGGCCGGATCAATCAGCCACAACCAGACCAACAGCAACAACACCAGACCGCTGGCGATCAGCAACACGCTGCGTTCGCGCGCATTACGCGCGTCCCAAAAAGAATGAAACGAGGCGCGTATGGAATTCATGGTGCGCTCCTGATTAACCAGACAAGACCCTCGCCTTCGGCAGGACCTTCGGTAACGCTTGCTTGCCGGGGCGCCAACGCGCTGCGCGCTGCTGCGAGGGGAGGATGCATGCCGGGTTTGAAGCGCACGCTCAACGTGCCATCCCGATAGCCCAGTGCTGCAATTGCTGTGGTTGCTGTGGTTGCTGTGGTTACTGTGTCGGACTTCGTCTGATCAACTACTCCGGCTGGCAAGGCAGACCATACCTCGCCCATACTCGCGGCCAAGGCGACAAAGTCGTCGGGTGCAGCTTGTCCACTGCGGCGCTGGGCAGCTGCAATCTTTTGCTGTGCTTGTGCAAGCGGATCCACCACCACGCTGTCAGCAGGGAAAGCATTTTTATAGGTGCGCAACATCGCTGCGCGCACATCATTCGCCTCACTCCTCAGACGCCACCAATCCCAATTCAGCGCCAGCACATTGACCAATATGAGAAGACCGGCAAGTACCAGCGGCCAGCGCCAACGTCGCCAGTCAATCGCCTTCGACTCTGTCGTGGCGAGGCCTGTCATCAGGTCGAGTGCGCTGCTGTCGGCGCCTTGCAGCAATGGCAGCCAGTCTTCTTCATCGACATTGAACTGCATGCCTTCCGGCGCGAGGCTCTGCGCAGCATGCCGGTACGCGTCGAGCCGTGCAGCAGGTACCGACAACGCAATCGGCTGATGCGCTGCCAATCCCATCAACGCGAGGCAGACTTCGACTTCAGGTTCATCGCCAGAAACCGGCGCCATTGGCAAGCCCATGCCTTCATTGGCAGACAGCCGCACTGCCAGATCAATCTGCTTGTGCATTTCCGTCACCGTTGCCGCCGCACCGTGCGCAGGCAGCGGCAGCGCCAGTTGCAAAGGCAACGCAACGATCTGCCGTGCCCCCAGAGAACGCACGCTAGTGACCACCGCCTGCAGCCAGCTGCGCTCAAGCACGGCGATGGTGCGCATGCTCCCGGCTTCCGGCAAAGCGACCAGCACGCAATCGGCGGTATCAGTTATGAGCCGGTCTTCTACCAGCGCCGGCAGGGCCGCTTTCAGACGTGCAGCCGACAAGGGCGGCACCTGCATGCGCAACAGCGTCACGTCGCTGGCTGCGAGCAGCAACAGCACGCGCTGCGCTTGTGCGCAGTACGGCGTGAGTTCGGCCAGCGTTGCCACTCCGCTACGTGCGATCTTGCCGTCGCGGGTGCGCATTGCAAAGGCTATCTGCTGGTCATGCCAGTTCGCCATGGCTTTAGCCGCATGTCGCGAAGGCAAACGCAGTGCAAGCGTACTGATGGCGTTGGTTTTCATTGCGACTCAGATTTCCCGTACCCACAGCAATTGCGTGTTGGCACCGTTGCGTTCTACTAGCCCTTGTACTTGCAGGGCCGCTTCCCGAATCGTGATGCGGCCGTTGACAAGAAAAAAACGGGTGCTCACATTGACGGCATTGCCATCAACAGAAACCTGGGTACCTGGCAAGCGCGCAGTCAGATCGTTCAAATTACGAAAGCTGCTATTGCGGCGGCTGGCAATGAGTGCATTGGCGTCGCTGAGGGAGAGCGGCGGCAGTTTTGCCGACAGCACTTCGGCCGAAGCGGTATTGGCATTGACGGCTGTGACACGCGGCAAAAAAATAATGTAGTCGCGCAGCGGCCGCAATACTTGCGGCGTGAAACCCGGCACGGCCAGCAAGTCGTCAATTTGTACAAAGCCGATAGGGCGGCTGCTGTTGTCTGTTCCCGTGTCTGTCCCGGCTTCTGTTCCGTTTGCGCCTGCAGCTGATGACTGGCGCTGGCTGGCGGCCACTTCTTGTGCAGCCGCGCGTGCGAGGCCGGGATCCTGGCGCAAGGCGCTGAGCAAACGCTCGAAGTTGCCGACTTCTGCTGCGTTGATTTCACCACCACTGGCCAACCCCGTCAGGTTCAGTCTGGCCTGCGCGTCCTGTATCGCACCCGACAGCACCGCATTGCCGGTGTCATCTTGTGCACCACCTTCTTCCACATATTGATCAAGCTTGGTATCCGAGAGCGGCACCGCCCACGGCTCGCTCAGATCATCGATGGCGGAATATTTGGCGTCTTCGCGCAAAATCAGGCGCGCCCAGTCGAGCGCGCCACGCAAGATCCATTGCTTTTGCAATTGCAGCCTTTGATTTTCTATCGAGCGCACTTGCACTTGCTGTTGCCAGAACAGGCTGGCCACGATGGTGATGGCCAGCGTTGTCAGCAGCAACGCCGTGATGACAGCGACACCTTGCTGGCGTGACCCTTGTGTCCCTTGATTCATGCTGCACCCAGCAGGAATATCTTCGACAGGCTTGCCTCGCGTCCCGCCAGTTTCAAGGCAATCTGCAGACCGCTCCAGGTGGTTTGGGTCGAGGTGATGCCGGCTTCAGGGTTCATCATTGCGCCACGCGATGTCAGCGCGTTGCCTGCAAGGTTTTGCCAGCCACGCCAGCCGCGTCCGTCGTTTGCCCATACGCGCAGCGTGATTCCATCCACACCTGTCTGCAGCGGCACTGGCTGTCCGGTTGCACCGTTTTCTGCTTGCTGCCAGTACTGATCAAGCTGTTGCAAGTCGCGCGTGGCCGGTGACTCTGCGCGCGTGAGTACGCCATCGCGCAAGCGGTAGGTTACGAGTTGCAGCCGGGTCGGTTCGGCATCCGCATGCACGTTGCGCGCGAGCGTGATGTGCGACGCATCGATCACGACTGGCGCACGACCATCTATCTGCGCTGCATCGACTGCATTGGCGCAATCACTTTGCATTTGCGCAAAGGCCAGTTGCATGCCGCGCGTCTGTTCCAGCTCCAGATTCAAACTGGCGCGCGCGCGGGTAATGCTGTCGAGTCCGCGCCAGCCGAGCACAGCGACAAAGGCCAGTATGCTGATGGCGACTAACAATTCGACCAGTGTCAGGCCGCGGCGGGTAGGTCGATAATATTGACGCTTACAGCGCATTCGGCACCACCTGCGTCAAGGTTATGATGCGATGCGATGGAGTACGCGTATCAATGACGGCGACCTCAACGCGGCGAAATGCGGGATTCGGTGTCGGATAAATATTTTCCTGACAGCTCAGCGGCAACTCGCCCTGCGCACAGGAAAATTCGCGCCGGCCCAATGGCGGCCATTCATGCGCCAGACGGATTTGCGTCAATTGATTTTCAGCCGACCAGGTCGCCATCATCGCCGCGCGCAAGCCGCTGCTGTTCTGCGTCAGGCTGCCGATGGCGCGCAGGCTCGCGCCAAGCGCGGTGCCGATAATGACCAGCGCGACCAGTACTTCCAGCAGCGTAAAACCTGTGTGCTTACTTGATTGCTGCTTTGATTGCTGCTTTGATCGTGCTCGCATTCACTCCACCTGAAAATGTCCTATGCCATCGGCGCGCACGGCGGCGCTTTGCCCGTTCAATGCGAGTGTGAGTACAAATGCTTTATCAACAGGTTCGCGGCCGAACACGATGCGCACAGGCAATCCTTCTTTCATAGCTGGGCTGCTTGGGCTGATACTCAACTCCAGAGGGCCGCGCTTGAAAGCACGCTCACGCAAAATGGCATCTTCCTTCAGTAGCTGCCAGCTGTCGTTCTGCCGGATCAAGAAACGGTATTGACTGGCATCGGCCTCAAACGCTACCGGCCGGTTGCGCACAATGGCTTCATCCCGCGCCAGTTGCAGCAGCAAGGCGATGCGTTGCGCTTCATTTTGTACAAGCTGCTTGTCACCCGGCACCGCATTCAATGCAACGGCACCCAGCATGATGCCGACGATGACCAGTACCACCAGCAACTCCAGCAGAGTGAATGCTTTCTGTTTTGGTTTTGGTTTTGGTTTTGGCTTGGGCTTGGGCTTACTCCATCCAGGAACCGATATCTGCATCGTTGCCTGTGCCTCCGGGCTGTCCGTCTGCGCCATATGAAAATATGTCGACCTCTGCATGCGTGCCGGGCGATAAATATTGATAAGCATTACCCCATGGATCTTTGTTTAGCTTGTCCAGATAGCCGCCACTTTTCCAGTTCCGCGGCACAGGCCCTGAAACCGGACGACTGACCAGCGCCTGCATACCCTGTTCCGTTGTGGGATAGCGCGCATTGTCGAGACGGTAAAGCTTGAGCCCTTGCATCAGCGTCGCGATATCTTGTTTGGCAGCCAGAATGCGGGCGTCATCCGTGCGCCCCATTAATTTGGGCACGACCAGTGCGGCAAGTATGCCCATGATGACGACCACAACCATGATCTCGATCAGTGTAAAGCCGCGTTTTTTTGAGCGAGGAACAGTCGAATAAAAAGGTGGTCGCATGAAAATCGTTTCGCTATTTTGGTCAATGAATTTTGCTCAATGAGTGTGATCAGTCAGCAGAGTTTTGTATTGATACAGTCGTGCTTACACGAGTGGAACCTGAGTCGGATTGCAAATTCCGGAAAAAGTGCCAACCGGTTTTTTATATTTAAATTGAAGACTGGAAATTATGTCTCTGCCGCATGCGTCATCCGGCGATCTGATTGATCTGCATCCGTATCGACAGCGATTGCAGGAAGCAACATCGACTGCCATCGTCCGTACTGAGCATCTGGAATTAATTCGTACTGTGCTGCATGCAGGCAAAAGCGTGCCCGAACACGCAGTCTCGTGCGAGATGACAATTCAATGCATAGAAGGATTTTTTACCGTGCGAGCGCACGGCAAGGACATTACGCTGCGGGCAGGACAGATGATATTTCTGGCAGCGCATGTGCCGCACGCACTGTCTGCAACCGAGGATGCATCAGCACTGCTGACGCTGGTGCGGCATTGTGAAGATTAACTCCGAACGGTTTTCAGAACACCTGGTGCAGGGTCGCCCGCGCAGTGACCGTCTCTAAAATCAGGCGTTTTCAACCCGCGCTTCGCGCGCGAGTAAATGCTGCACCATCTGCTGCGGCGTTTCGCCTTCAAACAGCACGCGAGCGACTGCATCGACGATGGGCATGTCGATCTGATGTGCATGCGCCAGTTGCCGTACTGCCTGAACGCAGCGCACGCCTTCAGCGACATGGCCGAGTTCATCGACAACGAGCTGCAATGATTTGCCGGCAGCCAGCCCGAGTCCGACACGACGGTTGCGTGACAAGTCACCAGTGCAGGTGAGGATCAGGTCGCCCATGCCGGTCAGGCCCATGAAGGTTTCAGCGCGCCCGCCGAGCGCGGCACCAAGACGTGAAATTTCAGCAAGGCCGCGCGTAATGAGGGCAGCGCGCGCATTCAGGCCCAGCCCCAGGCCATCGACCACACCGGTGGCAATCGCGAGAATATTTTTGACGGCGCCGCCGACTTCAACGCCGATCAGGTCATCGCTTGAATAGACGCGTATCGAGCCGCCATGCACGGCTGCGACGACGCGTTCGCGCAACGCAGCGTTGGCCGAGCCAATGGTGAGCGCGCACGGCAAGCCGCGCGCGACTTCCTGCGCAAATGACGGGCCGGACAGGGCGCCGCAGATAACACTGTCACCCAGTTCTTGCCGCACGATTTGATGCGGCAGCAGCGCGCTCTGTTCTTCGAGGCCTTTGCACAGCCAGACCAGATTTGGAATGTGATGCGGCTTCAATGCCTGCAGCAGTGGCCGCAGGCCGGCGACCGAGGTGGCAATGATGAGCAAACCATTTTCTGCGTGCGCGACAGCCGCAGAAAAATCTGCGCTGGCTTTGAGTGCGGCAGGCAGCGCAAAGCCGGGCAGGTAAGCCGTGTTTTCGCGCTGCGCATCCATCGCAGCAACGGCGGCCGCATTGCGGCCCCACAGCACAAGCTGATGCCGCTGCGCCAGCGCAATGGCCAGTGCAGTACCCCAGGCGCCGGCGCCGAGTATGCTGATGTTCATGCTGTTATTTGCTTAATAGAGAATTACTCGCCCCAGACTTCAGCGGCTTTGACGAAACCGCTGTCGCCATCACGATGCCTGACCTTGATCCAGCCAGAGGCAATCGGCTCGGCCAGTTCAAGCAAGACACCTTTGGCCGCCGTGAACGCCACCGCAGCAGTGTCCGAGGCGCTTGCACGAACCGTTGCAACCGGCGCCTCAACGACCAGCGTGCGGCGCGCCGTCAGCTGGCGCGACTCCATCCAGCTGAGTTCGCCGGATGCATCACGCACGCGCGTCCATTCGCCGCTGACGAACACGACTTCGACCGGCATGCCGGCAGGCGCGATAAATAACTTGCGCGCCTTCTGGCCGGGCGCATCGAACATGACTGCCGGTGAGGCAGCCACAGACTTGAAATCTGTCGCCGACGCGGCCGCTGACAGCAATGCCGCGATGACCAGCAGACCGTTCAGACGCCATGCGTTCATGTCGGCTCAATTCACAGTTCAGTGTGCAACGGCACCATTGGCTTGCTTGGCCAGTGCTTCCTGACGCTGCTGGAAAAAGACTTCGAAATTGATTTCGGACAGATGCACGGGCGGGAAACCGGCGCGGGTCACCATGTCGGCGATGTTCGAACGCAGATAAGGATAGAGAATATTCGGGCAAGCGATGCCGAGCAAGGGCTCGAGCTGACCTTCAGGAATGTTGCGCACTTCGAAAATGCCTGCTTGCTTGCCTTCAACCAGAAACGCCACCTTGTCCTTGATCTTGGCCGTCACGGTGACGGTAATGCTGGATTCATAGATGCCTTCGGCCAGTACTTCGCTGCCGATATCAATGGACACTTCGATGCTCGGGCCTTCAGGCTCGAGGAAAATGCCTGGCGAGTTTGGCTGCTCCAGTGACATGTCTTTCAGGTAGACGCGCTGGATATTGAAGGTCGGTTGCTGGTTCTGGTCTGACATGAAACACTTTCATCAAGAGGGAAAAAAGGACGACCAGCCGGCCGTCCACTACTATTTTAAATTCAGGCGCCCTGCAGCAATGGCTCAAGCTTGCCGGCGCGGTCGAGCGCCGACAGGTCGTCAAAGCCGCCCACATGCGTGTCGCCGATGTAGATCTGCGGCACAGTGCGACGGCCGGTCTTTTCCATCATCAGCGCTTTCTGCTGCGGCTCAAGATCGATACGGATCTTTTCAATCTCTTCAACACCTTTGGATTTCAACAGTCGCTCTGCCATCGTGCAATACGGGCAAACGCCTGAGCTATACATCAGAACATGGACACTCATTTTTTGCTCCTGTTATTTAGCTACCGGTAGTCCCTGCGCCTGCCAGGCATCGAAGCCGCCATCGAGACTGTACACCTCGGCGAAGCCGGCCTGTGCAAGCTGCACCGCGCCTTTCACCGACTGCACACCCGCCGTGCAAACCACCAGCACTGGCTTTGACTTGTCGAGTTCATTGATTCGGGCAGCGAGCTCTTTGAGCGGGATATTTTTTGCCGTCCGCAGATGGCCGGCCGCAAATTCTTCCGGCGCGCGCACGTCCACGATAACAGCATTGCCTTTGTTGATCAGTTGGGTCGCCTGCAGAATCGTCAGGTTATGCTTGCTGCGGGAAAGAACAGGCCACGCCAGCGCCGCACCCGAAACGAGGGCAGTCAGGACGAGCCAGATATTATCAATGAAGAATTTCACAGAGGTCCAATCGTTGAAAACAAGCGTGCCATTATAAAATAGAAGCACGAATTCAATTCAAGCTGCTTTTTTTCCTTTTTTATCCCGCAAGGTTTTCAAACAACATGTACAAAATCGTATTGATGCGCCATGGCGAATCTACCTGGAACCTCGAAAATCGCTTCACTGGCTGGACCGATGTCGACCTGACTGATAAAGGCCGTGCCGAAGCCCGCCACGCCGGCAAACTGCTGCTCGAAGCCGGCTTTAGCTTTGACCTGACGTACACCTCGGTCCTGAAGCGCGCTATCCGCACGCTCTGGATCACGCTCGACGAGATGGACCTGATGTGGCTGCCTATGGTTCACAGCTGGCGTTTGAACGAGCGCCACTACGGCGCGCTGCAGGGCTTAAACAAGGGCGAGACCGCCGCCAAGTATGGCGACGAGCAAGTGATGGTCTGGCGTCGCAGCTATGACATTCCACCAAACCCGCTGGAGACTAACGACCCGCGCACGTCTTTCGATGACCCGCGTTACGCCAAATTGAAGCGGGAACAGATCCCACTGACCGAGTGCCTGAAAGACACTGTCGAGCGTGTGCTGCCGATGTGGGACGAGTCGATCGCGCCGGCCATCCGCAGCGGCAAGCGCATCCTGATTTCGGCGCACGGCAACAGCTTGCGCGCTCTGATCAAGTACCTTGACGGCATCAGCGACAAGGACATCGTAGGCGTCAACATCCCGAACGGCCAGCCGCTGGTGTATGAACTCGACGCTGACTTGAAGCCCATCCGCAGCTATTACCTGGGCGACGCTGCCGCCATTGAGGCGGCCCAAAAAGCCGTTGCCAGCCAAGGCAAGGCCAAATAAAACCGATGAGCATTGTCCGCGTCGTTACAGGCTGGTCGCTAGCAGTTGCCCTTGCGGGTTCGCTGCTGGCCGTGCTGTCTGCTGCCCACGCCGAGGTCAGCACCAAAGTCACGGAGCGCAGCCGCCAGAAGCAGGCCGCTGAAGAAGAGCGTGCCGGCCTGCGCAAGAAATTGTCGGACCTGAAAGAAGACATCAGCAAGACCGAGAAGGAACGCAGTCATGCAGCCGATGCGCTGGCAGCGTCGGAAGCGTCGATCTCGAACGCCAACCGCTCGCTGCGCGAACTGGCTGCCGAGCAGGCGCAGACGAAGGCGCGACTGACGGCGTTGTCGATTAGTCAGGAAGAATTGGAAACAGCAGTGCGCCAGCAGCGCGCGCAACTGGAGAAAATGCTGCGCGAGCAGTATGTGGCGGGCCACGATGACCGCATCCGCTTGCTGCTGTCGGGCGACAACCCGAACCGCATGAGCCGCGAGCTGCGCTACCTTGGTTATGTGTCGGCAGCGCAGACGCAGGCGATAGAAAAATTGCAGGCCAATCTGGCGGCCATCGAAGCCAACAAGCTGCAGGCCGAAGAAGCGCGGCAAGAGCTCGAAGAGATCGCGGCGGAACAGCGCGAACAGAAAGCGCTGCTGGAAAAAGAAAAAGCTAACCGCAAATCCTTAGTCAGCCAGCTGTCAAGCAAACTCGGCGCGCAGCGCAAAGAGGCTGGCAATCTGGCGCGTGACGAAGAGCGACTGGGTTCGCTGGTTGACCGTTTGAGCAGCCTGATTGCGCAGCAGCGCAAGGCAGAGGAAGCCGCGGCGAAAAAACGCGCTCTGGCAGCCGCAAACAAGCTGGCTAGCCAACAGGCCAGAGAGCGCGAGCGTAAGCTGGAAAAGCCGGTGGATAAGACAGAGGCAAAAACCGCAGAAAAGGCCGCTGCCAAAGAGGTGCCGAAACCCGCCGCACCGGTTGAAGCCAGTGCCCCGGTGAACAATGGCAGTGCATTTGCCAGCCTGCGCGGCAAATTGCATATGCCAGTCAAGGGCGAACTTTTCGCCAGCTTCGGGACCCGCCGCGCTGAAGGACCGAGCTGGAAGGGGGTGTTCATCAAGGCCGTCGAAGGCGCCGAGGTGAGAGCCGCAGGTGCTGGTGAAGTGATCTTCGCCGACTGGATGCGCGGCTTTGGCAACTTGATAATCGTCGACCACGGCGGGCAGTACATGACCATCTACGGAAATAATCAATCGTTGATGAAGCGGCCCGGCGACAGGGTCAAGGCAGGAGACTCGATTGCTACTGCAGGGAACAGCGGCGGCAATGAGCATTCGGGTTTATACTTTGAGATGCGGTACCAGGGACGGGCGATTGACCCGCTGGCATGGATGAACAGGTGAACACATGGGTAGCAGACTTAAAAACATCGGCCTGATAGGTTTTGGACTGGTCGCCGGCATCGCAGGTTCGATGCAATTTGATGCGCTGGCACAGAAGAACGTCGGCACGCCTTTGCCAGTAGAGGAGCTGAGACAGCTCGCCGATGTATTTGGCCTGATCAAATCCGACTATGTCGAAAACGTCGAAGACAAGAAGCTGCTGACCGAGGCCATCTCGGGCATGGTGGCGTCGCTGGACCCGCATTCCGCATATCTCGACAAAAAGGCCTTCAAGGAACTGCGCGAGGGCACGCAGGGCAAGTTCGTCGGACTCGGCATTGAAGTAGGCATGGAAGACGGCTATGTCAAAGTGATATCGCCCATTGAAGACTCACCTGCCTACAAAGCAGGCCTGAAAGCCGGCGACTTGATTACCCGCCTCGACACCACACCGGTGAAAGGCATGACGCTGGATGAAGCCGTCAAGCGCATGCGCGGCGAACCGAACACCAAGATCACGCTGACTGTCGCCCGCAAGGAAGAAGACAAGCCGCTGCTGATTGCGATTACGCGCCAGGAAATCCGCGTACAAAGCGTCAAGGGCAAAATTGTCGAGCCGGGCTATGGCTGGGTGCGCGTAGCGCAATTTCAGGAGCCGACAGTAGAAGACCTGGCCAAGAAAATCACCGCGTTGTATGCGCAAGAGCCGAACATGAAAGGCCTGGTGCTCGACCTGCGCAATGACCCGGGCGGCGTGCTGCCAGGCGCCATTGGCGTGTCGGCTGCATTCATTGCCAAGGACGCGCCGGTTGTATCAACCAATGGCCAGCTGCCGGATTCGAAGGCAACTTACTACGCACGCAAGGACTTCTACGCAACCCGTTCCGGCACTGATCCGCTGGCAAAGCTGCCGGAAATGGTTAAAAAAGTGAAAATGGTCGTGCTGGTCAATTCCGGTTCCGCTTCGGCTTCCGAGATCGTTGCCGGCGCGCTGCAAGACTACAAGCGCGCCACCATCATGGGCACACAAACATTTGGCAAAGGCTCGGTACAGACGATACGCCAGCTGTCCGCCGACACCGCAGTCAAGCTGACCACGGCACGCTATTACACGCCGCTGGGACGCTCGATTCAGGCACGCGGCATCGTACCGGACCTGCTGGTGGACGAATATGCGGACGGTGACGGCATCAACAGCATGCGCTTGCGTGAAGCCGACCTGCAAAAGCACCTGAGCAATGACCGCGACAAGGAAGCGGATGCCGCCAATGTGGTCGATGAACTTGAAGAACAAAAGCGACTGGCTGCGCTTGAGAAAAAACGCAAGCCGCTGGAGTTTGGCAGCAAGGAAGATTTCCAGCTGGCGCAGGCGCTGAACCACCTGAAGGGCCAGCCGGTGCAGCTGTCGAAATCTGCAAAGATCGAAAACAAGAAAGAGCCAACCATTAATAATCCGGATGGCGCGCCTGAGAAGAAGTAAGTAAAAAAACCAAGCAAAGACACTGGATCCCGGCCTGCGCCGGGATGACGGTTTTTTGGACTCGCCAATTACTACTAACGTCACCCCGGCGCAGGCCGGGGTCCAGTGTCTTGATGTTTAGCTCACATGAACGACCACCAGCTCCTGCGCTATTCGCGCCATATCCTGCTCGACGACATTGGCATTGAAGGCCAGGAAAAATTGCTGGCTGCGCATGCGCTCGTGATTGGCGCCGGCGGGCTTGGCTCTCCGGTTGCGCTGTATCTGGCTTCGGCCGGCGTCGGCAAGATCACGCTGGTCGATCATGACAGCGTTGACCTGACAAATCTGCAACGCCAGATCATGCACACGACAGCGCGCGTAGGACAAGCGAAGGCCAGCTCCGGCAAGCAGGCGCTGACTGAAATTAATCCTGATATCGAGATCGTCGCTGTTTGTGAGCGCGCAGAAGGCGAGCGGCTCGCGCAGCTGGTGGCCAGCGCCAGCGTGGTGCTCGACTGTACCGACAACTTCGCCACCCGTCATGCCATCAACCGTGCCTGCGTTGCGGCCGGCGTGCCGCTGGTGTCGGGCGCGGCAATCCGTATGGATGGCCAGATCGCCGTCTTCGATCCGCGCTCCGGCACGACGCCTTGCTATGCGTGCCTGTTCCCGCCCGATCAGCAATTCGAAGAAGTGCAGTGCTCGACGATGGGCGTGTTCGCGCCGCTGGTAGGCATCATTGGCACCATGCAGGCGGCCGAAGCGTTGAAAGTGGTGATGGGAATCGGCGAGTCGCTGGCACAGCGATTATTGCTGCTCGATGCGCGGCATATGGAATGGAGCAGCATACGGACGACGAAAAGTCCGGATTGTGCAGTGTGCGGTTCTACTCATCGTTGAGCGAAAGACGCTGGGCCCCAGCGTGCGCTGGGGCGACGGTTATTTATCTACCGTCGTCCTGATGAAAATCAGGACCCAGCGTCTTTCGTTAAATCTACAAACCCATCTATAGCTGCACAACTAATCCAGCAACAGCGCCAGCTGCGCTTGCGCGCCCTCCGCAGGCCGCAGCTTGAATCCGGTCTTGGCAAAACGATGCCAGCGCCCCATTACGAAAGCCATCAGAAAACCAGCGCACGTCGCCGCGTCGCTCTCGCGCACCATGCCCTGACTGGCAGCGAGTTTCAGCGCTTGCCGCAATGCCAACTCCACCCTGTCGGCAAACTGGTTCATGCGCTGCTGCAGCCGTTCGTCTTCATTGACGAGTGCGTCCCCGATGATGACCTTGGTCATGCCGGGATTCTGGTCGGCGAAATCGAGCAGCATGCCGACGATGGTGCGCACCTGCTGCAGGCCGCTTTCTTGGTTCCTGTTAATTTGATTGATGAGCCCGAAGACGGACGATTCAATGAATTCGATCAGTCCTTCGAACATTTGCGCTTTGCTGGCGAAGTGCCGGTAGAGCGCCGCCTCGGACACGCTTAGCCTGGCTGCCAGCGCCGCGGTGGTGATTTTTTCACCCTTGGGGTTTTCCAGCATCGCTGCCAGCGCCTGGAGAATTTGCAGCTTGCGTTCGCCTGGTCTCAGAGTTGCCATAGTCTTTTTTTAGTTAAGCCATCGACAGGAGTACAGCGTCATCAACGCAATTGGTGCAGCTGCTTAGGCAATTGCCTGACGGATTTTACTTTGACATTAACATATTGCGGCCGCGATGCCCTAGCCGGCAGGTAGCGCGTGACCCAGACGGTGCGCATGCCTAACGATTTGGCTGCCTTCAGATTTTGCAAGGTATCTTCAACCAGTACGCAGCGACGCGCCACCAGTCCTTCTTTAGCAAGCAATTTTTTGAGCAGCAGCCTTGACGGCTTGGGCCGTAGTTGCCGATGCACGAGCATAGCCTCAATCGGCAAATGCGCAGCGAAATGGCGGTGCAGGCCGAGATGCCGTACCACGGCTTTTGAATACGCAGCCGGTGCATTAGTGAACAGGATTTTCTTGCCCGGCAAACGCTTGAGCAAACTACCAACGCCGCGCTCGGCGCGGATCATGGTCGACAGATTGTCAAAGCAATGGGCGTCGCGCAAAAAGTCTTCGGCGCGAACGGCATGGTGACGCATCATGCCGAGCAAAGTCGCGCCGTAGCGCTGCCAGTACGCGAGTCGCATTGCATTGACCGCGTCGGGATGCGAAGGCCGCGCTTCAGCCTCCAGCACCCGCGCGATCAGCGCGTTCATGTTGACATTAATGGCCGGGAAAATCGCATGCGATGCATCATGCAGCGTATTGTCCAGATCGAACAGCCAGGTCAGTTTGCGCAATGCGTGAGCAATTAATGCGAACGGATCATGGTGCCGAAGGCCTGCTCGGTCAGCACTTCGAGCAGCAGCGAATGTTCAATGCGGCCATCAATGATGTGGACCGTATTGACGCCCGATTTGGCCGCATCCAGTGCGGACGAAATTTTTGGCAGCATGCCACCGGAGATGGTGCCGTCTTCAAACATTTCGTCAATCTCGCGCGCCGACAGATCGGTCAGCAAGTTGCCCTTCTTGTCGAGCACGCCAGGGATATTGGTCATGATGATGAGCTTTTCCGCACGCAGAATTTCAGCGATCTTGCCGGCGACCAGATCGGCGTTGATATTGTAGGCCTGCCCGTCTTCACCAAAGCCAATCGGCGAAATGATGGGAATGAACGCGTCATCCTGCAGCGCCTTGACGACAGCTGGATTGATGCCATCAATCTCGCCGACAAAGCCGAGGTCGAGAAATTCGCCGGGACGCTCTTTGTCCGGCATCTGCATTTTGCGCGCACGGATCAGGCCGCCGTCTTTGCCGGTCAGACCAACTGCTTGGCCGCCGTAGTGATTGATCAGCATGACAATGTCTTGCTGCACTTCACCGCCGAGCACCCACTCAACCACTTCCATGGTTTCTTCATCGGTGATGCGCATGCCCTGCACGAAGCTGCCTTGCTTGCCGATTTTTTTCAGCGCATTGTCAATTTGCGGGCCGCCACCGTGCACGACGACCGGATTCATGCCAACGAGCTTGAGTAGAATCACGTCGCGCGCAAAGCCGTGCTTGAGGCGCTCTTCCGTCATCGCATTGCCGCCGTATTTGACGACGATGGTCTTGCCATGGAACTTGCGGATATACGGCAAGGCCTCCGCCAGAATCTCGGCTTTGATTTCAGGTGGAACAGTAGTGGTTAGCTTCGCGGTCATGGCCAGTCCAAAAAAATTTGCTCAGATTTTACAGCGAAATGTAGTGCTGATCGCGCACAATTTATTGCCTTATCTATCTTGGCTTAGTAGGCTAAAGCACAAAAGCATGGAGGGAGTCATGAGCCAGTGTGACCGTTGTGGAATCACTTTTAACTGCGGCATGGTCGACAGCGCAGCAGAAGCGCCTTGCTGGTGCACGCAATTGCCGCTGCTGCCGGCGCCGGTTCCGGGTCAAGACAGTGCTCGCTGCTATTGCGCGGACTGCCTGCGCCAGCTACTGGCGCACAGCGCAGAAGTTCAGTCGCCGACGTTTAATCACAAGGATGACTGTTGATGCCGGCGAATTCAGTCCTGATAACTTCCAGCGCGACCAGTGTTTTTGGGTCCAGCCCGCGTAATTGATAGGCGGCGCGCGCAAATGTCATCGGGTAGATTTCCACTCGCGCTCCGGTGACTCCGGCTTTTTCTGCCAGCGCCAGCTGCGCCTGCGCAGCCTCGGCTGTTTTGAACAAGCCCAGCGAAATGCCCCAGCGCCGCGGTGACTGATCCTGAATCAAGTGCAAGTCCTGCCAGCCAAGCTGGCGCAACTGGGCCAGCTTGCGGCTTGCGCCGACCTGTCCGTCACGCGGCGGCAGATAAACCATGTACGTGCCCTGCTCGGTGACTTCACGCTTTTGCGGCAAGTCTGGCAATGTCAGTCGCGACAGCCGCGACTCAAACAGCATGGCCATTTGCGGCGTGAAATTGCCGATCTCGATACAGCCCACTGGCTCGGCAATGGCAGGCTTGGGCGCCGCTTCGGTCAGGCTGATGCGCTCGGGATGGAGTTGCTGCTGCAGCCGTGCCGGCTCGTGCCAGCGCGAGACAGCACCCGGCTGCAGAACGACCAGTGCCAGATTGGCAAGCAGCAGTACCCAGAATACAAATGTCGTCATTGGCTGTTGTACTCCTGCATGCTCGCTGCCAGACCTATCAGGACCAGATTGTTGACCATATCGCAAGGCGCGGCCAGATGCGGTGCAATGTAAGCGGCTGCGCCGCCTGAAAGTATGCAGCGGGCGGGCGGGCCTGCACGCCGGGTGAGCGCGCGCGTAATTGCGCCGGCTTGTGCATTGATGCAGCCGCTGATGATCGCGTCCTGCGTATTATCGGCAAACAGCTGATCCGTGGTGTCGGCATGTACTGACGGCAGCTGCGCGGTCTTGAGCGCAAGCGACTGCGCCATCGTGCCCAGCCCCGGCAAGATCATCCCGCCAATGAAGGTGCCGTCGGCTTCAAGCGCATCAATCGTGGTCGCGGTGCCGCAGGTGACCACCAGCAAGGGCTCTTGCGGAAACAAATGGCGTGCACCAATCAGTGAAGCAAAGCGGTCGCTGCCCAGCTGCTGCGGCTGACGATAGCCATTGCGTACACCCGCACATGCAGGCACGGACTGAAACCATCGCAGCGCAGCTGGCGCAATCCCGCAGGCAGCGAGTTGCTGCGTTAATTGGGTGGCAATGGCAGCACCGGCCACATTCGATATCAGCGCGCTGACGATAGGATGGACTCGCAAATGCGCAGCCAGCTGATCCAGTTCAGCATGGAGCAAGGTGCCGGAGGCCAGCCAGTCGCCCTGTGCATCTTCGAGCACAGCCCACTTGACGCGGGTATTGCCGGCGTCAATCAGCAGCATGACTGACCTCTCCGAAACCAGAACTGCGACCAACACTACGTAACGACACATCGCCAGCCGAGACTGCAATGCGGCCAGCGGCGGTGTCGAGCATCAGGCAGCCACTGGCATCAATCCCGTGCGCGATGCCTTGCTCGCGGATTTGTCCGCCTTCGAGAATCATGACTGGCAAGCCGGCATGCGCATGCAGCGCTTCCCAGCGCGCAGCAAACGGCGCCAGCCCGAGTGCGTCGAACTGCGGTAATGCGGCAGCCAATGCGGCGGCGATGGATGCCAGCAAGGCATTGCGGTCCACGGGCGCGCTATCGAGTGCCGCGATTTCGCTACCGACTGCCGCTGCCAGCGCAGGATTGCGCCGTACATTAATGCCAACACCGATGACGGCCCAGACTTCGGCAGCCTGGTTTGCGTCGCGGCGCACTGACGCGGTCTCGATCAGGATGCCACCGAGCTTGACGCCGTCTTTCAACAAGTCGTTTGGCCATTTCAGTCTGACTGGCCAGCCGGCCGCAGCCAAGGTATCGGCCAGTACCACGCCGACGGCCAGCGGCAGGCCCGCCAGTTTCGCCATCGTTGCAGTGAAGCGCCATGCAAGTGAAAAGCACAGGCTGTCGCCGGGTGCGGCCAGCCAGCTGCGGCCGGCGCGGCCACGGCCGGCGCTTTGCACTTCGGCAGCCAGCAAGAGGGGACGCGACAAAGAACCCAGCCGCGCGCGCAAGTCGGCGTTGGTGGAGCCGGTTGAGGCGACGACTTCGATGTCCAGCCCGGGGGCGGGTGCACTGATTAGATTGGTAATACGGTCGGCGTGCAGGGGGAAATTCATGGTCGATATTGTATCGGCATGCTCGCCTTTGCGGGTGACATGCGAGTGACGAGTGTGGGTGACGGGTGCGGCAAAGTCACTTACACTGAAGCCATGTCTGAATCAGCCACCTTACCCCTGACAGCGCCGCCACTTCGCAATCAGGCGTCGGCGCTGGCGCGTATCAGTCTGCTGTTTTACGGGATGCTGATTGTGTACGCGAGCTGGTATCCGCTATCCGGCTGGCGTGACAACGGACTTGTGCCATGGGCGTATCTGACCGAACGCATGCCTCGCTACTGGACCTGGTTTGATCTCTACGCGAATGTGGTCGGCTACATTCCGCTGGGCGTGCTGATGGTACTGGCACTCTATCCTCGGCTGCGCGGCCTGCCCGCGCTGCTACTGGCAGTGGTGGGGGGCACCCTGCTCGCCGCGCTGATGGAAGCGGTGCAGACTTACCTGCCATCGCGCGTGCCCAGCAATCTTGACTTGTTTACCAACGCCTTTGGCGTCGCAGTCGGCGCAGTGCTTGGCACGCTGATGCATCGTCTGTTTCTGGAAGACAGCCGCTTGCGCACCCTGCGTCACCAATGGTTTTCAGATCAGGCCAGCCGCGGCCTGATTGTGGTCGGGCTGTGGCCGCTGGCGCAAATTTATCCGCAAGCGTATTTATTCGGGCACGGTCAGCTGTTGCCGGTGCTGTCTGGCTGGCTATCAGAATGGATGACGATGCCGGTCGACTTGAGCCAGTTGTTCTGGGAAGAATCGAATCTGAGTGTCGAACAATACTTGCTGGCCGAAGCAATCATCACCGCTTGCAGTCTGACCGGTGCGATATTGACGCTGCTGTGCCAGATGCGCAATCAGGCGCCGAAAACCGTTATGGCTTTACTGCTGGTGGTGGCGGTAATTGCGGTCAAGACAATGGCCAGCGCTATTTTGTTCACACCCGACAATGCCTTCACTTGGCTCACCCCCAGCGCCGTCGGTGGCCTGCTGATCGGCACGGTGATGCTGACCGGACTGTCAATGGCGCCGGCTGTGGCGCAGCGGCGAGCGGCGATCGTGGCATTGGCGATCAGCTTTCTGGCCGTGAACCTGGCGCCGGCGAATCCGTACTTTTTGTCGACATTGCAAGACTGGGTGCAGGGGAAGTTCCTCAACTTTAACGGCGCGGCGCAATTTCTGTCGCTATGCTGGCCATTTTTTGCGCTCTGGTTTTTGACGCATCGCACGCATGACGCCGACTGAAAAAGTCGTATCATGCACACTGCCTGCTTACTACCCCGTATACCTTCAGCCTGATGACAAACCGCGATGAGCGATAAACCTTATTTTCAGCACCATGTCTTTTTTTGCACCAACGAGCGTACCGATGGCCGCGCCTGCTGCGCTGAGCGCGGCGCAAAAAATGTACAAGAGCATGCAAAGCGCCGCCTGAAAGCGCTGGACATGAATGGTCACGGCAAGGTGCGCATCAACAAGGCCGGCTGCCTCGACCGCTGCGAAGAAGGACCGGTACTGGTCATTTATCCGGAAGGCGTCTGGTACACCTATGTGGACGAACAGGACATTGATGAAATCGTCGATGCGCATCTGGTCGGCGGCAAAGTGGTTGATCGTCTGAAAATCTGATTCGGGCGCGACATGAATTCACAGACCCAGACCTTTTTTATCGACGGCGCAGCCGGCACACTGGAATGCAAGCTCGACTTGCCAGCCGAAGCCGCCCCGCGTGGCATTGCGCTGGTCGCGCACCCGCATCCGCTGTATGGCGGCACGATGGATAACAAGGTCGCGCAAACACTGGCGCGTGCGTTCGTTGCACTCGGCTATGCCAGCACCCGCATGAATTTTCGCGGCGTCGGCAATTCGGCCGGCACGCACGACGGTGGACACGGCGAAACCGACGACATGGCTTTGCTGCTCGCGCACATGCAGGCCGAGTTGCCGGAACTGCCCGTGGCACTGGCAGGCTTTTCATTTGGCACGTTCGTGCAGGCGCAATTACAGCAACGGCTGATGGCGCAGGGACAGCCGGCCGAGCGGCTGGCACTGGTCGGCACGGCTGCGGGTAAATGGGCCATGCCGGCGGTACCGGCCAACACCATCCTGATCCATGGTGAAGAGGACGACACCATTCCGCTCAAGGATGTGTTCGACTGGGCGCGGCCGCTGGATTTGCCAGTGATGGTGATACCGGGCGCCGATCATTTTTTCCATCGCAAGCTGCATCACATCAAGCAATTGATTGTGGAGAACTGGCATCGCTAGCAAAGGCTGGCGGCGCTATAATCTGTTGCGCAAAATTTGCCGTTAACCAAAGCTCCTTTTTATTCATGAAGAAATTCCTCGCCGTCTGCGCCGCCTTGTTATTCCATTGCGTCGCCTCCGCGCAAAGCCTGCCACCACCGTCCATCGCCGCACGTTCCTGGCTGTTGCTCGACGCTAGCAGCAATCAGATTTTGGGTTCGCAAGAACCCGATATGCGGATAGAACCTGCATCGCTGACCAAGATCATGACGGCCTACCTCGCGTTTGCAGCCATCAAGGAAAAACGGCTGGACTTGAACCAGACCATCAATGTGTCGATCAATGCGTGGAAAGTCGATGGCGACAGTTCGAAGATGTTCATTGAGCCGAGCACGCCGGTGCGCGTCAATGACTTGCTGTATGGTTTGATTGTCCAGTCCGGCAACGATGCCGCTATTGCGCTGGCCGAAGCGGTGTCCGGCACCGAAGCCGCGTTTGCTGTGCAAATGAACCGCGAAGCGCAGCGCATGGGTTTGAAGGGCACGCGCTTTGCAAATCCGCATGGGCTGCCGCACCCGGACAATTTTTCTACCGCGCGCGACTTGTCGGTGCTGGCTGCACGGCTGATTACGGACTTTCCCGATCTGTACAAGATCTATTCCACCAAGAGCTTCACTTACAACAAAATTACGCAACCGAATCGCAACCGTTTGCTGTGGCTGGACCCAACCGTTGACGGTATGAAAACCGGCCACACGCAGGCGGCCGGTTTTTGCCTGATCGCGTCAGCGAAGCGTCCGAACGGCAGCGGTGAGCGGCGCCTGATTTCGGTGGTGCTGGGTACCGATTCGGATTCGGTGCGCGCACAGGAAAGCCAGAAACTGCTGAACTGGGGCTTCCTGAATTTTGATTCGGTGAAAATCTATTCAAAAGGCCAGGCCGTGCTGACGCCATCCGTTTGGAAGGGATCACAAAGCGATGTCAAACTCGGCTTTAATCACGATGTGTATGTGACGCTGCCGCGCGGCATGATGGGCAAGCTCAAGCCTGTGGTCGAGCGCACCGACCCTCTTGTGGCACCGATAGCACAATACAGCCGGGTTGGCACATTGAAGATGCTCAACGATGGCAAGCTCGTCGCCGAACTGCCGCTGCAATCACTTGAACAAGTCAATCAGGCCACTATTTTTGGTCGCGCCTTTGATTCGCTGCGGCTGATGCTGCATTAATTGACTCAGATGCCGGAAAAACCCATGACTGTCACTGCCGAAAGCCTGATTGTTTATCCGAGTGACTTCCCCATCAAGATCATGGGAGCCATGCACGATCATTTTGCGCAGACCATGGTCGAGGTCGTGTTGCAATTCGATCCCGGCTTTGATGCCGCCACCATGGAAATGCGCCCATCCGCCAAAGGCACCTATCTGTCATTGACGGTGACGGTACGCGCGACCAGCCGCGAGCAGCTCGACAATTTGTATCGCGCGCTGTCGTCGCATCCGATGGTGAAGGTTGTGCTGTAGTGCAGATCATCCAGCGCGGCATCGAGTCTTACGAGACCACGTTTGCCGCGATGCGCGCTTTTACCGACACCCGTACTGCCGACACACCCGACCAGTTATGGATCGTTGAACACCCGCCGGTGTTCACGCTCGGTCTCGGTGCTGACCCCGCCCATATTATTGATGCCCACGCCGTGCCGGTCGTGCAGACGGACCGCGGTGGCGAGGTGACGTTTCATGGGCCGGGGCAGGTCGTCATTTACATCTTGTGTGATTTGCGCCGCCGGCAGGGCGCGCGCCTGCTGCCGCGCGAGTTCGTCCGCGCCATTGAGCAAGCAGTGATCGATACCCTCGCCGCGTATAATCTGCAGGGTGAACGCAAGGCCGGCGCACCCGGGATTTATCTGGCCAACGGGCCTAGGCAGGGCGCCAAAATTGCTGCGCTGGGCTTGAAGATTCGCGCCAGCGGCTGCACTTACCATGGCGTGTCGCTGAATGTTGCCATGGACCTGACGCCCTTTGGCTGGATTAATCCCTGCGGCTACGCCGGGCTGGCAACAGTAGACATGCGAACTCTGGGTGTGATGGCACCACTGACTGCCGTGCAGCTGGCGCTGGCCGGCAATTTGACAGAACAACTGAAAGGAACGGCCGCTTAGCTGGTCAGATACGATGGATTCCAAAGATACCGCCGCCCCTGCCTATAACCCTTCCGACAAGCAAAAAGGTGCCGGCAAGACCTCGCGCATTCCGATCAAGATCGTGCCAATGGACAGGCTGCCAAAGCCGGACTGGATACGCGTGAAAGCGGCGTCGCCTTCGACCCGTTTCTACGAAATCAAAGACATCCTGCGCGCGAACAAGCTCGTGACCGTTTGCGAAGAAGCGTCGTGCCCGAATATCGGCGAATGCTTCGGCAAGGGCACCGCAACCTTCATGATCATGGGCGACAAGTGTACGCGTCGTTGCCCATTCTGCGACGTCGGCCATGGCCGTCCGGATCCGCTTGATGTTGACGAACCGGAAAATCTGGCCAAGACCATCGCCGCATTGAAACTCAATTACGTCGTCATCACCTCGGTGGACCGCGATGACTTGCGCGATGGCGGCGCCGGTCATTTTGTGGCGTGCATACAGCGCGTGCGCGCACTGTCTCCGAACACGCGCATTGAAATCCTGACGCCTGACTTTCGTGGTCGTATGGACCGCGCGCTCGACATTCTCAAAAGCGCGCCGCCGGATGTGATGAACCATAACCTTGAAACTGTGCCACGTCTGTACAAGGAAGCGCGTCCGGGCTCGGACTATGAATATTCGCTGAATTTACTCAAACGCTTCAAGGCACTGCACCCCGACACGCCAACCAAGTCCGGCATCATGGTCGGACTCGGCGAGACAGACGATGAAATCCTGCAAGTGATGCGTGACTTGCGCGCACATGACGTAGACATGCTCACCATCGGCCAGTACTTAATGCCAAGTGGCGAGCATTTACCGGTGCGCCGCTATGTGCATCCCGATACCTTCAAGATGTTTGAAAAAGAAGCCTACAAAATGGGTTTCGTGCATGCAGCCGTCGGGGCGATGGTACGCAGCTCATATCATGCCGATGTGCAGGCGCATGGGGCGGGTGTAGGGATCTAACAGATACTTTTGATAGGCGCTCTAAGATCACCGAAAAGCTTTAATTTGCGCTTGTGCGAGGTTTTTTGGGGAAGTTTGTAGAGCCTCAATGATTTTTTTCTTGATGACTCGCCGCTTGAAGACGGGCAGTTTCCGCTTGAGCCGAAGTAATCAGGCTGCCAAAGCACGCTCTAGTAACTGGTGCAATGCCGGGAACTCCGGAATGCCGACATAGCGTTTGACGATGTTGCCGTCCTTATCGATCAGAAAAGTCGTTGGCGTCAGCTTGACGTCGCCAAACGATTTGGCCGCTTCCCCATCCACATCAAGCGCAACCTTGAACGGCAATTGGCGCGTTTGTGAATAATTCAGCACGTAATTGGCAGGGTCATAGCTCATCGCGACGGCAATAAATTCAAATCCGCGATCTTTGTATTTGTTGTAAGTCTCGACCATCTGCGGCATTTCCTGCACACAGGTGCTGCAACTGGTAGCCCAGAAATTCACCATAACGACTTTGCCGCGCAATGACTGCAAGCTGATCTGTTCGCCATTGATATTCTTGAAACTAATCGCCGGTGCCGGCTCTTTCTTGTTAAACAGATTGATTGCTGCGAGCAAAGCCAAGCCTAGCAGGGCGAGCAAAGTCATGCTCTTGATCAGGCTAAGGCCGGTGGGATAACGTGCAGATGTATTGGGCATGGCAGGTGGGCGAGAACATAAAGATGGCGTCATTATAGTGAGTTCGCCCCTTCAACGCTAAATCGGCAAATCAAAAAAAACGCCCTTATTGCAAAGGGCGTTCAATTGACAAGTATTCGACTGCTTTTTAGTTCGGCTTTGACTCAGTCTTGGCTGCGCCCGGATCAGGCTTGGTCACCAGTTCTTTCAGCTCTTCGTCGCTGATGTATTCAAACAGCTTGACGACTTTCTTGATATTGCTCGCCGCATTGCGGGCGACTTCGGCAGCCAGCTTGCCTTCGCGCTGGGTTACGCGGCCCATCAGATAGACCACGCCGCGATCGGTTTGCACTTTGATTGCATTGACGTATAAATCTTTCGTGTCGATGAATGCAGCCCTGACCTTTCCCGTGATAAGCGCGTCATTGGAGCGAACGCCGAGGCTGGAGACAGGTGCAATTACCAGATCATTTTCAATCGACTGTATGTTATCGATGGTCTTGATTTGCTGCGCGACTTCGTCTTTCATTTGCTGATTCTTGACTTCGCCGGTCAGCAAGACTCTGCGGTTGAAGCTGGTGACGGCGACGCGACCCGAATCTCCGGTGATCTTGCCAGCACGGCCCTCGCCCTTGAGGGTGATCGCGGCATCGTCTGTCTGCGCACCCAGGGAGCGACGGTCGGTTGCTGCCAGCGTGCCCATGACGGCACTACCGACCACCAAACCCATACAGCCTTGCAGAGTCAGCGCCACAGCTGCGCACAGTGCGAGTGCTGCCAACGGGCGGCGAGCGAGGCGGGCGGCAGTTACCGCCGGGGTTTGTGCATTGATTACAGATTTCATTCAGCATCTCCTCCAAAAAGTGCAACGTCTATCCCATCGCAAAGACAATGAGCTATTAATAAATGGACTTCCTGTATCCGTGCAGGGCGGTCATGCGGCACACAGATATGCACATCGGCGTCGGTCAACTGACGCGCGATAGCGCCGCCACCCTTGCCGGTGAGGGCGACAATTCGCATGTCGCGTTCAAGCGCGGCATCGATCGCAGCCTCTATGTTTTCGGCATTGCCGGAAGTGGAAATCACCAGCAGCACATCACCGGCCTGACCAAACGCCTGCACCTGCTTCGCATAGATTTCCTTGAAACCGTAATCATTGTCCAGCGTGGTCAGGGTAGATGAATCTGCCGTCAGCGCCATTGCCGGCAGCGGAAGCCGCTCGCGCTCAAAACAGCCCACCAGTTTGGCAGCAAAGCGCTGGCTCTCTGCGGCTGAACTGCCATTACCGCAAGCCAGTATGCGGCTACCATTTGACAGCGCTGCAAACATCAGCGCGACCGCTTGTGAAATAGGTTGCGCCAATTGCGTGGCTGCCTGCATTTTGAGTTCGGCGCTTTCATTAAAATGGCCGAGTATGCGTTGCTTGATCATGATGGGGCAGATTATAGATGCTATAAGCTGCACGATGATAGAAAACTGAATAGTAGCCGGTACTCTGCCACTGCTTGCAAAGTTCTCAATGACTGATGATATGCCGGATCCAGCTCAGGTCGCCACCCTGTATTGCTATCAGATCGAACCGGCAGCCGGGCGGCGTGGCATAGCGGCGCAAAAAAACTTCGGCGGTGCGCCAGAGCCGGGCCTGCTTGGCAGCCGTCACGCTGGCAGCTGCGCCACCAAACTGCATGCTACTTCGCTGCCTGACTTCGACAAATACCAGCGTCTGCTGTTCGCGCATGATCAAGTCAATTTCGCCATAGCGGCAAATAAAATTTCGCTCGACCAGCTGCATGCCCTGCTGCTGCAAATACCTCAGTGCGCGCGCCTCGGCCGCCTGTCCGCGCAAGGCCGCTTGCCGGCGCTGCGCAGAAGGGTCAGGCTTCATTGAGCGTCACTCTCAATTTCATTGTCAGGCATGACAACCACCCGTCCGTTTTCATAGGTCGCCGGTGTGAGTTTGCGCTTAAATCGTGCAGGTTCGCCCGCGTCAAAATCAATCTCGAGCAAACCGGTATCGCCCTCAATTGAAAAATGCTCCTGGCCTGCCAGTATAGGCAGCATGATTTCATAAGCATCTCGTCCCAGTGCCTGCAAGCGGCCAAGATCGGCGTTGCTTGCTTCTGTTCTGATGTCGAGCCCTTGCCTCAGCCGGGAAGGCAATTCCAGCAGCCGCAGGCCTTCGAGTAGCATTTGCGGCTCGGCCTCTTCCCATTGCGCTGCCGTGAATGGATTGAGTTGCGAGGTGCCGTAAGCGGGCGTCTCGGTGCCCAGCGCTTCGCGTAGCTGTATCGCCTGCTGATAGTCTAGCGCGAGCATGACCAACGCAGGTGGAGCGTCATGCGCCTGATCGCGCAGTTGGTTCAAACGTTCAGGATCCAGAACGCCGTCGGCTACGCCAATCTCAAGCAGCTTCGCGCCCCGGCCTTGTGCGCGCAGCGTTTGCTCGAAAGCGTGCGCTGCACGCAGCTGCCACGGTGCCTTGGTGGTGATGATCCAGGCGAGGCCGGGTTCTTCGCTGGCATGCGCCCATTGCGCCAGTTGCCGGGCTTCATCTTCAATCGACAAGCCGATCGCGAGCATCAATGGAGAGGTGCTGGCTACGATATCGCCAGGTTTCGGGCTCAGTGCAATGGTCGGCACCGTTGCCGCGTGCGCCAGCGCACTGGTAACGTTACGTGAAAGCGGCCCGACGACCAGTTGCGTAGTGGCCTGCGCTTTGCGGAACTGGCTTAGATTTTCTTGGTTGTCGTCACCGCTCTCGACCAGGTAAAGATTGACGCCGCCGTGCGTATCCGCCTGCAACGCAGCAAGAAAACCCGTTTGCACGGCCATTGCCGCCTCTGCCAGCGCTGCTTTATTCGAAGGCAGCAGCAGCGCGACGCGCGGCTTCATTGCTACGGCGGTTGCAGGATTGACGGCGATGTCGTTCTGTACAATAGCGTCAGGCTTCTGCGCTGCGCTTGTGTTTGCCCGGACGCTCGCGCACAATCCTGTGATCAAGATCGCACACATTGCAGCAGTCAGCAGCCTGGCCGCCGTCGATTTCACGTTTTTCTGACCATTCTTCATCCCGCCTCCTGATGACACCGTCTCCACTACCGTCACTTACTGCAAGCCTCGCAACGCTGGCCGATGAACTGGAACGGCAAAGCTTTCCTCCAGCAGCATTATATGTAGTGGCTACACCAATCGGAAACATTGCCGACATCAGCGTGCGCGCACTCAAGATCCTCAGTGTTGTCGATAGCATTGCTTGCGAAGACACACGCAATTCCTCACAACTGTTGTCGCGTTACGGGCTGTCGAAAAATTTGTTTGCTGCACACCAGCATAACGAGCTCGAAGTCACTACCAAGATCATTCAGCGCCTTCAAGCCGGCGAACGCATAGCGTTAGTTTCGGACGCTGGCACACCAGCCATATCGGACCCCGGCGCGCGTATCGTCGACGCAGTGCTCGGTGCCGGCCTGCGCGTGGTGCCGGTGGCCGGCGCATCAGCAGCGATCGCGGCTTTGTCAGTGAGCGGGCTAGTGTGTGACCAGTTTCATTTTGCCGGCTTCCTGCCAGCCAAAGCCAAGCAGCGCGAGTCGGTGCTGTCTGCACTGCTCTCCACTGCCGCGACGCTGGTGTTTTATGAAGCGCCGCATCGTATCGTTGAAACTGTTGACGCGCTATTGCAGGTTTTCGGGCCAGCACGCCGCATTGTGTTCGGGCGCGAAATCAGCAAACTGTTTGAACAGATTCATCGCTGCCCACTGTCTGAAGCTGGCGCCTGGCTGGCAGAGGACGCCAACCGGCAACGAGGCGAATTCGTGTTGCTGGTCGAAGGCGCAGCTGGCAGCGGCGACGATGATGCTGCCGAAGCTGAACGCATACTCGGAATTTTGCTCGAAGATTGTTCAGTCAGTCAGGCTGCAGCACTGACTGCGCGCATCACAGGCCAGAAAAAGAATTCGCTGTACGAGCTGGCCTTGCGGCTTTCAGAAACTGAAAAATAAGCGACTATTTCTGAACGATGGTCGTCCGGATTTGCGCGCTGTCCTGCAGCTGGCGCGCCGCTTGGCTGGCCGCTTCTCGGCTGACGAAGGGGCCGCTGTGCAATCGGAACAGTCCCTGACTTTGCACTACGGCCGGTGGCGGCAAATCCTGAGGCCAGCCAGACAGTAAACGTTCACGCATCGCCAGCGCATTGGGCGATTGCGCATAGGCGCCGAACTGCAAGAAATAAGTACCGAGGGCGGCTGCAACTGGTGGTGCATTTTCCGGCTTTACGATGCTGGCAATGGGGTCACTTGCAAGCGCGCCAGCCGGTTTGCTATCAGCACTGGCCTTTGAGTTGCCCTTTGCATTAATACGTGCGATCTCTTCCGGCAGCAGACGTTCGACTTCGAGCTCGCTGCTGCCGCCATTGATATAGCCAAGCTTGAGCGCCGCCGTGTAAGACAGATCGATGATGCGCTCGGAATGGAATGGGCCGCGATCATTGACGCGCACGATCACTTGTTTGCCATTGCGCAGGTTGGTCACGCGCGCATAAGACGGAATCGGCAGCGTAGGATGGGCGGCAGTCATTTTGTACATGTTGTAAATCTCGCCGGACGCGGTGCGCTGGCCATGAAATTTTTTGCCGTACCAACTGCCCGTGCCACGCTGCACGAAAGGTCGGTAGTCCGTTATCGGCGTATAAGTTTTATTGAAAATGGAGTAGGGACGGCTTGGCCCTTTTGCGAAGGGTTCCACTTTGGGTTCAGCGTCCGGTGTGTCGAGCAGACCGGCAGGCACCTGCTCTTCCGGGCCGTCGTCCAGATAGTAGCCGCCGCGCCCTTTGCCTGCAGCTGGGGCAGACGCAACCGGCGGTGCCGCCGGTGCCGGTGTAACAAGTGGTGGTGTCGTCGGCGTTGCAACGGAACTTGGCGCCGGTCTGTCTTCAACATTGCTTTGCAGACTGACGCTGGAGCAAGCACTTAAAAAAAGCAAAGCTAAGGCAATGGCTGCGCGCATCAATGACACCTAGGTTTGAACCAGTTTGCGATGGCGCTGAATGCTCATCAATATGCCAATCCCGAGACTGAGGGTGACAAACGCGGTGCCGCCATAACTGATGAAGGGCAGCGGCACACCAACGACTGGCAGAATACCGCTGACCATACCCATATTCACGAAGGCATAGGTAAAAATCGACATCGTCAGCGCACCGGCGAGCAGCCTGGAAAACAGGGTTGGCGCATTCGCCGCAATGATCAGTCCACGCCCGATCAGGAGCAGATAGAGAACCAGCAGAACGCCATTGCCGAGCAATCCGAATTCTTCGGAGAAGACGGCAAAGATAAAGTCGGTAGTGCGCTCTGGTATGAATTCAAGGTGCGACTGCGTGCCATTCAACCAGCCCTTGCCGATCAGTCCGCCCGAGCCGATCGCAATAGTGGACTGGATGATGTGAAAGCCCTTGCCCAGCGGATCTGAGGTTGGATCAAGCAGGGTCATGACACGATTGCGCTGATAGTCATGCAGCAGTGTCCAGACCAGCGGCAGGCTGGCAAGTCCCGCTGCGACCAGTCCAATCATCAGGCGCCACGAGAGACCGGCAAAAAAGATAACGAAAAAACCTGCCGACGTGACCAGCAATGACGTACCCAGATCAGGCTGACGCATGATCAGGCCCACAGGCAGCGCAAGGATGATGCCGGCAACAACGAAGTCACGCCAGCGGATCATGCCTTCGCGTTTTTGAAAATACCACGCCAAGGTCAGTGGCAGCGCCAGCTTCATGATTTCCGACGGCTGGATAATGATGCCGATATTTATCCAGCGTCGCGCGCCATTTTTAATCAGGCCGAACAAGGCGACGGCGACCAGCAATGCCATACCGATGGCGTAAACCGGCACAGCGAAACGCATCAGCTTTTGTGGCGGGATCATGGCTGCAATCCACATCACAAAAATGCCGGCAAAAATGTTGCGCAGATGTCCCTCGAATCGTCCCGGAAAATTCATGGCTGCCGATGACACAGCCAGACAGCCGAGCAGCAGGATTAGCGATAGTATGACCATCAGCGGACGATCAAAAATAAAAAAATGGCGCCGTATCGCTTGCAACAGGTTGCCGCGACTGTCTTCTATCATCGACATCATTTCGTGCTCCTTGCTGCGGGGTCAGGCGCATTTCCTGGACGGGCTGGTGCACTGAAAGGTGGTGGCGCGATTGCCGGCGCCGGTTTGGGGGCAGGAGCGGGCTTGGGAACGTCACTCGCGGCCGCATTGACGGGATTGATGACTGCCTTCACGCTTGGTTTGAGCACGCCTTTGACTGCGACTGGTTCAGGCTCGACCGGCCGCTTACCCAGCAAATAATAATCAATGGCTTGGCGCGCGATCGGGGCCGCTGCCGCAGCACCGAAACCGGCGTTCTCGACAATAATAGCCAGTGCTATGCGTGGCTTGTCGGCTGGCGCAAACGCGATATACAGTGAGTGGTCACGCAGGCGTTCTGAGATCTTACTGGCTTCATATTTGACACTCTTGCTCATCGACGCAGCCTGCGCGGTTCCGGTCTTGCCGCCTGATTCATAAGCCGCACCGGCAAAGGAACGCGCTGAAGTGCCTTCCTTCGTGACACCCACCATCGCGCTTTTGACGAAATCAATATTTTCCTGCTTGAGCGGAATGCGATAGCTCTCTTTCGGCACCGTCAGTTTGCGTGTCTTGTTGGCGCCATCCTCGATAATCTTGACCAGATGAGGCTTCATTACGATGCCATTGTTGGCCAGATTAGAGACCGCATGCGCGAGTTGCAGCGGCGTGAAAGAGTTGTAGCCTTGGCCAATGCCGACTGAAATGGTTTCACCTGCATACCACTTCTGCTGATCTACCCGCTTGTAGGCTTTGCGTTTCCATTCGGTGGAAGGCAGCACGCCGCGCTTTTCACTGTCAAGATCAATGCCCGTGATCTGGCCGAAGCCAAACGGCTTCATGAAATCATGAATCGCATCGATGCCCAGATCATTGGACAGATTGTAATAATAAGTATTGCAGGACAAGACTATCGACTTGTACATGTCAACCCGACCGTGACCGCCTTCTTTGTCGTCGCGAAATTTATTATTGCCGAACATAAAATAGCCGGGGTCATTGATGCTCATCTCCGTCGTACGCTTGCCAAGCTCGAGCGCGGCCAGCGCCATATAAGGTTTAAAGGTGGAGCCGGCCGGATAGGTGCCAATCAATGGACGGTTCAGCAAAGGCCGGTCGATCGAGGTATTCAATTCGTCCCAGCTTTTTACATCGATACCTTCTACAAACAGATTCGGATCGAAAGTCGGCATCGACACATAAGCGAGTATGTCGCCAGTAGAAGGCTCGATGGCGACCAGGGCGCCGCGACGATCACCAAAAGCTTTTTCGATAATTTTTTGCAGCTCGATGTCGACTGACAGCATCAGGTTGTTGCCGGGCGTCGGCGCGGTGCGCGACAGCGTGCGCACCGCGCGCCCGCCAGCCGAGACCTCAATCTCGTCGTAGCCGGTAATGCCATGCAATTCTTTTTCGTAGCTTTTTTCCAGGCCTTCCTTGCCGATGTAATCAGTACCGCGATAATTTGCCGCGTCTTCGCTTTCTTCTATGCGCTCGGATTCACGTTTGTTGACGCGACCGATATAGCCAATCATATGCGACGCGGTTTGTCCGAGCGGATACTGGCGGAAGAGTCGCGCCTGAATATCAACACCCGGAAAACGATAACGCTGCGCAGCGAAACGGGCGACTTCCTCATCCGACAGCCGGGTGCGGATAGGCAGGCTCTCAAAGGATTTCGACTCTTCCATCTGGCGCTTGAAACGCTTGCGGTCCTTGGTCTGGATATCGACGAGCAGCGCGAGTTCGTCGATAACGACATCGAGACTGCGATCGATTTTGGAAGGCGTGATTTCCAATGTATAAGCAGAAAAATTCCGCGCGAGGATGACGCCGTTGCGGTCTACGATCAGGCCGCGGTTCGGTACCGCCGGCACCACCGAAATACGATTGCTCTCTGCGCGTTCTGCATATTCGCTGTGGCGTACGGCCTGCAGCCACAGGAAACGGGCCATCAGCAAACCAAAGCAGATGAACACGACCAGGCCTGCGACAGACAGACGCAGACGGAATAGCTGAAGTTCGCGTTCAGTATCTTTAATTTCGGTCATGTTCAGTAAGGCTAGTATTACTCAGCAGGCACGCAGTAAGCCTGCATGGGAAAATCAGATCGGGCGGGTTTCGTCATGGTCAACCGCACGCCGCTGTGGCGCCAGCAATAGCCAGCAGACGATCGGCCAGATCAGCGTAGCCACGAGGCTCTGTGCGAAATAAAACCAACTGGGCTGCTTGGCACTGATGGCGAGCTGAATCAACATCTGCACGACTTGCATGACGATGAGCAGCGGCAGCACATGCAGCGCCTGAATGACGGGCGTGAACCACAGTACACGACGGTGAATGGTGATGGCAAAATAAGAAAGCAGCGTATAGGCCAGCGCATTCTCGCCCAACAGCGACGCGCTATGCACATCCATGATCAGGCCCATCATGAAGGCAACACCAATACCAACCCTGCGCGGTTGGTAAATGCTCCAGAAAATCAATGTCAGCGCGACAAAATCGGGCACCCATCCCCAGCTGCCCCACGGGCACAGATTGAGAAAGAACGCGCCAGCGAGGCTGGCAGCAATGAACACCGGATTAACCGGTAGCAGTATGTAGTCGCGATCCATCATCGGTTCGTGTCCCTCGATTCGCGCTGACCCGGCCGGCCGCTACGAATCTCGGTCGGCGGATTGGGGTCAACGGCAGGTGCCGGCGGCGGCGGTAGCGAGCGCGTGTCGGCCAGCAGCACCAGCAATTGCCGATTGCGCGATACGCCCGCACTCGGCAGACAAACAATACGGGCAAACGCATCGGAAGTCTTGCTTTCGACGGAAGCGACCGTTGCTACAGCAAGGCCGGCCGGATAAACGCCGTCAATGCCGGAGGTCAGCAGCACGTCACCCTTTTGAATGTCGGCGTTCGATGCCATGAAACGCAACTCCAGCACGCCGGACTGGCCGCGGCCATAGGCCACGCTGCGCACGCCGCTGCGCAAGACCTGCACCGGGATAGCATGGTCCTTGTCAGTCAGTAGCGTGACTTCGGAAGTAAACGGAAACACGCGCGTGACCTGGCCGACTACACCGAGATCATCTATTACTGGCTGGCCTGGCTCTATGCCATGGCTGGCGCCGCGGTCAATGATGACTTTGCGGGAAAACGGATCGCGCGCATCATATAAAATTTCGCTCATCACCGAGCGCAAGGCGATACGTTCGGAGGCAGCGAGCAATTTGCGCAAATGCAGATTCTCGGCCAGCAGCTGACGCGCCTGCTGCAGCATTTGCGCATTCAGCACTTGCTGCTCGCGCATGCGCTGGTTTTCACCATTGAGGCGGTTGAGCGAAGAGAAATAATCGGTCACGGCAAAAAAACCATCGCGCGGCAACATGGCCACAACTTGCAACGGATAGAGCGCGGCACCGACTGCCTGCCTCACTGTGGCAAGCGAACGCAGTCGCGAGTCGGCCATGAGCAAGGCAACGGCGATGAGCGCAAAGAACATCATTTTTGCGCGTGCCGATGCACCTTGCTTGAAGAGTGGTGGTGGGCTGTATTCCATTAGATGAAGACTGACAGGTCAGGCCCGGATAGTGCTTCGTGCAGTGGAGTCAAAAGGGCTGTCTGCAAAAGAATTGTGCGGACAGCCGGCAAGCTTTTACTCGTAGGAGAAGAGGGAGCCAAGTTTGTCCATCCGCTCCAGCGCCATGCCGGAACCGCGCACGACGCAAGTCAATGGATCTTCTGCTACCAGCACCGGCAAGCCGGTCTCTTCCATGAGCAAGCGGTCGAGGTCGCGCAGCAGTGCGCCGCCGCCAGTGAGCATCATGCCTTTTTCGGCGATGTCTGCACCCAGCTCCGGCGGGGTCTGCTCGAGCGCATTTTTCACGGCCGAGACGATGTTGTTGAGCGGGTCGGTCAAGGCTTCCAGCACTTCGTTGCTGGAGATGGTGAACGAGCGCGGAATGCCTTCGGACAGGTTGCGGCCCTTGACTTCCATTTCACGCACTTCGGTGCCCGGGAATGCGGAGCCGATCTGTTTTTTGATCATCTCGGCGGTCTGCTCGCCGATCAGCATGCCGTAGTTGCGGCGGATGTAGTTGACGATGGCTTCATCGAATTTATCGCCACCGACGCGCACCGAACCCTTGTAGACCATGCCGCCGAGCGAGATGATGCCGACCTCGGTGGTGCCGCCGCCGATATCGACGACCATGGAACCGGTTGCTTCCGACACCGGCAGGCCGGCGCCGATGGCTGCAGCCATTGGCTCTTCAATCAGGAACACTTGCGACGCACCGGCGCCCAGTGCCGACTCGCGAATCGCGCGGCGCTCGACCTGGGTCGAACCGCACGGCACGCAAATGATGATGCGCGGCGAAGGCTTGAACAGCTTGGTGTCATGCACCATGCGAATGAACTGCTTCAGCATCTGCTCGGTAACGGTGAAGTCGGCAATCACGCCATCTTTCATCGGACGAATCGCTTCGATGTTGCCCGGTACCTTGCCCAGCATGGCCTTGGCTTCACGACCTACGGCCTGAATGTTTTTCTTGGCGTTCGGGCCGCCCTGCTGACGGATGGCGACAACGGAAGGCTCGTCGAGAACGATGCCCAGGCCGCGCACGTAGATGAGCGTATTGGCGGTGCCGAGGTCGATCGCCAGATCATTTGAAAAGTAACTGCGCAAAAATCCAAACATGAATCGTGTCCTTATGCGCCAGATGAAGGCGCGCTGTGGCAAGTAAGTGGCTAATAAAATTCTGATTTACTGCGAAAGCGTGCAGCAGACCGGCTTCATTCTGCAGCGGCCATTAACCCGACATTCTACCTTATAATCCGTGTTGAATTGGCTGCTAGAAACGCTAAAAATCTAGCTGGCATGCTGCTTTCTTTGGCGAAAACTCGTAATTACATATCTTTGCCTTTTTTATAATCATTGACCCAGGCACCTGACCGGTGCCAAGACTCCATGTCCCTAGCTCTGACCGACATTGCGCGCCTGTCCAAACTGGCGCAGCTCGAATTGACCGACCAACAGGCGGCCGACGCACTCGACAAGCTCAACAGCATTTTTGCGCTGGTCGAGCAGATGAAAGCCGTTGATACCACCGGCGTCACGCCGCTGTCGCACCCGATCGCCGCCTGGCAGAACGACCTCGCGCTGCGCTTGCGTGAAGATCGGGCAACGGAACCTGACCGTCGCGACGACTATCAAAAACCGGCGCCGGCCGTGCAGGATGGGCTGTATCTGGTGCCTAAGGTTATCGAATAGGTGATCAAATAAGTGATCGAATAGCGTTTCGTTTTTCATTGAAGCGCCGCGCAAACCGCGGCTTCCCAGTTTTTGCGCCCTGACCATTCATGCATACCAAGACACTCAAACAACTCTCAGCAATGCTGAAAGCGAAACAAGTCTCCGCGACCGAACTGGCGCAGAGTTATCTGGATCGCATCGCCGACAGCGACCTCAATGCTTTCACCAGCATTGATGCCGCGCTGACGCTGGAGCAGGCACGCGATGCCGATACGCGTATCGCAAAAGGTGACGCAAGCGAACTGACCGGCCTGCCGATTGCGCACAAGGATATTTTTGTCACGCGCGGCTGGAAATCAACAGCCGGCTCGAAGATGCTCGCCAACTACAGCAGCCCCTTCGATGCAACAGTGGTCGAACAGTTCCGCGCAGCAGGCATGGTCACGCTGGGTAAATTGAATTGTGATGAATTCGCCATGGGTTCCTCGAATGAGAATTCCTTCTTCGGCGCAGTCAAAAACCCATGGGATAAAACTGCTGTGCCGGGCGGCTCGTCCGGCGGCTCGGCTGCTGCAGTCGCTGCCGGCCTGACCCCTGCCGCCACCGGCACCGACACCGGCGGCTCGATCCGGCAGCCGGCGTCACTGTGCGGCGTCACAGGTATCAAGCCCACCTACGGCCGTGTGTCGCGCTTTGGCATGATCGCTTTTGCATCGTCGCTGGATCAGGGCGGGCCGATTGCCTACACCGCCGAAGATTGCGCAATGCTGCTGTCGGCCATGGCCGGCTTCGACGAGCGCGACTCGACCAGCATAGAGCGGCCGAAAGAAGATTTTTCGCGCCAGCTGAACGACGGCATACGCGGGCTGAAAATTGGCGTGCCACGCGAATATTTCGGCAAAGGTCTGGCACCCGATGTCGAGCAGGCAGTGCGCTCGGCTCTAAGCGAATATGAAAAACTCGGCGCGACACTCGTTGATATTTCTTTGCCAAAAACCGAGTTGTCGATTCCTGTTTATTACGTGATCGCTCCGGCCGAGGCCTCGTCCAACCTGTCGCGGTTTGATGGTGTGCGCTACGGCCATCGCGCTGCCGAATACAGTGACTTGTCGGACATGTATTGCAAGACCCGCGCCGAAGGTTTTGGCGACGAGGTCAAACGCCGTATTCTGGTCGGCGCCTATGTGCTGTCACATGGTTATTACGATGCGTACTATTTGCAGGCGCAAAAAATTCGCCGCCTGATCGCGCAGGATTTCCAGCAGGCGTTCACGCAATGCGACGTCATCATGGGGCCGGTTGCACCTACGGTCGCTTGGGACTTGGGCTCAAAAGCCAACGACCCGCTGGCCAATTATCTGGCCGATATTTTTACGCTCTCAACCAGTCTTGCCGGCTTGCCCGGCATGTCGATTCCGTGCGGCTTTGGCCAGGGCGAGAAAAATGCAAAGCGTCCGGTTGGCTTGCAGCTGATCGGCAATTATTTCGAAGAAGCGAAGCTCTTGGGCATCGCGCATCAATTTCAGCTTGCCACCGACTGGCACAACCAGCGGCCTGCTGGCATCTGACGAGGACACAACATGCAATGGGAAGTAGTCATCGGTCTTGAGACGCACACGCAACTCACCACCGCATCCAAAATTTTCAGCGGCGCGCCCATCAAGTTTGGCGCCGAGCCGAACACGCAAGCGTGCCCGGTCGATCTGGCCTTGCCCGGCGTGCTGCCGGTATTGAACAAAGGCGCGGTTGAGCGCGCAATCCAGTTTGGTCTGGCTATTGGCGCGACGATTGCGCCGATGTCGGTGTTTGCGCGCAAAAATTATTTTTATCCTGACCTGCCCAAGGGCTATCAGATCAGCCAGTTTGAATTGCCGGTCGTTCAGGGCGGCACGATCTCTTTCGTGCTCGAGAAAGACGGCAAGGCTGAACTGAAAACCGTGCAACTGACACGGGCACATCTGGAAGAAGACGCCGGCAAGTCGCTGCATGAAGACTATCAGGGCATGACCGGCATCGACTTGAATCGCGCCGGCACGCCGCTGCTGGAAATCGTCACCGAGCCGGACATGCGCAGCGCTGCCGAAGCGGTCGCCTATGCAAAGGCGCTGCATTCTCTGGTGGTATGGCTGGGCGTTTGCGACGGCAATATGCAGGAAGGTTCGTTCCGCTGCGACGCCAACGTGTCTGTGCGTCCTGCCGGGCAAAAGGAATACGGCACCCGCTGCGAGATCAAGAATCTGAATTCATTCCGCTTTCTGGAAGAGGCCATCAACTTCGAAGTGCGCCGCCAGATCGAGTTGATCGAGGATGGCGGTCGCGTGGTGCAGGAAACACGCCTCTATGATCCGGACAAAAAAGAAACGCGCTCAATGCGCAGCAAGGAAGATGCGATGGACTATCGCTACTTCCCCGACCCTGATTTGCCGCCGCTGATGATTGCGCAAGAATGGATAGACCGCGTCAAGGCTGCACTGCCTGAGTTGCCGGGTGCGATGCGCGAGCGTTTTGTGAGTGAGCTTCAGTTGTCAGAATACGATGCCATGGTGCTGACGCAATCCAAAGCGATGGCCGCGTATTTTGAAGCGGTGGTTGCCGCTGCCGGTCGCGAACAGGCCAAGCCGGCTGCAAATTGGTTAATGGGTGATGTAGCGTCAACGCTGAACCGAGAAGGTACGGATATCGCGGAATCGCCGGTAGCAGCGAATCAACTTGCCTTGCTCCTCACGCGGATTGCCGACGGAACGATATCGAACAAGATTGCGAAAGAAGTATTTGCAGCGATGTGGGAAGCAAAATCTGCCGCTCCTGCACTGGCTGACGAGATCATCGAATCGAAGGGATTAAAGCAAATCTCCGATTCAGGCGCGCTCGAAAAGATCGTTGATGAAGTACTGGCCGCAAATGCGAAGTCGGTGGAGGAATTCAGGGCCGGTAAAGAAAAAGCCTTCAATGCACTGATAGGCCAGGCGATGAAGGCTTCAAAGGGGAAGGCGAATCCGGCGCAGTTGACGGAGTTGTTGAAGCTGAAACTAGGCTGAGCTGAGCTGAAAATGCGCGGTGGGTAAGCGTAGCGAAACCCACCAAGCGCATTCAGGCTACGCCATACCGCTGGCGGTAAGCCGCCACCGCTTCCTTATACTGCCCCAGTTCAGGGCTTGCTCCCGGCCCTGACAGGTAAGCAAACAAGTCATTCAGGTTGGCAATCGGGATCACCGGTATGCCAACAGACTGCTCGACTTCCTGCACCGCCGACAGCTGCGACATCGCGCCTTCGGCACCGCTTTTTTCCATACGATCAAGTGCGATTAATACGGCGCAAGGCTCTGCGCCTTGTGCACGAATCATTTGCACTGACTCGCGCACCGAAGTGCCGGCCGAGATCACGTCATCAATGATCACGACACGACCAGCCAGCTTGGCGCCGACGATGGTGCCGCCTTCGCCGTGGTCCTTGGCTTCTTTGCGGTTGTAGGCAAACGGCACGTTGCGGCCTTGTGCGGCCATTGCTACGGCGGTGGCCGAAGCCAGCGTAATACCTTTATAGGCAGGTCCGAACAGCATGTCGAATTCGACACCGGAATCGAGCATGGTCTGCGCATAGAAGCCGGCCAGCTTGCCCAGCGTTGCGCCATCGTTGAACAGGCCGGCGTTGAAGAAGTAAGGCGACAGACGTCCAGCCTTGGTGACAAATTCGCCAAAGCGCAGCACGCCGGCGTTGACGGAAAACTCGATGAATTGCTGACGTGTGTTGTTCACGATATGACCATAGGTTCAGATTGGGCAGACCGCATTTTATCGCGTGCCGAATCGGTTATGCTGTCGTCCGTAAACATTCCTTTCTGCTCCCATGAAAATCATCTCCGCCAACCTGAACGGCATCCGCTCCGCCTCGCGCAAAAACTTCTTTGAATGGATGGCAAAAGAAAACGCCGATTTCGTCTGCGTGCAAGAGCTCAAAGCCCAGCATACCGACATGACGCCGGAATTCCTCGCGCCGCCGGGCTATCACGGCTATTTTCATTACGCGGAAAAGAAAGGCTATTCCGGTACTGGCGTTTATTGCCGCAAGCTGCCGACAGCCATACATCGCGGCTTTGGCAACGCCGAGTTTGATGCCGAAGGCCGCTATGTGCAATGCGACTTCGACAATCTTTCGGTGGTATCGGTCTACTGCCCGTCCGGTTCATCGAGCGAGGAACGGCAGCAAGCTAAGTTTCGGTTCATGAAGGACTTCATGCCGCATCTGGCCAAGCTGATTGCCAGCGGCCGTGAAGTGGTGATTTGCGGCGACTGGAATATCGCGCATCAGCAAATCGATCTGAAGAACTGGAAAAGCAATCAGAAAAATTCCGGCTTCCTGCCGGAAGAACGCGCATGGATGACGACACTGTTTGACGAGCTCGGCTGGCGCGATGTGTACCGCGCACTGCATCCGGATACCACTGACGCGGCTTACACCTGGTGGAGCAATCGCGGTCAGGCATGGGCCAACAATGTGGGATGGCGGATTGATTATCACGTTGCTACGCCGGGAATCACCGCACTGGCAAAGTCAGCGGCCATCTACAAGGATGAACGATTCAGTGACCATGCGCCGCTCATTATTGAATATGGCGTGATTTAGCCGGACTGACTTACTCCGCTTCGCCTCTCGTGTCAGCTACCAAAACCCGCCTGATCGCCCACCTCGACATGGATGCGTTTTACGCATCAGTCGAGCTATTGCGTTATCCGGAATTAAAGGGGCTGCCTGTCGTCATCGGTGGCAGCTCTGCGCATCAGCCCGAGGTGCAGCCGGATGGCAGTCGTCATTTTTTCCGGCTGCGCGACTATACGGGACGCGGCGTCATAACGACCTCCACGTATGAGGCGCGTGCCCTTGGTGTTTTTTCTGCAATGGGCATGATGAAAGCTGCCAAGCTCGCACCGGATGCAATTTTATTGCCGGTGAATTTCGATGCGTATCGCCACTACTCGCGGCTGTTCAAGAAAGCCGTGGCCAGTATTGCGCCGCTGATTGAAGATCGCGGCATCGATGAAATCTATATCGACTTGAGCGACCATGAAGAAGAAATACAGTCGCTTGCATTACGCATCAAACAGGCAGTGCGCGAAGCGACCGGCTTGTCCTGTTCGATAGGGATAGCGCCCAACAAGCTGCTGGCAAAGATTTGTTCGGATCTGGAAAAGCCGGATGGCATCACCATTGTCAGCCACGATGATTTACCCACACGCATCTGGCCGCTATCGGTGCGCAAGATTAATGGCATTGGCCCCAAGGCCGGCGAAAAACTGGCCGCTCTCGGCATCAATACCATTGCCGAACTGGCGCAGCAAGAACCTGCTTTGCTGCAGACCCATTTTGGCCGCAGCTATGCCGAGTGGTTGACCGAGGTAGCACAGGGCATAGATTTTCGTCCTGTCACGACCTACTCGGAACCAAAATCACTGAGTCGCGAAACTACGTTCGAACGCGACATGCATGCACGACATGACCGCGATGCTTTATCCGAAATTTTTACGCATTTGTGTACGCGCGTCGCAGACGATTTGCAACGCAAGGCGTATGTTGGTCGTACTGTCGGCATCAAGCTGCGCTACGATGATTTTCAGATTGTCACGCGCGATGTGTCATTACCAGCGCCAACCAATAACGCGGCAAGCATACGCAAGGCGGCCGGCGAATGCCTGAAGAGAGCACCACTGGAAAAGCGGCTGCGGCTGCTTGGCGTGCGCATCAGTGCATTGTCCAAAGCCAGCGACATGCCGACTGAAGACAAGGCAGTTCAGACAGAGTTACTGTTTTTTAATGGAGAAGCTGAATGAAACCACGCATCAGCATGATCACCATTACGGTCGAGGATATCGGCCGTTCATTGCGTTTTTATCGTGACGGGCTGGGTCTGGTCACTGCAGGCATCATCGGCACCGAATTCGAGCATGGCGCGGTCGCGTTTTTTGATTTGCAAGCCGGCTTGAAACTTGCAGTCTGGCCACGCAATAGCCTTGCGCATGACAGTGGCTTGCCGTCCAAGCACTCAGATCCCGTCGGCTTCTCGCTCGGTCATAATGTGGCATCGCGCGAAGAAGTCGATGAAGTGATGGCGCAAGCAGAGAAGGCAGGGGCTACCATTGTCAAACCTGCGCAGGATACGTTCTGGGGCGGCTATGGCGGATATTTTCAGGATCCGGATGGCCATCTGTGGGAAGTTGTATGGAATCCGCAGCTGCTGCCCGATGATGCATAACAAAAACGGAGATGCCTATGAAAACCCTCGTTGAAAATCTCAGCCAGTACGCTGCCTATCATCGCGACAGCCGCAATATCGTCACGCACTTCGTCGGCATCCCGATGATTGTGCTGGCCGTCACCATGTTGCTGTCGCGCCCGTATGTTGATGTCGCAGGCGTTGCGTTGTCACCGGCGCTGCTGCTGGCTGTGGTGTCGTCCTTGTACTACTTGCGACTGGATCTGCGCTTTGGACTGGTGATGAGCGCGCTGCTGGCAATGTCTGTTTATGTATCCGCTCTTGTCGCTGCGCAGCCAACCATGTTCTGGCTGGTGACGGGCATAGGCCTGTTCATAATCGGCTGGGTCTTTCAATTCATCGGCCATTTCTACGAAGGCAAGAAGCCGGCCTTTGTCGATGATGTAATGGGGCTGATCATCGGGCCGCTTTTTGTGGTCGCCGAATTTGCTTTCTTGTGCGGATTGCGCAAAGAGTTGCAGGGACAAATCGACAGCGTATCCGGCCCGGTGCAGCGCAAATAAAACGCGCGCTCTTTTAGCCAAAGAACCAGTAGCAGACTGCAATCGACGCCAGCACGCCGGCCAGGTCTGCTATCAGCGCGCACGCTACGGCATGCCGCGCGCGCTGTATGCCGACTGCGCCAAAATAGACAGCCAGCACATAGAAGGTGGTCTCGGTACTGCCTTGCATGGTCGCCGCCAGCAAGGCTGGAAAGCTGTCTACACCATGCGTGCTCATGGTTTCGATCAATAGCGCACGCGCCGCGCTGCCGGAGAAGGGTTTGACCAGCGCTGTTGGCAGCGCATCGACGAAGCGGCCATCCCAACCGGCACCTTGCACCAGCCAGCGCAAGCCATCCAGTGCGAGGTCTAGTGCTCCGGAGGCGCGCAATACGCCGACGGCACACAGCATCGCCACCAGATACGGCAGTAGGTTTTTTGCGACCTCAAATCCTTCTTTCGCGCCTTCGATAAATGCTTCATAAACCGGTACGCGTTTGATTGCGCCAGCTAGCAGAAACAGCAATATCAAACTAAATAGAACCAGGTTACCCATCAGCGAAGATAGCGAGGCCAAAGCCATTGCCGAGAGCGAGGCAAGCGCCGCCATCAGGCCATCCAGCAGCAAGGCTGTTGCAGCCAGCCACGCGAGCATGACCGGGTCCCAAAGTTTGAGGCGCTGCACCAGCGCCACGGCCAGCAAGCCGGCAATGGTCGATGCCGATGTCGCCAGCAAGATAGGCAGGAACACCAGCGTTGGATCGGCTGCGCCCTGCTGCGCGCGGTACATGAAGATTGATACTGGCAGCAAGGTCAGCGACGACGCGTTCAATACCAGAAATAAAATCTGCGCATTGCTGGCGATGGCCGGCAGCGGGTTTAGTTCCTGCAAGGCGCGCATCGCTTTCAGGCCTATCGGCGTGGCGGCATTATCCAGTCCGAGTACGTTGGCGGTGAAGTTAAGGGTGATGAGGCCAAGCGCCGGATGACCGGCCGGCACCTCCGGCATCAGCCGCCGGAACAAGGGCGACAGCAGACGCGCCAGCGCTGCGACCAGACCAGCTTTCTCGGCAATGCGCAGAAAGCCCAGCCACAAAGTGAGGGTGCCAAATAACACCACCATGACTTCGACAGACAGCCGCGCCATGGCAAACAGGCTTTCGACCATCGCCTGAAACACAATGGGATCAGCATGCACCAGCCAGCGCCAGCCGGCACTGGCTGCCGCCACCGCAAAGAAACCCAGCCATAGGGCGTTGAGCATTTGAATCCTTAAAAAATAGAAAGGCACAAATTAATAGTGCACAGTGTAACGCGCCGGAAACAAGCATTCCCCTTCTGCACTTGGCGCTGTTAGCATGGTCTTTTATGCAAGCGGATAACAAAACCAAAGTCAGGCGCAAGCCTGCTGTAGACGACACGCCCTGGCAGAAAAAACTTGGGCCGGGGCTCATTACGGGTGCGGCCGATGATGACCCCAGTGGCATCGCCACTTATTCGCAAAGCGGTGCGCAGTTTGGCTTTGCGATGTTGTGGACACTGCTGTTTACTTATCCGTTGATGGCGGGAATACAAATTATCAGCGCGCGCATAGGCCGCGTCACCGGCGATGGACTGGCCGGCAATCTGCGCCGCTTGCACTCGCCTTATTTGCTTTTTTTTATTGTCGGCCTGCTGACAATTGCCAACACGATCAATATCGGCGCCGATATCGCAGCGATGGCAGATGCTGCCCAACTGGTTGCCGGCGGCTCGCATACGGCCTGGGTGACAGGTTTCGGACTGGTGTCGGTGCTGCTGCAGATATTCATTCCGTACATCAGCTATGTGCGTATTCTTAAATGGCTGACGCTCGCATTATTTGCGTATGTCGGCATTGTGTTTGCCGTGCATATTGAATGGGCTGATGTACTACTTGCGCTGGTGTGGCCACAAATTACCCTGAGCAAGGGTTACCTGACAACGGTGGTGGCAATCTTTGGCACCACGATCAGTCCATATCTGTTTTTCTGGCAGGCCTCGCAAGAAGTCGAGGAAATGAAATCCGATCCGCATGCAGCTTCGCTCAGGCATGCGCCGGAGCAGGCGCGCGCGCATCTGCGCCGGATTTCTATCGATACCTGGTTCGGTATGGGCGTCTCGAATCTGATCGCTTTTTTTATCATGCTGACGACCGCAGCGACCTTGTTCCAGCACGGATTAACGGATATCCAGACTTCGCGTCAGGCCGCGCTCGCATTGCGACCGATTGCGGGCGACTTTGCTTATCTGCTTTTTTCAGCCGGCATTATCGGCACCGGTTTACTTGCCATTCCGGTGCTGGCCGGCTCGGCTGCCTATGCGGTGGCCGGCGCCTTTGGCTGGGAAAAAGGACTCAATCTCGGACTGGCGTTGGGCTGGCGTTTTTACGGCATCATTGCAACTTCCACCTTGATCGGTGCAGCGATTGGCATCAGTAAGATGGATCCGATCAAGGCGTTGTACTGGGCCGCAGTGATCAATGGCGTGGTGTCGGTGCCAATCATGGCGGTGATGATGCGGATGGCGCAAAGGCGCGATGTGATGGGACCTTTTGTGGTTACGCGCCGCTTGAAGTGGCTGGGATGGAGCGCTACGCTGGTGATGGGGCTGGCGGTGGCGGCGATGTTTGTGGTGCAGGCCGCTTAGTGAAAATCTTCTTCCCGTTGATGACGCAACGCGATAATAGTCACGATTTCTGCGTCGCTAATTTCAAACAGCGCCACATAGCCATAAGATCCAAATGAAATTATCAGTTCACGTAGAAATGGATTGTCGGGCACCACTTTACGGCATGAGAATGGAAAATCACGTAAAAACTCAATACTTTTTGCAATCGCACTACGTGCGCGGTGAGCCGCCAATACGTCTCTTTCGAGCATGAATTTAGTCAGTCGCCGAACATCCTCACGCGCAGCCTTAGTGTAACGAACCTTGAAGCTCATTTCCCAGTTTTAGCCGATGAGCTACGTAGCATCTCGTCAATTTCTGCCAGCACCTCTTCGGCTGAATAATATTCACCCGTTTGTATCGCCTCGTCGCGCGAACGCAAACCACGCTCGATGAATTCTTGCTGCATGCGACGCTGATTTATGTTCGCTCGTACTGATTGCTCTACAAAGCTCGACAGACTTTCCCCTTCTCTCAAAACACTTTGTACCGCGTCACGCAATTCTGGCTCGACACGAAGGGGAGGAAATGTAGCAGATTTCATAGTCAGCTCCTGATGCATAGCATTTGCGATGCATTATCCTCTGGCTTCCCTATTTTGACAACTAAGAGGCTGGCACAATCTTTTGATTCCAAGGTGCGATTTTCGGCAACAACAGCATGCCCGGTATGGCCAGGCCAAAACAAATGAGAAAGAAAGTAAACCAGCCGGTCTGGTCAACAATGAAACCGGTGAGCGCATTGAAAAAAGTGCGCGGCACGGCAGCCAGGCTGGTAAAGAGGGCGAACTGTGTGGCGGTATAGCGCTCGTCGGTGGTCGTGGCAATGTAAGCGGTGAACGCGGCGGTACCCAGCCCGACCGAAAACGCTTCCATACCGATTACCAGTCCCAGTAAAACGGTGTCCGGCTCGGCGCCCGCTGCGCTGACACCGGTTTGCGCGAGCACTGCAAAGCCGAGTATGGCTGCCGCCTGCAAGGCGCCAAAAATCCACAGCCCGCGATTGACGCCGGTCTTCTCCAGCCACACTGCGCCGATGATGCCGCCCAACAGGCTCGCCCAGAGTCCGGCGTTCTTGGCGACTAGCCCGATCTGGGTGCGCGAAAAACCAAGGTCGATGTAGAACGGCGTTGCCAGCGCAGTCGCCATCGAGTCGCCGAGCTTGTAGAGGAAAATGAAAGCCAGGATCAGCAGCGCATGCGACCAGCCGCTGCGATTGATGAATTCACGAAAAGGCTCCACAACCGCTTCGCGCAAGGTTCGCGGTGGCTCGCCGTAGATGGCCGGCTCGCTGATCAAGAGCGTAGTGAACAGGCCGGGCAGCATGAACAGGCTCGTGATCGAGAAAACCATTTGCCAGCTCATGAAGTCCGACAAAATCAGCGACAGCGAGCCGGGCACCAATGTTGACATTTTGTATGCATTGACGAACAAGGCCGTGCCCGAGCCTTGCTCGTGGTCGGATAGCAATTCACGACGGTAGGCATCGATGACGATATCCTGACTGGCTGACAAAAACGCAGCCAGTCCTGCAAGGAACACAATCATCGGCAATTCGGTAGTTGGCGAATAAAATCCCATGCTGCCGATGACGGCCAGCAGCGCCAGCTGGGTGATGAACATCCAGCCGCGCCGCCTGCCCAGCAGCGGAAAATGGAAGCGGTCCATCAACGGCGACCAGATGAATTTCCATGTGTATGGAAACCCGACCAGTGCAAATAAGCCTATCGATTTCAGATCGACCTGCTCAGCTTTCAGCCACGCCGACATCAGGTTGTAGAGCATGAACAGCGGCAGCCCGGATGTGAAACCGAGCATCACGCAGATCAGCATCTTGCGATTGAAATAATGACGCCAGCCGGTCTGACGGGAGGTTGCTACGGTGTGAGGCTGGCTCATGCGAGGGTCTTGTAGCGTGTGATTTATTTTTTACGAAGACGGAAGACTGCCAGGCTGCCGCGCCAGTTAGGCAGGAAGGTCACCGGCGTGCCGTCATCTTTCAGGGCCACGCATTCGAGCACTTCGAGTCCGACTTCGCGCGCAAGTTCCTCAAAATCAGCAATGGTCGCGCAGCGCAGGTTGGGTGTATCAAACCAGTCATACGGCAGGCTCTCCGACACCGGCATGCGGCCACGCAGCAGTGCAAGCCGGTGCGGCCAGTGCGCAAAATTCGGAAACGACACGATCGCTTCCTGGCCAACGCGGGTAATGTCGCGCAGCACGGCTTCGACATTTTTCATCATCTGCAGCGCCGACAGGCAAAGCACGGTGTCGAAGGCGTCATCGGCAAACATTGCCAATCCCGCCTCCAGATCCTGCTGGATGACGGAGACGCCGCGCTGTATGCAGCGCGGAATTTTGACGTCGTCAATTTCGACGCCATAGCCAGAGCAATGCTTGTCGACTTGCAGATAGTCGAGCATGGCGCCATCACCGCAACCGAGGTCGAGCACGCGCGAATCCGGGCTGACCCAGTGCGCAATGAAGGCAAGGTCGGCGCGCAGGCCGGCAAAGTGGGCGGGGCTCATGCAGCCTCCTTGCATTCTGCTGCGATGCTGGCGCCAACTTGTTGCCAGACTTTGTCGTAGTAGGTCTTCACGACAGCCATGTAGCGCGGGTCGTCGAGCAGGAAGGCATCATGGCCGTGCGGCGCATCAATTTCTGCGTAGCTGACTTTACGATCATTTTTCACCAGGGCCTGCACGATTTCACGGCTGCGCTCGGGGGCGAAGCGCCAGTCTGTAGAAAACGAGACCAGCAGGAATTCTGCCTGCGTATTGGCCAGCGCCGCTGCCAGGTCACCGCCGAAGGCGCGCGCCGGATCAAAATAATCGAGCGCCTTGGTAATGAGCAGGTAGGTATTGGCGTCGAAGTATTCGGAAAATTTGTCGCCCTGATAGCGTAAATAAGATTCGATTTCGAAGTCGACACCGTAGCCGAACTGGTAATCGCCGTTGCGCAGGTCACGCCCGAATTTTTCTGCCATGTCATCGTCCGACAGGTAGGTGATATGGCCTACCATGCGGGCAACGCGCAAGCCGTTTTTCGGCACTACGCCGTGTGCGTAAAAGTCACCGGCATGATAGTCAGGGTCGGTCAGGATGGCTTGCCGCGCAACGTCATTGAAGGCGATGTTCTGTGCCGACAGTTTTGAGGTCGAAGCGATGATCAGGCAATGCCGTACGCGCGCTGGATACAGCGTGCTCCAGGCCATAGCCTGCATGCCGCCGAGCGAGCCGCCCATTACGGCAGCAAACTGGGTGATACCCAGTGCGTCGGCCAGACGCGCTTGCGCATGCACCCAGTCTTCGACGGTCACTACAGGAAAGCTCGCGCCGTAGGGTTGACCGGTCGCCGGATTGATGTGCATGGGGCCCGTGGAGCCAAAGCAGGAGCCAAGGTTGTTGACGCCAATGACAAAGAAGCGATCGGTGTCGAGCGGCTTGCCGGGGCCGACCATGTTATCCCACCAGCCAGTGCTGCGTGGCTGGCCTTCGTAGACGCCGGCGACGTGATGCGACGCATTGAGCGCATGACAGACCAGCACCGCATTCGATTGATCGGCATTCAGGGTGCCGTAGGTCTCGTAGACCAGTGTGTAATCAGCCAGCGACGCGCCGCTTTGCAAAGGCAAGGGCTGCGTAAAGTGCATGGACTGGGGGGCGACGATTCCGATTGATTTCATAAATTAGTCTGGATGAAAAAAGCCCGATGGCATGTCGGGCTGAATTCGGATCGTCGATGAAGCGTCGATTCAAGCTCGCTTTAGCCGTATTTATTCGGGATGGTCCCTTGCGCCCGCAAGCTGGGTTCAAATCGGCGCAATGGGGTAAGGATAACGAAGTCGTCCACATGCGTCAAACGACGGCTATGCCGTCGTCCTGGCGCACGCTGGGACCCAGTGTCTTTACAGCCTCCGCTAACAATTCAACGCCACTGGATCCCAGCCTTCGCTGGGATGACATTTGGATATTTACCGTCGTCCTAGCGAACACTGGGAACCAGCGGCTTTACAACGTTCGCAGCCGCTCCATCGCCTCGGCAATCGCGGCCGGTTCATAGTAGCGCAGGATTTTTTTCGCCTGCGGTTCAATCAGGCCCAGATCAGTATTCAGGATTTCCTGCTTGACCGCCAGTAGCTGGGCCGGATGCATGGAAAATTCGCGCAGGCCCAGACCCAGCAGCAGCCGCGTGAGCTTGATGTCGCCGGCAGTCTCACCACAAACTGCTACCGGTATGCCGGCCTTGGCGCCAGCCGCAATGGTGGTCGACAGCAGGTACAGAATAGCCGGATGCAGCGGGTTATAGAGGTGCGCGACTTCGTGATCGACACGGTCAATCGCCAGTGTGTACTGAATCAGGTCATTGGTGCCGATCGACAGGAAATTCAGGCGCTTGATAAACAGTGGAAGGGTTAGCGCTGCCGCTGGTATTTCAATCATCGCGCCGACGGGGATGTTCGGGTCAAATTTCTTTTTGGCGTCGCGCAATTGGGCTTTGGCCTGCTCGATCATGACGAGTGACTGATCGATCTCGAAGGCATGCGAGAGCATCGGTATGAGCAAATTGATCGGACCGTACGCAGACGCGCGCAGGATCGCGCGCAGCTGCGTCAAAAACATTTGCGGCTCGGATAGGCAGTAACGTATCGCACGCAGGCCCAATGCCGGATTCAAAGCGGTCTCTTCTGCTTTGCCGAGCGGCTTGTCGGCGCCGACGTCGAGCGTTCTGATCGTGACAGGTCGCCCTTTCATGGCAATGACGGCTTTGCGATACGACTCGAATTGCTCGTCCTCGGACGGCAGTTTAATGGCCTGCCCGGTGCGGCCCATGAACAGGAATTCGGATCGGAACAGCCCAACGCCGGCAGCGCCCGCTTCGAGCGCTCCGCCGCAATCCTCGGGCAGTTCTATATTTGCCAGCAAGTGTATGAGCGTACCGTCTTTGGTAATGGGCGGTGTTTTTTTCAGCTTGCCGAGTTTTTTACGTTCGCGCAGCAAGCGGCTTTGCGTTTCGCGGTACTGCTCCAGCACGATAGGTGCCGGCGCCACGATGACGATGCCGGCATCGCCGTCAATGATGACCCAGTCATCCTGATTGATCAGGGTGGAAGCATTCGACATGCCGACTGCCGCCGGAATATCGAGGCTGCGCGCGACGATGGCGGTATGTGAGTTCTGGCCGCCGAGGTCGGTGACGAATCCTACAAACGCGCGGTCACGGAATTGCAGCATGTCGGCCGGCGAAATATCATGCGCGACAATAATCATGTGCGGCGTGGATTCTTCCGGCGCGAAAACCACCGGCAGCGAATTGGCGCTGCCGGTCAATACTTTGAGGATGCGCTCGCCAACCTGACGAATGTCATTCTTGCGCTCACGCAGATAGGCGTCTTCAATCTCGTCAAATTGCGCGGAAAGTTCATCGATTTGCGTCAGCAATGCCCACTCGGCGTTGTAGTGACGGCTGCGTATGATTTCGAGCGGCTGCTCGGAGATGATGGGGTCTGACAGAATCAGCGCATGGACATCAATGAACGCGCCCAGCTCGGAAGGCGCGTCAGGCGGCAGATCTTTCCAGATTGCCTGCAGTTCACGATGCACGGTGGCGATTGCTGTCGACAGTCGCAGCACTTCGGCTTCGACCTGTTCTTCGGGAAGCAGATAGTGTTTGACGTCGAGTGCGGCAGGCCTGAGCAGATGCGCACGCCCGATGGCGATGCCACGCGAGACGGGTATGCCGTGGAGCGAAAAAGATGCCATGGCGTCGCTATCCTGTGCGCGTTTTATTCGCTCTCGCCAAAACGCGCGTCGATCAGCTGCGCGATCGCGTTAAAGCAGTCTTGCTCATCCGGACCGTCGGTCTCGATCGTCACCAGCGAGCCCTTGCCGGCTGCGAGCATCATCACGCCCATGATGGACTTTGCATTCACGCGGCGCTGGTTGCGCGTCATCCAGACTTCGCTCTGGTATTTGGCCGCAAGCTGCGTCAGTTTGGCAGAAGCGCGCGCATGCAGGCCGAGCTTGTTGATGATCTCGATGTCCTTGGTAATCATGTTTTTTCGTTTTTTGTTATCGTTAATTTGGCGAAAGACGAACACGGTTGTCTACTTTGCAGGCGCCATTCTGGCCGCCTGCCAGCGCCATTTCCATTGCCACGTCGAGCGTGTTGTGGCGATAGGTTATGGCTCGCAGCAGCATCGGCAGGCTGATGCCGGCGATGACTTCAACCTGACCCGGCAAACACAAGGACAGAGTGCAATTCGACGGCGTGCCGCCCATCACGTCCGTGATGACCAGTACGCCGGAGCCATCATTGATGCGTTCAATGGCAGCGACTGCCAGCGCGTGCACCTGGTCCGGATCCTGATCAGCCAGGACGTCGACAGCCTCAATCTGCCCCGGCGGGCTACGAAATACATGAGTCGCGGCCTCAATGAAGGCGCGCCCCAATGGCGCATGCGTCAAAAGCAAAATACCAACCATGATGAGCGTTACCGTTCTTGCAAGCTGATGCTGTTCATATCGCCATGCTCAATTTATTTTTTCGACTGCATCGATGAACATTCTGGCGACATTAAATCCCGTCTGCTGCGTGATCTCCTGAAAGCAGGTCGGGCTGGTTACATTTATTTCGGTCAGATAATGACCAATAACATCTAATCCTACCAGCAAGAGCCCTCGTTTTTCCAGAATCGGCCCCAGTGCTTCGCCTATCTCGCGCTCGCGCGCAGAAACCGGCATCGCCACACCCAAGCCGCCGGCGGCCAGATTACCGCGCACCTCACCGGCTTGCGGTATGCGCGCCAGACAATACGGCACGACCTGACCGCCGATAACCAGCACGCGCTTGTCGCCCTGGGCAATCTCTGGAATGAAGCGCTGAACCATGATGGTACGCAGGCCATTGTGCGTGAGCGTTTCGATGATGGATCCCAAGTTGAGACCGTCGCTACCAACACGGAAAATACCGGCGCCGCCCATGCCGTCGAGCGGCTTCAGGATAATGTCTTTATGTTCTTCGTGAAAGGCACGCACACGCGCCTCATCGCTGGTGACGAGCGTGGGCGCGATGAACTGCGGGAACTGCGTAATCGCGAGTTTCTCGTTATGGCTGCGAATAGCTTGCGGACGATTGACTACGCGCGCACCCTGCGACTCGGCCAGCTCGAGCAAATAGGTCGCATAAATATATTCCATGTTGAACGGCGGATCGGTACGCTCGATGACAACATCAAAGCCTGTCAGCGTTTGCAGCTTCGGCGCTTCCTGCCGATACCAGTCAGTCGCATCACCTGTGAGCGTGATGCGCGCCGCATTGGCCTGCACTTGTTTGCCGTCGAAAATCAAATCGCCATGGCCGAACACATGCAGTTCGTGTCCACGCGACGCTGCTTCCGTCATCATCGCGTAGGTGGAATCTTTGTAGATTTTGAAGCCCGATAGCGGATCCGCTGCGAACGCGATTTTCATGCTCAGTATTCTTCCGGATTCGGATCAGTTTTTTCCAGCTCCAGCGACGCTGCCAGCAAGGCCAGTCGCGCCACTACGCCATACATATAAAAACGGTTTGGCGCTGCGGTGCCGGGCTTGGCTGACAGATCCGGCAACGCATGCTGCTGCGCAAAGGCCAATGGCACGAAGTGCGCACCCGGCGCGTTGAGGTTTTCATCGACGCCGCGCTCGGCATGGACGCGATAGAAGCCGCCAACAACATAACGATCCATCATATAGACGACTGGCTCGGCGACGGCGTCATTGATGTGCTCGAAGGTATGCACGCCTTCTTGCAAGATGACGTCGGAGACTTCCATGCCTTCCTTAATGACCGACATTTTGTTGCGCTGCTTGCGGTTCAAGTCTTTGACTTCGCTTGCGTCGCGCACGGTCATGATACCCATGCCATAGGTACCGGCGTCGGCCTTGACGATGACGAAAGGCGTTTCCTTGATGCCGTATTCCTTGTATTTCTTGCGTATCTTGGTCAGCAAGATGTCGACACTAGTAGCCAGATTTTCTTCGCCTATACGCTCATGGAAATTAATGCCGGTGGCTTTGGCGAAATAGGGATTCAGCATCCACGGATCAACATCAATCAGCTTGGCGAATTTCTTCGCCACTTCATCGTATGCGGCGAAGTGATTGGTCTTGCGGCGCACAGCCCAGCCCGCATGCAGCGGCGGCAGCAGGGTCTGCTCGTGCAGATTTTCCAGTATCGCCGGAATGCCGGATGACAAATCGTTATTAAGCAGGATGGTGCAGGGATCAAAATTCTTCAGGCCCAGACGGCGACCGTTGGCGCTGCGCTCCAGTGGCTCGAGCGTGATGCTGCTGCCGTCCGGCAGTTCGATCTCGGTTGGTTCCTTGACTTCATCCGACAAACTGCCCAGACGCACATTCAGTCCGGTCTGGCGGAAGATCTGCATCAGACGCGCGACGTTTTGCAGATAAAAAGTATTGCGGGTGTGACGCTCAGGTATCAACAGCAGGTTTTTCGCATCAGGGCAGTATTTTTCAATCGCGGCCATTGCAGCCTGCACAGCCAGCGGCAGCATTTCTGGTGCCAAATTGTTAAAACCGCCGGGGTAGAGGTTGGTGTCAACCGGCGCGAGCTTGAAGCCGGAGTTGCGCAAATCTACGGAGCAGTAAAACGGCGGCGTGTGCTCTTGCCATTCGAGCCGGAACCAGCGTTCGATGGCAGGGGTGGCGGCCAGAATTTTCTTTTCCAGCTCGAGCAGGGGGCCGTTGAGGGCAGTAACTAAATGGGGGACCATGAAAAACCTTATCGGGAACAGCGAAGCACAAACGTTACAAGAGGCAGATTCTAACGGGAATCAGGCTAACCCGCGCCAATCGGCGTGTGGCTGCTTGCAGGGAAACTGTGAAATTGGGCTGATATCGCCGATTTAAAGAGCCCACCATACCCGAAAAAAAACGCCTCCCGAAGGAGGCGCTTGTTTGATCCGGTGCGAACGGATCGGGTGCGACGGAGAAATTAAAGCTGGTTTTTTTACCCGCGATAAGCAGACTCGCCGTGGCTGGAAATGTCCAGGCCTTCGCGCTCTTCTTCTTCGGTCACACGCAGACCAACGATCATGTCAACCAGCTTGAACACGATGTAAGCAACGACGCCTGACCAGATCACCGTGGTCAGCACAGCCTGGCATTGAACCCAGACCTGGCTAACGATTGAATAGTCCGGTGCGACTGCATTGGTAACGTAGTCATAGATACCGGTGCCGCCCAGTGAAGGCGAAGCAAACACGCCCGTCAGGATTGCACCAACGGCGCCACCCACACCATGCACGCCGAAGACGTCGAGCGAGTCGTCAGCGCCCAACATGTGCTTGAGGCCGTTGACGCCCCACAGGCAGATCAGACCTGCAGCCAGACCGATGACGACGCCACCCATGATGCCGACAAAGCCGGCAGCAGGGGTAATGGCAACCAGACCAGCAACTGCGCCAGACGCTGCGCCGAGCATCGAAGGCTTGCCCTTGATAACCCACTCACCGAAGGACCATGCCAGCACCGCAGCAGCAGTAGCGAACAGAGTATTGGCGAAAGCCAGCGCAGCGGAGCCGCCTGCTTCCAGTGCCGAACCGGCATTGAAACCAAACCAGCCCACCCACAACAGCGCAGCGCCCACCATGGTCAGCGTCAGCGAGTGCGGCGCCATCGATTCCCTGCCCAGACCGACACGCTTGCCGATGACGTAGGCGCCAACCAGACCAGCGACGGCTGCATTGATGTGTACGACGGTGCCGCCGGCGAAATCAAGCGCGCCCTTCTGGAACAACCAGCCAGCGACAGCAGTGGCGGCCTCAGCAGCTTTTGCATCGGTGAAGGCATCCGGACCAGGCCAGAACCAGACCATGTGCGCGATCGGCAGGTAAGAGAACGTGAACCACAGCGCCGAGAACAGCAGCACAGCGGAGAACTTGATACGTTCTGCGAAGGCACCGACGATCAGGGCGCAGGTAATGGCAGCGAAGGTCGCCTGGAACGCTACGAACACGAACTCTGGCAATACGACGCCTTTGCTGAATGTGCCCGTCATGGTCTCTGGCGTTATACCTTTCAGGAACAGGCGATCGAACGAGCCGAAGAAGCTGCCGCCTTGCGTGAAGGCCAGTGAGTAGCCATAGATGACCCACAACACGACGATGAGTGAGAACACCATCATCACTTGCATCAGCACGGACAGCATGTTTTTCGAGCGGACCAGTCCGCCGTAGAACAGTGCCAGACCGGGGATGGCCATCATCAGAACCAGCAGGGTGGAAACCAGCATCCACGCTACGTCGCCTTTGTTGGCGGTTGGTGCAGGTGCAGCAGCGGCTGCTGGTGCTTCAGCGGCCGCAGCTGGAGCTGCTACGGCTGGTGCGGCTGCCGCTGCAGCAGGTGCGGTTGCTGCCGGAGCTGCAGCAGCAGGCGCCGTCGCATCTTCAGCCGACGCCAACTGCGTCATGCCTACTGCAAAGAACAACAGGCCGGCGCTCAAAAGGCTTGCAAAACTTTTTTTCATATAGATCCCCTTAGAGTGCTTCTTTGCCGGTTTCGCCGGTACGGATCCGCACAACTTGCTGCAGGTCGTAGACGAAAATCTTGCCGTCACCGATCTTGCCGGTGCGAGCTGCGTTTTCAATCGCTTCAATCGCGCGTTCGACGATTGCGTCGTCCACTGCCGCCTCGATCTTGGTCTTCGGCAGGAAGTCGACAACATACTCGGCACCGCGATACAGCTCGGTATGACCTTTTTGGCGACCAAAGCCTTTGACCTCGGTGACGGTAATGCCTTGCACCCCGATGGTCGACAGCGCTTCGCGCACTTCATCAAGCTTGAACGGCTTGATGATGGCTGTGATGAGTTTCATGAAGGCCTCTTGTTTTAATTAGAAGGATTTGGTCAGGGAAGCGGTTACGCCGGTTTTGCCAACAAAATTGTTGTTCCAGTTGTAGCCGGATGTGCTGTTCAGTGCATCGGTACCAACCACAGCCAGAGATGCAACTGCAAAACCGTAGTCTTTGGTCACGCCAATTTTCCAGTCGGTATAGTCGGCAGCACCGGCAGCATCACCTTTAACAACTTGCTTGCCTACATGTAGATTCAAAATATAACCATCTTTGATTTCCGGGTTGTAGCCGACATCGATATAGTTACTGCCTTTACTGTTGTACCAGCCAACAAAATTTGTCAAAGCTTGTGAATACTTAACGTAGCCAGCGCCGTAACCAACTTGAACATAAGCTTCGGTAGTATTTGCACTTGAGCCACCAGCTGCTGGAGCCAGCTTGTTATTGGCGTAAAAATAGCGAATTGCACCTACGTCATAAGTGACGCCATTGATCTCACCACGCTTGCCGGCATAGAAATCTGTTTCAACCGAAGTACCGCCGTTATATGGCGCATCTTTAATCCACTTGATGGTCGAAGCCCACACACCAGCATACAAGCCGGTAGGGTTGTTCGTGTAGTCAATGCCGCCATACACTGCTGGCTGCAGACGCGATTGCGACAGACCGCGAAAACGGTAATCAGTAGTCGCGCCAACGTTGTAAGCTACAACATGATCAGGTGCTGGTGCTGCTTCTTCAGCATGAGCAACGTTACCGGCAAATGCGGCGAGGATAGCGGTTGCAAGAATCAGTTTATTCATGTCGTTCCCTTTTTAGTTTGTTGGTGGTGGCCCACGTAATCGTGTGTGCTAATAGCAACCTAAGCAGGACGCATGCCAGCTAAGAACGCCCGAATTGTCTTATGATTTCGGCTAATTAACTCCATATCAACCACGCACGCTTTTGATTGACATACTGCAGGCGCACCATCGAAGCGCGCTTGCATCATATTAGTGCAACCACTGAACGAGTAGACGCATGACAGACAAAACCAGCTTCCTCCAGGACCTGCAATCCAAGATCAATCAAGTGATGCAGCAGTCTCCGGCCAAGGATCTTGAAAAGAATATGAAGGCAATGTTGAATCAGGGCTTCGCCAAACTCGACTTGCTGACACGCGAAGAATTTGATGTGCAGGCCGAGGTGCTGGCCCGCACGCGCGCCAAACTTGAAGCCCTGGAAGCACGCATGGCCGAGCTCGAAAACCGCCTTAAACCCTGAGCCGGATTGATGAGCCTGGCCGTACTGAAGAGCCGGGCACTGGCGGGTATGGACGCGCCAGAGGTAACGGTCGAAGTCCATTTGGCTAATGGGCTGCCCACATTTACGATAGTCGGACTTCCCGATGCAGAGGTCCGCGAATCCAAAGACCGCGTCAGGGCCGCATTGCAAAATGCCGGCTTTGAATTCCCTGCCCGCCGGATCACGGTCAATCTGGCACCGGCCGACTTGCCGAAAGAATCGGGGCGCTTCGATTTGCCGATCGCCCTCGGCATTCTGGCCGCTTCCGGCCAGATTCCCGCGACTGAATTTGACCAATATGAATTCGCCGGCGAATTGTCGCTGTCGGGTGACTTGCGACCCGTGCGTGCAGCGCTGGCAATGAGCTTTGCCATGCAGGGCGCCATGAACACAACAGCCAAACGGCGTGCGTTTATTCTGCCGCGCGCGAACGCCGATGAAGCGGCACTGGTGCCGGATGCGCTTATTTATCCGGCCGACTCACTGCTGCAGGTGTGCGCCCACTTCGCGGCAGCTTCCGCAGATGCAAGGCTGTCACGTCACGTCTTGCCGCAAATAAGTAACAATGTGTCTTGCGCTGATTTTGCCGAAGTGCGCGGTCAGCAGCAGGCCAGGCGCGCGCTGGAAATCGCTGCAGCTGGCGCGCACAGCATATTAATGGTTGGTCCGCCGGGCGCGGGCAAATCGATGCTGGCGTCAAGGCTGCCCGGGATTTTGCCGGCGATGACTCATGAAGAGGCGCTGGAATCGGCTGCCGTGCAATCGCTGGCCGGCAGCTTTTCTCTGGCGCGCTGGCGTGCGCGTCCGTTTCGCGCGCCGCACCATACCGCGTCCGGCGTCGCTCTCGTTGGCGGCAGCAGCATTCCGCGGCCGGGTGAAATTTCACTCGCACATCACGGCATTTTGTTTCTGGATGAATTGCCGGAGTTTGATCGCAAGGTACTCGAAGTGCTGCGCGAGCCGCTGGAATCAGGGCACATTACGATTTCTCGTGCGGCGCGGCAGTCGGATTTTCCTTGCCGCTTCCAACTGGTAGCGGCGATGAATCCTTGCCCCTGCGGCTATCTTGGCCACACAACGCGTGCCTGCCGCTGCACGCCGGACGCCATCGCGCGCTATCAGGGAAAAATCTCCGGCCCGCTACTGGACCGTATTGATATCCAGATTCAGGTTGCCGCATTGACGCAAGACGAACTGGTCTGCGCACCGGCTGGCGAAGCCTCGGCCGCAATCGCTGCGCGGGTTGGCGTCGCGCGCGCGCGGCAACTGCAACGCCAGCACAAGGCCAATGCGCGGCTGACGGTAGCCGAGATCGATGCGCTATGCCAGCCGGATGCGGAAGCTGAGCAGTTACTTCGCGCCGCGATGACGCGCCTGAACTGGTCTGCGCGCGCCTATCACCGAGTCTTGAAAGTGGCGCGCACGATTGCCGACTTGTCCGGTACGGCGCAAATCGGCGCATCCGATATTGCAGAGGCGATTCAATACCGGCGCGCGCTTGGCTTGCAAAACCAGCCTTGAACATTGATGCTCGCTTCGCTCAGGGGCTGCGCTGCTGTTACCATCTGGGCTATGTCATTCAATTCAACACTCCACATTAAATTACGCCGGCGTATGCTGGCGGCTGCAGCCTTGCTGCTCATGTCCGCCGCCTGCAATCCGACCTGGAACTGGCGCGAAGTACAGGGCAAGGATGCGCCGTATTCGGTGCTGTTCCCGGGCAAGCCTTCCACCATGGCCCGGCCGGTTAACCTCAACGGCCTGGCTGTCAACATGAGCATGACGGCAAGCGAGACCAATGATGTCACTTTCGCCGTCGGCAGCGCTGTCGTGCCTGACCCCGCGCAGCAGCAAGCCGCGCTGTTGGCGATGCAAGTAGCGATGGTGCGCAATATCAGTGGCGAGATACGCCGTCAACAAACGGTAAAGCTGGCCGGCGACATAGTTGCAACCGAAATCGAGGCCATTGGCCATGGTCGCAATACCAATGAAACAGTGCTGATGGTTGCGCGTTTCGCCATCAGCGGCGAGCGCGTATATCAAGCGGTTGCCGTCGGCCCGCAGAAGAACCTGCCGCAAGAAGCAATCGATACGTTCTTCAGCTCGCTGGCACTGCACTGACATGCAAGACAACACACCGTATTTGCATGGCCGGCTGGCCATGCGGGTCGTCCTGATCTTTGCTGCAGCCTATCTACTGTCGTACGCTTTTCGGGCTATTAATGCCGTGATTGCTCCGGCGCTGATGGCTGACCTGCATTTGTCGAACGCCGACCTGGGCTTGCTGTCGTCCGCTTATTTTGTCGGCTTCGCCTCTCTGCAGCTGCCGCTCGGCGTATGGCTCGACAAGTATGGTTCACGCCGTACCGAATCTGCGCTGCTGCTGTTTGCGGCAATCGGGGCTGCCGTCTTTGCGATGAGCTCCACATTACTCGGCTTGTGGATAGGCCGCGCATTGATAGGCGTGGGCGTGTCTTCCTGCCTGATGGCGCCGCTAAAAGCGTATCGGGTCTGGTATCCGCCGCAACGGCAAAGCCAGCTGGCAAGCTGGATGCTGGTATTTGGTACCTGCGGCGCACTGACGACAACCGTGCCGGTGACGACGGTGCTGCCTGTCATTGGATGGCGTGGCGTGTTCTGGATCATGTCCGGCCTGATCTTGCTGGCGACAGCGCTACTGTACTTTTATCTCAAGCCGGTGGAGCAGGAGATTAATGCAAAACAGGCAGCAGCTTTCAGCGGCAGCAATGAAAAACATCAAAGCTATCGCGCGATTTTTGCCAATCCCTATTTTCGTCGCATGGCGCTGCTGGGCGCTGTGCATCAGGGCGGATTCATGGCCATACAAACGCTGTGGGCAGGGCCATGGATGGTCACTGTATTGGGGCTGACGGTCTCCCAGTCTTCGCAGGTTTTATTTGCGTTTAACTTTGCGCTGATGCTTTCGTATCTTGTTTTGTCATGGTGGGCGCCGCGGCATATTTCGCATGACGGAAGCAAAGGGCTGCCCGTGCTGAAGGTTGTCGCAATCGGATTGACCGGTTCGGTGCTGACACAATTGCTGATGTTGCTGCTGCCCTATGGCTGGGCATGGATGCTGTGGATTGTATTTGCCGCAATGGTGACGGTAACAACGCTGGCTCAAACACATGTGAGCCTTTCTTTCCCGCCCAAACAAGTGGGCCGCGCCAATAGTGCATTCAACCTGACTCTGTTTATAGGCGCGTTTTCAATTCAATGGGGAATAGGGCTGGTGATGGATTTTTTCATTGCGCTGGGCAGCTCACCTTCCGACGCATTGCGCATGGCTTGCGCCGCCTATCTGGTGCTGCAGATTTTTGCGCTGCTGGCATTCGTATCCAGCCGCGCCGAATCCGCCATGCCAACTGTGCCTGCAACATCATGAACATGCTACGGCGCTGCATTTGCCGTACTATATTTGACATATCCATTTTTTTGTGAGGACGCCATGTTGATCACATTCAAATCAAAAGCTGCAGCCGATGTCGTGATGTACAAGGAGCACGCCAGCCGCATTCTCGAACTGTTCGGCAAATCGCCCGAACAAGGCATTATTACAGCAGACGAAACTGCCGGCGCAGTGAAAAAACTTGAAGCTGAAATCAGCGACAGCAAGCTGCATCATCCTGCCGAAGATATGCAGCATGATGTCAACGTCCACCGCCGCGAAACGGACGAGGACAGTGAGCATGAACGTGGCAATACGGTCAGCTTTGCTACCCGCGCTTTCCCCTTGCTTGAAATGCTGCGCGCTGCGCACAAGGACAAGCAATTCATCGTTTGGGGAGTCTGATGATTAATGCCTCGCACAGCACGTTGACAACTGCCGATGGCACTACGCTGCATATCACGGATTATTTGCCCGACTCATCCGCGGCACCTGCAGCCAACATTGTGCTGATGCACGGATTGGGCGAGCATAGCGGCCGTTACCGGCATGTGGCAGCTTTTTTCTGCGCGCGCGGCTTTGCGGTACGCGTCTATGACCATCGCGGTCACGGGCGCTCTGGCGGCGCGCGCGGCGACGTACCCAAAGAAGACACACTGCTTGATGATGCCGTACAGGTGATGGCGGACTGGCGTCACAAGCTGGGCCCGGCCGCCGCTCCGCCTTTTCTACTCGGCCACAGCATGGGTGGCTTGTTTGCCGCGCGGTTTGCGGTGGCACAGCTGCTGCCTTTGAGCGGCTTGATCCTGTCTTCGCCTGCACTGGCCTTGCCACTCACGGCACCGCAAAAACTGCTATTGAAAATCCTCAGTACAATTGCGCCCGGTCTTGCTGTCGGCAATGGATTAAAGCAGCGTTATCTGTCTCACGATGCTGCAGTAGTTGAAGCTTATAAAAACGATCCGCTGGTGCACAATAAAATTACCGCCCGCTTGCTGCTGGCAATGCTCGCCGCGATCGTGGTCACGCAACGTGATGCCGAACTGGTGCAGATACCGACCTTGCTAGTCTTTGCCGGCGATGATCATCTGGTAGATCCAACCGGCAGTCCGACTTTTTTCAGGAGCCTGAAGTCAGGCATCGGCACGCTGCATTGTTACGAAAATCTGTATCACGAAATCTTTAACGAGCTTGATGCGAAATCGGTTTTTGCCGATGTCGGCAACTGGCTGGAAACGCAAGTGCACATCGCGGCCTGATCTGCGCAAACTGAATAATTAATGACACCACAACACCCAATAGTAAAACCCGATTCACTCGCCTTTGCTTTATCAGGAGCGGCCAGCGCACTCATGCAAGTTGAAAGCGGTACTGCGTTGCCGCGCGCTCTTGCTGATGTTTTTGATTCCATGCAGGCTACGCCTGCTGCGCGCGGTGCAATTCAGGATTTGTCTTACCGGAGCATGCGCAACTGGGGCTGCAGCCAGGCTTTACTAGCCGCATTAACGGAAAAGCAGCCGTACCCAAAGCTCAAAACCTTGTTGTGCTGCGCACTGACGCTGCTGGCCGAAACTACGCCGACCTATGCGCAACACACGGTGGTTGACCAGGCAGTGGTGGCGGCGGAAGCAGATTTTGAACTAACGCGCGCCAAGGGTATGGTCAACGCAGTATTAAGACGCTTCCTGCGCGAGCGCAGTACCTTGCTTCCTCTGGTTAGCCAGCGGGCTGAAGCGCGCTGGAATTATCCGCAGTGGTGGATTGACAAAGCAAAAGCGGCCTGGCCCGCACAGTGGCGTGAAATTCTGGCGGCCGGCAATACACCGGCTCCGCTGACGCTGCGCGTCAATCAGCGTAAGGCAAGTGTTGAAGACTACCTAGCAATACTGGCACAGCAAGATATGGCGGCGATGCAAATTGGTCCGCAAGCAATACGGCTTGCACAGCCGGTGCCGGTGAGCCGTATTCCGCATTTTTCTGAAGGTTGGGTATCCGTGCAGGACGCAGCGGCACAACTAGCCGCGCCACTACTTGACGTCGCCGACGGTATGCGGGTGCTGGATGCCTGCGCTGCGCCCGGCGGCAAGACCGGCCACCTACTGGAAACTGCAAAGCTGGATTTGCTCGCGCTGGATCAGGATGCAAAAAGGCTCGAACGCGTTGCGCAAAACCTGGCGCGCCTGCAATTGCCAGCGCAACTGATTGCAGGCGATGCGCTGGGGCGCAGCTGGTGGGACGGTAAGCCTTTCGACCGCATACTTGCTGACGTGCCCTGTACGGCTTCGGGCATAGTCCGTCGTCATCCAGACATTCGCTGGTTACGCCGGCCTTCCGATTCGCGACAGTTGGCAAAGCAATCGTCTGCTATGCTCGACAACCTGTGGGGCATGCTCAAGCCAGATGGCAAATTGTTATTAGTGACATGCTCACTGTGGCCGGAAGAGTCTGCGCAACAGGCTGATGCGTTTGCAGAACGTCATCAAGCGTTGCGGCTCAACGCTCCGGGCCAATTGCTGCCGCTGGCCACACCTGAACAAGACCATGACGGATTGTTCTACGCGCTATTCCAAAAGCCCCCAGTTTGATACTATCCATCAAACTTTTTGACTGCTGAGCCTGCTCCGCTTCTCCGTGTGACTCTTCGAATTCTTCTTGGTTTCTGGCTTTCCATGCTGCTCGCGCTGTCGCCGCTGGCAGCTCGTGCGGCCGATGGCATCGAGTTCACACAGGCGAGCCTTGAATCTACCGATGATGGCTATCGACTTACGACGTCGTTTTCATTTGAGCTGACCAGGGCGCTCGAAGATGCATTGATGCGTGGCGTACCGCTGTATTTCACGACGCAAGTCGAAATCTCGCGACCGCGCTGGTATTGGTTTGACGACACCGCCGTCAGTGCGACGCGCACCGTGCGTATTTCTTACAATCTTTTGACACGCCAGTACCGAGCCTCTATCGATGGCAATCTGCATCGCAACTTCACCCGTCTTGAAGACATGCTCGCGTTACTGCAACGTCCCGGACGCTGGACAATTGCGGATCACGCTACGTTAAACCCAGGCGTCACCTACACCGTATCAGTACAAATGGGGCTCGACATTGCGCAGTTACCCAAGCCGATACAAGTGAGCGCCATTTCCAGCGGTGACTGGAAACTATCGTCAGGCTGGAAGCATTTTTCCTTCAAGGCAGAAGGCAAGTGACACGCGCTTTGCGCTATCTGCTGGTTGTCGTTGCAGCAGTCGTCTGCATCCTGCTCTTTTTGCTGGCCTCTGCTTCGGACAATGCAACGCTGTTTGATGAGTACTACTCGTGGATTTTAGGTGCCAATGTCGGCATTGCCGGCGCCCTGCTGATTCTGGTCTGCGTCCTTCTAGGCAGGCTCTATAGCCGCTATCGTCGCGGGCGTTTTGGTTCGCGGCTGATGACCAAGCTGGTTCTGCTGTTTGCCATTATCGGCATTCTTCCAGGCAGCGTTATTTATATGGTGTCAGTCCAATTCGTTTCCCGCTCCATCGAATCCTGGTTCAACGTCAAAGTCGAGTCCGCCCTTGAGTCCGGACTCAATCTTGGTCGAGTAGCGCTGGACGCGTCACTTAATGATATCAAAGCCAAAGCGCGCGTTGTTGCAGGCGAGCTTTCTGAAATTTCAGATGTGGCTATATCCGCCAATTTGCCGCGCCTGCTTGATCAGCATAAATTGGAAGATGCCGTAGTAGTGTCCGGGCATGGCGATTTGATTGCCAGTGCCGGTTCTGCGCCGGGTCATTTGACTCCTGAGCTGCCCGCACCCACCATGCTCGCGCGCGCGCGTACGATGGGCGCCTATGGCGTCATAGAGGGCGAACCTGAATCTATGCACTCCGATGCCGACGAGGCTACTGCTGATACTGAGGAAAAGGCATTGCCGGCGCTGCTGAGGCTAAGAGTGGTGGTGGCTATCCGCGGCGACGGCTCATTGTTATCGCTGCGCAGCCAGACCCGCTATTTGCAAATTTTGCAGCCTGTGCCACCGCAACTGGCAGCGAATGCCGAAGCGCTGCGCGTAGCTTACGGCGAATATCAGGAACGCTCCCTGGCGCGCTCGGGCTTACGAAAGTTTTATCTGGTGACGCTGACGCTGACCTTATTGCTGGCTATTTTTGCCGCGATTGTCAGCGCATTTCTTTTGGCAACCGACTTGGCACGGCCGCTGCTGCTGCTTGCCGAAGGCACCAAAGCTGTGGCGGAAGGTAATCTGTCGCCACGCCCGATTGTTGCCAGCTCAGACGAGCTCGGTACGCTGACCCAGTCGTTCAACATGATGACGCACCAGTTGGCCGACGCACGCGAAGCTGTCGAGCGCAATCGTCTGGCACTCGAAGACGCAAAGGCTTACCTTGAATCGGTGCTGGCAAATATGTCGGCAGGTGTGATGGTGCTGGACAGTCACCTTCGGCTGATCACTTTCAATGCTTCGGTAGAACGTATTTTGCATCATGACCTGACACCTTATTTAGGCCAGCATTTTTCCATGGCGATTGAGCTTGCCGAATTCAGCCAACATATTCTTCAGGCGTTTTCCGAGCAAAGTGCCCAATCCGCTGCCAGCGAAGTTGGTGATGGCGGACAGCACTGGCAGCAGCAAATTGAAATCGGCCGTCGTACAGTTGGCCAAAATGCTGACGGTCAAATCACGCTCCTGGCGCGTGGCTCACGTTTGCCGGTTGAGTCCGGCATCGGTCATGTGGTGGTGTTTGATGATATTTCCGATATTATTTCCGGCCAGCGTTCGATTGCATGGGCTGAAGTCGCTCGCAGGCTCGCGCACGAAATTAAAAATCCGCTGACCCCGATTCAATTGTCAGCTGAACGGCTACAAATGAAATTGCACACTAAGCTCGACAGCAGCGACGCTGCATTGCTGGACCGCAGCACAAACACCATTGTTAATCAGGTCATGGCCATGCAGACCATGGTCGACAATTTCCGCGACTACGCAAAAACGCCAGCCCCGGTACTTGCGCCGCTTGATCTGAACGCACTCATCCTCGAAATTCTCGATCTATATGGTGTGGGTGAAGATTCCGACATCATCCGCCCAAAACTTGCGGCTGATTTGCCTAAAATCCTCGGTGATGCAACCCAGTTAAGACAAGTGGTACACAACTTATTACAGAATGCACAAGACGCTACTATCGATACGGGCGGTAAGCATGAAAGCGCTTACAAGCCGCAGGTGGATCTTGTGACCGAAGCAATTCATTACCCCGATGCAGATGGCGCTATGCGTACGGCAGTTCGGCTTTCTGTCACAGATAACGGCCCTGGTTTTGACAGCAAATTGATGGTGAGGGCATTTGAACCGTATGTAACTTCCAAACCTCGCGGAACTGGATTGGGGTTGCCTGTAGTTAAGAAAATCATCGAGGAACATGGCGGCCGCATTGAATTGCAAAATCGCAAAGAATCACATGGTGCAAAAGTCTTAATTTTGTTACTCAAATTAGCAAACAATTAATTATTTGACATTAATTATTGTTAATTTTACAATGTTTCGAGTCGGTTCATTGACCTGAAGAGGCGCGCGGATGGCAAATATTTTGGTGGTTGATGATGAAATGGGTATCCGGGAATTACTTTCGGAAATCTTGGGCGATGAAGGCCACGTTGTATCGACCGCAGAGGACGCCAACCAGGCAAGGGAAATGCGTTTATCCGGCGCACCAGATCTGGTGCTGCTAGACATCTGGATGCCTGACACCGACGGCGTCACCCTCCTCAAAGAATGGCAACGAGATGGCTTGCTGACGATGCCCGTCATCATGATGTCGGGGCATGCCACGATTGATACCGCAGTTGAGGCAACCCGAATCGGCGCAATGAATTTCCTCGAAAAGCCAATCTCATTGCAAAAACTGCTCAAGACCGTGCAGCAAGGTCTGTCGCGTGGCCATGAAGGCGCGCGGGGTACAATGCTTGCAAACGTCGGCCGCCCAAACGGCGTTTCGCGCGACGCGTCGATGCTAACTCCGCAAATTCAGGCAGCGACTTACAGCGTCGGCAGCTTTTCCCATGGGCTTGCGCATCAGTCTGCCTTTGTGCCGACCGAGGAAGAATTCCGCGTTTCGTTCGAGCTGCCTTTGCGTGAAGCGCGCGATGCATTCGAGCGAGCCTATTTTGAACATCATCTGTCACGCGAAGGCGGTAGCATGACGCGGGTTGCAGAAAGAACCGGACTCGAGCGCACGCACCTGTATCGCAAACTGAAACAACTGGGCGTTGAGTCCGTCAAGGGCGTAAAAAAAGTCGGATGACGCCAGCTACACTCGTCTACGGCGGCAACAGCACTGCACGCGAACGGGCAATCACGACCCGCCTTGATGCAAGCTGTTCGACAGTTGTCATTGCCGAGGGCATCAGCGGCACCGACTCCTCGTTGCAGTCATTAGAAACGCAACAACAATGTCAAGTTTTTCGCATCGCGCCCGGCTGTCCGTGCTGTAGTGGAAATCTCACAATGCGTGTAACACTCAATCGTATCTTGCGCCGGCCACCACAACGGCTGTATCTTAGTCTTGCAAGCGCTGCACATTTACCGCAAATACGCAGTTTTTTGCAAGAAGCGCAGTATCAATCGTTGTTGAGCCTGTCAGAAGAATTGAATTGCGGGATTTGAAATCAAAGCAGCCAGCTTGATTTCTACAAGCAGGGGGGCCGGGCTGAAATCAGGCACGGGATTTGCGAAGCTAGTATTGAAAAATCGGGCGGCGGCGTCATCTACTGACGCAATAGAAGCAAAATCCTTATCGACTCTTAAGGAGCCAGCATGAACCTGATCTATAACAGCGAGCACTACAGCGTAGTGGAATTTGGTGCAGAGGCCGGCCTCGAGGCAATGCGTTTCGGCGGCTATGAAATTCTCGACAAAGCCATCAAGCGCGAAATATTCATTGCCGGACCACTGGCCGAAGCTTTTCGACAGCATGTGCGCCAACTGATCGCAAGTGAACCGACCATTGAAGAGATTGACGACTTCCTTGGCAATTATGATTTGCTGATGGCGCAGCCCGTCATCCTGCACTAACCTCGGCCTGCAAGCCTTTTAAAGCCTGGCTAGAACTCAGCCAGCTTTTGAAGGCGGTGCAGGCCTGACCTCACAGCATGCACGCCAATTCCCGTATCGTTACCAGTAATCAGTCCGGCATCCATGATCAACTAAGCACGCTGGTCAGTCGTCACGCCAGCACTTATTTCAAAAAACCCATTGCTGAAGTCAACCAGCTGGCTTTTACACACAGCATCGCGGCTTGGCGGGCAGCGGGCAGCGCGCCGTTGATCATTGATGCGGGTTGCGGAGTGGGGCTTTCAACCTGGCGTCTGGCGCAAGCGTACCCTGCCAGCTTTGTCATTGGGATTGATCAGTCGGCCGATCGCCTCGAGCGCCAAACCGGATGGCCTGGTGAGCCGCCCGCGAACTGCATACTGGTGCGAGCCGATCTGGTGGATTATTGGCGGCTGCTGCTTGCAGCCGGAATTCGTCCACAACAACATTACCTGCTCTATCCGAATCCATGGCCAAAAAAACCGCAACTGGCGCGGCGCTGGCATGGTCACGCCATCTTCCCGACCATCGTCGCGCTGGGTGGCGCAATCGAATGCCGCAGCAACTGGAAAATATATATAGATGAGTTTGCTGCCGCGCTACAGCAGCTGACAGGCCTGCCTGTCATAACCGAATCTTATCTTCCTTCCGCCAATGCCTTGACGCCCTTCGAGGAAAAATATCACGCATCAGGCCATGCAATATGGCGCTGCCGAATAGCGCTGGCACCGCAAGCGCAAACGCTTTCGTGATAATGTCGTCAACATCGTCATCAACATTCTCACCAACCTCTGGAATCAATCCCATGTGCCAGCTGCTAGGCATGAACTGCAATGTGCCAACTGACATCGTGTTCAGCTTTACCGGATTTGCGAACCGCGGCGGACGGACGGATGAACATAAAGATGGCTGGGGCATCGCTTTTTTTGAGGGTGCCGGCGTCAGGTTGTTTGTCGACCATGAATCGGCCATCACGTCACCGATTGCGGGATTGATCAAGCACTATCCGATCAAGTCAAAAAATGTCATCGCGCACATACGCAAAGCGACGCAAGGACATATCGCACTCGAAAATTGCCACCCATTCGTGCGCGAACTATGGGGGCATTACTGGGTGTTTGCACACAACGGCGATTTGAAAAATTTCGCACCCATACTTGATGGCGCGTTTCGTCCCGTCGGCAGTACAGACAGCGAACTGGCCTTCTGTTATTTATTGCAGCAGCTGCGCAAACGTTTTGGTGATGTACTGCCGTCGAGGGAAGCATTGACCGACGCGCTGGCAGCACTGACTGCCGAGATCGGCGCCTATGGCATCTTCAACATGATGCTGTCGGATGGCTCGGCGCTCTATGCCTACTGCTCCACCAAGCTGCATTACATCGTGCGCCAGTATCCGTTTACGCAGGCGATACTGTCGGACGAAGATGTATCCGTCGATTTTTCGGAAGTGACGACACCGAACGACCGCGTCGCCATCATCGTCACCGAGCCGCTGACTACCAATGAACGCTGGCATCCGTTTGCCAGCGGTGAACTGAAAGTGTTCGTCGACGGCCTGCCGACTTCCTGAAGCAACTGCTTTATAAATTAGGCGCGAGCCAGCGCTCCAGCTGTTCCACTGTTTCACCACGGCGCGCGGCCATGTCCCGCAATTGGTCTTCGCCGATTTTGCCAACGGTGAAATACTTTGACTCCGGATGCGCAAAGTAAAAACCGGATACCGCCGCGCCGGGGAACATCGCATATGATTCGGTCAGGCTCATGCCGATATCTTCGCACTCCAGTATGCGAAACACATCCGCTTTAACTGTGTGCTCGGGACACGCCGGATAACCGGGCGCCGGGCGAATGCCGCTGTAGGCTTCCTTGATCAAAGCCTCGTTGGTCAACGCTTCGTCGCTGGCATAACCCCACAAGTCCTTACGCACGCGTTCATGCAAATGCTCGGCAAAGGCTTCAGCCAGACGGTCAGCCAATGACTTGAGCATGATGGATGAATAATCGTCATTCGCCTCTTCAAAACGCTTCTCGTGCTTTTCGATACCGATACCGGCAGTGACTGCGAACAATCCTATGTAATCGGTGATGCCGGAAGACTTCGGCGCTATGAAATCAGCCAGACACTGGTTCGGACGGGCGACGCCATCAATGACAGGCTTTTCGGTTTGCTGGCGCAGGCCGTAATAGGTGAATGCGACTTCCGTCTTGCTCTCGTCGGTATAGACCTCGATGTCGTCATCATTGATGCTATTGGCCGGCAGGATCGCCATGACGCCATTGGCGGTGAGCCAACGACCATCAATCAATTTTTTCAGCAAAGCCTGACCTTCCTTGTAGACATTGCTGGCCGCTTCACCGACGACTTCATCGGTGAGAATGGCAGGGAAGGGGCCGGCCAGATCCCAGGTCTGGAAGAACGGGCCCCAGTCTATGTACTGCGCAAGTGTGGCCAGGTCGACATTACGGAAATGACGGCGGCCGATGAACTTCGGCTTGACCGGCGCATGCTTGCCTTCGAAAGACAGCTGCATCTTGTTTTTGCGTGCAGCGTCAATCGTCAGCATCGGCACTGTTTTTTTGTTCGCATGCTGTTGGCGAATGCGCTCGTAATCAGTCGCAATATCGGCGATGTACTGATCGCGCTGCTCCGGCGTCAACAGCGACTGCGCCACCGATACGGAACGCGATGCATCCGCCACATAGACGACCGGGCCGTCATAATTGTGCGCGATTTTCACAGCAGTATGCGCACGACTGGTGGTGGCGCCACCAATCAGCAATGGGATTTTCCGCTCGCGGAAATAGGGATCGCGCTGCATTTCTTTGGCCACATGCGCCATTTCTTCGAGGGATGGCGTGATCAAACCGGACAGACCGATGATGTCGGCGTTCTCGGCTTTGGCGCGCGCCAGAATTTCCGAGCATTGCACCATCACGCCCATGTTCACGACTTCGAAGTTATTACATTGCAGGACAACTGAAACGATGTTCTTGCCGATGTCGTGCACGTCACCCTTGACAGTCGCAATCACGATCTTGCCTTTGGGCTTGGCAGCGATACCGGTGCGCGCTTCTTCGCGCTGTTTTTCTTCTTCGATGTATGGAATCAAATGCGCGACGGCCTGCTTCATCACGCGCGCAGACTTGACTACCTGCGGCAAGAACATCTTGCCCTGACCGAACAGGTCGCCGACGATGTTCATGCCATCCATCAGCGGGCCTTCGATCACATGAATAGGGCGGCCGTTGCGCTGCTCAAATTGCGCACGCGCTTCTTCGGTGTCGTCGACAATCCACTGCGTAATGCCATGCACCAGCGCATGCGCGAGGCGTTTTTCGACTGGCGTTTCACGCCACTCCAGATTTTGTTCCTGCTTCTTGTCGCCCGCTTTCAGCGTGGACGCGATATCAATCATGCGCTCGGTCGCGTCTTCACGACGGTTCAGCACGACGTCTTCGGCACGCTCGCGCAATTCGGCCGGCAAGTCGTCATACACGCCCACCATGCCGGCGTTGACGATGCCCATTGTCATGCCGGCCTGTATCGCGTGATACAGGAACACGGTATGAATTGCTTCGCGCGCCGGATCATTGCCGCGGAACGAAAAGCTGACGTTGGAGACGCCGCCGCTGATTTTTGCATGCGGCAGGTTCTCGCGTATCCAGCGCGTGGCATTGATGAAATCGACTGCGTAGTTATTGTGCTCTTCAATACCGGTCGCAATGGCGAAAATATTCGGATCGAAAATAATATCTTCCGGCGGGAAGCTGATTTCTCCGACCAACAACTTGTAGGCGCGTTCGCAAATTTCAATCTTGCGCGCAAAGGTGTCGGCCTGACCTTGTTCATCAAAGGCCATCACGATGACAGCGGCGCCATAGCGGCGGCATAACCTGGCTTGACGCAGGAATTCGGCTTCGCCTTCTTTCATCGAAATCGAATTCACGATCGCCTTGCCCTGCACGCACTTCAGGCCGGCTTCGATGACGGACCATTTCGACGAATCGATCATAATCGGCACGCGCGCGATATCGGGCTCAGATGCAATCAGATTCAGGAAGCGCGTCATGGCCGCGACTGAATCGAGCATCGCCTCGTCCATGTTGATGTCGATAATCTGCGCACCGTTCTCGACTTGCTGGCGGGCGACCGCCAGCGCTTCGTCGTACTGCTCGTTCAAGATCAAGCGCGCAAACGCTTTCGAACCGGTGACGTTGGTGCGCTCGCCAACGTTGACGAAGAGTGAGTCCTCATCAATCGTGAACGGCTCCAGACCTGACAGCCGCATCTGATGCAAGTGAGTCGGAATCTGGCGCGGCGCTATGTTTGCGACCACCTCGGCAATGGCCTTGATATGGTCGGGCGTAGTGCCGCAGCAGCCGCCGGCGATGTTGACAAAGCCACTCTCGGCGAAATCTTTCAACAAGTTCGACGTGACGTCAGGCGTCTCGTCAAAACCGGTATCCGACATGGGATTGGGCAAGCCGGCGTTCGGGTAGATGCAGACAAAAGTCTCGGCCAGCTTCGACAGCTCTTCTGCATACGGACGCATGAGCGTCGCGCCGAGTGCGCAATTCAGGCCGATGGTCAAAGGCTTGGCGTGTCGCACTGAATTCCAGAAAGCCGGCACGGTCTGGCCCGACAAAATACGACCGGAGGCATCGGTGACGGTGCCCGAGATCATGATCGGCAGCCGCAAGCCACTCTCTTCAAAGAACTGGTCAATGGCAAATAACGCGGCCTTGCAATTCAAGGTGTCGAAAATGGTTTCGACCAGCAGCACATCAGCGCCGCCTTCGACCAGTGCGCGCGTCTGTTCCAGATAAGCGGTAAAGAGTTGATCGAAGCTTACGTTGCGCGCGGCCGGATCGTTGACGTCCGGTGAAATCGACGCGGTCTTCGGCGTAGGGCCGAGTGCGCCAGCGACAAAGCGAGGTTTGTCGGCACTTGAATATTTGTCGCAGGCGGCGCGCGCGAGCCTGGCGGACTGCACGTTCATCTCATAGGCCAGATGCGCCATGTGATAGTCGTCCTGCGCCACGGTGGTCGCACCGAAGGTATTGGTCTCGATCAGATCAGCGCCAGCAGCCAGATATTGCTCGTGGATCTCGCTGATGATCTGCGGCTGCGTCAGCGTCAGCAGCTCGTTATTGCCTTTGACGAAAATCTCTTTGCCGGGGACCGCAAAGTCAGCGAAACGCGCACCCCGATAGGATTCCTCGGTCAGCTTGTAGCGCTGGATCATGGTGCCCATTGCGCCATCCAGAATCAGGATGCGTTTGGCCAGCAGATCGCGCAGGATGGCTTCGGTAGAGGACGGAATATCGCGTTTCATCGAATGAGTCTTTGTGTCAGTGTTCTGCGCAAAATAAAAAAACCCGGCCTGCAAAAGCTGGGCCGGGTTATCCGCGCGCCGCTTTAGCAGTATTTGTTTGGGGCCATGCTGAAACAGAAAGCGCCCTGCGCCCGCAAGCTGGTTTTGACTTGTTCAATCAAATCGGCGCAGTGAAATTATACGTGAAATCAAGCCGCTAGCTCGAAGCGCTGCCCCGCAGACAGCGCAAAGCCTTGCAGGAATTGTTCGGCTGGCAAGCGTTTGCCACCGGGCTTTTGCAGCTCGGTCAGCAAAAGAGCGCCTTCGCCGCAGGCAACAACGACGCCGCTTGCATCAGCGGCCAGAATTACACCAGGCTGGCCCTGGCCTTCCACCGGCCTTGCTCGCCAAATCTTGATGGTCGTAGCGTCCATATGGGCAAGCGCGCCGGGGAAAGGATTAAATGCACGAATGCGCCTTTCCAGCGTCACAGCATGCAAGCTGAAATCCAGCGCAGCCTCTTCCTTGGCGATTTTGGCCGCGTAGCTGATGCCTTCTTGCGGCTGCGGCGTTGCCGGCAATGCGCCTTGCCCGAGCTTGGCAAGTGCCTCGACAATTAATCGGCCACCCATCGCTGCCAGTTTGTCGTGCAGGCTGGCAGTGGTGTCATCGGCAGCAATCGGCAGACTTTCTTTCAACAGCATAGCGCCGGTATCGAGCCCCTCATCCATCTGCATGATAGTGATGCCGGTCTGCGCATCGCCCGCTTCAATGGCACGGTGTATCGGCGCTGCGCCGCGCCAGCGCGGCAACAGCGAGCCGTGGATGTTAAGGCAGCCAAGCCGCGGTATCTGCAACACGGACAACGGCAGGATCAGCCCGTAGGCTGCGACCACCATGACATCATGCGGTGTTGCGGTCAGCAGCGCATGGGCTTCCTGCGCGACTGCCGGATGTTTTCCGTCAAGACGCAGCGACACCGGTTGCGCTACCGGTATCTGGTGCGCCAGAGCGAATTGCTTGACTGCCGAAGGCTGCAACTGCATGCCGCGCCCTGCCGGACGGTCTGGCTGGGTCAGCACCAGCGGAATCGAATGGCCGGCCTGTTGCAGTGACTGCAGCGCAATGGCGGCGAATTCCGGGGTGCCCGCAAAGATGACTCTCATGTCAGCGCAACGCAGGAGCAGCTTCGCGCTTGTGTTCGCGCTCTTCTTTGAGCAGTTTGGCCTTGATGCGGTTGCGTTTCAGCGGCGACAGATATTCAACGAATACCTTGCCTTTCAAATGATCCATTTCATGCTGCACGCAGACGGCTAGCAAACCGTCAGCGTCGAATTCGTAAAATTTTCCATCGGTATCCTGCGCCTTCACGCGTACGCGTGCAGCGCGTTCGACGCCATCATAGATGCCCGGCACCGACAAGCAGCCTTCATCGTAAACCTCGCGCTCGGGGCTGGACCAGGTCAGCACCGGATTGATCAGGACGCGCAATTGATCATGCGTGTCCGACACGTCGATGACGATCAACTGAATGTGCTGGTCAACCTGCGTCGCCGCCAGACCGACGCCGGGGGCGTCATACATCGTCTCGGCCATATCGGCGACGAGTTTTTTAAGGCGTTCATCGAATACCGTGACCGGCTTGGCAATTTTATGCAAGCGGGAATCGGGATAACGGAGGATAGATAAGAGTGACATACGGCTTTTGTGCAACAACAGCAAATATTCAGTGAGCAGATGCCCGAAGTGCTTCCAGGTTCATGCAAAATCCACAACGCTTAACGTTGCACAAATTGCTGAAGAAATAATGCCAGCCAAGCGAAAAATGGAGAGCCCATGAACTGGAAACGATTGAAAAAGTTTAGCACAGCTACCCTGTTGTCCGCTCTGGCCTGTCAGGCGAGCGCCGCAACAGACACTGTAATGGACACGGTCAGCAACCAGTGCGAATTCAACGAGCAGGCACCGGATGCGCATTTGGTCGTTGCCGGCGACACTTTATGGGATCTCGCCGCGCTATTTTTGAAAGACCCCTGGTGCTGGCCGCAGGTATGGGAACAAAACCATGCGCAAATTCGCGATCCGCATTGGATATATCCGGGCCAAACAATTTATTTCAAGCGTGTGCTGGGGCAGTTGAGCCTGTCAAATGAGAGAAATAGCTCCGAAAAAAACAGCTCCGGCAGCTCCAATGACAGCCAGGGTAACAAGCATTTGTCGCCGCGCATACGCAGTGAGCAGCTCGCCAGTGCGCCGCTGGCCATGCTGCCGTTGGCTCTGCAAACGATTATTGCGCAGGCGCCGCTGCTGCTCGACGATGCTCTGCCCACCAGGCCGCGTGTTGTCGCGATTGCAGACGAACATCAAATGGCCGGCCGCAACGATACGGTTTTTGTTAGCGGCGAACTCGGGCCTCACAAAGTTTTCAACGTGGTTCGCACAGCCCAGCCCGTGACAGATCCGGACAGCCAGCGTGTTCTCGGCTACAGCGCCGTGCGCAACGGTATGCTGACGCTGTCGAAGGCGGCTGCCGGCATTGATGAGCCACACCGCTTTACAGTCACGGCTTCCAGCGCTGAAATCAGGCCCGGCGACTTGCTGATTGCGTCAAATGCTTCGCTTGCCACTCCCAGCTTGATCGGCGTCCCGCATCCGGCAGCTGGCACAATCGACGGCCGCATCGCTACGGTTTTGCGCGGCAATCGCTGGGCCAATTTATATGATGTGGTGGCGATTAACCGCGGCCAACAGCACGGGCTCGATGCAGGCAGCGTCTTGTCCGTCATGAAGCACGTTAGAATCGGCGCCCATGACTCTGCTCAAAAAACAGTCGAATTCGCAACGCTGCCGGCGCAGCAAATTGGCACGCTGCTGGTTTTCAACGTTGGCAAGCAGGCGTCGCTGGCACTGGTCATGCGCGCCAGCGACGGCATTGCCGTTGGCGATATGGTTCGCTCTGCCAGCCGGGGTCCGCGATGAGCATTAACTTGAGTAACAACGTTGAGGGCGACGACTTGCATCACTGGCTGCGGCTGTCATTGACCGAAGGTGTCGGCTCACACACCGCGCGTGAATTGCTCGCGCATTTCGGGCTGCCTGAATATATTTTCAGCGCGGGCTTTCCGGCCCTGCAAAAGCGCGTACCTGAAAAACTCGCTTACGCATTATCCGCGCCGCCCTCGGACCTCATGCAGGCACAGATAGACGCCACCTTGGCATGGGCAGCGCAGCCGGGCAATGCAATCCTGACATTGGCCGACGCCGCCTATCCGCAAGCATTCCTGAGCATTAGTGATCCACCGCCTTTGCTGTATGCAAAAGGTGAGGTTGCGCTGCTAAACAGAACGGCGATTGCCATCGTTGGCAGTCGCAACGCCACCGTGCAAGGCATGCAAAACGCCGACCAGTTTGCACAACTGCTTGGGCGGGCAAATCTGACGATCGTCTCCGGTCAGGCACTGGGCATTGACGCCGCCGCCCATGCTGGCGCATTGAACACGCCGGGCTCGACGGTGGCAGTGGTAGGCACCGGCCTGGATATTGTCTATCCGGCACGCCATCGCGATCTCGCACATAAAATTGCAAGTCAGGGTTGCCTGTTGTCGGAATATCCATTGGGGACTCCCGCAATTGCGTCAAATTTCCCACGTCGTAACCGGCTCATCAGTGGTCTTGCCCTTGGCGTACTGGTGGTTGAGGCGGCCGCACAATCCGGCTCGCTGATTACGGCGCGCAGTGCGCTGGAACAGGGACGCGATGTGTTTGCCATTCCCGGTTCGATTCACTCGCCGCTTTCCAAAGGCTGTCATCAGTTAATCCGGCAGGGCGCGAAGCTGGTGGAGTCTGCGCAAGACATTCTGGAAGAATTGCGCTGGCCGCAGGCAGCACCAGCGCCGCTTGTAGAGCCTGCCAAACATACAGAGATCGAACCCGAATTGCAGGCCGTGCTGGCCGCGGCAGGCCATGACCCTGTGAGCATTGACCAGCTTGTAGCGCGTACTGCATTTACGGCAGCGGCAATACAAGGTCATTTGTTGACCCTTGAAATGCAAGGACAATTCGAGTTGCTGGCTGGCGGACTGTATCGACGTTTGTCCTGATTATTTTTATGCTATTACCTGGATGAAAAAAGTTTTCACATACAAAATGAAGTGCAAATAATTTTTTGTAATGCGTGCCAGCGCTAAAAACGTAAGCGCATGAAACTAAAAGAAAAAATAATGCGCGCTAAATTCAGACGCAAGTTTTTACAAACCGAAGCTTGTGCCGCGTTCCAGTTCCCGCTACATTACAAATATGTTTGACGTCCTCGTTTATCTTTACGAAACTTATTACCGGCCCGATGCTTGCCCGGATTCGGACGCGCTTGCAAAAAAATTATCGGCTGTCGGTTTCGAGCAAGAAGAAATCTCCAAAGCACTCGGATGGTTGACCGATCTCGCCGACACCACCAATGAAATGTTCAGTCAGCAAGCGCGCCAGACTGCGTTTTCATTTGGTTTTCGCGTCTACGCCGAAAATGAATATGAAATTCTCGGCACGCCGGCAATTGGTTTCATCCAGTTTCTGGAGTCTGCCGAAGTCATCAATGCCTTGCAGCGTGAAATCGTCATCGAGCGCGCATGCGCAACCAACGAATCGCCGATTTCGCTTGATAAACTCAAAGTCATCGTACTGATGGTGCTGTGGAGCCAGGGCAAAGAGCCTGACGGGCTGATGTTTGACGAACTCTTCCTCGAAGACGAAGACGTCAAGCCGCCTCTTTATCATTGAATTTCACCAAAATTTTGTTCTTCAGCCTGCCTGCAAAGTCGGTTTTCTCAGTAAATTTGCATCCTCCCCCTGTCTCGTCGCTTGCGGATTTTGCGCCAACCCGCTTATCATTGGCCGCAAATGCCTTAGTGTTGCTATAAAACCAGCATCCTCATCCAGCGCAAACAAGGCTTGCGTTGTGCATGCTGGTCAGCTATCTCAACGCCCTCCTGATTCGAGATTGAAATTATGACCAAGACTCTCATCATTGCCGAGAAGCCTTCTGTCGCCAACGACATAGCGAAGACCCTTGGCGGCTTTACCAAGCACGATGAGTATTTCGAATCCGACCAATATGTATTGTCGTCCGCAGTCGGCCATCTGGTTGAAATCGCGGTGCCGGAAGAATACGACGTCAAACGCGGCAAATGGTCGTTTACGCATCTGCCGATGATTCCGCCGCACTTTGCGCTCAACCCGATCGCCAAGACCGAGTCGCGGCTGAAGGTGCTCAACAAGCTACTTAAACGCAAAGACGTCACGTCGCTCATCAATGCCTGTGACGCCGGGCGTGAAGGCGAATTGATTTTCCGTTTGATCGTGCAATACGCGAAAGCGAAACAACCGATCAAGCGTTTGTGGCTGCAATCGATGACGCCGAGCGCCATCCGCGAAGCCTTTACGCATCTGCGTGAAGATGCAGAGATGCTGCCGCTGGCAGACGCGGCACGCTGCCGCAGTGAAGCGGACTGGCTGATCGGCATCAACGGCACCCGCGCAATGACGGCCTTCAATTCGAAGGAAGGCGGTTTTTATCTGACGACAGTCGGACGCGTGCAAACACCAACGCTGTCTATCGTTGTCGAACGCGAAGAAAAAATTAAGCAATTCGTTTCGCGTGACTTCTGGGAAGTACGTGGCGAATTCGTCTGCGCAGCCGGCATTTACGAAGGCCGCTGGCTTGATACCAAATTCAAGAAAGATGAAACCGATCCCGAGAAGCGTGCCGAACGCCTGTGGAGCCAGGCTGCCGCCGACTCCATCGTCGCTGCCTGCCGCGGCAAGATCGGCAATGTCACCGAAGAGTCGAAACCGACCACGTCGATTGCACCGGCACTGTTCGATCTGACCAGCCTGCAGCGCGAAGCGAATGCACGCTTTGGTTTTTCAGCGAAGAACACACTTGGTCTGGCGCAGGCGCTGTATGAAAAGCATAAGGTACTGACTTACCCGCGTACCGACTCGCGCCATTTGCCGGAAGATTATCTGGCAACGGTCAAGGAGACCCTCAACACCTTGGGCGAGAGCAATAACTATTACCCGTTCGCTGCGCAGATCCTGAACAATAATTGGGTCAAGCCGAATAAGCGCATTTTCGACAACACCAAGATCAGCGATCACTTCGCGATCATTCCGACTACGCAAGCGCCTAAGAATTTGTCCGAGCCTGAGCAAAAGCTCTATGACCTTGTCACGCGCCGTTTCATGGCGATCTTTTTCCCGCCTGCGGAATTTTTAGTCACCACCCGCTACACCGAAGTCTCCGGCCATCAGTTCAAGACCGAAGGTAAAGTGCTGACCAATCCGGGATGGCTGGCCGTCTACGGCAAGGAAGTCATAGAAGACAAAGCCAGCAAGGAAGGCGAAGCCGGCGGCAATCTGGTGCCGGTGGCGAAAGATGAAAAAGTGAAAACCGAAAGCGTCACCGCTCACACTCTTTTCACCAAGCCGCCAGCGCGCTACTCGGAAGCGACCTTGCTGTCTGCCATGGAGACTGCTGGCAAGCTGATCGACGATGAAGAACTGCGCGAAGCAATGGCGGGCAAAGGACTGGGCACGCCAGCCACGCGCGCCGCGATCATCGAAGGCCTGCTGTATGAAAAATATTTGCTGCGCGAAGGCCGCGAACTGATCCCGACAGCGAAAGCGTCACAACTGATGACTTTGCTGCGTGGACTTGATGTCACCGAACTGACTGCGCCTGAACTGACTGGCGGGTGGGAATACAAACTGTCGCAGATCGAGCGCGGCAAGATCAGCCGTGAAGAGTTCATGCGCGAGATTGCGCAAATGACGCAGATCATCGTCAAGCGCGCCAAGGAATACGACAACGACACCATACCGGGTGACTATGCGACGCTAACCACGCCATGCCCGAATTGCGGCGGTGTCGTGAAAGAAAATTACCGCCGCTTCAATTGCACGAAGTGCGAATTTTCGATGAGCAAAATTCCGGGCAGCCGGCAATTTGAAGTCGCAGAAGTTGAAGAACTGCTGACGAACCGTACCATCGGTCCGCTGCAGGGATTCCGCTCGAAGATGGGCCGCCCGTTTGCCGCGATCCTGAAAATTTCGCGCGACGAAGAGATCAAGAATTTCAAACTCGAATTCGACTTTGGCCAAAATGATGCCGATGATGAAAACGCCGAGCCGGTTGATTTCAGCGCACAGACGCCGTTGGGCGTCTGCCCCAAATGCGCCAGCAATGTCTATGAAATGGGTCTGGCCTACGTCTGTGAAAAAACCGTCGCCAAGCCCAAAGCTTGTGACTTCCGCAGTGGCCGCATCATCCTGCAACAGGAAATCCTGCCCGAGCAAATGGTCAAGCTGCTCAACGAAGGCAAAACCGATCTGTTGCCCGGCTTTGTCTCGCAACGCACGCGCCGTCCGTTCAAGGCGTATCTGGCCAAGGGCAAAGACGGCAAGGTGAGTTTCGAGTTCGAACCGCGCAAAGAAAAGCCGGAAGGCGCAGCCAAGGGTCGCACCAAGGCCAAGGCTGATGGCGCAGAAGACGAAACCGTCAGCGCCAAACCGGCCAGCAAGACGGCGGCTAAAACAGTGAAGAAGACGGCGGCTAAAAAAACAGCCATCAAAAAACCTGCCGCCAAAAAGATCGCCACCAAAGCAGCGGCCAAGCCGGCGCTGAAAAAAGCCGTCGCCAAGAAAGCCGCCTGAATTTATAGCAGCCTGAATGGAATGTTCAGGCTGCTATTTCAAGCAGGATGCTTGCGTGATATCAACCAACTCCGTATTGCTTCGAACTTCCCTTGCTAATCCGCTTCTACTGAATGCATAAGCATGCATTCACTGGTACGCCTGTTGGTGCGTACTGTCCTCTTATCTTTGCAGGAGCGATTATGATCAAATGGATGATACCTATAGCATGTGCGATGCTGCTCGGCGCATGTTCGGGCATGTCAGGCAGCGGTAGTTCGGGTGGCACATCGAGTGGTACTTCAAGCGACACCTCTGGAGGCGCTTCTGGCAGATCGTCCGAATCGCAAGGTGGTTCTTCCATGGGCAGCGGCAGCTCCAGCATGGGTGGCACCGGTACCGATACACCTGCCACTACCAGTCCGACGCCGAACAGCTCGCCAGGGCCGACCACCAGTCCCAGCACCGGACAGTAAAGCCTGATAAACCAGTACTGAAACAGCGGGCGCGGCCGTGCAAGCCGTGCCCGTTTTTTATGTGCGGTTTTTATATCCGTTTACTTTATTGCGGGCAATCGGCATGCGTTACACTCTAAGACTTCGCCATTCACGTCCTGCCATCCATGTTCACTGCCACCCGTGCACCCCGGCTCAAGACAGTCTTGCTGGCTTGCGGCGTAATCCTTTCCCTGGCGATGGGTGTGCGCCATGGTTTCGGCTTCTGGCTGCAACCAATCTCGCAGGAGTATGGCTGGACGCGCGAAACCTATTCGATGGCGATGGCGATGCAAAACCTGATGTGGGGTGTGTTCGGCCCGCTGGCAGGCATGGCGGCCGACCGCTACGGCGCGGCACGCGTGGTGATCATCGGCGCGCTACTGTATGTCGCCGGCCTGTTGTGGATGGCCTTGGTCGACCAGTCTTCGCTGTTCGTCATTGGCTCGGGCATCCTGATCGGCGCGGCTTTGTCGTGCACCGCCTTTGGCGCTTTGTCGGGCATTGTCGGCCGCACTGCTTCGACCGTGCAGCGCTCATGGGCATTTGGCATTCTGGGTGCTGCCGGTTCTTTCGGTCAGTTCGCGATGATTCCGGTCGAGCAGCAATTGATCGGCATGGCAGGCTGGCAGCCCGCCTTTTACTGGCTGTCAGCACTGGTGCTGGTGGTGATGTTGCCCCTGGCTTTCTTGCTGCGCGAACCGGTTCCTGAAGCAGGTAAGTACACGCATCAGCAAAGTATTCTGGAAGCCACGCGCGAGGCGTTTGCGCATCGTCCGTTTCAATTGCTGGTCTGCGGTTATTTCGTCTGTGGCTTCCAGGTGATCTTCATTGGCGTACATTTGCCGGCCTACCTGAAAGACAAGGGCCTGACCGATCCGCTGGTGCCCGTCATTGCGCTTGCCCTGATCGGGCTATTTAATATCTTCGGCTCCTACTATTCCGGCAAGCTTGGTGGCACGCTGCCCAAGCGCTATCTGCTGTCGGCCATTTATTTTTCGCGCGCGATTTTCATTGCCCTCTTCATGCTCGCACCTCTGTCGGCGTTGTCGGTCTATCTGTTTGCTGCAGCAATGGGGCTGATGTGGCTGTCCACCGTGCCGCTGACAAACGGCGTAGTGGCAGGCATCTTCGGCGTGCGTTATTTGTCGATGCTTTCAGGCTTCGTGTTTTTCTCGCATCAGCTTGGCAGCTTCACCGGCGCATGGCTGGGCGGGTATTTGTTTACGCTGCAAGGCAACTACAACACCGTATGGATGATCACCATTGCTCTCGGCGTGTTTGCCGGCCTTGTGAACTTGCCTATCATTGAAGCACCGATTTCGCGCGTAATGCCGGAGGCGACATGAAACACCGGCTCTTGCGTGCGCTGCTTGCAGCGATGGGCATAGCGGTGCTCGCGCTATTCTTCTTTGCTTATCTGCAGCCCGCCTTCATACTGGATCTGGCCAACCGATTATTTCTTTGCCTGTGAACCTGCCCATGCATCCTTCGTTTTCTACCGGGCCGCGCGCGGCCGTGGAATCACTGGGCGCGTCCCGCATTCGCGAAGTCGCCAATGCCGGCATGGGCCGTGCCGATGTGCTGCCGTTCTGGTTTGGCGAACCCGATCAGGTCACGCCAGCGTTCATCCGTGACGCTGCCAAGGCAGCGCTGGACGCGGGCGACACTTTTTATACGCATAACCTTGGCGTGCCGGCCTTGCGCGAAACGCTGGCCGCGTATTCTTCGCGGCTGCATCGTGCTGCCGATATCAACCAGATCGCCGTGACCTCGTCCGGTGTATCGGCCTTGATGCTGGTGGCGCAGTTGCTGCTCAATCCCGGCGACCGCGTAGTCGCAGTCACTCCCTTGTGGCCGAACCTGCTTGAGATACCGAAGATACTGGGCGCCGAAGTCGCGACCGTCGGGCTGGACTTCAAGCTCGAACTTGCGCAGCCTGTATGGGAACTGGACATAGCGCGCCTGCTGGCTGCACTGACGCCAAAGACGAAAATGCTGCTGTTGAATTCGCCAAACAATCCGACCGGCTGGACCATCACACGAGCGCAGCAGCAAATACTGCTCGCGCATTGCCGCCAGCACGGGATCTGGCTGGTTGCTGATGATGTCTACGAACGACTAGTCTACGACCAGCCAGCCGGTGGCTTGCATTGTGCGCCGTCCTTTCTGGATCTGGCCGAGGCAGACGAGCGGGTAGTGTCGGCGAACAGTTTTTCAAAGGCATGGATGATGACAGGCTGGCGACTGGGATGGATGCAGGTGCCACCGATGTTGATGGACGGACTCGGCAAACTGATTGAATACAACACCTCGTGCGCGCCGGGATTTGTGCAGCGCGCCGGCATCGTCGCCATCGAGCAAGGTGAAGAAAATTTGCGGCAGACGGTGGCGCGCTATCAGGCAGCGCGTGATTTTTTAGTTGAACAGCTGGCCAGTCCGCGCTTTCGCGAAGCCGGCATCATTGCACCGCGTCCGCACGGCGCGATGTATCTGTTTTTTCGTGTCGAAGGCGAAACGGATTCACTTAATCTGTGCAAACGGCTAGTGGCCGAAGCCGGCCTCGGACTCGCGCCGGGCAGCGCGTTCGGCGCGGAAGGCGAGGGTGCAATCCGCTGGTGCTTTGCTCATTCAATCGACAAACTGCAACAGGGACTCGACCGTCTTGCTCACTTTTTAGCGCAGCGCCAGGTCTTGCAATAGCACTGCCAGCGCATCGGGCGAAGTCAACATGGCATCATGACCGGCGGCGATCTCGCACCATTGCCAGTCCGGTTGCGACTTGATCCATTCGCGCAAAGCGGCAAATGGTGGATACCAGGGGTCGGTGACGGCGATGTACGTCTTGGGCAGTCCGTTGCCTAACGGGTGTAGCAAGTTCAGCGGCTCGGTATATGCCTTCAATGGATGCGGCGTCAGTTGACGCAACAACCACGCAGCCTGTTCAGGCACGCTCACACCAAACTTGTCAGGCGTTGGAATCGCCATCCGCAGGCCTTCGGAATCAATCGTGCGGCTTCGCTCTTGCTGCACCGCCGGCGGCAATATGGACAGCGCCGATTGGCCGCTTTGCACGATGAGCGCATCAAGATAAATCAACTTGCACAAAGCTTGCGGGATGCGATCAGCAACGCCGCTAATAACGGTGCCGCCAAAGCTGTGGCCGACCAGGACCACATCGCTTAATTCTTCGGCTTTGATGACTGCGCAGATATCGTTAATGAACGTCGACATGCCAACTTCTGCATTCAGCAGATGCGCACGCTCCCCCAAACCTGTCAGCGTCGGCGTGAATACTTGATGACCAGCTGCGCGCAATTTCGCCGCTACCGTTCGCCAGCACCAGCCGCCATGCCATGCACCATGCACCAGAACAAAATTCACGATTTGCCTTTGTTTATTTGTTTTGCAAAAAGCTATCTTAGCAGCGCGATGGAGGCGGTTAAAATAGAACGATGGAATTAACACTCACCGAACTTGAACAGGCAATCAACTACTGGCGCGGGCTGCGGCCGTCGACTGGTAGTGAGCTTGCGCTGTCGTCCGAGGTCAACACGCTTGCCAGTGTGTATGCAATGATGATTTTCGAGCATGCCAAAACGATGCCACTGGAGTCACTCGACAGCGCCGCCTTGCGATTGCTGCAAGATTGGCGCGCACGCAGCTCCTGATCAGGCTGCCAGATGCCGTGCTTGTCGCTGCGGTGCGACTGCTTTGTGGGTCTTGCCAGTCGTTGGTGCGATCTGACCTGCATAGTCTTGCGTGATGTAGCCCACGATCTTCGCCCGTTCGGCACCCTGCTCACATAACCAGTCTGTGACGAGCCTTGCCAATCGATCCAGCGCAATCCTGTGCGTGGCATCGGTCTTCGCATACAGCCAGTCTGACAGCGCGATAAAGCGCTCAAACGGGGAATCCGCCAATATCAACGGTAAGGTCGTCGCGAAGCGCCCCGAGTTGGCTACCAGGTCCCAATAGCGCGCAAAACGCACCAGCCGCTGCATAGTCTGAAAGTCGATACGGTCGGTGGCCAATATGGAATACGGTGGTGCCGGATCGAACACCAGCTTGTAGAGTTCGGTATGACGAATGATGGGCGTGCCACGCAAGCGCTTCAAAATGCCAAACTGGATTTCATGCGGATTGAGTGCCACGAGTTGATTAAAACCGCGCGCGAAACTTTCCAAATCTTCACCGGGTAATCCGGCGATCAGATCGACATGCAAATGCGCATGCGATTCTTCTCGCAGCCAACGCAAATTCTCTGCCGCTTTTTGATTGTTTTGCCTGCGGCTGACCAAAGCCTGCACTTCGGGATTGAAACTCTGGATGCCAATTTCAAATTGCAAAGCGCCAGGTGGAAATTGCCTGATGCTGTCTTTGAGCGCATCGGGCAAATGGTCGGGCACCAGCTCGAAATGCGCAAATACCGGGTCATCCGGATGCGCGGCCAACTTGTCGGCAAAGAACTGCAGGATGCGCAGGCTGGTCTTGACGTTGAGGTTGAAGGTGCGGTCTACAAATTTAAACAAACGCGCGCCGCGCTGATACAAATCTTCAAGCTCGCGCAAGAAATTATCCAGCTCAAACGGCCACGCGGTCTTGTCCAGCGCCGACAGGCAAAATTCACATTTGAACGGACAGCCGCGCGAAGCTTCAACATACAGCGTGCGGTGCGCGAGGTCTTCAGTGCTGTAGAGCGAGTAGGGCAAAGCAATCTGATCCAGCTCAGGCTGCTCGCCTGCATGAATTTTCATCAAGGGCCTGGGGCCATTCAAAATCGCGCGACATAGTTTGGGAAAGCTCACGTCACCCCAGCCTGTAATCAGATAATCAGCCAGCTGAACAATTTCCTGCTGTTGCGGTTCATGCGAGACTTCCGGGCCGCCAAGCACGATGACGACCTCGGGTGCGAGCCGCTTGAGCAAGGCGACAATTTTGCTTGTCTCTTCAACGTTCCAGATATAGACGCCAAAGCCAATCACACGCGGCTTGTCTGCCAATAATTTTTCGACCACGTCAGCAGTGCGCGCGCCGATAACGAATTCTCTCAATAGAGTTTGCTGGCGAAGCTCGCCCATATTGGCGAGCAGATAACGCAGCCCCAGCGATGCATGTGCATAGCGGGCATTGAGCGTGGAGAGCAGGATAGTCATTGATTGCGTTCTTTTTCTTGCAGGGTGCGCCACATTACTTTACCGGTCGCGGATTTTGGCAGGCTGTCTACAAACTCGACTTGCCTTGGCACTTTGTAGGCTGCCATCGTATCGTGCGCCCATTGCATGATGGCTTCGGCGCTAATTGTACTGCCGTCTTTTTTGACAATCACGGCTTTTACTGTTTCACCGCGATACGCATCGTTAGCGGCAATGATGCAGCATTCACGAATATCAGGATGGCCATACATCATCGCCTCGACTTCGGCCGGCCAGACTTTGTAGCCACTTGCATTGATCATGCGTTTTAGCCGATCTGCAAAATAGAAAAATCCTTCTTCATCTTTGTAGCCCAAATCACCCGATCGGAAAAAAGATTTGCCGTCTATTTCTACGAAGGCAGCGCGAGTTTTTTCTGCATCTTGCCAGTAGCCTTCAAATACTTGTGGTCCGTGAATGATAATTTCACCGGTTTCGTTCGGTGCCAGCATGCGCAATGTTTCAGGATCAATGATGCGCGAATCCACGCTGAAGATGGGTATGCCCAGACATTGTTGCTTGAGTCTTTGCACCGGATTCGAATGCGTAGTGGCGATGGTTTCTGACAAACCATAGCCCTCCATATATTGAAGGCCGGTCAACTCAAGCAGCTTTTGCGCAATGGCAGCGGGCATTGCCGCGCCGCCGCCGGAGACACGCTTGAGGCTTGAGATATCGTAGTCGGCCAAGCGCGGATTGGACAGGAAATCAATCATCATCGTTGGAATGCTCGTCCAGGTCGTGACCCGATGGCGGGTAATCATGCGGCCGGCCGCATCCCTGTCCCAGCGCGGCAGAATCACCAGGGTGGCACCTGAGTAAATAGCAGCGTTCATGCTCACTTGCATGCCGGTTACGTGAAACAGTGGCAGCACTGCGAGGGACACGTGGTCCGGTGCGCCTGTGCCAGACCAAATCGCACCTGTGACGGATGTAAACATCAACGATCGGTGAGTATGAATACAGCCTTTCGGTTTACCGGTAGTGCCCGATGTGTAAGGCATGCACGCGAGATCTGCGGGTCCGGCCAAATGCGCAGACGGCGTGCACTGCGCTTCAAGGGCTTCGCGCCACGCGTGAATGCGCTCATCTTCTGTCACCGCTTTTGGCACCATTGTTGGCGCACTGACCCAGTCCGGCATGTCTGCAGTGATGTTCTCGATGTAATCTGAATAGCTTGCCATCACCGCATGCTGCAGGCCGGCTGCGCCCATCAGGGGTTGCAATCGCGTGATTAATTCCTGGGCCGTGATGGCGACCTGCGCACCGCTGTCTGCCACGGTATGCCGCAACTCTTCCGTCATCAGCATAGGATTAACTGGCACCACCATCGCATCGGCTCGCAAGATTGCGTAGAAGGCAATCACGAATTGCGGACTATTTTGCATATGCAGCAGCACACGGTCACCACGTATTACGCCGCATGCCTGCTGCAAATAACCGGCCAGTGCATCCACTTGGGCTTTTAATTGGCTATAACTGATTTGCCAGTTGTAAAAGACTAAGGCCGTTTTATTCGGATAACGCCATGCCGAGATCGCCAGATTCGTATAAACGCTAGTCTCGGGGACGGTAAGTTGGTATGGCAAGCCGGCTGGCCAATGCGGGTAATGATCAGTGTTCATGCACGGCTTTGCGAATTTAAGAGGGCAGGCAATTATAAGCAGGCTCTGCATACGACAGTGCAATCAGATTGCGCATGCATTTATTTTCTATTAAGCAACTAATGGTGAGATTTACTCAACCATCCCGAGAAACACTTGTCCATGTTGCGGCGCACAAAAAAGTCTTGACAGGATTTTAAATTTGCCTAAAATGCGAATTGTTGCAGCGCACAATGCTTATGTTTCAGTTATGCCTCTCACCGATTTTTAATATATTCAAGGAAAAACATCATGTTTACAAACGCAGACCAGTTTTCTACAGCCACCAAAGCCAGCATTGATTCCCAGTTGTCCGCCATGAATGACTTCGCCAATAAAGCATTCCAAAGCGTCGCTGAATTAGTCGAGCTCAATATCAGCACCGCCAAAGCATCACTGGAGCACGCTTCTGCTGCTGCGCAGCAGTTGATGGCGGCAAAAGACCCACAAGAAATCATCGCCCTGACTTCATCGCAAGCACAGCCTAACGCTGAAAAAGCACTGGCCTATGGCAAGCATCTGGCAAGCATCAGCGCCAAGGTCCAAGCTGACTTTACCAAAGCAACTGAAGCGCGCTTGGCAGAGACGACTACTCACGCCCGCAAACTGATCGATGACCTGTCCAAATCGGCGCCAGCCGGTTCGGAAAAAGCGATTGAAATGCTGAATGCAGTCCTCGCCAGCGCCAGCACCAGCTACGAGCAAATGAGCAAGGCTACCAAGCAAGCCACCGAGTCTATGGAAGAAAAAATCAACGAAGCGGTCAAGCACTTCGTGCCAGCAACTGAAAAGCCAGCGCGCGCCAAGAAGTAATATTCCGCTCGCGTGGACAGCAAAACGGGCCGCAATTGCGGCCCGTTTTTTTCGTCCTGTTCACGCCATAGCAGCTATTATTTATTGCAGATGGCAAGTGCTACCGCTTCCGCAACACGGATACCATCAATCGCAGCAGACATAATGCCACCGGCATACCCCGCACCTTCACCAGCCGGATACAAACCCTGCGTATTGATGCTCTGGAAATTGTCGCCGCGCCGTATGCGCACAGGCGACGAGGTCCGCGTTTCAACGCCGGTCAACACGGCGTCCTGCATCGCAAAGCCGGCAATCTGTTTATCGAAGGCCGGCAGCGCTTCACGAATGGCATCAATTGCATAATCCGGGAGTGCCGGATTGAGGCTGCCAAGTTGTACGCCCGGCTTATAAGAAGGCTGGACTGCGCCAAATTCGGCAGAAGGACGATTGGCGATGAAATCACCAACCAGCTGACCCGGCGCATTGTAATTGCCACCGCCGAGTTGATACGCACGCGACTCTAACTGCCGCTGAAAATCGATGCCGGCCAACGGACCGCCGGGAAAATCTGCCGGCGTAACACCAACGACAATACCGGCATTTGCATTGCGCTCTTCGCGTGAATACTGACTCATGCCGTTTGTCACCACGCGCCCCGGCTCGGAAGTTGCAGCCACGACGGTGCCGCCCGGGCACATGCAAAAACTATATACCGCGCGGCCATTGCTGGCGTGATGCACCAGCTTGTAATCGGCTGCGCCCAAAATCGGATTGCCCGCATTCGGACCAAAGCGCGCGCGGTCTATCAATGACTGCGGATGTTCGATGCGAAAACCAATCGAGAACGGTTTAGCTTCCAGAAAAACGCCGCGCTGATGCAGCATCTGGAAAGTGTCGCGCGCGCTATGGCCGACTGCCAGCACGACATGGTCAGCAGCGATGTGCTCACCGTTGGACAGGTGCAGGCCTTTGATTTTTCCATCAACAATATCGATATCGTCGACTTTTTGCTCGAAGCGGAATTCGCCACCGAGGGAAATGATCGTCGCGCGCATGTGCTCAATCATTTTTACCAGCCGGAAGGTGCCGATGTGCGGTTTGCTCACATACATGATCTCGGGCGGCGCTTCCGCTTTCACAAACTCCAGCAGTACTTTGCGGCTGTAATGCTTGGGGTCGCTGACTTGCGTCCACAGCTTGCCATCGGAAAAAGTGCCGGCGCCACCTTCGCCGAATTGCACATTCGATTCCGCATGCAGTTCGCGCTTGCGCCACAGGCCAAACGTATCCTTGGTGCGTTCGCGCACGACTTTGCCGCGCTCAATGATCAAAGGCCTGAAACCCATTTGCGCAAGAATCAGGGCGGCAAATAATCCGCACGGACCAAAACCGATCACGACAGGGCGCATCGGCAAAGTAAGGGGTGCAGTCGCAACAAACTCATACGTGATTGCCGGCGCTATGGTGACTTTGCTACCGGGCTTGCAAGTCGCCAGCACAGCCGCTTCATCACGCAACTCGACATCGAGCGTGTAGACCAGCAGGATCGCAGATTTTTTTCGTGCGTCATAACCGCGGCGAAAAATGTTGAGGCCAACGAATTCTTCGGGCGCGATCGCCAGCCTTGCGAGCACGGCTTCTTTCAATGCCGCTTCAGGATGATTGAGCGGCAGGGTTACATCAGTCAGTCGCAGCATGCGCTTGGTTTCGGTCTTCAGATACAGCAGATACGTCAGCAACTAAACATCGTTACCGGCGCAACGGAAAAGATGGCATTTTACCTTACCGGCGAGACCGCAATCCAGAACGCAAACGCAACAGGAAGGCATTGCGCCCACCTGCTGCATATTACTGGCGCAGTTTATTTATTGCTGCTCCCGCCTTCCATGCTGCTGCCGCTTTTTCCTTCGCTCGTCGATTGCAGGTTCTTGCTGGTATCCCTCGCAAGCTGCTGATGGCTTTCGACGGTTGCTATAACTTGGGTAGCATAGCTCTTCAACTCGGGATCGGTGGCCCTGTTTCTAACGCGTTGCAGCAAGCGATGCGTATCCCTATGCGCTCTGTTGCCAGATTGAGCGATATATTGTGAATCAAATTTTTCACCAGATAGCGCTGACAATTTGTTTTCCATCGCCATCTGCTGACGATCCGGCTCCGTAGGCAAGGTCACCCCCCTGGACGATGCGATCTGTTTCAGGTCATCAAGCGCTTTGGTATGGTCATCCACCATTTTTTTCGCAAAGCTTTTTACCTGATCGTTATTCGATTTTTGCTCAGCCAATTTGCCGGCATTGATCTCCGCAATATTCGCTTGTGCCAATTGCATCATCAGCCGCTCATCAGCGCGGCTTAATTTGTCACCGGATGACTTGCCACTTTCCGTGCTTGTCGCTCCGCTGCTCGTGGCGCCGCTGCTTTTAGCACTTTCACTGGAACTGGGCTGATCTGAATACTGTTCGGACATTTCGCGCTGCGTTGCTGCTGAACTTTTACCTTCCTCAGCCTGCGCTGTCAGCGCGAACATCAGGCTGGCAATACTGATCATACCGACCAACATGCCGGCCTTACCTGATCTGTTAAATGTAATGGGCATTAAATTTCTCCTTTTGCTGAGCGGGAGTCAAAGTACCCGCATTGAGGGGACAACTTCAGCATCAAAGGCAAAGCACATGCCAGCGCCCTGAACTCGCTCTAACGCGTGGCAAGCCGTTTAAAATTGGCTGCGACTAGGAGAAAAAACTACCGTTTACAAGAAAAATTTACCAATGCCGCAGCATGAAGGTAATCGCTGTCATGCAGGTCTGGCTCTTGTGTGGCCCGCGAGGCCTGCGCTATCATCAGGCACCTTTGGTGTCTGCCGATTTATTTTCTTTGTTCTGAATTAGATTGGCCAATACGGCCTTGCGCAATATCACTGCACAGTCCCGTGACTAAGGCAACCTGATTAAAGTACTTCAACCACTTCACTTTCCAGGCCAGCATGAAACAAAGCAGCATGTCAGCAGCGGACCAGCTGTCTGAAGATTCTATAGTCGTCAGATATTCGAAGATTCACGGACGCGGTGTATTCGCCAAGCGAAAAATCAGTGCAGGCGCTCGCATCATTGAATATACGGGCAAGCGCATCACGGAAAAGCAAGCGGAAAAACGCACGGGTCTGGACCCCGAGAATCCATTTCACACGTTTTTCTTTAGCCTCGAAAGCGGCAAGATGATAGACGGTGGTGATGGCGGCAGTGATGCGCGCTGGATCAATCATTCCTGCGCACCCAATTGCGAAGCACAAGAAGAAAAAGGTCATGTCTATATTCACGCGCTGCGTGACATCAAGCGCGGCGAAGAGCTGGCTTACGACTATGGCCTGGTGATTGATGAAAAAATGACCAAGAAACTAAAGCAGAATTATGGCTGTCGTTGTGGCGCCGAAGACTGCCGCCAGACCATGCTGGCGTCAGTCAAAAAGAAAAAGAAGAAAGACTGAACACGGACTCAGTCTTCGCGGGCCAGTGCCAGAAATTCGGTGCGCATGGCCAGATTAGGCTGCAGCTCTCCCAGCATTGCCGAGGTAACCGTTTCTTCGCCAGGAGTGCGGATACCTCGGCTCTCCATGCACAAGTGGCGACAACGGATGACGACGCCAACGGCTTTGGGTTCCAGGCACTCCATTAACGCATTGGCCACTTGTATGGTCAGCCTTTCCTGCACTTGCAGGCGCTTGGCAAAACAATCCACCAGACGAGTCAGTTTTGACAAGCCGACGATTTTTCCGTTCGGCATATAGCCTATCGTCGCTTTGCCAAAGAATGGCGCGAGATGATGCTCACAGTGGCTATAGACAGGAATATTCCTGACCACGATCATTTCATTGTATTGCTCGGCACCGTCTTCAAAGGTCTTGAGCAAGTCTTCAGGATTTTGATTGTAACCAGATGCCCAATGCTTCCAAGCCTTCGTGAGGCGCGCAGGTGTTTCAACGAGGCCGGGGCGGTCCGGGTCTTCACCCAGACTTTTCAAGAAGCGGCGCCAGTCATTTTCAGCAAATTCTGCGGGCATGCGAATCTTTCGTTTAATTCGGAATATGTTTTGTTGGATTGGTGCTAAGCAGATGCAACACAGGGAATGTGCGACGCTTTTAACGCGGCCATCATCCTACCTGATTTTGCGATTTTGATTTGACTCAACGAAATTGGTGACTAACGGTCAGGTTTTCCATACGCCGCGCTTCGGGTATTCTTTAATGCTTTCGTTCAATCACGAAATTTCCTGTTTTGCTTTTTTCAAATGGACACGAATATGAAACAACCGAAGAAATTTCCTGCCAATTTCGTCAGCAGCGCACTTTTGATAGCGGCACTGCAGGCGCCGTTCGCAGCATTTGCCGCCCCATTCGCTTATGTACCTAATGAAAAGTCGGGCACCCTGTCCGTGGTCGATACGGCAACTGATGAGGTAGTCGCCAATATTAAAGCCGGCGACAAGCCACGCGGGCTCGCCATATCGAAAGATGGCAAGACGCTGTATGTCAGCGACCAGCCGAATAATGATTTGATCATGGTCGACCTGGAGAAGCGTGTCGCTGCTGGCACTGTGGATCTCGGCGAGTCGCCTGAAGGTGTTTCGATTTCGCCGGATGGAAAATGGGTGGTTGCCGCTTCCGAAGTCAGTAATGCAATTAACTTTGTCTCGACCAGCACCAATAAAAAAATCTTCGCTGTCAAAACGCGTGGCAAAAATCCCGAACACGCTGTGTTCAGCCCTGATGGCAAATGGCTTTTTGTCTCAGCAGAGGAAGCTGATAGCGTCGATGTAGTCGATGTGGCAAAGCGCAAGCAGGTCGCATCGGTTAAAGTCGGCGAGCGTCCGCGCGGCATGGCGTTCACCCCTGATGGCAAGTTCGCCTACATCGCCTCCGAGCTCGCCAGTATGGTCTATGTCATCGACGTACCTGGCAAAAAAGTCACCCAGCAAATCAAGGCGGGCACCTTCTGCAATGGCGTTACCATGGCGCCGGATGGTAAGCGCGTCTATGTCTCAAATGGCAAGGACGGCACGGTATCCGTCATCGACACAGCCAGTAATTCGGTCGTGGCCACGATTGGAGTCGGAAAGCGTCCCTGGAATATGGCGATCACGCCGGATGGTAAAAAACTGTATGTGGCAAACGGCCGTTCGAATTCGGTCTCCGTCATTGATACAGACAAGCTCTCCGTGACTTCTGAAGTGACAGTCGGCGAAATGCCATGGGGTGTCGTAATCCGTTAAACCATTAAATTTCCTCGTTCTGCTGCCTGGCAAGCCGGTTTTCAGTTTTCTAAAATCCGGCTTGTTAATTTGAAAATGTGGATTGGCCTTGAATGGTGAAAAAAATTCACTTGTATCGCCATAGTGCAACAACCTATATTTCAAAGCCCCGCATGCAATTCGGTACGTTTAGATTATTTTTGTTATTTAAATTTTAATAAAGCGTACTTGGGTTTTTCGTTTCATCGTTTCGTAAACTACAAAACCAATCGGAGATTAAATTGGCTCAATCCAATGTATTCGTAAAAGGCGCCCTGGCGTCAGCAATGTTCCTGGCATTCTCGGCCTCGGCTTTCGCCGCTGACAACCTGTCGACCCTGCAAGCAATGAAAAACACGGCTACTGATATGAATATCAAAACCGTGGATCAAGCAGGCAAAAATGCCGAACTGATCAAAGCCAACCTGAAGAAAGTCAAACTGCCAGAAGGCTTCAAGATCGAACTGTACGCAATCGTTCCTGATGCACGTTACATGGCTGTGGCTCCTTCGACCAACATGCTGTTCGTTGGTACCCGCAAGACCACCGTTTGGGCAGTTACCGACCGTAACGGCGACAACGTTGCAGACGAAGTTAAATCCTTCGCACCATCGATCAAATTCAGCAACCCTAACGGCGTTTGCTGGACCAAGGACGGCTTCCTGATCGTTGCTGAATCCAACCGCGTTCTGAATTTCCCAGCTGCCGAATACTTCTACGAAGGTCCGGACGTTGCAGTGATCACCGTTGTGCCAGAAGGCGGCCTGATTCCAGTTGAAGAGCAATCGTTCAACCACACCGGCCGTGTCTGCCGCGTTGCTGATGACGGCAAGCTCTACATCACACTGGGCCAGCCATACAACGTGCAGCCTAAAGACAAGATCGACCTGTACAACAAAGTCGGTATCGGCGGCGTTGTGCGTATGGACCCATTCAATGGTTCAGGCCGTGAAGTCTATGCTATGGGTATGCGTAACCCAGCCGGTATCGACGTGAGCCCGAAAGACAAGACCATCTGGACAACCGACAACCAGGTTGACGGTCTGGGTAACGACGTGCCACCAGGCGAGTTGAACCACCTGACCAAAGCTGGTCAGCACTTCGGCTTCCCATACTGGAACGGCAAATTCAAAGTTGCAGGTTCGGGCGCAGCTCCTGATCTGAAAGACATGAAAGAGCCAGCAAACGCTGTGTTCCCACAAGTCGAATTCCCAGCTCACCAAGCTCAACTGGGTCTGACCCACTACACCGGCAAGGCATTTCCTAAGAAATACCAAGGCGGCATTTTCGTTGCATCCCATGGTTCATGGAATCGCACCGAGCCAAGCGGCTACCTGATCAACTACGTGCCAATCAAAGCTGACGGTACTGCAGGTACTTCTGAAGTGTTCGCAGACGGCTTCCTCGACCCAGTGAGCAAGCGCGCTCTGGGCCGTCCAGTTGACGTTGCCAACCTGCCAGACGGTTCGATCCTGGTTTCCGACGACTACGCAGGTGCGATCTATCGCATCAGCTACGCTGGTAACTAATCGACTGCCCTGCGCTGTGTTGTTCGCAGCAAAGGGGTAATAGGAATCGTCTGCCACGAGTGATCGTGGCAGACGATTTTTTTTATTGGTATAGTCTGCTTTCCGCTTTTATTTATTTTTTACTTCATCATGAAACTTATCTCCACCCTCTTCGCCGGCCTGCTTTCCGCTAGCCTGATGGCGTCGGCTTTTGCCGGCGATGTAAAGGCAGGTGCTACGGTCTCCCAAGGCTGCGTCATGTGCCATGGTCAGAACGGCATCACCACGCTGCCCGGCATTCCTTCGCTAGCGGGTCAATCGGAAATTTATCTTTCCAGTCAGATCAAGCAATTCCGCGATGGCAAACGCCATAATGAAACCATGAACGTCATCGCCAAGCCGATGTCGGATGCCGATATTGATAATGTCGCCGCGTGGTTTGCTCAGTTCGAGATCACGCTGAAGAATCCTTGAGCCTCTTATATGAAAAAAGCCTGCACATATGCAGGCTTTTTTTCATTTCAAATTTTTATCACGCATCGGATTTATGATTGCGGCGCCTTCAACAATTTAACCGCATCCAGATGCCCACCGTCCTCCGCAATCTGCAATGCCGTCTTGCCGCGGTTATCCTGCAGACTTGCATCGGCCCCTTTTGAGAGCAGCAATTTGACTGTATTGGCATGACCGGCGCCCGCTGCCCACATCAATATCGTCAAGTCATTCGGATACCGTGCATTGATATCGATCCCACGCGAGAGCAGCAATTCAACAATCTCCGCATGACCTGTACCGGCCGCATAGACAATCGCCGTTTTCTTTAATTGATCAACTGCGTTGATATCGGCGTCTTTATTCACCAAAAGCGTTGCAGTCTGCGCGTCGCCGCTGTATGCGGCTGCCATCAGCGGCGTGACCTTGGACGTATTAGCGACGTTCACATTGACACCTTTGCTTAACAGATAAGCAACGATGTCCTTGTGCCCGGCTTTGATCGCCATCATCAGCAGACTCTCGCCGGTGCGGTTACGCGAATTCATGTTCGCACCTTGCTGCTCGATCAAATTCTGCAACTTGGTCAAGTTGCCGGCTCTGACTGCCGCCAGGGAGAGGCTGTGGGGATTATCTGCCTGTTGTGCACTTGTTGTGCCGCAAAACATAAACACTGCCACCAACATCAAAATTTTCGTCATAAGTTTCATGTAAATAACCTTAAAAATACTATGTTTTCGATTGCCAATTAGCTGAACAAATACTACGATCATCGTGCGCAATAGTAATGTGTTTTTTATTGCCGTCAATAAGAAAGTCCAGCAAATAAACGTACTGTTTATCGAACCCAAAGTTTCGGTAAATTTGAACATATTTGATTGTGTTGATTACCTTAAAAAGTATCAGCTGGACGAAAGAGACTTTAAACCCATAGAAGAGAGGAAGATACATGGCTCTGAATAAGATGCTCAAAACGCTAGCCGCTACCAGCCTCGTGCTGGCAGGTTCAGCGTTTGCACAAGAACCTATCGCCGGTGCCGGCATCAAGGCTAATCCAATGCCGAATTTTGGTTCAGTTAGCCAATCCATGCTGGATGGCGCTGCCAAAGATGGTAAAAACTGGTTGCACCCGAATGGTAGCTACGAGCAGACCCGCTACTACCCAGCAAACCAGATCAATGCAAGCAACGTCTCGAAACTGCGTCCTGCATTCGTGGTTCAAACCGCGATGCTGGAATCAATGGAAACCGCACCGCTGGTCGTTAACGGCGTGATGTTCCTGACAACGTCTTACAACCACGTGTATGCAGTTAATGCTGTCACGGGTGAGCAGTACTGGCACTACAAGCAAAAGATCGGCCCAGTGTCGACCTATTGCTGCGGCCCTAACAACAAGGGTGTCGCTGTTTCAGAAGGCAAGCTCTTCATGGGTACGCTGGATGCAAAACTGGTCGCGCTTGATGCAAAGACCGGCAAACTGCTGTGGGAAACCCAGATCGCTGATCCAGAACTGGGCTACAGCGAAACGATGGCACCTACCGTTGTTGACGGCAAAGTGCTGATCGGCACCAACGGTGGCGAATATGGCGTACGCGGCTTTGTGAAGGCATTCGATGCCAACACCGGCAAGCTGTCATGGACCTTCCACACGATTCCTGAAAAGGGTCACGAAGGTACGTTTGCAGTTAACGATGCAACCGGTCGCAACATGCACCGTGACATCGCTGCTGAAAAAGCAGCGCTGGCCAAAAACGGCGGCGACTTCTACAAAACCCTCGGTGGCGGTGTCTGGATGACGCCAGCTGTTGACAAGAAAACCCGTACGGTCTTCTTCGTCGCCGGCAACCCATCTCCTGACCTGTACGGCGCAGAGCGTCCTGGTGACAACCTGTACACCAACTCGATGATCGCAGTTGATCTCGACAGCGGTAAGTACAAGTGGCACTACCAGTACATCGCGCATGACGTCTGGGATCTGGATGCAGTCTCGCCACCAATCCTGGTCGACATCAAGGACAAGAACGGCAAGATGATTCCTGGTGTTATCCACGGCGGCAAAACCGGCCACATCTACATGCACGACCGTAGCAATGGCAATCTGGTTCGCTTCTCCGAAGCCATGGTTTCACAAGAAGGTCTGTGGTCCCTGCCAACTCCACAAGGTACCCGTATGTCCCTGGGTGCCAACGGTGGTGTTGAGTGGTCGCCAATGGCTGTGAACCCACCGCTGCGTCTGGCATTCGCTGCCAACCTTGAGCAGCCAATGACCTACCACGTTGAAGCTTCTGCTTATCCAGGCGGCAAACTGTGGCTGGGCGGTGCGTTCAAGAACGTTCCAGGTGAAGAGCAGTTCGGTAACGTCACAGCAGTGAATCTGGACACCGGCAAGATTGTCTGGAAAACCAAAACTGCACAGCCAATGATTGGCGGCGTTCTGGCTACTTCCGGTGACCTGGTGTTTGCAGGCGAAGGCAATGGCTGGTTCAAAGCCTACGATGCAAAAACCGGCAAGGTGCTGTGGCAGTACCAGTGCGGCGCAGGTGTGAATGCTCCACCTACTTCGTACACGGTTAACGGCAAGCAGTACATCGCCGTTGCTGCTGGCGGTAACTCACAGATGGACTTCAAGCGCGGCAATAGCGTGTTTGTGTTCGCACTGTAATTAGTTTGTAGTGCAAAGAGGCTGCCTTCGGCAGCCTCTTTTTTTCAAACGAGCGTATTAAGGTCTCATCATGAAATTTCGTTTCGCATTCATCGCTCTGTTGGCGCTAAGTTCATTTTCTTTGAGCGCACAGGCACAGGATATTGAAGCAGGCAAGAAAAAGGCAGAAGCTTGTGTCGCCTGTCATGGCGTGAACGGTAATTCGCAGTCAGGGATGTTCCCGACACTGGCAGGACAGAACCCACGTTATATTTATTTGCAACTCAAAGATTACAAAGAAGGCCGTCGTAAAAATCCAATGATGACTGCTGTCGCCGGCATGCTTGAAAAGTCGGACATGCAGGATCTGGCTGCTTACTTTGGTTCACAAAAGCAGACTCGCAGTACCTTCAAGTCTGAGCCGCAACGTATCAAGGCAGGCGCGGCCAAGGCAGAAGAATCATTGTGCGCAATGTGCCATATGGGCGGCATGTCGGGCCAAAATGAGATTCCGCGTTTGGCAGGACAGCATCCTGAATACATCGTTTCACAGCTAAAGAATTTCAAAGCTCGCGAGCGTACCAATGATGCTGGCAACATGACCAGCCTGGCGCAAACGCTGTCGGAAGATGACATGGAAAATCTTGCACACTGGATCGCCAGTTTGTATTGATTGTCAGCAGTCTGATATTCAAGGGCCGGCATTGTTGCCGGCCCTTTTTTTATTTGCTGATCAGTTTGCTGATCAAAACACGCCACCATGCATCGCTGTCAAAATGGCCTCGACTGCAGGATGTTTGATCTTGCGTTCATTCGAGATCGCATAGAATTGTTCACGCACTTGCGGCATCGCGCCTACCGGCACGGCATCAAATTGTTCTTCGACATCTTTGGCCAGCACGGAAGGCGCAGGGAACAGTCCCAGGCCATTGCGGCCAAATGTATGCAGCAAGGCATTGTCGTCGAATTCACCGACCACATCCGGATGCAGATCCAGCGATTCCAGCCAATGATCTATCCGACTACGTATTGCGTTGTTACGGGTCGGCAGTAACAGCGGCGCGCCATTCAGGCTCGCTGGAAAACCGGCGCGATATTTTTCTGCCAGCGATGCCACGCCATACAGAGAAATTTCTGTTTCACCCAGCAAATGGCTGAAGATCCGCATTGGTGTGCCAGGTGGCACGGGACGGTCTGTCAATACAACATCGAGCTTGTGCAACGATAGCTCGCCCAGCAATGATTCAAACTGATCTTCATAGCAAACCAACTTGACCCGCTCGGGCAAGGACAGGGCCGCTTCGAGCAGACGGGTGGCAATCAGCTTGGGCAGGGAATCGGAAATACCGACGACCAATCGCATCGTATGCTCGACGTCGCTGTCTGCCAGTGCTTCTTGCAGCTGCTCTCCGAGCAAAAAGATCTGGTCAGCATAACGCAGCGCGATCCGGCCAGCTTCGGTCAGTACCAGACGCCGGCCTTGCGGCATGAACAAGGATTTACCGACTGCCTGCTCGAGCAGGCCTAGTTGGGCACTGACAGTTTGCACGGCCAAGTCCAATCGCTCGGCTGCACGCGTTATGCTGCCTTCTTTGGCTACTACCCAAAAATATTGAAGATGGCGAAAATTGATCGTAGCTGTTTTTTTCATTCAGATTTTTCCGATTTGATTGTCTTATTATCTTCGTTTTTTACATTCAATGGCTGACGGTATTTTGAGGTCTGCCTGCTAGAATTACTGATTACTTTTATTCGGAGCGTACTTGATGCTTGAATTACTGACAGACCCGCAGGTATGGCTCGCGCTGGCGACATTGACTGCACTGGAACTGGTGCTGGGTATCGATAACATTATTTTTATTTCGATACTTGTCGACAAATTACCGGTTCATCAAAGAGAGTTGGCTCGCAAAATTGGCTTGTTTGCCGCCATGTTCATGCGTATCGGGCTATTGCTGATGCTGGCATGGATTGTCGGGCTGACAGCGCCGCTATTTACTGTGCTTGAGCAAGCATTCTCGGGCCGTGATCTGGTTCTGCTTTTTGGCGGCCTTTTCTTATTGTGGAAAAGTGTAGGCGAAATTCATCAGACCCTTGAAGGCGCACATGAGCAACAAGCCAAACTGGCACATGCAACTTTCACGTCAGTCATTCTGCAAATCATGCTCGTCGATATGGTGTTTTCGCTCGACTCGATCATTACTGCCGTTGGCATGGTCGATCATGTGTCGGTAATGATTATTGCGGTGGTGTTGTCGGTGGGGCTGATGATGCTCTTTGCCGCTTCAATCGGTCGTTTCGTTTCCAACCATCCCACCATCAAGATGCTGGCGCTTGCTTTTCTGGTCGCCATTGGTGTGGTACTGATCGCTGAAGGCTTTGGCCACCATGTACCGAAGGCTTATATTTATAGCGCGATGGCATTCTCGGTCGTGGTGGAGATGCTGAATTTGCGCATGCGCAAGCGATCCTCAAGGCCGGTAGACCTGATCTCCTCTATTGCGTCCCATACAGATACAGACAAAAACAAAGAGTAAACCGCATGCGCAACCTTGATGCCGATGCTCAGTCCAATCAGCATATTGCCGATTAGAGTGAAAGGGGCGCGATGCGATTGGATATCTATCAACGGCCAGAGAGCAATGGACAATTTTCCTACCTGGCCGTGCCGGAGGGGCGCACCATCCCCGAAGAAGTGATCAGTACAGACTGGCAAAGTGCAGCGAGAGGATTAGAAATGCCAGAAGAAGATAATCTCTTGCAGCAATTTGCCATCGACGATCCACTCGAGCAGATCAGCTCAAAAGGCTACGCAATAACCAGCATCCGTCATCTGGGTAATTCTCCTTACTGAAATTTTTTATCAGACCAAACCAATTTTCGAGAGCTCGGTTTTAAGGTACGCATAAAAAACCGGCGCGGCGATGACCCCCGGAATGCCAAACAGCGCTTCCATCAATAACATTGCGCCGAGCAATTCCCATGCTCTTGCATTGATTTGCATGCCGATTATTTTGGCATTCAAAAAATATTCAAGTTTGTGGATGGTCACCAAAAACATAAGTGACAGCATTGCCGTAGTAAGCGAATCCGAGAGGCTGATTACAACGATAACTGTGTTCGATATCAAGTTGCCGATCACGGGCAGCAAGCCCGTCAGGAAGGTCAGCAGGATCAGCGTTTTTACAAACGGTAATGTGATCCCGGCAAAAGGCAGCACTACCGCGAGAAAGATGCCTGTAAAAAGAGCATTGATGGCGGCAATCCTTACCTGTGCAAATACCATTTGCCGGAAAGACTGATGCAAGTTGACGACACGCTGGTGTAAGGCAGCCGACAAGGGCAGGTAATGATGTACGCGCGTCGTGTCGTAGAGGGCAGCCAGTGCGCCAATAACCATGCCCGCGATCAGGTGCACAAATGTGCGACCAGTTTGTTCACCGAAATGTTTCGCATCAACTGCATGTTCACGCATCCAGCTTGTCAGCATTTGGCGCAAGTCTTCCGATCCTTGCGGCAAATAAATTGCTAGCCAATCAGGAATTTGCGCACGCGACTGCTCAATCAAATCTGCCATTTTTTTCAATAGAACTGGTAGGCTGCCAGCGTCTGACAAGAAAAATGATACGCCGGACCAGACGAGAAAAATCAGTAGCAGCACGATCAACGCTCCTAAAATTCCGACGGCGATCATACGTGCCCGCTGGCTATCTATTTTCTTACCCAATGCCGGAGCCATCAAATGCACCAGCGAATATACGAGCAAGCCGGAATAGAGCGCGGCGAGCAATCCTGCCTGCATGACGACAAGTAGCGCAGCGGCGGCTAACAAATATGAGGCAATAACAGGGCGTTCGTATTGGGCGGGCTGGGACATGATTTTTTTATTTTAATCAACAATGCGTAAAAAAGCCGCCCGCATTTTAATGCGGACGGCTTTCATCAATTGCAAGGCCGTCGGACTTTATCAATCGTATTGATCGATAGTTTCAGCTTGGCCGGTGATGCACCGGTCAGGCTTGATGCAAGCCTGCGAGCAACCAACCGCCACTACCCGTTACCGGCTTGGACAATACCCAGATTTCATTGAATGGCTCTGTCGGCGCATGGTCTGCTTCCCGTATCATGCCGGAGAAACGCACGCTGGCCAGATGCTCGGTTTCACCCGATTCAATGCCCAGCAATTCAGCTTCTATCGACACTACATCGGTGTGGTTTGGTGAGGCACCACGCTCCGTTAATTGCATTTTCAACTCTGCATACATTTCAGGCGTCGTGAACTCGCGAATATCGTTCGTATCAGCTTTGTCCCATGCAGCCTGCATGCGCAGGAAATTGGTTTTTGCGTGGCGTAAAAATCCTGCGCTATCAAAGTCGGCCGGAATGCTCGACACGGCTGCAGCCGCGCCAGAATAAGACCCCTGCTGCGAAGCGCCACCCAGATTGGCGCCTATCTCGGGCGTGATGTTTTTCTCGGAAACGCCGCCGGCATAAGCAGGACGCGCTTGCTGGCCACTTGTCTTACGCGACAGCATGCGGAACAGGAATATTGCCGCCGCAGCGAGCAGGCCCACCATCAGAAGCGTGCCGATCATGCTGGCGAGTGCGCCGCCCATGCCAAAGTGCGACAGCAACGCACCCATGCCCAAGCCGAGTAAAGCGCCGCCTACGATGCCTTTCCAGGGACTAGAAGGCGCTGCAGGTGCAGTGGGCCGGGAAGCGTTCGCCATTTGATTATTTTGCATGGGCGCCTGCCTGCTGAAACTTGGGGATGATTTGCCAAATGAGCCTCCGCCGCCCATGCGCCGCGCTTCTGCATCCGATACGGAGACCGTGATGCCAATGAATGCCACCATGAGGGCCATCCAGAACTTCTTCATATTTCCTCCAGATTGACTATGGGCGTGAAAAGCGGTCACCCCTGCCGTTACAACTAGAACTAATAGTAATTACGGTTACGGATTTGAAAAAGCGAAGTTATCAAGAGACTTACTTCGTAAAAACAAGATCGAGTTAAACGCACGCGATCTTCTCTGCGCTTGGGAAGTCTGTGATCTTAACAAATCCAGCATTTCCAGTAAATTTCTATCAACTAATATCCCGCGATAGGTAATGCCTATTCCATTAATACAAACTATCAAATAGCCGGGCGCATAGCGAGCCCCTATCATCCATCCATCGCATCACCAAACCCAAAGGAGAAATGACCATGTCCCTGATTAATACCCAAGTTAAGCCATTCACTGCCAATGCTTTTCATAACGGCAAATTCATATCGGTTTCGGATGCAGACCTGAAAGGTAAGTGGTCTGTTGTCGTGTTCTACCCAGCTGATTTCACCTTCGTCTGCCCAACAGAACTTGGCGACCTGGCTGATCACTATGCTACGTTCAAGTCACTGGGCGTGGAAGTCTACTCCGTTTCAACCGACACCCACTTCACCCACAAAGCATGGCATGACACGTCCGACACCATCGGCAAGATCACCTATCCGATGATTGCTGACCCAACCGGCGCGATCACCCGCAATTTCGAGGTGATGATCGAAGAAGAAGGTCTGGCACTGCGCGGCACTTTCGTCATCAATCCAGAAGGTCAGATCAAGCTGTGTGAAATCCATGACAACGGCATTGGCCGCGATGCAAACGAATTGCTGCGCAAAGTTCAAGCCGCACAATACGTCGCTGCGCATCCAGGCGAAGTCTGCCCAGCCAAGTGGACTCCAGGCGCTGAAACACTGGCACCTTCGCTGGACCTGGTCGGCAAGATCTAAGCATTGAAATTGCGCGGTACGCTTTAAGTTCAACTGCCGTACCGCGCAAGCAGTTTTTTAAAAAATTTCAGATTCGAGGCCATCATGCTGGACGCAACTATCAAAGCTCAATTACAAGCCTATCTCGGCAAGGTCACAAGCCCCGTTGAGATTACTGCATCGCTGGACAACAGCGAAAAATCAGTTGAAATGCGCGAGATGCTGCAAGAGATTGCGTCAATGTCCAGTCTTCTTTCGCTGACAGAGCGCAACGACGACGGCCAGCGCATTCCCTCTTTTGCAGTTAATCGCAAGGGCAGTGATATGGGCGTGCGGTTTGCCGGCATACCGATGGGCCACGAATTCACCTCACTGGTATTGGCGCTGCTATGGGCAGGCGGCCATCCACCGAAAGTGGAGGCTGATGTCATCGAGCAGATTCGTCAGCTGGATGGTGACTATTTGTTTGAATCTTATATTTCGCTGTCATGTCATAACTGCCCGGAAGTCGTGCAGGCATTGAACCTGATGGCAATCATTAATCCGCGCATTCGTCACGTGATGATCGATGGTCAGTTGTTCCAGGACGAAGTCAACGAACGACAGATCATGGCCGTGCCTACCGTTTTCCTGAATGGTCAGAATTTCGGTCAGGGCCGTATGGATCTCGAAGAGATCCTTGCCAAGCTCGATACCGGTGCAGCAGCGCGAGACGCCATCAAACTGTCGAACAAAGACGTATTCGATCTGCTCGTCGTCGGCGGCGGTCCGGCCGGCGCCTCGGCTGCGATTTACGCGGCACGCAAGGGTATTCGTACCGGTGTAGTGGCAGAACGCTTCGGCGGTCAGGTACTTGATACATTGGGCATTGAAAACTTCATCTCGGTGAAAGAAACCGAAGGACCCAAACTGGTCGCTGCTCTGGAGCAGCACGTTAAGGAATATGACGTTGATGTGATGAACTTGCAGCGTGCGTCGGCCATTGTTCCCGGCGACATTATTGAAGTGAAACTGGAAAACGGCGGCAGCCTGAAAGCCCGCACTGTGATTGTGGCTACCGGTGCTCGCTGGCGCGAACTGAATGTGCCGGGTGAGCAGGAATATCGCAACAAAGGGGTCGCGTATTGCCCGCATTGCGATGGTCCGCTGTTCAAGGGTAAACGCGTGTCGGTCGTTGGCGGCGGCAATTCTGGCGTGGAAGCAGCGATTGATCTCGCCGGTATCGTCGGCCATGTCACCTTGCTTGAGTATGACGCGATTCTGCGTGCCGACGAAGTCTTGCAGCGCAAGCTTCGCAGCCTGCCGAACGTGACTGTAATTACGCAGGCTCAGACGACGGAGGTCACTGGCGACGGCAAGAAGGTCAATGGCATGCGTTACATTGATCGCAAAACTGGTGAGACGAAGACGATTGAGCTCGAAGGCATTTTCGTGCAGATTGGTCTCTTGCCGAATACGGACTTCATCAAGGGCACGATCGCATTATCGAAGCGTGGCGAGATCGAAGTTGATGCGCGTGGCCAGACTTCGGTGCCAGGTGTGTTTGCAGCGGGCGATGTGACGACCGTGCCTTACAAGCAGATCATCATTGCGATGGGCGAAGGTTCAAAAGCTGCGCTGAGCGCATTTGATCATTTGATCAGGTCTTCAGCACCGGTTGAGGAAGAGCAGAAAATCGCTGCCTGATTGGATTAACGGCAGCTAAGAAAACGGGGGACTTGGTTAAGCGATACTACGATGCATTAACCAAGGCACTCCGGGTACAAATAAGCTTAGGGCAAATATCAAATCGCGCCATAAGCCATCACCATCAGCCTGAAAACAGGGAGTCAATGCGCGACTAAGCGCCTGATAGGCTCTCACTGCCGGTAATCTTTTACTGGAAAATGCCAGCGTTCCATCCTTTACTCCGAGAGCATTGACGTGTTGCGCCAGCAGCAGAGCGTCCTGTATCGCTAATGTGCTCCCCAAGCCGAGTTGCGGACTCATCGCATGTGCTGCATCACCGACAATGCAAATGGGAGACTTCGACAAGCGGCGCGGTCGCGCGTGACGGTAACTTGCAAAAGTAAGTTGATCGTGTGCGTAAATTTGGCTGACTACTGGTTCTGATTCCGGCCATAGCTCAATCAACTGATATTTCCATGCTTGCAGCGATGACCGTTTCCAGTCTTGATAGGCACTGCACTGCAAACTCCAAAATAACGATAGCCTTAGCTTGTCGCCGGAACGTTCAGTCGGCATCAAGCCGAACATCTGGCGCGTAGTTCGATATCGCTGTTGAAGCACGCGCTCATGCGGCCAGTAATCGACATCAAACATCGCCCAAAGCGCACCCCATTTATAGATAGTGGATGGAACTGCAAGTCCGACCTGCGGGGGCAATACCGACGACGCGCCATCTGCAATCACCACCATGTCGAATGCCGTCCTGCCGAATGCACTGCAAATGCAGCCACAGTTCTGCTCTATTTTTACCTGCTCGACATTGACATTGAACTGTATGTTCACTCCGGCAGCAAGCGCGGCACGCAAAAGTAAATTGGCCAACACTGCACGCGATACAGCGTACGCAGGATGGCTGGCATAGTCGAGATCAACCAACCGCCAGTCTCGGTGATTTCTGCCCAGTAGACGATCAATAGGGACACTGACTGATTCAAATTCATCACGGAGACCCAACTCTGACAGCGCACGCACACCTTGTGGCTGGATCAGCAGCCCCGCACCCATCGTCGCAAGTGCGGGATGTTTTTCGAATACCTGGACATGATGACCCGTTTGGGCAAATGCAATGGCAGTAGCCAAGCCTGCGGTACCTGCCCCAATAATACCGATGCGGAGTGACCCTAACCCCAATTGCCTCATCATGTTTTTAGTCTTTCTTTGGCAGAATCAAAGAATTAAAGACACGAAACGAAAAAGCCAACTTTATCAGTTGGCTTTTTCTGGCAAAAGATTTTTTATGTACTTTAGTGGCATTTAGTACTAACTAACCACACCTTTACCTGACAGTGGCATCCGATAGAATCAGATGTCGATATTCCCCGCAGTCAAAGCATTAAGTTCAATGAAAGCACGCCGCGGTTCCACATCATCACCCATTAGCGTCGTGAAGATCTGGTCCGCAGCAATCGCGTCTTCGATCTGCACTTTCAGCAAGCGACGCACGTTCGGGTCCATCGTGGTTTCCCACAGCTGCTCCGGGTTCATCTCGCCTAGTCCTTTGTAGCGCTGCTTGGAGACGCCGCGCTCAGCTTCATCTCGCAACCACGCCATGGCTTGATGGAAGTCGACAATGGCTGATTCACGTACCTTCTCGCCAAGACCACGCTTGATCAGTGCACCGCGGCCTATCAGTCCCTTGAAAGTGGCTGCCGCCTCGGCTAGCACAGCATAGTCCGGGCCCTGCACGAAATCGGCATCGATCACACTGATCTTCATATTGCCGTGGAAACGGCGCTGAATCCGCAGCATGTGCTTGTCCGACAAATCATCCGAGCTCACCACGACTTCAACGGCCGGGTCATTGATGGCCTGCATCATGATTTGCGCTGATTGCGCAGCCAGCTCCATCGTATCGAGATTCAGTGTCACGCCGGTCATGATGGCCGACAATGCCGCATGATCGATTGCACGGGACAGACGACGAATGATCGCATTAGCCGTGTTGTACTTGCGAACCAGCTCGGCAAGTGCTTCACCTGAAATAGGGGCAGCATTTTCAGTGGGCACCAGTGCTGCATCATTTAGCGCAATCTGCATCATGTAGCTGGCTTCTTCGACATCGTCTTTCAGATATCGCTCGTCACGACCATGCTTGACCTTGTACAGAGGCGGCTGCGCAATGTAGATGTGGCCGCGCTCAACCAGCAACGGCATCTGGCGATATAGCAGCGTCAGCAGCAGGGTACGGATATGGGCGCCGTCGACGTCGGCATCGGTCATGATGATGATGCGGTGATAACGCAGCTTGTCGATGTTGAATTCGTCAGCGCCGATACTCGTACCCAGCGTTGCGATCAAGGTCGTGATCTGCTCGGAAGAGAGCATTTTTTCGAAACGCGCTTTTTCCACGTTCAGCACTTTGCCGCGCAGCGGCAAGATCGCCTGGAATTTACGGTCGCGACCTTGCTTGGCGGAGCCGCCTGCAGAGTCACCCTCGACGATATACAGCTCGCACAGGGCCGGATCTTTTTCCTGACAGTCAGCCAGCTTGGCTGAAAGGCCCAGGCCATCCATAATGCCCTTGCGGCGTGTCAGCTCGCGCGCCTTGCGGGCAGCTTCACGGGCGCGCGCCGCCTCAACGATTTTGCCGCAAATAATCTTCGCGTCATTTGGTCGCTCAAGCAAATACTCAGTAAGGGTCTTGGCGACAATTTCTTCAACCGGCCCACGTACTTCCGACGACACCAGTTTGTCTTTGGTTTGCGAACTGAATTTTGGCTCCGGCACCTTGACTGACAGAACGCAGGTCAGGCCTTCGCGCATGTCGTCACCGGCAACTTCAACTTTGGCTTTCTTGGCGAATTCATGCTCATCAATATATTTGTTGATGACACGCGTCATAGCCGCACGCAGGCCGGTCAGGTGAGTGCCGCCGTCTCGCTGTGGAATATTATTCGTAAAGCACAGTACCTGCTCGTTATACGCATCATTCCATTGCATGGACACGTCAACGCTGATCAAGGTGTTTTGATCCGACATTTTTTCGCCGGTCGCCTGGAAAATCGTCGGGTGCAAAACGCTCTTGCTCTTGTTGATGTACTCAACAAAGCCGCGCGTGCCGCCCTCGAATGCAAACACTTCTTCTTTGCCGCTGCGCTGGTCGCTCAGCCTGATGCGCACGCCATTGTTCAGGAATGACAGTTCACGTATGCGCTTGGCCAGAATATCGTAGTGAAATTCGACATGCGAAAAAATTTCTTCGTCTGCCCAGAAATGCACTTCGGTGCCGCGCTTATCGGTATCACCAGTGACCTGAATCGGCGAATACTCTTTGCCATCCTGAACTTCAATAATGCGATTTTGCGGCACGCCGCGCACGAATTCCATGTAGTGCTGTTTGCCGTCACGACGCACCGTCAGCTTGAGTAATTTCGACAAGCCATTGACGCAAGACACGCCCACACCATGCAAGCCACCGGAGACTTTATAAGAATTCTGGTCAAACTTGCCGCCTGCATGCAGCTCGGTCATCACGATCTCGGCTGCGCTGCGCTTGGGCTCGTGCTTGTCATCCCACTTGATGCCGGTTGGAATGCCACGTCCATTGTCTGTAATCGAAATCGAATTGTCGGAATGGATCGTGACATGAATCTCGGTGCAATGACCTGCGAGCGATTCATCGATTGAATTATCCAGCACTTCGAACACCAGATGGTGCAAGCCGGTGCCATCGGAGGTGTCGCCGATGTACATGCCGGGACGTTTGCGAACGGCTTCCAGACCTTCAAGAATCTGGATGGACGATGCGCCATACTGGCTCGATGCGCTAGCGTTTTCAGATGGGATTGCTGACATGGCTACCTTCAAAATTACAAATACTAAAAACAGATGAATAAAAAATGGCATGAAGGGCCAACAGGCCCTTGCAAGCCTGCACAATCAGATGCGCATTGGCATGACGACATATTTGAAATCTGCATCGTCCGGAATCGTGATTAGCGCCGATGAGTTTGCATCGCCCAGTGCGACATTGATGTTGTCGCATTTCAAATTGTTGAGCACGTCAAGCAGGTAGCTGACATTGAAACCGATGTCGACGCTGTCTCCGCCGTAATCGATTTCGAGTTCTTCGACGGCCTCTTCCTGATCCGCATTGGTCGAGCTGATTTTCAAGCTGCCTGGTGCAATGATGCAGCGCACGCCCTTGAATTTATCCGAGGTCATGATGGCGGCGCGTTGCAGCGAGCGCAGCAGCAAGTCACGGCTCAGCGTGAAATTATTCTTGTAACCCTTTGGCACCACGCGGGTGTAATCAGGGAACTTACCCTCGACCAGCTTCGAAATCAATTCGATATCGCCAAAAGTAAACTTGACCTGATTCGTCGCGATGTGCAGATCAACCAGCTCATCGCCGTCTTCCAGCAGCTTCAGCAGTTCGATAATGGTCTTGCGTGGAATGATGACTTCCTGACGCGTGAATTCCTGATCGGTCTCAACCTGGCAGAACGCCAGTCTGTGACCGTCGGTGGCCACGCCGATAACGTTCTTGCCATCGACGACTAACAACAGGCCATTGAGGTAATAACGAATATCCTGCTGCGCCATCGAAAAATGCACCATGTTAAACAAGTGCTTCAGCGTTTTCTGCGGCAAGCTGACATGCGTGTTGTACTGCTCGGCTTGGGCAACAGTTGGAAACTCTTCGGCTGCCAGCGTCTGCAAGGCGAAGCGCGATTTACCGGACTGCACTGTCAAACGCTTGTTGGAAAGCGATAGCGACACTTCATGCGTTTCTGGCAGCGCACGCAAAATGTCGAGTAGCTTGCGTGCCGCAACGGTCGTTGCGGCAACATCGCTGCCGGAACCGATGGCCGCATTCGTGCTGATCTGTACCTCAATGTCGGTCGACAAAAAAGACACGCTCTCGCCGTCCTTGCGTATGAGGATATTGGCCAGAATCGGCAGCGTGTGCCGACGCTCGACAATACCACTCACAATTTGCAGTGGCCGCAACAATGCGTCTCTATGGGTTTTTACCAATTGCATAGTAATGTCCTTTCGCAAAACACTCTCTGACTGAAAATTTCGAATTACTGCTTTTGTTATTTTGCTGTGCTTGCCGCTCAGCCTTTCAAGGTCTGTTCCAACACATGCAACTCGTGATTACATTCCGGGCTCTTGCTGCGGTCTGCCGCAATTTTGCGCACTGCATGCAAAACGGTGGTGTGGTCGCGTCCGCCAAACAGCTCGCCAATTTCGGGCAGGCTTTTCTGCGTCAATTCTTTGGCCAGATACATCGCAATCTGGCGCGGCCGCGCTATATTTGCCGGCCGCTTTTTTGAATACATATCGGCGATCTTGATATTGAAAAAGTCCGCGACGGTCTTCTGGATGTTCTCTACCGAGATCTGGCGGTTTTGCACTGACAGCAAATCCTTCAGCGCATCCTTGACTACATCAATCGTGATGTCCTTGCCATGAAAACGCGAATACGCAAGAATCTTGCGCAGCGCGCCTTCGAGCTCGCGCACGTTCGAGCGCAAATGCTTGGCAACGAAGAACGCCACATCATCAGAGAGTACCGCGCCTTCCTGCACCGCTTTTTTCAACAGGATCGCCACCCGCATTTCCAGCTCGGGCGGCTCGACAGCCACCGTCAAGCCCGAATCAAAGCGCGAGATCAACCGGTCATCCATGCCGGTGATTTCTTTTGGATACGTGTCGCTGGTGATGATGATCTGTTTCTTGGCAGCGATCAGCGCTTCAAACGCATAGAAGAACTCTTCCTGCGTGCGGCTTTTCCCGCCAAAAAACTGGATATCGTCAATTAGCAGCAAATCAAGCGAATGGTAGTAGCGCTTGAAATCATCAAAACCTTTGCGTTGATATGCGGTCACGACATCGCGCACATATTGCTCGGCATGGATATATCGAATCTTGACCGCCGGATTTTCTGCCAGCACTTGATTGCCAATGGCGTGAATCAAGTGCGTCTTGCCCAAGCCCACGCCACCGTACAGAAACAGCGGGTTGTACGAGCTGCCGGGATTGCTGGCAACCTGAATCGCCGCCGCCCGCGCTAGCTGGTTGGCCTTGCCGGTGACGAAGCTGTCAAACGTCAGCGCCGGATTGATCCGACTCTGGTCGCGACGCGCATTATTTTCTTCTGCAAGATCGGGCAAGGAGATCGGCGCATCCGACGAGGACGACGATGCCATATTGGCAACCGGTAGCGAGCTCGGCATCGGCTTTTTGACGTTCCCGCGCGGATCCAGCACGAACTGCACGTCGACTGGCGCTTCCCAGAAATCGGCTGCGATACTGGTAATGCGCGCAGCGAACTGCGTCTTGACCCAATCGAGCTTGAAGCGGTTGGGCGCGGCAATGCGCAAGCGGCCGTCCTCGAAATCGAGCGGCAGCAGTGGCTTGATCCAGGCACTGAATTGTTGGGGCGTCAGCTCCTGCTCCAGCTTTGCGGAGCAGGTCTGCCAGAATTCTTCCATTCGTTTTTTTCAAGTTTGGAGCGTCAAGCCGGGGCGCGCTCCGTATTCTTCTGTTGGTGTCATGGCAGAGCGCTAAGGCTTGCCGCAGTGGCCTCTATTTTACTCTGGCCGGCCGAAGTTATCCACAGGCAGGGCAGTAATTTGCATACCGCGCCAACTGGTCGCTTTCCTTAAACAAAGCGGTAAGTGATTGACAGGGCAACAGAAAATGCTGTCTAATTCAGGGTTCGCCGCACCCTGCGTCCGCAATCTGCATAAATTTGCAGTAGCGCCGCACCTCCGACGTACCATCCGAACCAACTGAATTTTTTGCTGACAGATTAGCGAGACTAATAATGAAACGTACTTACCAACCCTCAGTCGTACGCCGCAAGCGCACCCATGGCTTCCGCGCCCGTATGGCAACCCGTGGTGGCCGCGCAGTGCTCAACGCACGTCGCGCCAAAGGCCGCAAGCGCCTCGCAGCCTAACCAGGCCGCACGTCTTGCCTGCTGGCTTGACCGGTTTACGTTCAGAAGACTACGACAGAAGCCGGCGCATCGTAAAAACGGATGAATTTTCATCCGTTTTTCGTTTGCGGCCAGCCTTCCGGACTGCTAACTTCACGCTGTATGTACGTGCCAATGATTTGCCGCATGCTCGTCTTGGTGTTGTTGTCGCCAAGCGCCTTGCGCCACGCGCCGTTACACGCAACATGATCAAACGCATCACCCGCGAATTATTCCGCAGAGTCGACCTGCAAGCAGTCGATTGCATTGTCAGGCTCAGCAAGCCTGTCGCCAGGCGCCCGCAAAGCGCGTCGTCACAGACGATGCGAGTCAGCCTTGCGGCGGAACTCGGCTGTTTGCTGCAATCTCAACAAGCGCAAGAAGGCATGCGATGAAATTCCTGCTGCTCCTGCTGCTGCGTGCCTACAAGCTTGGCATCAGCCCGCTGCTCGGGCAAAACTGCCGCTTTTATCCAAGCTGCTCGGACTATGCGCGCGAAGCAATCGCCTCGCATGGCGCCCTCAAAGGCAGCTTTCTGGCGGGGCGCCGACTTTGTAAATGCCATCCGTGGCATGCCGGTGGTTTTGACCCCGTACCTGACATATCATCTGCCGTTGCGTGCTGCGATCCTGCGGCGCATCAACCTCATTCCCGAATTACTGATCACTGAGCAAAACACTTATGGATATCAAACGTACCGTGCTATGGGTTGTGTTTTCACTGTCCCTGCTGATGTTGTGGGATGGCTGGATGCGTCAAAATGGCAATCCGTCCATGTTCTCACCAGAAGCAAGCCAACCGGCAGCGCCAGCCGTCGCCACTGGAAAAGATGCGGCTGTGCCGCAATCTGCGCTGCCTGATGCTGCAACGCCCGTTGCCGAAGTGCCCGGCGGCACCACTGCAGCGCCGGCACAGGCCGAGCACATCACCATTACCACCGATCTGGTCAAGGCAGATATCAGCACCGTTGGCGGCGAGCTGTCACGACTGGAATTGTTGCAGCATAAAGATGCGCTAGATCCAACCAAAAATGTCGTGCTGATGGAATCGAATGCCAGCCACACTTATGTCGCTCAGAGCGGCCTGATTGGCGGCCCTTTCCCGAATCACAAAACGATTTTCAGCGCACGGCCCGGCGCACGCTCGCTTGATGGCGGCAATGCCGTTCAGCTGGTACTCGATGCCGTACAGGATGGCGTCAAGCTGACCAAGACCTATACCTTCACACGCAGCGACTACGCAATCGACATCAAGCACACCGTCAGCAACATGGGCGCAGAGGCAATCGCGTCATCGGTCTACCTGCAGCTGGTGCGGGATGACGGCCAGCTCGAAGGCGACTCAAAGTTCTACAGCACCTTCAATGGACCTGCTCTATACACCGATGCGGAAAAATTCCGCAAGGTGACATTCGACGATATCGCGAAAGGGAAAAACCCACCCCCGGCGCTGGCTGACAATGGCTGGATCGCGATGGTGCAGCATTACTTTGTGTCCGCCTATCTGCCGCAAGACAAAGCGCCGCGCGAACTGTTTACGAAAAAAATTGACACGAACCTGTTCGCCGTTGGCGCAATCATGAAGCTTGGCAGTATTGCACCGGGCGCATCGGCCACGCTGGACGCGAAGATGTTTGCCGGCCCACAGGAATCGAAAAAACTCGAGCAATTCGCGACCGACTTTGACCTGGTCAAAGACTACGGCTGGCTGACCATCATCGCCAAGCCGATCTTCTGGCTAATGGAGCAGATCCATCAGATCCTGGGTAACTGGGGCTGGACCATCATCGTGCTGACCATTCTGATCAAGCTCGCGTTCTTCCCGCTGTCGGCCGCCAGCTATCGCAGCATGGCCAAGATGAAGCTGGTCACGCCGAAGATGACGGCCATCCGCGAGCGCCACAAAGACGATCCGCAAAAAATGAATGCGGCAATGATGGAGCTCTACAAGACCGAGAAAATCAATCCGCTTGGTGGCTGCCTGCCTATCGTCGTGCAGATCCCGGTCTTCATTTCGCTGTATTGGGTGCTGCTGGCCAGCGTGGAGATGCGCAATGCCCCATGGCTGGGCTGGATTCATGATCTGTCGGCCCCGGATACCTTGTTTGGTGTCCTTAACTTTGCAGGGTTCAGCATACCGATTGGTTTGCTGCCTATCTTGATGGCCATCTCAATGTTCATTCAGACCAAGCTTAATCCGACGCCACCCGATCCGATCCAGGCAAAAGTGATGATGTTCATGCCACTGATCTTCTCGCTGATGTTCTTCTTCTTCCCGGCCGGCCTCGTGCTGTACTGGGTCGTGAACAACGTGCTGTCAATTGGTCAGCAATGGTTCATCACCAAGCAGTCCGAGCAATCAAAGGCATAGACGACTCGCTCGGCTCATTCTTATTAAAAGTCCGTGGCTGTGGCCACGGACTTTTTTTTATTCCGGCTAAAATTGCGACATGAAACTTGATACCTCACCCATCGCAGCCATCGCCACCGCACCCGGACGCGGTGGCATTGGCGTCGTGCGCGTCTCCGGCAAAAACCTGATGCCACTGGCGCAGGCTGTCTGCCGCCTGAAGGCTGAGGCCACGCTCAAACCGCGCCATGCAACTTACCTTGATTTCATACGCGCCGATGGCAGCGTCATCGACAGCGGGCTGGCGATTTATTTCAATGCGCCACATTCCTACACCGGTGAAGAAGTGCTCGAATTGCAAGGACACGGCGGGCCGGTGGTCTTGCAAATGCTGCTGAACCGCTGCCTTGAAGCCGGCCAGGAAATGGGCGTGCGACTGGCCAATCCGGGTGAGTTTACTTATCGCGCATTTCTAAACGACAAACTCGATCTGGCACAGGCCGAAGCTGTCTCTGACCTGATTGAAGCATCGACCGAAGCAGCCGCCAAGCTGGCGACGCAATCGCTGTCCGGTGTGTTTTCACAGACGATCAATAAGCTCGTTGAAGAAGTCATACAGTTGCGCATGCTGGTTGAAGCGACACTGGACTTCCCCGAAGAAGAAATCGAGTTTCTGGAAAAATCGAATGCGCGCGGTCAGCTGCAAACGATTCGCACCTCTCTTGAACTCGTGTTCTCGCAAGCTTCGCAAGGCGCGCTGCTGCGCGACGGACTGAAGGTTGTACTGGCCGGCCAGCCGAACGTAGGCAAAAGTTCGCTGCTTAATGCGCTGGCCGGCGCCGATGTCGCCATCGTCACGCCCATCGCCGGTACCACCCGCGATAAAATCACTGAAACGATTCAGGTCGAGGGCATACCGATCAATATCATCGACACCGCCGGCATACGTGATGAAGAAGACGCCGATGGCGAAGTCGAACGCATCGGCATATCACGCACATGGGCAGCCGTTGCCGATGCCGATGTTGTGCTCCACATACTTGACGCCGGCCGCGGACCAACGCGTGCCGACGAAGAAATCGTCGCGCGCTTTCCTGACAAAGTGCCGGTACTGCGCATCTGGAACAAGATTGATCTGTCCGGCCATAAACCGGCAGTGGAAGAACTCTCGGACGCCACGCATATTTATCTGTCCGCCGCCGAGCAACTGGGCATGAATTTGCTGCGTGCAGAATTGCTGCGCATCGCCGGCTGGCAGCAAACGGGTGAATCCATTTATCTCGCGCGCGAACGTCACCTGCTTGCGCTGCAAGCAGCACGTGCGCACTTGCAAGTCGCCGCCGAACTCGCCGCGCAAAGTGATCAGGCGCTGGATTTGTTTGCGGAAGAATTAAGGCTCGCACAAGAGCGGCTCAACAGCATCACCGGCAGCTTTACGTCAGACGATTTGCTCGGCGTAATCTTCAGCAGATTTTGCATCGGCAAGTAATGCGCGCAATCCGCATAAAGGCTGCTAGCCAATTGTAGCTGGCTAAAAGCGCTTGCGCCAAATCCAGTATCATAGGTGCCGCATTTGCATTCTATCCCCGGAGAAAATTACCGTGCTTCAGACCACTACACCACGCTTAGCCGTTCAACTAGCCGCCCTCTTTGCGCTGACTGTCAGCGCCGTTTCCAGCTTTGCTGTCGACGCCAGCAAGCTAGAAAACCTCAACATCACCAACACCTGCAAATACTGCGACCTGACCGACGCCGCACTCGCTGGCCGTGATCTGCGCGGCGCGGATTTCCAGAATGCCAATCTGGCCGGCGCGAATATGAGCAAGGCAGACTTGTCGCAGCGGCCGCTGGAAAAGCGCACGTTGTCGACCAATTTTGAAAGCGCCAACCTGCGCAAAACAAATTTGGCCGGCGCCAATCTGACGCGCGCGAATTTCTCGAACGCGTATTTGCGCGAGACGATCCTGACGGATGCGAATCTGACGGGCGCAATCCTGACCGGGGCGAACCTGAAGGGCGCCAACCTGAAAGGCGCCAACCTCGCTGACGTCAAACTCGAAGAAGGGAAGTTCTGCAATACCACCATGCCGGACGGCAGCGTTAACGACTCCGGTTGCTAAGTTTTTAATCCAGCTCCCACAGCGAACGCGGCTCGCTGTGCGGCAGAGCCTTCACCTTTGAAGGCTTTGCTTTGCTCATTGCCACCCGCGCTGCGGGTTCGGCCTTGAGCAGCTCGGCGGGGCAGGGCTGCAAGTAGCGCGGCACCTCAGCCGCCGTAGCATGCAGCCAGTCGTCAAACTGCTCTGGCTGCAGCAACACCACCATGCGTTTTTCATCTTCCGGCCTATGGAAGCGCTGCATCAGCGGATGCGCATCGGCATTAATCGTCAACATAGAAAACGAAACCAGCGGACGGTCTTCGGGCCCACCATTCGGCCGCCATTCCCAGATGCCGGCCAGCCCTAGCGGCTGCTCATCAACACGCGCGATTTTCCAGCGCACCGCCTTGCCGCTTTCATAGTTTGGCTCAAAAAATGACTCGGCAGGGATAATGCAGAACTGCCGTTTGGCAAATGCGCTTCGAAATGTGGGCTTGCTGCTGACGGTCTCGCTGCGTGCGTTATAAGTATGGCGCGCAAGCTTCAGATCGGCCCAATGCGGCACCATGCCAAAGCAGGCGGCGACACACTCGGCTGCGTCGGACCCGTCTTCAGCCAGACGGATAACCGGTGCCAGATAGCCCGGATACGTTTCCGGCTTCAGGTCGGTCGCTGCGCACTGCACGCCAAAATAATCGCGTATGCGTTGCGCTTTGGGTGGCGTGTAGTTCGAGCACATGGCGGATGAAATTGTTCAGTGTTTGTTAGCGGATTTTTTCACTTTTTTGAAATCGGATTTGCGTATCATCGCGTGAATGCCTTTTGTTCTATCCACTACCTGCGAAACTTGATAGTCAGTCGCTGCAGACAAATATGCATAAGCAACCGCTGGCTCCATGCCAAGTTTCTCGGTCAGAAACCGCAGCGACTCGCGCACCGCATCTTTCATCGCTTCATCCAGATCCGCATTCATGCCAATGGCAATCCAGTGACTGTCCGTCTCGCCAAATGGCTTGCTCAAAGAACCGGATGCCGATGGAATGCGCGCATCCCCTTTTTTCAGCAAAGTCAGCCGGAAGCTCGCACGCATTGAATGCTCAAGCGCCGTCAGTGCTACTTCGCCATCGCCTTGCGCCATATGCGGGTCACCCGTATAAAACTGCGCGCCCTTCACAAACACTGGCAAATAGACAGTGCTGCCCGCGCCCAGATCATTGATATCAATATTGCCGCCGTAGACGCCGGGTGGCACCGAATGCACGGGCTCATCCGTTGCAGCAGCAACGCCCATGACACCCATGAAAGGCGCGGCGGGGAACGTCACTTCACTACCGTCCGGATTCTTCATGACGCCCTCCCATTGCCCGCGCCTGTTTTTGCGCACCGGGGTAAAGACAGACACGTTATGAAACTTCTCTGGCGCAGCCGCATTGGCATCGGCTTCCGGCCTGGCACCTTGCGGAAATTCGCCGGGCAAGCTGCCTTTGCCATGCCGGTTTGAAATAACGCCATACGGCACGCGCGGCACAACCGCCAATACTTCGACCTTCAGTACATCGCCCGGTTCTGCGCCCTCGACCGCGACAGGGCCGGTGATGATGTGCGGACCGTCTTTGGCAAAGTCATGCGGAATGACCGAGCCCGTGATCGCAATCGCGTCTGTCAGCACCATTGCCTTCGGTACACCGTGCTTCATAAAGAACGCGAGCGGATTGCGGCCCTGATCTTCCAGCAAGCCCTCATGCGACAGCGTATCGAAAACGACCGTTGCGCCGGATGGCACCGTCAACAAGGGTGCGTCAGCGGCATTCGGCAAATATCCCCATTTGATGGTGTCAAGTGTGGACGGCACATAATAGACTTTGCCCGGCATCCCCTTGATGGCCAGCCGGGCGGGCTTGTCAGCCAATGGCTGCAGCGGCAGCGAATCAGGATATTTTTCGGCTGCAAATGATGCAGGCAGCGCCGCACTCGCCAATACAAGGGCGATCAGATATTTTGGATGCATCATGTGACTATCCCGGATGTGTGAATATTTATTGATCTCTTTGCTGGCGCGATTTGCACTGGCTTGCGCTGGCGGCATACATCAAGCACTAAAATGCAGCGCGCATCCTGCTAATGCATAGGCACACTAGCAGGATGCGACGGTAAGGCGCAAGTGCCAACGTTCAGCACCAGGATCAAATCCCAAAAAAGACTAGTGGCTGATCATCCACGGTCGCTTGGACGGGAACATCTTGTTGCCGTTCTTTCCGGTCACGGTCGTGGTTTTCTTCGATGAAGAACAGCATCCGCAACCAGCAGGGTGCTTGTGGCTCACGTAGCTCTTCGAGCTTTTCGGCTCATGTCGTGAACGCTCGTTGGCATCCATTGCGCGCAGCGTCGTGCCATCAAGGTAAGCAAGGCCGGCGCTGGATACCATCACCCGTGCCGCAGCATGCCCGCATTCCGGGCAAGCCGCTGGCTCGTTGCGCAGCGAGATGCTGCGTATCGCTTCGAAGCCGCCGCATTCCTTGCAGTCATAGTCATAAGTTGGCATAAAATCCTTAGCAGGCTGGATTACAGGTCCGGGGACAATGGCATATCGATAGAACCATCCAGATGCCTGATCGGGCCGGCCGCACTCGGGTTGATGTCGAAGTCGAAAATCTGTGTTGGCAGCCACAAGGTTGCGCAGGCGTTTGGAATATCGACCACGCCACTGATATGGCCCTGCACCGGCGCCGTACCCAGAATCGAATACGCCTGCGCGCCGGAGTAACCGAATTTCTTCAGGTACTCAATCGCATTCAGGCAGGCCTGACGGTATGCGACGTTCACATCAAGGTAATGCTGCTTGCCTTGTTCGTCGACCGAGATGCCTTCGAAGATCAGGTAGTCGTTATAGTTAGGCGTGATCGGGCTTGGCTTGAAAATCGGATTCTTGATCGCATATTTTTCCATGCCGCCTTTGATCAGCGTTACGCGCATGCGCACCCAGCCGGCCATTTCAATCGCACCGCAGAACGTAATTTCGCCATCACCCTGGCTGAAGTGCAAATCGCCAACGGACAGACCTGCGCCTTCAACATAAACCGGGAAGAAAATTTTCGCGCCGCGTGACAAGTCTTTAATGTCGCAGTTGCCGCCATGCTCGCGTGGCGGCACAGTGCGCGCGCCTTCGGCAGCGACCTTGTCCCGTGCTGCGCCGGTCAGCTTGCCCAGATGTGCAGTTGGTGCAAACGGTGCATTCGCCAGCGGCGGCACACGGTCCGGTTCGGTGGCGATGAAGTCCACTTCGCGCTCGTTCCATGCGTCGAGCATTTTCTTGTCTGGCAGGCAGCCGATCAGACCCGGGTGAATCAGGCCGGCGTAACGCACGCCCGGCACGTGACGCGAGCTGGTGAACATGCCATGAAAATCCCAGATCGATTTTTGCGCAAGCGGGAAATGATCGGTCAGGAAGCCGCCGCCATTTTTCTTGCTGAAGAAACCGTTGAAGCCCCACTGGCTTTCTTCCTTGGTGCCGATGTCGAGCAAGTCTACGACCAGCAAGTCGCCTGGCTCGGCGCCCTTGACGCCGACCGGGCCGGACAGGTAATGCACGGTCGACAAGTCAATGTCGCGCACATCGTCGGCGCTGTCATTGTTCTTGATGAAGCCGCCAGTCCAGTCATAGGTTTCGAGAATGAATTCTTCGCCCGGCTTAACCCAGCATGCCATCGGAATATCCGGGTGCCAGCGGTTATGCACTTGTTCGTTGGTGGTGGCCGGCTGTGAGAGATCGACCTTAATGAGTGTGTCTGCCATGGTTCGTTCCTTTCGAAGAGTGTGAAACGTATCGGTAAAAAATTTTTTCTGTTGTCAGTGATAAAACGATCAGACCGACAGGTAACGGCTGATGGTCGCCGCATCCACATTGGCGCGCGTGTCTTCATAAGCGAAGCGGCCTTTGTCGATGACGAAAAAACGATCGGCGATTTCGAGCGTGAACGACAGCACTTGCTCGGAAACGATGATGGTCAGGTCGCGCATCTTGCGGATTTCTTTCAGGCTCTTGGCGATGTCCTTGATGATGGACGGCTGAATGCCTTCGGTAGGCTCGTCCAGCAGCAGCACTTTCGGATTGGTCGCCAGGGCGCGCGCAATCGCCAGCTGCTGTTGCTGACCGCCGGACAGGTTGCCGCCGCGACGGCTTTTCATTTCATACAGCACCGGGAACAGCGCATAGAGTTCATCGGGCACCATGCCGTTGGCCGATGCAGGCAGACCGGTCTGTATGTTTTCCAGCACGCTCATGCTCGGGAAAATCATCCGGCCCTGCGGCACGTAGGCAATGCCGCTGGCGACGCGGTCGTGGCTTTCCATGCCGGCGATGTTGGTGCCGGCAATTGCAATACTGCCGGCGCGCGTCGGCAGAATGCCCATCAGGGTTTTGAACAGCGTGGTCTTGCCCATGCCATTGCGCCCCATGATCGCGATAATTTCCTGTTTCTCTACCGTGAAGTTCAGGTCATGAATCACCTGACTCTGGCCATATCCGGATGCGAGATTTGATACCTTGAACATGATTACCTCCGAATTTTTTCTTAATGGTCCGGCTTAGTTTTCTAACTTAGAGCACCTAACAAAAAACCACTGAACTCAATACGTCATCCCAGCGAAAGCTGGGATCCAGCGGCGTCTGGCAGCACACAATGAAAACCACTGGGTCCCAGCTTTCGCTGGGACGACGAGGGTAGTTATTTTGTTAGAGCTGTTTAGTGCCCCAGATACACTTCAATCACTTTTGGATTGTTTTGCACTGCCTCCATGCTGCCGGCGGCGAGCAATTTGCCCTGATGCAGAACGGTGACTTTGCTGGCGATGGATTTCACGAATTCCATGTCATGCTCAATCACGACCACCGAGCGGCCCTTGCTGATACGCGCCAGCAGTTCGGCCGTTTTTTCACGCTCTGACACGCTCATACCGGCCACGGGTTCATCCAGCATCAAGAGCTCCGGTTCTTGCATCAGCAGCATGCCGATTTCCAGCCATTGTTTCTGGCCATGCGAAAGGAGATCCGCGGTCAGTTCGAGATAGTCCGTGAGAAAAATATCGCCGGCCACTTGCACGACGCGGTCAATGACGTCTTGCGTGCGTTTAAATATCAGCGCGCCGAACACACCGCGTCCGCGCGGAAACGACATCTCCAGATTTTCAAAAACTGTCAACGCTTCATAGATGGAAGGCGTCTGAAATTTACGGCCGACGCCGGCGTGCACAATCTGGTGCTCGCTCATCCTGGTCAACTCGACATCTTTGAACTGAATGCTGCCGGATGTTGCCTTAGTCTTGCCGCAGATCAGATCCAGCAGCGTGGTCTTGCCGGCGCCGTTAGGCCCGATCACCACATGCACTTCATTGCGGTCCACATACAGGTTCAGATCATCGACGGCCTTGAAGCCATCGAAAGAAACGGTCAGGCCTTCAATCGCCAGTACAGGCCGGTTTGCGTTGGACATACCAATAGCAGCGTTGCTCATTTACTTACCTCCAGGCCGGACAGATTGACGTTGACTGCAACTTTCGGTGTCACCGTAACGGCTGGCGCTGCCGGCTCTTTACGTCCAAACAATTTGGCCAGCCATTTCTTGCCATGACTGTCATACAGACCTGCCAGACCATTCGGGAAATACATCACGACGACAATGAACAGGCCGCCCATCAGGAACAGCCACAGCTCGGGCACCGTCTCGGAAAAATAAGTCTTGCCGTAGTTGACCAGCAGGGTGCCGTAGACCGCGCCCAGCAAGGACATGCGGCCGCCTACAGCGGCGTAGATCACCATTTCAATCGAGGGCACGATGCCAACGAATGACGGCGACATGAAGCCGACCTGCAGCGTGAACATCGCGCCGCCTATAGCCGAGATACCTGCTGCTGCGCAGAACACGAATACTTTGAAGTTGGCCACGTCATAACCAGAGAAACGCACACGCTCTTCTTTGTCGCGCATTGCTACAAGCAGGCGGCCAAGCTTGGAAGTCAGCACGAAGCGGCCGAAGAGAATGCAGGCCACCAGCAAACCAACACCGACGAAATACAAAATCATGCGTGCTTCGTCGGTACGGATATCCCAGCCGAGCATGGTCTTCAGGTCGGTGATGCCATTGACGCCACCGGTCCAGCCTTGTCGACCAATAATGAGGATGGCCAGAATCGCAGCAATAGCTTGCGTGACGATAGAGAAGTACACGTCGCCGACGCGGCGCTTGAACATCGCGATGCCAATGATCAGTGCGAGCACGACCGGCACGGCAATCACCAGCAGCAAGGTCAGTGGCAGGCTCTGGAACGGCAGCCAGATGTTCGGCAGTTCCGTGATCTGGTTCCAGTCCATGAAGTCAGGAATGCCGGGCGTAGTCTGGATCTTGGTGCTGATCGGGTCGGACGCTTCGAGTTTCAGGAACATCGCCATGCAATAGCCGCCCAGGCCAAAGAACACGCCCTGGCCCAGTGACAGAATGCCGCCAAAGCCCCAGCACAGCACGAGGCCGACGGCGACGAAGGCATATGACAAATACTTGCCGACCATGTTGAGACGGAACGGATCGAGCGCGAGCGGGAATACAACAATCAGCAGGAAGCACAAGACCAGCAGGCCTATGCTTCCTTGCTTGCCGCCCAATAGTTTTTCAAATGCGAAGTTCATGATGGACCTTTCTATTGTGCGTAGCGCGTTATTTGCGGAGCTTGGTTGCGAACAAGCCTTGCGGACGCATCAGAAGAATCAGGATCACAATCGACAAAGTCAGCACCTTGGCCATCGAGCCGGTCAGGAAGAATTCCAGCGTTGACTGTGCTTGCGCAATCGTGAAGGCCGAGACGATGGTGCCGATCAGGCTTTGCGCACCGCCAAACACGACGGTGAGGAAGGTATCGACGATATACAGCGAGCCGGAGGTCGGGCCGGTTGAGCCGATGGTGGTGAACGCGGCGCCGGCCACACCGGCGACACCGCAGCCGAGTGCGAAGGTGGTGCGGTCGACCTTGCGGGTGTTGATACCGACGGCGCCGCTCATCAAACGGTTCTGCATGGTGGCGCGCACTTGCAAGCCCCAGCGTGAGCGATATAGCAGCACGAAGATGGTGCCGGTCAAGACGATGGTCAGGCCCATCATGAACAGGCCATTGATGGGGATGTCGACGCCTTCAGCCGGTTGGAACGAACCCATCAGCCAGTCGGGCAGCGTGGCGCTGACTTCTTTGGCGCCGAAGATGGAGCGGAAGGATTGCTGCATCACCAGCGACAAGCCCCAGGTTGCAAGCAGGGTGTCGAGCGGGCGCTTGTACAGATGCGAGATCATCAGGCGCTCAACCACGTAGCCAATCCCGTAGGCGACGAGGAACGCGAGCACGATCGCGCCGAAAAAATAGTAAGGCTGCAAAGCCGGAGCGTATTCAGTAGTGAGCCTGGAAAGAAGGTAGGTCGAATACGCGCCAATGGTGAGGAACTCGCCATGCGCCATATTGATCACGCCCATCTGGCCGAAAATAATTGCCAGGCCGAGTGCCATTAATAACAGCACGCAAAAAACTGACAGGCCGTTAAATCCTTGCATCATTAAGATGCCGCCGAATTCAGATAACCAGCTCATGATGACTCCTTAGTTACAACAGATGTACGACAAATCAGTAAAACAACAACGCTACAAAAAAGAAACGGCGAGCGACCGCAAGGTCGCACGCCGCTACACAGCAAATTACTGATAACCCTTAGGGAAAGGATTTGGTTCGATCAGGCCTGACTCGTAGACAACCTTGAACTGGCCATTCTTCTGCACTTCACCGATGCGGGTCTTGGACCACAGGTGATGATTCTCGTGCAGCTTGACGTAGCTTTCCGGTGCGGTCTTGAGTTCGATACCGGGCGAGGCAGCGGCGACTTTGTCGACGTCAAAGCTGCCGGCTTTTTCTACAGCGGCTTTCCACAACCATGGGCCGAGGTAAGCTGCCTGGGTCACGTCACCGATAACGGCATTCGCGCCATACTTGGCTTTGAAGGCCGCAACAAATTTCTTGTTGTTGTCATTCTCGAGCGACTGGAAGTACTTCATCGACGAGTAGAAACCTTCCGCGTTTTCGCCGCCGATACCGAGCATTTCATCTTCGGTCACTGACAGCGTCAGTACTTTCTGGGTCTTGCCGGTTACGCCAGCTGCTTTCAATTGCTTGAAGAAGGCAACGGTCGAGCCGCCAACGATGTCAACGAAAATAACGTCTGGCTTTTTCAGCTTGATCTTGTTGATCAGCGAGCCGAACTGGGTGTTACCCAGCGGGTAGTACTCTTCACCGACGACTTCGCCCTTGACGACGTTTTCAATGTGCTTGCGTGCGATCTTGTTCGAGGTACGCGGCCAGATGTAGTCAGAGCCAACCAGGAAGAAGGTCTTGGCTTTCTTCTCTTTCACGATCCAGTCGAGACCAGCCAGAATCTGCTGCGTTGCTTCCTGACCGGTGTAGATCACGTTCTTCGATTGCTCCAGGCCTTCGTAAAAGGTCGGGTAGTAGAGCAGGCCATTTTCTTTTTCAACGACTGGCAGCACCGCTTTGCGCGAAGCGGAAGTCCAGCAGCCGAAAATGGTTGCGACGCGGTCGCTGACGAGCAGCTTCTTCGCCTTTTCAGCGAAAGTAGGCCAGTCGGAAGCGCCGTCTTCCTGAATGATTTTGATCTTGCGACCGAGGATGCCGCCCATGGCATTGATCTGCTCAATAGCAAGGCGCTCGGCCTGAATCGAACCGGTTTCGCTGATTGCCATGGTGCCGGTAGCCGAGTGCAGCTGGCCTACGGTGACTTCGGTATCGGTGACAGCCAGTTTGGTGGTGTTGATGGCAGCAGTGGCAGGAGGAGCAGCAAAGCTCATGGCTGGCAGCGCGATGACCGTAGCGGCAGCGAGTCCGATCAGGACTTTGCGGCGACCAGCGGATTTGATTGAATGGTCAGACATGCGGTATTCCTTTCACACTAGCGTTTCGAAAAAGACAGACAGAACTGCGGGGACCTTGCAAAACTTTGTTGGCAGGGCTTGGAAGCAAGATTAGATTTCGTGACGCTGTGCAGCAATACGCTGTTTGACGTACGTCGACGTACGCAGAGGTTCGCAGGGGCAAACTCGGCTAGGCCAGCAGATACATAAACCGCACGGCAGATGCAGTGCGCCCCAGCATGGCGCAGCATGAACAAATGCCCATGCGTCGACACGCCCCTTGATGGGGATTGACGCGCACCGCTGCTGTGCAATATTTCGGCTTGGCTTATCGGTCGCCGGCGCGCTAAGCGCATACGTCAAATGACGTAGAGAGAAATGCAGCACATACACGCATCATCCACTTCCGCCATGCCGCGCATGGTGCAGAACTTGCTGACAGCACGCAGCATTGCCCTCTCATTCACACACCGGAGCTGAGTTTTTGAAGTCCACATCCGTACAGCGCATCGTCAAAAGCCGGCGCGACTACAACACCTGGGTCGCCAACGAAACGCTGGAAGACTATGCGCTGCGCTATACGCCGCGCAGCTTTCGCAAATGGTCAGAGTTCAGGATCGCCAATACCGCTTTAGGAGCGGTCTCGTTTCTCGCGCTGGAAGCGATCGGCGCGGCCATCACGGTCAGTTATGGTTTTACGAATGCGCTATGGGCAATCCTGTGTGTGTCGGTGCTCATTTTCCTGACCGGTCTGCCCATCAGTTACTACACTGCGAAATACGGCATTGACATGGATCTGCTCACGCGCGGTGCTGGTTTTGGCTATATAGGCTCGACCATCACCTCACTGATTTATGCGAGCTTCACCTTCATTTTTTTTGCGATTGAAGCGTCGATCATGGCGCAGGCGGTCGAGATGTATTTCGGGCTGCCACTGATGTATGGCTATGTGATCTGCTCGCTGGTCGTCATACCCTTAGTGATACACGGCGTGACCGTCATTGGCCGCGTGCAGGCCTGGACGCAGCCGGTCTGGCTGGTGCTGATGATCCTGCCGTTTGCCGCCGTGCTTTACAAAGAACCTGCTGTGCTGGGGCAGCTGATGCAATACAACGGCAATAGCCTGGACGGCGGGCATTTCGATTTGATGCTGTTTGGCGCCGCCGCGACGGTGGTGTTTTCACTGGTCGCGCAGATCGGCGAGCAAGTCGATTTCCTGCGCTTTTTGCCTGACAAAACGCGTGAGAACCGGATGCGCTGGTGGTCGGCACTGCTGTTGGCCGGACCCGGCTGGATTCTCATGGGTACGGCCAAGATGCTGGGCGGCGCGCTGCTGGCGTTTCTCGCCTTCCGGCACGGCATAGATGCCAGCAGTGCGATCGAACCGACAGAAATGTATCTGGTCGCTTTCACTTATGTATTTTCCGACCCGGCATGGGTGCTGGGCGCGGTCACCTTGTTTGTCGTGGTCTCGCAAGTCAAGATTAATGTCACCAATGCCTATGCCGGCTCGCTCGCCTGGTCGAATTTTTTTGCACGGCTCACGCATAGTCATCCGGGCCGTGTGGTGTGGGTGGTGTTCAATGTGATCATTGCCATCCTGTTGATGGAGATTGGCGTGTTCGCCGCATTGAAAGAAGTGCTGACGCTGTACTCGATGGTGGCCATCTCGTGGATAGGCGCGGTGCTGTCGGACTTGCTGATCAACAAACCGCTCGGCCTGTCGCCACCGCATATCGAATTCAAGCGCGCGCATCTGTATGACATCAACCCGGTCGGCGTCGGCGCTATGGCCTTCGCGTCATTGCTGTCCCTGATGGCACTCGCCGGACTATTTGGTGAAGTCGCAACGGCGCTTGCGCCCTTTATTGCATTGCTCACGGCGCTGCTGACAGCGCCGTTGATTGCCAAGGCCACAGGCAGCCGCTATTACATTGCACGCCAGCCGGCTCGGCACGAACATCCACAAGACACGCAACAGTGCGTCATCTGCGAGAACCATTTCGAAGTTCCCGATGTCGCGCATTGTCCCGCTTACGATGGCACGATCTGCTCGCTGTGCTGTTCGCTCGACGCGCGCTGCAATGACCGTTGCAAGCCGGATGCGCGGCTGTCGCAGCAACTCACGCGCGCGGCAACGCTGCTGCTGCCCGCTGCTGTCACGCGCCGGTTGCAAACTGACATTGGTCATTACCTGATGATGCTGGGACTGTTCTCGGGCTTACTGGCCGCTGTGTTGTCCTCGATTTATTTTCTTGAATTGCCGACGGTAACGCACTCACCCTTTTATGCCGCTGCCGACTTGCGTGGTCTGTTCATCAAATTATTTGCCGCACTATTTTTGATGACGGGCATCGGTACCTGGTGGCTTGTACTAACCGCAGAGAGCCGGCGCAATGCACAACAGGAATCGGAGCGCCAGACCAATCTGCTGATCGCCGAGATTGACGCGCACCAGTTGACCGACCACGAACTACAGCGCGCCAAGGATGCGGCCGATGCAGCGAACATGGCCAAGAGCCGTTTCGTGACCGGCATGAGCCATGAATTGCGCACGCCACTCAACAGCATTCTCGGCTATGCGCAAATCCTGCAGCTTGATAACAGTATTCCGGCGCACCGGCAAAATGCCATCAGCGTGATCCGGCGCGGCGGCGAACACTTGCTTTCCTTAATTGACGGCATGCTCGACATTGCCCGCATTGAAGCCGGCAAGATGCGGCTGGAATCGGCTGAATTGCCGCTGCGTGATTTCCTCGACCAGATCGTGCAAATGGTCGCACCGCAGGCTGCGCAAAAAGGGCTGGGCTTTCACTTCGTTGATGCCGGACGCATTCCGCAAGCCGTGCATGCCGATGAAAAACGGCTGCGCCAGATCCTGATCAATCTGTTGGCCAATGCCGTCAAGTTTACGGATAGCGGTTCCGTCACGCTGCGCGTTTCCTATGCGCGTGAAATTGCGCAGTTCGAAATCGAAGACACCGGTATCGGCATTGCACCGGAAGATATCGAGCGCATTTTTCTGCCTTTCGAGCGCAGCAAGTCAGCGGCCGTGCAGCAGGAGGTTGGCACCGGCCTTGGGCTGGCGATCTCGAACATGCTGGTGCATATCATGGGCGGCGAACTGAGCGTCAGCAGCGAAGCAGGCAAGGGCAGCATCTTCAAGCTGCGCATGTACCTGCGTGAAGTGCGCCAACCTGTTCAGCGCGTCGCAACGCCGAACAAAACCGGTTACCTCGGCGCGCGCAAGACCGTATTGATTGTGGACGATCAGGCTTCGCAACGCGTGGTGCTGTCGGAGCTGCTGACGCCGCTCGGCTTTAACATTCAGGAAGCCGACAGCGGCGCGGCCTGCCTGGCGGCCATCCGCAAGGCCGTGCCCGACATTCTGCTGATGGATATCGCCATGCCGGGCATGGATGGCTGGGAAGTCTGTCGCCGGCTGCGCGAGCAGGGTCACGCCGAGCTGCCAATCATTATTGTGTCGGCCAATGTATTCGACCCGACCGCGCGCCAGTCCGACAGCCTGTATTGCAATGACTTTATCGCCAAGCCGCTGGTGCTGGACGACTTGCTGGCCAAACTGAAACTGCACCTTGGCATTGAATGGACGGCGGCGGCCAGACCGATCATGCCGGCGGGTCAGTTCGTGCGCCTGATTCCACCGCAAGCGACGCTGATGCGATTGCTTGAACTGGGTTCAATCGGCTACGTGAAGGGCATCACGGCAGCGCTGCAAGAAATTGAAAGCCGGAACCCCATGTACGCGCCGTTTTGTGCCGAACTCAACGCCCTGGTGGAACGCTTCCGGCTACCTGAATATACAAATCGTTTGAAGGAATGGATATATGAAGACTTGGACCACGTTTGAAGGCGACGTCGCACTGATCGTCGATGATGTGCCTGAAAATCTATCACTGCTGTCGGACGCGCTTTCGGAAGCAGGCTACACGGTGCTGGTTGCCACCGATGGCATGTCGGCGCTGGCGCGCTTGCAAATGGTCGTGCCCGACATTATTTTGCTCGACGCCGTCATGCCCGGCATTGATGGTTTCGAAACATGCCGACGCATCAAGCAGCTGGAACAGGCGCGTCATGTGCCGGTGATATTCATGACGGGACTGACCGAGAGCGAGCATGTGCTGAAAGGCTTTGAAGCAGGCGGACTGGATTATGTGACCAAGCCAATCAAGCCGGTTGAAGTGCTGGCACGTATGGCAACCCATATCCGCACTGCGCGCACGCTGTCGCAACGCCAGCGCGAGTTGAACTTACTACAGGAAGAAAAAAACGCCGCCGCCGACGTTGTGCCGCTGTCGCATTACCAATTGACGCCGCGTGAAACCGATGTGCTGGTATGGGTGGCAAAGGGCAAGACTAATCGCGATATCGCCGAAATTGTCGGCATGAGCCCGCGCACGGTCAACAAGCATCTCGAGCACATCTACGTGAAGCTCGGTGTGGAAACGCGTTCGGCAGCAGCTGCGCTGGTGGCGGGTCGCATGCCGGAAAATTAACGACTACGTCGAATGACTGATTTTCTTCTGACAGAGATTGAGTCACGATCAGACTTAATTTTTCCACGGAGGTTGTCATGTATCACGGCGATATTTCAAGCAGCAAGGACACCGTCGGCGTAGCCGTCGTCAACTACAAAATGCCGCGCCTGCATACGAAGGCTGAAGTGCTCGACAACGCGCGCAAGATAGGCGAGATGATCAAGGGCATGAAGCTCGGCCTGCCAGGCATGGACTTGGTGATCTTTCCCGAATACTCGACGCACGGCATCATGTACGACAGCAAGGAGATGTACGACACGGCAGCCGCCATACCGGGTGAGGAGACTGAAATTTTTGCCGCTGCCTGTCGCGCCGCAAAAGTCTGGGGTGTGTTCTCGCTGACAGGCGAGCGCCATGAAGAGCATCCGAACAAGGCGCCGTACAACACGCTGATCCTGATGAATGACCAGGGCGAGATCGTGCAGAAGTATCGCAAGATCATGCCGTGGGTGCCGATCGAAGGCTGGTACCCGGGCAATTGCACCTACGTGTCCGAAGGACCGAAGGGCATGAAGATCAGCCTGATCATTTGCGACGACGGTAACTATCCGGAAATTTGGCGCGACTGCGCCATGAAGGGCGCCGAACTGATCGTGCGCTGCCAGGGCTATATGTATCCGGCCAAAGACCAGCAAGTGCTGATGGCCAAGGCCATGGCATGGGCCAACAACAGCTATGTCGCCGTCGCCAATGCGTCCGGTTTCGATGGCGTGTATTCGTACTTCGGCCACTCGGCCATTATCGGCTTTGACGGCCGCACGATGGGCGAATGCGGCGAGGAGGATATGGGCATTCAGTATGCGCAACTGTCGACCTCGCTGATCCGTGACGCGCGCAAGAACATGCAGTCAGAAAACCATTTGTTCAAGCTGCTGCATCGCGGCTATACCGGCAAGATCAATTCCGGTGAAGACGTCAAGGGCGTTGCCGCTTGCCCGTACGACTTCTATACAAAGTGGGTAACAGATCCGGAAGGTACGCGCGAGATGGTGGAGTCATTCACGCGGCCGACGGTGGGCACGGAAGAATGTCCGATCCCGGGCATTCCGAATGAAGCCGATCTGAAGCACAAGTAAACACATACAAGTAAAACCATGACTGACAGCGCCGGCAAAATCGACCAGTACCGTGTAAATTCCGAGCCGTATTATTTGCCGGCGCGCGAAGAAGTCATGCAGTTCGAAGCCGCGTATGCAGCGCGCTTGCCAACCATGCTCAAAGGCCCGACCGGCTGCGGCAAAACGCGTTTCGTCGAGCACATGGCATGGCGACTGAAGCGGCCGTTAATTACGGTGTCCTGCAATGAAGACACGACTGCCAGCGACTTGACCGGCCGCTATCTGCTGGATGCAAACGGCACGTACTGGCAAGATGGTCCGCTGGCACTGGCTGCGCGCGCCGGTGCGATTTGCTATCTGGACGAGGTGGTGGAAGCGCGGCAGGATTCAGTGGTAGCGATTCATCCACTGACGGATGCGCGTCGTTATCTGCCGCTGGACAAAAAAAATGAGCTGCTGCTCGCGCATCCGGATTTCCAGCTGGTGATTTCATACAATCCCGGCTATCAGCGCATGCTGAAAGATTTGAAGCAGTCGACCAAGCAGCGTTTCGTCGCCATTGATTTTCATTATCCGCAACGGGAGGTGGAGGTCAGTATCGTCATGCATGAAAGCGGCGTCGCCCGCGACATCGCCGACAAGCTGGTTTCCATAGGCGAGAAAATGCGCCATCTGAAAGGCCATGGACTGGAAGAGGGCGCATCGACCCGCATGCTGGTGTATGCAGGCACTCTGATCGCCAAGGGAATACCGGCAGTGCAAGCATGTAGCATGGCGCTGGTGCAACCTATCAGCGACGACGCTGACATGCTGGCTGCGTTGTCGAATGTGGTGCTGACTTTTTTTAGCTGAGTGTGGATCCAGGTACTGATTACGATTTCGAGGCCGCTGACAAAAGTCTGCGTCACTATCTTCGCGCGCTGTGGGATCGTGAATTCAAGCTGCATCCCTGTGAAAAACCATTAACGCAGATCCGGCCATTCATCTCCGAGCTCGGCATTCATTTACCGCGCCAGTATCGTTCGCATCAGGGCCAGCTCGCCAAAGATTTATATCGCGCTGCAGCCGCCCATGCGGCAGCGCATCAGGCATATTCATTAACGACTTTCGAGCGCCGAAAACTCAAGCCGGTGCAGCTGGCCATTATTGGTTTGCTGGAAGATGCGCGGGTCGAACTCTTGGCCATTAAGACGATGCCGGGTCTGCGCGCGCTGTGGTTAAATTTTTTTGATACGCGCGACAATGAAGGGATAGGCGTCGAGTCTTTGTTGTTGCGACTTGCGCATGCGCTGTTGGATCCGGCACGCGAAGATGACAACCCCTGGGTGATGAAAGGCCGGCGTCTGTTTGCCGAATTCCAGCAGCAGGGGGGCGATATGGAAATGCTGCGCGAGATAGGATCGCTACTGGGCAATGATATCGGCCAGTCACGCGTGCAGTTCAATGCTAAAGCGTATGTAGTCGAGCCACTATATCGCGACGACAATTTATTTTTGTGGGATAGCGATGCAGCGGAAGAAGAAACCCGGCTGCAAGAACAGGCGCAATCGGGCGCAGAAGAATCCTCGCAATCCGCTCCCAAAAATGATGAGAAGTCAGAGGAAGATCAACGGTTCCGACCGCGAGCTGTCGCCAGCGCCAATCAGGATGAAGCGACCGGCAGCAACGACAACCCGCTGACGTATCCGGAATGGGATATGCGCACCGGGCACTACCGGCCGCACTGGTGCAGCATCATTGAACAGATAGCGCCGGAGGGTGACGCGGCATCCTTGCGCACACGCTTGACGCACTACAAGACTTTGTCTGCAAAGCTTGCTCAACTCATGCAGGCGCGCAAAGTCGGGCAGCCCGTGCGCTTGCGACGCGAGCTGGATGGCGATGATTTCGAGCTTGATGCTTTGATTGATGCACAGACGGTGCTGCGCTCCGGTGCAATGCCGGAAATGCGCGTGCATCGCCGGCAGCGTCTGCAAAAACGCGACCTGTCGATTTTGGTGTTAGTGGATTTGTCTGAGTCGACTAATACGGCGCTGGCTGACTCTACGGTGCTGGCACTCATACGAGAAGCCAGTGTGCTGCTTGGTGCCGCTATCGAGCAGACCGGCGATCAGTTTGCGATTCATGGGTTTTGTTCGAATGGACGACATGAGGTGAACTATCTGCGCTTCAAAGAATTCAACCAGACCTTTGATGATGCGGCATTAGGTCGGCTGAGTCACATGCAGAGCGGACTGTCGACGCGCATGGGTGCGGCGATTCGGCACGCCAGTCATTGCATGCGCGGCTGCCGCACCGAACAACGCTTGATACTCGTGGTTACCGATGGCGAGCCGCATGATATTGATGTGTTTCATCCCGAGTTGTTGCTGCAGGATGCTGCGCGCGCGGTTGAACGTTCGACCGCTGCGGGCACGCCGGTGTTTTGCGTGTCGGTTGATGCGAAAGCGGATGACTATATCCGTCGCATCTTCGGGCCGCATGGCTATCTGGTGATTGACCAGGTGGAGCAGTTGCCACAGCGGCTGCCTGAGCTTTATTTGCGATTGACTGGGTGAGCATTTTTAAGCGTTGCCGTTGAAAGAGGCAAGATGCTGTTGCTGTATTTCAGCGAACTCGAAAAGAGCACTTCAACGCGTAGTAAACGTCCAACGCCGATTAACCGCAATACCATCAACAGCTCCGACAAATTCAACCTCATAGCTAGTCGCACCCAGTAGCGGCATCAACGGAATGATCGCCGCCGCAGAATGCGGTGTCTCCGGATCATTAGAGGTAACCAGCAAACGTGTAGGCAGCGGCGCCGCACCGGCAGGCCGTATCGTAAAACTGTCGACTGACAGGAACGCGTTTATGTCGGCATGTACGCTGACGGGAAAACCGACTTCATCGCGCTGCACAACCGGGTCGGGCGTCTCCTGGTCACTGAAAAAATTCACGCTGACGTTTTTCTGTTGCGCCGCAGGCCATTGAATCAATCGTCCTGTTCGTAGGCTACTGGGCTGATTGAAAACGAAATTCAAATTCAGCCAGGTATAGCCACCATCGCGCATGGCGGTGCCGGCACCGGCTTCGTCAAACACGGGCTGCAAGATAGCGAAGCGATGGTAGATGGCCGCCATTAATCCTTCTGCGGCGGAGAAGCCGTCGCGGCCGGCGGTCGCGGCGATGACTTCGCCATCCGAATAGCCGGCAGGGTTGAATTGAAAACCGGCAGCACGCAGCCGCTGCTGGCTATCAACGCCGGTGAAACCAATTTTTCCGGCAATCTCGTCATGGGTGACGACGTTGTTGGCTTGCTGATAGTTGGCATGGTTACGGGCCGCACCGTCTAGCGTGCTGTTACGCTTTAATGCAAGCAGACCGGCTTGCTGCCGGCGAAAATTGAACCAGTTCAATCCATCCCTGGCCACATCGCCGGTGAGCGCCGGCGCATGGATTTCCTGTGCTTGCAATTGGCTTGCGCTGGGTGCGTGGCTGTTTCCGCTGTCACCACCGCAGGTGCTCAGCATGAGTGCGAGGAGCAGTGTCAGATAGTGGCGAAGGGATTGAATGCGGCAAGATGCTGTCATCGCGGTTTCCTTTGGTGCCTGTTGTTGGCAGGCGGCACAAGCGCAAGATCCAAAGTTAGACCTCACTGCAGAGCTCGCGTTTCATTCGTGTTTCATGTGTGTGCGGCTTGCTACAATGCCGGCCATGTTGCAGACCAGATTGCTATCCATGCGCCCTTTCGTTTTTGCCGTCGCGCTCGCGCTGCTGGCTGCGGCCGCGTGTGTTCGTCTGGATACGCCTTTGCCATGGATGATAGGCCCGCTGTTTGCGACAGCTGGTGCGTGCCTGTTGCGCGCACGACTGGCCTGCCCGATGCCAGCACGCGCAGCAGGACAATGGGCCATTGGCACTGCGCTCGGTTTGTATTTCACGCCGGCGGTTATTACGTTACTGCTCTCCAGTCTTGGCTATATTGCCGCTGCGGTTGTGTTTGCAATGCTGCTGGGCGTGGTGTGCGGCTGGCTGCTGCACAAGCTGTCGGGCACGGACCGCAGCACGGCTTTTTTTGCGATGGCCGTTGGCGGTGCTTCGGAGATGGCCACGCAAGGCGAGCGTTACGGCGCAGCCGTCGAGCAGGTCGCGGCTGCGCACAGCTTGCGCATCATGCTGGTGGTTGCGGTGATCCCGTTTGCGCTGAAGTATTTGAACGTGCACGGTATAGACCCGTATGTGCCGGCAGCACGCACGGTGGATTACGGCGGGCTGGCGTTGCTGGTGTTTGCTACTTCAGCCCTGGCGCTGTGCCTGACTTATTTGAAGTGGCCGAATGCCTGGGTGATTGGTCCGCTGTTGACGGCGATTGCGTTGACGGCTTGCGGCATTACGTTATCGGCTTTGCCGGAGTGGGCAATTCATCTTGGCCAGCTCTTCATCGGCATTTCTCTGGGTACGCGCTTTACGCCGCAATTTTTACGGCGCGTGCCGCGCTTCATGGCCAGCGTTGCTGTGTGTGCGCTGCTCGCGTTGTTGCTGGCTGCAGGTTTTGGTCTGGGGCTTTCCTGGATCAGCGGCATGCATCCGGCGACCGCGATTCTGGCAACCTCGCCCGGCGGCATTGCGGAGATGAGCCTGACGGCCAAGACGCTGCAGCTTGGCGTGCCGGTGGTGACGACGTTTCATGTCGCACGCATGGCGGTGCTGGTGCTGACGATTGCGCCTTTGTTCAGGCTGCTGAAAAAACTGTCCTGAGTCCTGATATCAGGCGCGCCGCTCGAACACGCCGGCTGCGCGATTTTTTATGACTTGATCCCACGGCCAGAGTGCGCCGTTCATGGCGATATAGACGCCATGCGGCGCGAGCGCTGCGGCAGCCATTGCGTACCCAAGATTGAACAGTGCGTCAGAATTGACTATGTCATAGGGCACCATTGCACCGGTCAGTACAACAGTGGCTTTAAGCTGTGCGCGCCCGAGCACTTCGGCGGTTTCGCACATGGTATCGGTGCCATGTACGATGACAATGTGCTGCTGCGACGAACGCTGGCAGGCTTCTAAAATTTGATTTCGCTGCGTGTCTTGCATATCAAGCGAATCGAGCGCGAGAAGCGGCTCGAACACCACCTCTGCAGCCACGCGCGCGCGCAGCAATGCGGATGGCACGACGCTATCGCCAAATATCAAGCTGCCGTTAATTGGATCGTAATGTTTGTCGAAAGTGCCGCCGGTGGCGATGATGCGCAAGCTCATGGATCGCTATCTTGATTAAATATCCGCTTATCATAGCGTGAACAGCCATTGACCTAAGCGCGATCAAGAACTGTAGCCGCATGCAAAAAAAAGAGTGGCTGCCCGTGAGGCCGCCACTCCGAAATTGCAGAGCATGCAAGCAAGAACGGCCTGCATGCCCGCCATCCGAGACAAGATGGACGCCCATGGTAGAAAGAAGAGCAGATAAAATCCAATGCTATGTTGTCATGATCGTATGCGGTTTATTGATTTACTAAAAAACTTCGCCGCATCGAATCGCCATCGCGTGCGCAAGCACTTGATAAAAATATTTTCATTTCGCTGACCGGCACAGGCTCGTATTTAGCCGCTACACTGATGCTTATCTGCGTTAGTTTTTTCTTTTTTTCATCACGCTACAATCTCTCTCGTCATGAAACCTGTTGCACCTGGCACTGTTATCTTTCATCGCTATCGCGGCTATGGCGTGGTCACTTCCGTCAACCTGATGACAGGCTGGGTGTCGGCGCGCTTTGGCGGCGAAGGCCGCACGCTGGATTTGAATTTGTCTTGCGATCAGGTTCAGCATGCCGACGGCGAACCGATTCGTTTTCGTCGCACGTCGCCGGACCGCATGCCGCACGGGCGGATCATGGCAATGATGCGTGAGCTGCACAAAGCCGGCTACGAACGTTTGTATCTGTACAGCTGGCCGAAACCGTCGGGGCTGCATTGGCGCTGGCACTTGTTCACCGGCCCGCGCCACTGGATGCAGCGCAGCTGGCGCGAAGGCTGGTACGGTTCCGGCGCCGAGTACAATTTGAATCCGGTGCTGGGCTGGGGCGATGCGCCCGGCGCAAGCACGCATGATTTATTGTCGGCGTTGGCAAAGTTCGACCCGCAAGGTCTGGCGCAAGCTTTGGGGCGCGATGAAGATCACACCAAATGGTTTGCTATGGTCTGCGATGCGCTATTGCCCGACTATACGTTTTCACTGGGCTGGGATCAGCATGACGGACCGCGCCCGCAGCATCTGCCGGTGATTCCATTGCGTCGCAATGTGCCGGCCTATAACGGTCCGGCCTTGCCGTGGCCACCAGGCTGGCATCGGCTGTGGAGCAGCCAAACCGCCGTCGCCAACACAGCTGGTGGTGACAAGCGCAGCGTCAAGGGAACAGATCGCGCTGACGCCCCTTCAGACGCTGATCGTTAATCTGCGCAATCGACACCTCACGCGGCCCCGGCAATAAACTGATCGCCATACCCGCCTGCAGGCTACCCGTCTGTATGACTTTCAAATAAACGCCGCTGCAACCGGCTTGCAGCATATGCTTGACGGCCTGCGCATAACCCATGCGCGCGCCAAACTTGTAGCAAGGCGCGCGCGGCTCTGTCACTTCAAGCAGCACGTCACCGATTTGCAAGCGATCACCTACCCATAGCGCTGTTTCAAGCAGACCGACAGTGGTCAGATTTTCACCCATCGTGCCCGGCGGTAGCGGCAGATTTTTTTTCAGTATGCGCTCGCGCTGCTGCATCCAGAATGCATAGTGCTCTTGCGCATAGGCATAGACGGCTTTATCAAGTCCACCGTGCACACTGAGATCAGCTTGCTCATCGCCGGCGATGCCGAGTCGCTTGACTTGCACGCTGCCGCTGACAGCTTCTTTGTGTATGCCCGTCATGACCGTTTGCGCATTGCTGGCCGCGTTGATGAACAAGGGCGCCACGCGCCCGATATTGACACTTTCAAGATGCATGCTGTGTGGCGAACTCGGCAATGGCTTCAAAGGCGGGACGGAAATACTGTTCATAGCTGTCTTGTTCTACGAAACCAATGTGCGGCGTTGCAAACAGATTTTCCAGTTGCAAAACAGAGTCTGTCGGCAGCACGGGTTCGGATTCAAATACGTCGATTGCAGCATTGCCGGGACGACCACTGCGCAAGGCTTGCTCCAGCACGCCGGGCGCCATTAGTTCAGCACGGCTGGTGTTGACCAACAGTGCATCGGGCTTCATGCGGGCAAGATCGTCTGCCGTCACCAGGTGCGTGGTCTGTTCTGTCAGACGCAGGTGCAGCGACAGCACATCGGCACCGGCGAAAAATTGTTCTCTGGATACGGCAGCCTGCAAGCCGTCGTTTTGTGCGCGCAGGCGCGACGCTTCGCTACCCCACACCTGCACCGTCATGCCAAACGCCGTTGCATAGCGCGCGACGAGCTGACCGATACGACCATATCCCCAGATGCCGAGCGTGCGGCCATGCAGTACGCGGCCCAGCGTGTTGTGGGCCGGATTGATGGAAGCCGTCTGCCACAGGCCCTGTTTCAGCAAGTCTGCATACTGCGGAATTTTGCGGCTCGCCGACAGGATTAAACCCCAGGTCAGTTCGGCCGCCGCGACCGGGTCACCGGCGCCGTCGACGATACGAATGCCTCGTTCGCTGGCAGTCGCCAGATCAATATGCGGGCCGATGCGGCCGGTCTGGCAAATTAATTTCAAATTCGGTAAGCGCATCAATAATGCGCGCGTCAACTTGGTTCGCTCACGGATCAGGACAAGCGCATCGAAAGGCGCCAGACGTATCGCCAGCTGGCCGAGGCCTCTTGCATTGTTATGAAAGATCTTGACGTCGAGGCCATCGAGCAGCGCATAACAAGGCAGCCGGCGCACACAATCTTGGTAATCATCCAGTATGGCTATTTTCATGGCGGCTTCATCATATTGCAGACTTGGTTTTCATATTGGCAATCTGCGTCGCCGTAATTTGTTTTTTTTTAAAACTCATCGGCATTTACATAAGAAAAAGACGCAGATGCCTGGCTTCGTAAGTAGTTAACTTTTTTAATCGACTACTATTTCCTACTTTTTTGCGAAGAGACAGTTTAGTGCGGTGTTCGGCAGAGGTACAATCGTACTTAGTTTTCACACACATTTTATTTATTTAGCAAGCCAAGCCAAACGTCTGATCACCAAATATTGGTTAGGCGCTGCGGGAATCCCACCGCTTTCGACAAGAACGCCGTATCGCCCCACAGGGGGGCGCGCCACAAGCTGACGACGATCCTGCCGACCGGGCCGGCAATATTTTTTGGCATGGAGGTAGTATGAATCAGCCCCTTATGGCGGGCGTTGCGGCAATCAATCCGCCGTCATTTGTTAAACACCAGAAGCTCATCAATTGGGTCGCAGAGATCGCTGCGTTGACGCAGCCTGCACGCATCGTCTGGTGCGATGGCTCGCAAGAAGAATATGATCGTCTGTGCGGCGAGATGGTCGCCGCCGGCACGATGAAAAAACTCAACCCGGCCAAGCGCCCGAACAGTTATCTGGCCAACTCCGATCCATCAGATGTGGCGCGCGTTGAAGACCGTACCTATATTTGTTCGCAGCGCGAAGAAGACGCAGGTCCGACAAATAACTGGATGGCGCCCGAACAGATGCGTTCGACGCTCAGTGGTTTGTTCACCGGTTGCATGCAAGGCCGCACGCTGTACGTCGTGCCATTTTCCATGGGTCCGCTGGGCTCCCCGATTGCGCACATCGGCGTCGAACTCTCCGACTCGCCGTATGTTGCTGTGAATATGCGCGTGATGACGCGCATGGGCAAAGCTGTATATGACGTGCTGGGTGAAAACGGTGACTTCGTGCCTTGCGTGCATAGCGTCGGCGCACCGCTGGCCGCTGGTCAGCAAGATGTGGCCTGGCCATGCAATGCGACCAAGTACATTGTTCACTATCCGGAAACGCGCGAAATCTGGTCGTACGGATCCGGCTACGGCGGCAATGCACTGCTCGGCAAAAAATGTTTTGCGCTGCGCATCGCGTCAACCATGGGTCGCGATCAGGGATGGCTGGCAGAACACATGCTGATCCTGGGCGTTGAATCTCCGACCGGTCAAAAGCATTATGTCGCAGCAGCGTTCCCTTCAGCCTGCGGCAAGACCAATTTTGCGATGCTAATTCCACCGGCTACCTTCAAGGGCTGGAAAGTCACCACCATCGGCGACGATATTGCGTGGATCAAGCCGGGTCCTGACGGCCGACTGTATGCGATTAATCCTGAAGCTGGTTATTTCGGTGTGGCGCCAGGCACCAATTCTTCAACTAATGCCAATTGCATGAGCTCGCTGCAACGCGACACCATCTTCACCAATGTCGGCCTGACCGATGACGGCGACGTCTGGTGGGAGGGCATGAGCAAGGAAGCACCGGCGCATTTGATCGACTGGCAGGGCAAAGACTGGACACCTGAGAGCGCGAAGGAATCAGGCCGCAAGGCTGCCCATCCGAATGCGCGTTTCACGGTTTCGGCCACGCAAAATCCTGTGCTTGATCCTGCGTGGGACGATCCTGCCGGTGTACCGATTTCGGCGTTCATTTTTGGTGGTCGTCGTTCCAGTACGGTGCCACTGGTGACCGAAGCACGCAACTGGGTTGAAGGCGTTTACATGGCCGCCACCATGGGTTCCGAGACCACTGCCGCTGCCGCTGGCCAGCAGGGCGTGGTGCGGCGCGATCCGTTCGCGATGTTGCCGTTCATGGGCTATAACATGAGCGACTATTTTCAGCACTGGCTACAGATGGGTAAACGGATTAGTGCCAGTGGTGCGCAAGTTCCAAAAATCTTTTGCGTGAACTGGTTCCGTACGGATGCCAATGGCAAGTTCATCTGGCCCGGCTTTGGCGACAACATGCGCGTGCTGAAGTGGATGCTGGATAGACTCGATGCCAAAGCCGGTGGCGTCGATAATATTTTTGGCGTTACTCCTGCATTTGAGGATTTGCAGTGGGACGGCATCGCCTTCACGCACGAGCAATACGAGCAAATCACGTCTATCGACAAAGCCGCGTGGCAGGCAGAGTTGAAATTGCATGACGAGTTGTTCGACAAACTCCGGCATCATTTACCGGCTGAGCTGGAGCAGACCAAAGCGATGCTGGAGAAGCGACTGGCAGCATAGGTTGAACTGGCGGATCGCAAAAAATTAGCGCGGCAGGTTGTCCTGGCCGCGTTTTTTTTCGCCGGCTCCGAGACATAGCTAAGCGGTATTTCCGGCGGAGTATCATCGCAATAATTCTTTACGTTGCTCATTCATGAAGCCTATTCCTCCGTTGCCTGTTCGCGATGGCGTATCACCCAGTTTTGTGTGGCTGCCTCCCGGCAGCTGGCTAACATTGGGTGAGTATTTTGCATATCGTTTTCCGGCGATTACAAAAACAGAATGGGATGCGCGTGCAGCGCGCAACGAAGTACGCGACGAGAAAAATACGCTGCTGACAATGGCCAGTCCTTACCGGGTGGGGGCTTGCGTATTTTATTATCGCGAGCTGACCAATGAAACGCCGATTCCGTTTGACGAAGAAATCCTGTTTCGCAACGAGCAAATACTCGTTGTCGATAAACCGCATTTTTTACCGGTGACGCCGGCTGGTCGATTCCTGCATGAATCTCTGCTGGTGCGATTGAAGCGCAGCACCGGCATTAATTCGTTGGTGCCTATACACAGGCTCGACAGAGAGACTGCCGGTGTGATGTTGTTTTCGGTTGATCCGGCAACACGCAATCTGTGGCAGATCTTGTTTCGTGAACGCGCCATACATAAAGTTTACGAAGCGATCGCAGGCGTCAACAAAGAATTGATGTTCCCGCTGACGCTGCGCAGTCGCATCGTGCAGGATGAGCGTTTTTTTCGTATGAAAGAAGAGGAGGGCGAGCCGAATGCCGAGACCAGGATTTCACTGTTAAAGCAAATGGATCAACAGGCGCTGTACCAGTTACAACCTGTGACCGGGAAAATGCATCAGCTGCGTGTTCACATGAATTCATTGGGACTACCCATTCTTAATGATGGTTTTTACCCGCACGCGCTCGCTTGCAAGATGGATGATTTTTCATCGCCGCTTAAATTGCTGGCGCGCTCCCTACGCTTTGATGATCCCGTTACAGGCGAGCCGCGCTTCTTTGAAAGCCGGCGCCATTTGTAAAAATGTTTGTGCAGATAGGCGCTACACTACGGCGCATAAATTATAAGAAAATCCGATGACATTTCCAGCCGTTGCAGAGCGCCGCGATTCCATTCCCCGTTCGGCGCTGGTGGCCCTGTCAGTTGCCGCTTTTGGCAGCGGCATGTCCATGCGTGCGATGGACTCGCTGTTGTTGCGCCTTGTTGCCGATTTCAACATTACGCTCAGTGGCGCATCGTTTGTCATCACGGTCTTCGGTGTGGCGTATGGCTTGTCGCAATTGATCTTTGGCCCGCTTGGCGACCGTTACGGTAAATATCTGGTGATTTCCTGGGCTTGTCTTGCGTGTTCTGTGACGGCGCTACTTTGCGGGCTCGCTCCCGATTTTTCCTCGCTGCTCGCAGCACGCGCCATTGCTGGCGCAACAGCAGCAGCGATCATTCCGTTGTCGATGGCGTGGATTGGCGATGTTGTGCCGTATGAAGGAAGACAACCAGTATTGGCGCGTTTTTTGATTGGCCAAATTCTTGGCCTGTCCTCGGGCGCACTCGTCGGTGGTTTTTGCGCAGATTATTTAAGCTGGCGTGCGCCGTTTTTCCTGATTTCGTTTTGCTTCATTTCAATCGGTTTTTATCTGGTTCGACTGAATCGTCTTTTGCCATCCCGGGCGCGCGTGTTGCACAAGGCTGAGGGCGGAATGCTGACGCGTTTGTTTGCCGAATTTGGCCAGATTGTGGCACTGCGCTGGGCGCGCGTAGTGTTGGCGACAGTTTTAATAGAAGGCGCTACGGTGTTTGGTGCGATGGCTTTTGTCGCAACGCATTTGCACGCGACTTACGATATATCCCTATCTTTCGCTGGCACTCTGGTCATGCTGTTTGGCATGGGCGGACTATTGTTTGCCGCGCGCTCGCGTCAGTTTGTGGCTCTATTGGGCGAAACCGGACTGTCGCGTTATGGCGCGCTGCTCATGTCAGTTTCTCTGCTGGTGATTGCGTATGCTCCAGCCTGGGGCTGGGCTGCGCCAGCGTGTTTTTGCTACGGGCTGGGTTTTTATATGCTGCACAACACGCTGCAAATTAATGCAACGCAGATGGCGCCGGAACGGCGCGGAGCTGCTGTCGCAGCGTTTGCTTCTTGTTTTTTTCTCGGGCAGTCAGCCGGTGTTGCCGCAGGCAGTGCCTTACTGACCTTTGTGAGCACGCGCCATTTATTGTCGACGTCAGGTATTTGCGTCTTGCTGATTGGGTTTTACTTTGCACAACAACGTGCGCGCCATCATTGATGGCGCACCCGTTTTTCAGAATTACGTTTTATCGTGAAGCGAAGTAACGCAGTTCTGCTGCCAGGCTAGGTTGACTGGATTCGAGGTCACGTGCCATACGGTTCAGTGCCATGGTGTTTTTTACTTTGCGATCTGCTACCGTGCCGTTTTTAAATATCGCAGCGAACGGATTTGTCATGCCTGACAGAACAGGGCGTACCGAGTCAGAGGCTGAAACAAAAAAACTTTGCAGGTTTGGGAAAAGGCTTTGCATACGGACTCCATGTAATGAACGCAGATTTGTTGCTTTGCAGTATAAATTTCTTTCAGATATAAATATAATTTCGTTTTTCCATACCAGCTATAGTTTTTAGGTATACCATTGCTGTTTTAAGTCAACCCTGTTAAAGCCATGAGCTTTCTGACGCTGGATTTGAATCTGTTGCGGGTGTTCGATGCAGTCATGACCGAACAAAATCTGACTCGTGCGGCCAGCCGTCTGGCGATGACGCAACCGGCAGTATCGAATGCTGTCAAACGCTTGCGTGAAGCGCTGGGTGATGAATTACTTATTCGCACAGCACACGGCGTCAAGCCCACTACCCGCGCCGAATCTTTATGGCCGGCCGTCCGTCGCGCGCTATCCGAGCTTGAAGAAGCAGTCGCCCCGCGGTCATTTGAACTGGCCAAAGCGCATGCGACCTTCAGGATGGCGATGGCAGATGCAACGGCTGCATTGCTATTGCCGAGGCTGGTACGCCTGATTGAAAGTGATGCGCCAGGTATTGATATTCGTATGGTGCCTCTGACAACGCGTGAACCTCGCCCCTTGCTGTTGCGTGGAGATATTGACCTGGCGATTGGTTTTTTCCCTGGCGTAGTCGCTCAGCTACAGGGCGCAACGGATACGCCTATACGTCATGAACGCTTGTATCGTGGTGAATATGTGTGCGTTATGCGGAAAGATCACCCGCTAGCAAATAAAGAATTGACGCTGGATACCTATTGCGATGCCAATCATTTGCTTGTCAGTTTTTCGGGGCGTGCACGCGGGCTTGTCGACGACGCTTTGTTAAGCCTGAATCGCGAACGTCGAATACTTTTGACAGTGAACCAGTTTTTTACTGCTGGCAAAGTCGTTACCGCTTCGGATTTGCTGATGGTTTTGCCAAGGCATCTGATTGAAGCGACGGGTATGACCGAGGCACTCATTTCAAAAGAACTTCCGTTTGCGATGCCGGATGTGCACATCGACATGCTGTGGCATGAACGTGATGCGCGCAGTCCGGGACACCGCTGGCTGCGCGAGCAATTAAGCGATTCAACGGCTTCAGGTAGCTTGTCGCCAACCGGGAAATAATTTAATTTTCTGCACAGCGATGCAGGCTCAAACAAGTACGGCGCACGATATGAAACGCATAGTGCGCCGCAATATTTTCAATAAATCTTCCAAAATCCACCGCTGATGTTTCATTGGCTGAGTCGGATATCGTGCGTACGACTGCAAACGGCACATCGAATTCAAAGCATACCTGCGCAACAGCCGCTCCCTCCATTTCAACAGCGAGTGTTGCCGGCAAGTCCTGCCTGATTAGATTCATCTTGTGGCTGTGCGCGATGAACTGGTCTCCGCTGGCAATCAAGCCATAATGTACAGCAGGGCTATGCAGTTTGAAGCTGTCACAGTCTTCTGCACGAATAACTTGGGCAAAATCATTTTGCAAAAAAACCTCTGCTGATTGCAGCAAATAATTACTTAGCATTTTGTCAGCCGCAAACAAAGAAACCCCTGTTAATGGAATTTCATAACGCGGAAACAAGGGCGAGCTATCCATGTCGTGCTGAACGAGCTGTTCGGCGATAACGATATCGCCAACACAAACCCCTTCTCTGGCTCCACCAGCGACTCCGGTGAATAGCAGGTGGGTGACCCCAAAGTGTTCAATCAGAGTGGCTGCAGTCGCCGCTGCAGCGACTTTACCGATGCGAGAGAGTACACAGACTGCAGCAATCCCCCACAAAGAGCCGCTGGTGTATTCGCGTCTGCCACGTGTCTTGCATTGATGGTTTTGCATTGCATCGATCAGCCCGCGTTGTTCTTCATGCAGCGCACTGATGATGCCGAGCTTGATTGGTTTTGTAATCACGGGTTTTCCACAATCCATCCACTGTTTATCCAAAGCTTTATCCACATGCGAAAGGGGTAAAAGATTTCAAAAAGTTTTTCATTGCTTTGTTTTATAGGTTTGTATTTATAGATAGTAGTAATAGATAAGGCAAGGTCATTTCTGTGGATAAGTCTCTTTTTTCTTTTTTTATCAATCGCTTGCAGAGAAGATAAATTCTGCATAAACGCTGTAGCGGAACAGGACAGTACTTGTATAAAAATCGTGCCGGTCTTTTATTCCATAGTTATCCACGAAAGCAGCGCTAGTTATCCCAAGAGTTTTCCACAGCCAGGTTCTGTGTCAATGCATACAAACTTGTATAAAAACTATTCGTTATTCCAAAGGCTATTCATCAATCCGAAGGCATTGGCGATTGCAGCTTCGTGTCTGCGTTTTGTCAGACAAATAAAGCAAAGCTCGGTGGTAACGCTGACACGGTCGGCAATAACCAGGCCGTGCGTATGCGCTTCACGTAATGCGATAGATTCACGCACTAGTGATAAACCGACACCTGACTTCACCAAATCCAGCATCGATGCTTCCTGATCAACCAGCGCTACTTTCTGGGGACTGGTCTTGTAGCCCGCAAAGACTTTCGTTAAGAGCCTGTTGTGTACGGATTCGGGTGGCGCCCAGATCCAGGGCAAAGTCGCCAGCGCATCCCAGTTTTTACCTAGCACACGATGTTTCCATCCTTGCGGCGCCACGATGCTGTAACTAAAGGTAGTGAGAGTCTGGCTATGGTAACCACGCCCCGCAGAACCAAGAAAATAACCGGCGTCGAGCAAGCCGTTTTTTATTTGCTGCTGTACCCAACCTGACATCCCCTGCTGTAACTGCGTCGATATATGTGGATAGTTTTCAACCAGCCTTTTCAAGAAGGCGCCGAGGCGTATGAACTCAGGGTCGAGGATGGTGCCAATGCTGAGTTTGCCTGATAGTGTCGAATGCAATGAACGGGCTGCCTGCTGGAACTCACCACTGCAAGCCATCACGCGTTCAGCCAAGGGAAGTAATTTGGCGCCATCGTCCGTCAGCACCATACCGTTTGGCGTGCGTGCAAACAGTTGCACGTTTAAGCTGATTTGCAGGGATTTGATTTGCAGGCTGACTGCAGGCTGCGTCAGATGCAGCCGCTGTGCAGCACGTGTCAGGTTGCCTTCGCGCGCTACGGTAACAAATGCACGTAATTGAGTCAGGTCCATGATCAGCGATATAAGGTTTTCTTATGGAGATGTTGATAATAACTCATTGGATTTTGCACGCATCCCTGTATAAGCTGTTGCAATCCGTAATTCTATGCTAAGGAAACCTTATGACTGACCGCACACTCTCTACTATTGGCCACTATATCAATGGCCAGCTTGCGCCTTCTACCAGCGGCCGCTCGCAGCCGGTGTTCAATCCGTCCACAGGTGCGGCATCGGCAGAAGTTGCACTTGGCAGTGCAGCCGAAGTCAATGCAGCGGTAGCTGCAGCGAGCGCTGCAGCACCGGGGTGGGCGGATACGGCTCCGCTGAAGCGTGCTCGCATACTGTCAAAATTTAAAAAACAGATCGAGAAAAATCATGATGCGCTGGCAGCCTGCATCACGCGCGAGCATGGCAAAGTTTTTTCCGACGCAAAGGGCGAGGTCGTGCGCGGCCTGGAGATTGTGGAATTCGCGACTGGCATTCCACAGCTATTGAAAACGCAATTCACGGACAACATTGGCGGCGGCATCGACAATTGGCAGTTGCGTCAGCCTTTGGGCGTGACGGCAGGTATTACACCGTTCAATTTTCCCGTGATGGTGCCGTTGTGGATGGCGCCGGTCGCTATCGCATGCGGCAATACTTTCGTGCTCAAACCCTCGGAGCGCGATCCTTCGCCGTCGTTGATGATGGCCGAGATGTTGCATGAGGCGGGCCTGCCGGATGGCGTATTCAATGTTGTGCAAGGTGACAAGCTGGCTGTTGACACCTTGCTGCATCATCCCGACGTCAAGGCGATTTCATTCGTTGGTTCGACACCGATCGCAGAATATATTTACACAGAAGGCAGCCGTCGCAAGGGTGCGTATCCATTGCGTGTGCAGGCTCTTGGCGGCGCGAAAAATCATTTGGTCGTGATGCCGGATGCAGATCTGGATCAGGCAGTCGATGCATTGATCGGTGCTGCATACGGTTCTGCTGGCGAGCGCTGCATGGCAATCTCCGTTGCCGTCGCTGTTGGCAATGTGGCAGACAAACTCGTTGATGCTCTGGTGCCGCGTGTAAAAGCGCTAAAGATTAAAAACGGTATGGAGCCCGATGCTGAAATGGGGCCGGTAGTTACTGCGGCTCACAAGGCAAAAATCGAGTCTTATATAGAGCAGGGTATCGCCAGTGGCGCGAAGCTTATTGTTGATGGCCGCGGCATCTCTGTTGCAGGCCATGAAAATGGTTTCTTCCTGGGAGGTAGCTTGTTTGACCATGTAACTCCAGACATGACGATTCATCAGGAAGAAATTTTCGGGCCAGTCTTGTGCGTGGTGCGTGTGCCGGACATGGCAGCAGCGATTGCGCTCATCAATGCGCACGAGTTTGGCAACGGCGTTGCTCTGTTTACTTCCGACGGTGGCACTGCACGCGAATTTTCACGCCGCATTGAAGTCGGCATGGTCGGCGTCAACGTTCCCATCCCGGTGCCTATGGCCTGGCATTCATTCGGTGGCTGGAAACGTTCGCTGTTTGGCGATATGCATATTTACGGTGAAGAGGGCATACGTTTTTATACTCGCTACAAATCCATCATGCAGCGCTGGCCGGAGTCGATTGCCAAGGGCGCGGAATTCACGATGCCGGTCGCGAAATAAATTAAACGGAAAGCTCGCAATATGGAATCCGCAGGTAAATACGATTACATCATCATTGGTGCCGGCAGTGCAGGTTGTGTATTGGCCAATCGGCTGACGCAAGACGCTGGCGTATCGGTATTGCTTATCGAGGCTGGGGGCAAAGATGACTATGCATGGATACACATACCGGTTGGCTATCTGTATTGCATCAACAATCCGCGCACTGACTGGATGTTTCGCACTGAAGCCGAGCCAGGTTTGAATGGGCGCAGCCTGATTTACCCGCGCGGCAAAGTGCTTGGTGGTTCGTCGTCAATCAACGGCATGATTTACATGCGTGGACAGTCGCACGACTATGACGAATGGGCACGACTTATTGGTGACGACAGCTGGCGCTGGGATCGGGTACTGCCGCTGTTCATGCAGACGGAAGATCATCATGGTGGCGGGAATGCTCACCACGGAGCAGGGGGCGAATGGCGCGTTGAAAAGCAGCGGCTGCGCTGGGACATTCTTGATGCGTTCCGTGAAGCGGCTGCGCAGACTGGCATTCCGAAGAGCGATGACTTCAATCGAGGAGACAACGAAGGCTGTGGTTATTTTGAGGTCAACCAGAAGAAGGGCTTGCGCTGGAATACGGCGAAAGCATTTTTGAAGTCAGTGCAAAAAAGACGCGGCAATCTCGATATCATGACCGGCTGTCATGTGAAGCGTTTGCGAGTTACGAATACGGAGCGCGGAGCTGTTTGTAGCGGCGTTGAATTTACGGGTGGTGGCACTGAGTGGTTTGCCGAGTCGCGCCATGAGACTTTGCTTTGTGCCGGCGCAATTGGATCACCGCAGATATTGCAGTTGTCGGGGATTGGTCCTGCCAGTTTGTTGCAGCAGAACGGCGTTAAAGTTATGAGTGAATCTGCCGGCGTTGGCGAAAACCTGCAAGACCATTTGCAGTTACGTATGGCCTTCAAAGTGCAATCGGCCAAAACGCTCAATACGATGGCCAACAGTTGGTTTGGCAAGCTGCGCATAGGCGCTGAATATGCGCTCAATCGCAGCGGCCCGATGTCGATGGCGCCGTCTCAGCTTGGCGCGTTTACGCGTTCAGATCCATCGCAAGCATCCGCCAATCTGCAATACCATGTGCAGCCTTTGTCATTGAATAAGTTTGGTGAACCCTTGCATCCGTTCCCGGCGTTTACTGCCAGCGTTTGTAATTTGCGACCGACCTCGCGTGGTCACGTCAGGATAGGTGCGGCCGATCCATTGGTACCACCGAAAATTACGCCCAATTATCTGAGCACAGACCAAGACCGCAAAGTTGCAGCCGATTCGCTTGCACTGACGCGTCGCATCGTGGCTGCACCGGCATTGGAAAAATATAGTCCCGAAGAATTCTTGCCTGGCTTGCATTTGCAAACCGATGAAGAACTCGCCAATGCAGCGGGCGATATTGGCACAACCATTTTTCATCCTGTCGGTACTTGCAAGATGGGGCGTGATGATGATCCGATGGCAGTGGTGGATCAGCAGATGCGCGTTAAAGGTGTGCAGGGCTTGCGCGTCGTGGATGGCTCGGTTATGCCGCTCATTACTTCCGGCAACCCGAATTCGCCCATTATCATGATCGCCGAAAAGGCTGCTGCTTTGATTCGCGCTCAGCGTCCGCGCAACTAGAGTCAGCCGCCAGCCATAACCCATTGCAAAACATGGGTTATGGGAATAGTGTGCGCTCACATTTTTCTGAGTAAGCGGGTTTTCGCTTAATAAACCCTATGGATGTATTTCCCGATGCCTATCTGATTCTTGCTATTGCCGCTTTAATGGCTGGCATGATGGATGCAGTTGTCGGTGGTGGTGGCTTAATTCAGATTCCGGCCTTGTTCGGTATTTTCCCCCAGTCGGCTCCTGCGACTTTGTTCGGTACGAACAAGTTGGCTGGCATTTGGGGAACTGCATTTGCCGCGCGCACTTATGCAAAGCATATTCAGATCGAGTGGGGTGTTGCGTTGCCGGCTGCAATGGCCGCCTTGCTCTTTTCTTTTGTCGGTGCACGGCTGGTTAGCGTATTACCAGCTGATTTGATCCGACAATTTTTGCCGTTCATTTTGTTGTTGGTTGCTGCTTACGTCTTCTATCGTAAGGATTTTGGTGCGACTTATGATCGGCGCCATCATAGCAAGTATCAAAAATGGCTCGCTTTTGGGGTAGGCTCAGGTATAGGGCTATATGACGGTCTTTTCGGACCAGGTACCGGCAGCTTTTTGATTTTCCTGTTCGTGCGGGTTTTTGGCTTCGACTTTTTACGCGCATCAGCAGTAGCCAAGTTCGTCAATGTTGCCTGTAATTTGTCAGCGCTGGTTTGGTTCGGTTATGCGGGCCATGTGTTGTGGCAGCTTGGTTTGATGATGGCTGTATGCAATATTGTCGGCGCTGTTATTGGCACGCGGCTCGCGCTTGTGCGAGGCAGCGCATTTATACGCAAAGTATTTCTACTGGTGTTTGTTTTGTTAATCGTCAAAACTTCATCTGACGTATTTTGGTAAACGCCATCAACCCGTCAGCCAAGTCAGATTGTTTCACGTGAAACCTTGGGGTGGTCGGCGAGGGTGTCATCCTGTTAGGTTTCACGTGAAACAATTTGCTGCGAGACTCCCGGAGATCCGCAGTCCGGCAACAAAAGACTTTATAATCCAGCCTCTGCTTTCAGTTCTCGAGCTTCAACTATGCTTTTTCCTTCTGAATTTGATGTCATTGTTGTTGGTGGCGGCCATGCTGGTACAGAGGCTGCGCTGGCCGCTGCGCGTATGGGTCAAAAAACCCTGCTGCTGACGCACAATATCGAAACGCTTGGCCAAATGTCTTGTAACCCGTCAATTGGCGGGATCGGCAAAGGCCATCTGGTCCGCGAAGTTGATGCTATGGGTGGGGCAATGGCTATTGCCACGGATGAGGCGGGCATTCAATTTCGCATTCTGAACTCTTCCAAAGGGCCGGCGGTGCGTGCGACCCGTGCCCAGGCAGACCGGATTCTCTATAAGCAAGCAATTCGCTCGCGCTTGGAAAATCAGCCCAATCTCTGGTTGTTTCAGCAGGCCGTCGATGATCTGATGGTTGAGGGCGATCGCGTGACCGGCGCCGTCACGCAGGTTGGCATCCGTTTCAAGGGCAAGGCGGTGGTGCTGACTGCCGGCACTTTCCTGGATGGGAAGATCCACGTGGGGCTGAATAATTATTCGGCCGGCCGTGCGGGCGATCCACCAGCAGTCTCATTGTCTGCGCGGCTTAAAGAGTTGAAGCTGCCACAGGGCAGGTTGAAAACCGGTACGCCGCCACGCATAGATGGCCGAAGCATTGATTTCTCGGTAATGACCGAGCAGCCTGGCGATCTTGATCCCATCCCGGTGTTCTCATTCATGGGCTCGGTGGCAATGCATCCGGCGCAGTTGCCATGCTGGATTACCCATACCAACAGCCGTACTCATGACATTATTCGCGGTTCGCTGGATCGCAGTCCTATGTATACCGGCGTCATCGAAGGCGTGGGTCCGCGCTATTGCCCGTCGATTGAAGACAAGATTCACCGCTTTGCTGGCAAGGATTCGCACCAGATTTTCCTCGAGCCGGAAGGCTTGACGACCAATGAATACTATCCGAACGGCATATCCACCAGTCTGCCTTTCGATGTGCAGCTCGATCTGGTGCGCTCGATGCGCGGGTTGGAAAACGCGCACATCCTGCGCCCCGGCTATGCAATTGAATATGACTATTTTGACCCGCGCGGCTTGAAGGCTTCCCTAGAGACGCAGCTCATCAAGGGTTTGTTCTTTGCCGGCCAGATCAATGGCACCACGGGTTATGAAGAGGCTGCCGCTCAAGGTATGCTGGCCGGACTGAATGCGGCACTACAAACGCAAGAGCGTGATGCGTGGACGCCGCGCCGTGACGAGGCTTATCTCGGCGTGCTGGTTGATGATCTGATCACGCAGGGTGTACAAGAGCCGTACCGGATGTTCACCAGCCGCGCAGAGTACAGGCTCAGTCTGCGTGAAGACAATGCCGACATGCGCCTGACCGAGATTGGCCGTCGTCTGGGTTGTGTGGGCGACGCGCAGTGGCAAGCCTTCGAGCAAAAGCGCGAAGACGTTGCCCTCGAAATGGAGCGGCTTAAATCGACGTGGGTCAATCCGCGCATGATCGCTGCAGCCGAGTCCGAGCGTTTGCTGGGCAAGGTGATGGAGCGTGAATATACGCTGGCTGACTTATTGCGCCGACCCGATGTCAGCTATAAAAACCTGATGACTCTGCAGGGCGTTGATGGCCAGCTATTCAATGGTCCGGCGTTGAATCCTGCGGTCGTCGAACAAGTCGAGATACAAGTCAAATATGCCGGCTATATCGAGCGGCAGGCCAAGGAAGTCGAGCGCCATGAGCACTATGAAAATCTGAAATTGCCGGCCAACTTTGATTATCTGACGGTTGCAGCACTGTCGATGGAGGTGCGCCAGAAGCTCAACAAGCATCGACCAGAAACACTGGGGCAGGCGTCACGCATTGCCGGCGTGACCCCGGCGGCAATCTCGCTGCTGCTGGTACATTTGAAAAAAGGCGGCTTGCGCGAATTGATGGTGGATGCTGACAATGCGAGCGCAGCATAAATGGCGACCGCATTCGACAGGGCTGCATTGGGGATTGTTTTGCGTGAGGGAGCCGTCAAGCTCGGCCTGACGCTAAGCGACGCGCAGCACGACAAGCTGCTTGATTACCTGGCATTGTTGCTAAAATGGAATGCTGTTTATAACCTGACCTCAGTCCGCGATCCGCGCCAGATGGTGACCCAGCATTTGCTCGATGCGATGGCCGCGCTAACAGCATTTGCCGGCGCACAACGCGTGCTGGATGTTGGTTCCGGTGGAGGCTTGCCGGGTGTGGTGCTGGCTATCTGGGCGCCTCTGATGCAGGTTCACATGATCGACACCGTGCACAAGAAAACCGCCTTCCTCAAACAGGTAAAAGCGGAGCTTGGACTGGCCAATGTGAACGTTCATACGGGCCGTGTCGAACAACTGGAAGTTGAGCATAAGTTTGATGTCATTACTTCGCGCGCCTTTGCCGACTTGGCTGATTTTGTGAACTGGTCAGGTCATTTACTCGAAGAGGGCGGGCAAATGATTGCGCTGAAAGGGCAGGCACCGACAGAGGAAATTGCACGCTTGCCAGCTGGATGGCAGATGCAAAAACTCGAGCCGATTAGCGTGCCGGGCATGGATGCGCAGCGTCATCTGGTTTTCATCAAACGCAGCACGGAAATCAAATAAAGTCAGCACAACAAAAATCCATCACACACCGGACAACAGAGAATCCATGGCTAAAATATTTTGTATTGCCAATCAAAAAGGTGGCGTCGGCAAGACCACCACGGCGGTCAATCTGGCAGCGGGGCTGAGCAATTTGAAGCAGCGCGTGCTGCTCGTAGACCTCGACCCGCAAGGCAATGCAACCATGGGTGCCGGCATCAACAAGTCAACGCTGGAGACGTCGATTTATCAAGTCCTGCTCGGCATGGGCAAGGTCAAGGAAGCGCGGCTGACATCGGAAAGCGGGCACTTCGATGTACTGCCTGCGAACCGTGACCTCGCCGGTGCCGAAGTTGAAATGGTCGAACTGGACCAGCGTGAAACAAGGCTCAAGGATGCACTCGCCGAGATCGATGGCGACTATGATTTCATCCTCATCGATTGCCCGCCGGCGCTGTCCATGCTGACACTAAACGGCCTCTGTGCAGCTCATGGCGTAATAATCCCGATGCAGTGCGAATACTATGCGCTCGAAGGCTTGTCTGACCTCGTCAACACCATCAAAATCGTGCACGCCAAACTTAATCCGGATTTGAAAGTCATCGGGCTGCTGCGCGTGATGTTCGACCCGCGCATGATGTTATCGCAGCAGGTCTCCGCGCAGCTTGAGGCGCATTTTGGCGACAAGGTTTTCAAGACCATCATTCCACGCAATGTACGCCTCGCAGAAGCGCCGTCGTATGGCGTGCCGGGCGTGATCTACGATCCGGCCGCAAAGGGTGCGCAAGCCTATATCGCGTTTGGCAAAGAGTTAGTCGCCCGCATTCAAAGCCTCTAGCAATGCGAGCCGCAAACCAAGCAAATAATTAGAAACAGACACAGAAACAGAAAGCGACAACAACATGGTTACGAAAAAATCCAAAGGCGGTCTCGGTCGAGGACTCGAAGCACTGCTTGGTGGCTCGTCCGATTTTACTGCCGATGTGCCCGTCGTAGCAGGGGCGCCGTCGATCTTGCCAGTGGGCGCACTACAGGCTGGTAAGTACCAGCCGCGCACGCGTATGGATGAAGGTGCCTTGAATGAGCTGGCAGACTCGATACGCGGACAGGGATTGTTGCAGGCAATACTGGTGCGGCCAATCAGCGATGCAAAGAATGGCGTGCAATACGAAATCATTGCCGGCGAACGCCGTTTTCGCGCAGCGCAACTCGCGGGTCTGAAAGAAGTGCCCGTGTTGGTCAAGGAAGTCGACGACCAGGCTGCTGCTGCGATGGCGCTGATCGAAAACATGCAGCGCGAAGATTTGAATCCGCTGGAAGAAGCGCAGGGCATACAGCGCCTGATTAACGACTTCGACTTTACGCATGAAAAAGCAGCGGCCTCTGTAGGCCGTTCACGCAGCGCTGTATCGAATTTGCTGCGTCTGTTGAATTTGGCCAAGCCGGTCCAGACCATGCTGATGGCAAACGACATCGACATGGGACACGCTCGTGCTTTGCTGGCCGTGGATGCGGCCATGCAGATCACGCTGGCAAATCAGATCATTGCAAAGCGGCTCTCCGTACGCGAGGCAGAAAAACTGGTGGTGAAAACGACGACCGGGCAAGACGCAAGCTCTCGCAAAGGTGGGAAAAAAGAAAAGTCGCGCGACATCACCCGCCTGGAAGAAGAACTGTCCGATGCCTTGGCAGCACCAGTTAGCATCAAATTGGGTGCGCGGAACAAAGGCGAGCTGATCGTATCTTTTGCCAACCTCGACCAGCTGGACGGCATTATTGCCCGCCTGAAAGCAGAGGCTGCGTAGTTAGGCAAGCAAATAAGCAGGGAATCAGTAAAAATTGATAGGCTGGGAGAGCAGCCTGCAGAATGCTTAAAATATTATTTTAACAATGCTTTCTGCCGGGCAAAGATTTGACGGGTGTCATGGAAAACACTTATAATCACGCGGCTTCAACATGGAACCTCACTTCAAAATACCGCTTTGGATGTCAGCCCGAGAAGGTATTCGCAAGCGTCCCCGGCTTTAAAGAATTGCATTTATGTTTCGCCTGGTCCTGATCCAACTGGCAAGTACGCTGGTTGCAGCGGTAGTGGCAGGGTTTATAGGTGGATTTCCTGCGTTTTTTTCAGCCTTGCTTGGTGGATTGTGTTGTGTGGTACCAAACGGTTTGTTTGCACTACGCCTTCTGGTTGGCGAGCGAACAGGCAGCGCGAACCCGATGACGTTCATGCTCGGGGAGTTTGTGAAAATTGCTTTAACGGTCGCGCTCCTGGGCGCGGTCGTCTGGTTATATCGCGACTTGAATTGGCTGGCGCTTATCGCCGCTTTCATCATCGCGCTAAAAAGTTACATCATCTTACTTATTAGGCACTGACATGGCAGCTGAAATGGCAGCAGAAGGAGCGGCGCACGCGCCGACAGCCTCCGAGTACATCGTCCACCACTTGGGTCATCTTTCGTCCCATCATCAGGACAAAATTATCGACTTTTCAATCATCAACATGGACACCGTACTCTGGTCCGTGGTGATGGGCGTGTTAGGAAGTCTCGTGATGTTCCTCGTGGCGCGCAAAGCGACCGCCGGCGTCCCGGGTCGTTTGCAAGCCTTCGTTGAAATGGTTGTTGAAATGGTCGACGATCAAGCCAAGAACATTGTTCATGGCAACCGCACCTTCATCGCACCGCTGGCGCTGACCGTATTTGTCTGGGTCTTCCTGATGAACTCGATGGACTTTTTGCCGGTCGACTTGTTCTCCGGTATTTTCCGTCTGTTCGGCATGGAACCGCATTTCCGGATAGTTCCGACCGCCGATTTGAATGGCACACTCGGTATCTCGCTGGGCGTCTTTGCCCTGATGATTTTCTATAACGTCAAAATCAAGGGCGCTGGCGGCTTCATCCATGAACTGTTCTGCGCACCGTTCGGTTCGCATCCGGCTCTGTGGTTGGCCAATCTCGGTTTGAACATCATTGAATTCGTCGCCAAGACCGTATCACTGGCTATGCGACTGTTCGGCAATATGTACGCTGGCGAACTGGTGTTCCTGTTGATCGCGTTGTTAGGCTCGACCGCTACGTGGTGGGGTTTTGGTATGCAAGTCGTGGCTGGTTCAATCTGGGCGATTTTCCATATTTTGATTGTGTTGTTGCAGGCCTTCATTTTCATGATGCTGACGCTGGTGTATATCGGCCAGGCTCACGAAGGACACTAATAGTTTTTGCAGGTTTTGGTTTTTTATAAATTTTTGACTTTGACTATCTAAGGAGTTTTCATGACTAACGTCGCTTTCGTTGCACTGGCATGTGGTTTGATCATCGGTCTGGGCGCTATCGGTGCTTGTATCGGTATTGGCATCATGGGCGGCAAATTCATCGAAGCATCGGCTCGCCAGCCTGAACTGATGAACACCCTGCAAACCAAGATGTTCCTGCTGGCTGGTCTGATCGACGCTGCATTCCTGATCGGTGTTGGTATCGCGATGATGTTTGCATTTGCAAACCCGTTCGCTGGTTAATTCCAACATTCTCATCGTGCCGGGGATTGCCCCGGCGACTGTCAATTTGAGAAGGAAATTACCGTGAACTTAAATGCAACATTGTTTGCGCAGTTCGTGGTCTTCTTCATCCTCGCTGGTTTCACGATGAAATTCGTGTGGCCACCGCTGATGAAAGCGCTAGATGAGCGCGCACAGAAGATCGCGGAAGGCTTGGCTGCCGCGGATCGCGGCAAAGCTGAGATGGCTGCGGCTGAAAAGCGTGTACAAGCTGAACTGGCTGGCGCACGTGACGAAGGTGTGAAGCGCGTAGCGGATGCTGAAAAGCGTGCGCAAGGCATCGTGGAAGACGCAAAGAAAACAGCGACTGAAGAAGCCGCCCGTATCGTTGCTGCTGCCCGTGCTGACGCAGAGGCGCAGTCTGGCAAAGCACGCGATGCTTTGCGTGCCGAGGTCGCGACGCTGGCAGTTAAAGGTGCAGAGCAGATCCTGAAGCGGGAAATCAACGCGGCCGCCCATGCGGACCTGTTGAACCAGCTGAAAGCTGAGCTGTAACCATGGCTGAACTCGCAACCATCGCCCGTCCTTACGCTGAAGCGCTGTTTCGCGTCGCCCAAGGTGGCAACCTGCAAGCCTGGTCCGATCTCGTATCGGAAATGGCGCAAGTTGCTGCTGTGCCTGAATTGACCGCACTAGCCGCTAACCCGCGTGTGACTGATGCTCAAGTATCTGAAACATTCATGTCGGTGCTCAAGTCACCGATGAATGCGGAAGCGAAAAACTTCATCAGCGCGCTGATCGAAAACGGTCGTCTGTCGGCACTGCCAGAAATCGGTGTGCAGTTTCAGATACTGAAAAATGCGCAGCAAGGTAGCGCCGATGCGGAAATCGTCAGTGCGTTTGCATTGACGGATGCGCAGGTCGCCGAACTGGTTAACTCGTTGCAGAAAAAATTTGGCCGCAAGCTGAATCCGACTGTGACAGTTGATCAATCGTTGATCGGTGGCGTACGCGTAGTGGTTGGCGATGAAGTACTGGATACCTCAGTGCGCGCCAAACTTCAGCAGATGCAGATTGCCCTGGCGTCGTAAGCTCGGACAGCACACACACATTTAGATATTGCGGGATTGCCCAAGCGAACAGCCAAAGCAATCCCAACCAATCAGGAGCTAACATGCAACTCAACCCGTCTGAAATCAGCGAGCTGATCAAGAGCCGGATCCAGGGTATCGGCGGCACCGCCGAAGTCCGCAATCAAGGCACCGTGATTTCCGTGACCGACGGCATCTGCCGCATTCACGGTTTGTCCGATGCCATGCAAGGCGAGATGCTGGAATTTCCGGGCAACACCTTTGGCCTCGCACTGAACCTCGAGCGCGACTCTGTCGGCGCCGTTATTCTCGGTGAATACGAGCACATCTCCGAAGGCGACACCGTTAAATGTACCGGCCGCATTCTGGAAGTGCCTATCGGTCCTGAGCTGTGCGGTCGCGTGGTCAACGCGCTCGGCCAGCCTATCGACGGCAAAGGCCCTATCAATGCCAAGCTGACTGCTCCAATTGAAAAAATCGCTCCGGGCGTTATCGCCCGTCAGTCAGTCTCGCAGCCTATGCAGACCGGCCTGAAGTCGATTGACTCCATGGTGCCTATCGGCCGTGGTCAGCGCGAGCTGATCATTGGTGACCGTCAGACAGGTAAGACTGCTGTCGCACTCGACACCATCATTAATCAAAAAGGTCAGGGCGTAACCTGTATCTACGTTGCTATCGGCCAAAAAGCTTCATCGGTGAAGAACGTGGTGCGCGCACTGGAACAGCACGGCGCAATGGATTACACCATTGTTGTCGCAGCGACCGCTTCCGAATCAGCCGCTATGCAATATGTGTCGGCTTACTCCGGTTGCGCCATGGGCGAATACTTCCGTGACCGCGGTGAAGATGCACTGATCATTTATGATGACTTGTCCAAGCAAGCTGTCGCCTACCGTCAAGTGTCGCTGCTGCTGCGCCGCCCACCAGGTCGCGAAGCTTACCCTGGCGATGTGTTCTATCTCCACTCCCGTCTGCTCGAGCGTGCAGCACGCGTGAACCCAGTCTACGTTGAGAACTTCACCAACGGCGCAGTCAAAGGCCAGACCGGTTCACTGACAGCGCTGCCTATCATTGAAACACAGGCAGGTGACGTCTCAGCCTTCGTTCCGACCAACGTGATTTCGATTACGGACGGTCAGATCTTCCTGGAGACCTCCCTGTTCAACGCTGGTGTGCGTCCTGCGATTAACGCCGGTATTTCGGTGTCACGCGTTGGTGGTGCAGCCCAGACCAAGGTCATCAAAAACCTGTCCGGCGGTATTCGTACCGACTTGGCGCAGTATCGTGAACTGGCTGCATTTGCACAGTTTGCTTCCGACCTCGACGAAGCCACCCGCAAGCAGCTCGACCGCGGCGCCCGTGTTACGGAATTGCTGAAGCAAGCGCAATACTCGCCACAACCGATCTCGATCATGGCTGTCACTTTGTTTGCTGTTAACAAAGGCTACCTCGACGATATCGAAGTCAAGCAAGTACTGCCTTTCGAAGCCGGCCTGCATAACTTCATGAAGACCAGCCACGCTGCGCTCCTGAAACAGATCGAAGACACGAAGCAGCTCGACAAAGACGGCGAGGCAGCAATGGCCGCTGCGATTGCCGACTTCAAGAAAACCTTCTGATCTAAGCGAGCCTATAAGGAGCAAGACGTATGGCTGCTGGTAAAGAGATACGCGGCAAGATCAAGAGCGTAGAGAATACGAAGAAGATCACCAAGGCGATGGAAATGGTCGCCGCATCCAAAATGCGCAAGGCGCAGGAACGGATGCGTGCGGCTCGCCCGTACAGTGAAAAAATTCGGAATATCGCCGCTCATCTGTCGCAAGCCAATCCGGAATATTCGCATCCTTTCCTGATCAAGCAAGACAAGAGCAAGACCGTTGGCGTAATCGTGGTGACAACTGATAAAGGTTTGTGCGGTGGTTTGAATACCAACGTGCTGCGTCAGGTCACGACGAAGATGCGTGAACTCGAAACTTCGGGTCACAAAATCGCCGCTGTTGCCATTGGCAACAAAGGCTTGGGCTTTCTGAATCGCGTTGGCGCTAAAGTGATGGCGCACGCGACCCAGTTGGGCGATACGCCACATCTGGAAAAGCTCATTGGCCCGGTCAAGGTCATGCTCGACGCCTATCAGGAAGGCAAGCTTGATGCGGTCTATCTGTGCTACACCCGCTTCCTCAATACGATGAAGCAGGAACCGATGATGGAGCAGTTGCTGCCCCTGTCGGCTGAGCAGATGGAACCTACGCATTCACACTCATGGGATTACATCTATGAGCCGGATGCGCAGACCGTTATTGATGAATTGTTGATGCGCTACGTTGAAGCGTTGGTCTATCAGGCAGTTGCTGAAAACATGGCGTCCGAGCAATCGGCGCGTATGGTGGCAATGAAGTCTGCGTCCGACAATGCCGGTAGCGTGATCGGTGAATTGAAACTGATCTACAACAAGACCCGTCAGGCAGCGATTACTAAAGAACTCTCCGAGATCGTGGCCGGTGCGGCTGCGGTTTAATTGAAACCAATCACAATTTCTAATTGAAGGAACGAAAATGGCTGATGGCAAAATCGTTCAGTGTATCGGCGCCGTGGTGGACGTGGAATTCCCACGTAACGCCATGCCAAAGATTTACGATGCTCTGAAAATGGAAGGCTCCGCGCTGACCCTCGAAGTGCAACAACAGCTGGGCGATGGTATCGTCCGCACCATTGCGCTGGGTTCATCCGACGGCCTGCGCCGCGGCATGATCATCCAGAACACCGGCAACCCGATCATGGTGCCAGTTGGTATGGGCACGCTGGGTCGCATCATGGACGTGCTGGGCAACCCGATCGATGAAGTTGGTCCCGTTAAAACGGACAAGTTTGCATCGATCCACCGCAAAGCGCCAGCCTATGATGAGCTGTCGCCATCACAAGAACTGCTCGAAACCGGCATCAAGGTGATTGACCTGGTTTGCCCGTTCGCTAAAGGCGGTAAAGTCGGCCTGTTCGGCGGCGCTGGCGTCGGCAAGACCGTCAACATGATGGAACTGATCAACAACATCGCTAAAGCACACTCGGGTTTGTCCGTGTTTGCTGGTGTGGGTGAGCGTACCCGTGAAGGTAACGACTTCTATCACGAGATGATGGAAGCCGGCGTCGTTAACGTTGAAGACTTCACCAAGTCCAAAGTGGCGATGGTTTACGGTCAGATGAACGAGCCACCAGGCAACCGTCTGCGCGTGGCACTGACTGGTCTGACGATTGCGGAATCATTCCGTGACGAAGGCCGTGACGTGCTGTTCTTTGTTGACAATATCTATCGCTACACACTGGCCGGTACCGAAGTTTCGGCACTGCTGGGTCGTATGCCTTCGGCTGTGGGTTATCAACCTACGCTGGCTGAAGAAATGGGCCGTCTGCAAGAGCGTATTACCTCGACCAAGACCGGTTCGATCACTTCGATTCAAGCCGTTTACGTTCCTGCGGATGACTTGACCGACCCGTCACCAGCAACCACCTTTGCTCACTTGGACTCCACCGTCGTGCTGTCACGTGACATCGCCGCGCTCGGTATCTACCCAGCCGTTGATCCACTGGATTCGACCTCACGTCAGCTGGACCCTAACGTGGTCGGCGCCGAGCACTACGAGACCGCTCGTGCTGTGCAAGGTACGCTGCAGCGCTACAAAGAACTGCGCGACATTATCGCCATTCTGGGTATGGACGAGCTGGCACCGGAAGACAAACTGCTGGTCGCGCGTGCTCGTAAGATGCAGCGTTTCCTGTCGCAGCCATTCCACGTTGCTGAAGTCTTTACCGGTTCGCCAGGTAAATACGTTTCGTTGAAAGACACCATCAAGGGCTTCAAAATGATCGCCTCTGGTGAGTTGGATCACCTGCCAGAGCAGGCGTTCTACATGGTCGGCACCATCGACGAAGCAATCGAAAAAGCGAAGAAGCTGGCGTAATCAAGGTCTGACGCTGCCGTCTCTGGAACACTGGAGCGGCAGCACCTTTAAAGGTCTCATATGGCACACACAATTCACGTTGACGTGGTCTCCGCCGAAGAAAACATCTTCTCAGGCGAAGCCGAGTTCATCGCGTTGCCGGGTGAAGCGGGCGAATTGGGTATCTATCCAAAACACACACCGCTGATCACGCGCATCCGTCCGGGTGCGGTGCGCATCAAAGTGGCAGGCCAGGCAGAAGATGAATTCGTCTTCGTCGCAGGCGGGCTGCTTGAAGTGCAACCGAATGCCGTGACAGTACTCGCCGACACAGCCATCCGTGGTCGTGATCTGGATGAAGCCAAAGCAACCGAAGCCAAGAAGCAGGCTGAAGAAGCAATGGTCAATCAAGATTCAAAAATCGATTACGCGCATGCGCAAGCAGAACTGGCAGTCGCTGTCGCACAATTGGCGGCAATTGCGAAGTTCCGCAATCATCGGTAAAAACACACGCAGTAAACTGAAAGGCAGCTTCGGCTGCCTTTTTTTTATGGGATTTCAATGACACAAGACCGCACCATTCCTGAACTGCTTGCAGGCAGCAAGACAATCGCTGTCGTTGGCTTATCGCCTAAAACACATCGCGCCAGCTATGAAGTGGCGGCATATCTACAAGCAAATGGGTACCGGATTGTGCCGGTCAATCCCAGTCATGCGGGCAAGCTGATCTTGGGTGAGCAGTGCTATGCGAGTCTGCAGGATGCAGCGCATGTCTTGAAGCAAATTGATATCGTTGACTGCTTTCGTAAAGCTGAAGATATTATGCCGGTTGCTGACGCTGCCATTGAAATTGGTGCGCAGAGTTTATGGATGCAGTTAGGGATTGTGAATGAAGAAGCTGCTGTCAAAGCACGTGATGCTGGTATGACTGTCGTCATGGATCACTGCCTGAAAATTGAGCATTCAAAGTTAGATTAAGCTGTGGTGGTAGCAGACGGAAGACGCTGGGTTCCCCTTCGGGCCACGGTCTGGCTTGCAAGCCAGACCGCTTCGGCAGGCGTAACGCAAGCGTTACGCAATCCCTGCCTCACCCTGCGCCGGAACGACGGTGGGGGGCAAACACTCTTCACTTTACTACCGTCATCACCTGCATGTGATGACTGCTGCATGGGCGGACTGCATGCAGTCCGAATTCCCCATTACGCTCCCGGCGCACGCCGGGATCCAGCGTCTTTGCTTAATCAACAAAGAAAATAAAAAGAAAAGCGTCACTACTTAAAAACCATCAAGCCCAATTCCTGGCACGATCAATCGCCCGCGCCCACACACCAAGCTTTTCAGCGCGAAGCGTCTCCGGCATCTGCGGCTCGAAGACACGTTCCATCCGCCACTGAGCAGCGATCTCGTCTTGCGTAGACCAAAACCCAACCCCAAGTCCTGCCAGATACGCAGCACCCAGAGCGGTTGTCTCTGTAACTTGCGGCCGCACGACAGGCACGCCGAGTATGTCAGCTTGAAACTGCATCAACATATTATTGCGAGCGGCACCGCCATCAACACGCAACTCCTTCAGCGGGATAGTCGCGTCTTTCTGCATCGCCGAGACCACATCGGCAGTCTGGAATGCAATGCCTTCTAAAGCGGCACGTGCAATATGACCAGCAGTGGTACCACGGGTAATGCCAAGCATGGTGCCGCGTGCATAGGCATCCCAATGCGGCGCGCCCAAACCGGAAAAAGCAGGCACGAAAGTCACGCCGTCACTATCGGGAACACTGCTTGCCAATGATTCGACTTCTGAAGAATTCTTAATGATGCCGAGACCATCACGTAACCACTGTATCGTTGCGCCGCCCATGAACACTCCGCCTTCGAGCATGTAATCCGTTTTATGCGGCTGCGCATGGCCGGTGGTCCAGCCTACGGTTGTGAGCAAATTATTTTGGGACGTCACAGCCTTGTCGGTATTCATCAAAATAAAACAGCCGGTGCCATAGGTGCTCTTGACCATGCCGCTATGAAAACAGGCTTGTCCATACGTCGCTGCCTGCTGATCGCCGGCGATGCCGGCAATGGGAATTGCGGTCCCGAAAAATTCTGCACTCGTCTGTGCAGCAATGCCACTGCCAGGCACCACCTTTGGCAGGATAGCGCGAGGGATTTTCAAAACAGACAGCAGTTCATCATCCCAGTCCAGCGTATGAATATTGAACATCATTGTGCGCGATGCATTGCTGGTGTCAGTCAGATGTACGCCAGCGAGCTTGTACATCAACCATGAGTCAACAGTGCCGAACGCGAGCTCTCCACGCTCTGCGCGTTCACGTGCGCCCGGCACATTATCGAGAAGCCAGCGCAGTTTAGTGCCGGAAAAATAGCCGTCAATGATCAGGCCAGTCTTTTGCTGAAACAGCGGGCCATAGCCATCGGCGCGCAAGCTGTCGCAGAGATTGGCGGTGCGGCGGTCTTGCCAGACAATGGCGTTCGCAACGGCTTCGCCGGTGTTGCGGTCCCACAGTACGGTGGTCTCGCGTTGATTGGTAATGCCAATGGCAGCGATATCGGCTGCCGTTAAATGATGTTCGCGCATGACCTGCTGGGAGACAGATAGTTGCGATTTCCAGATTTCGTGCGCGTCATGTTCAACCCAACCAGGGTTGGGGAATATTTGCCGGAACTCTTGTTGAGCAGTGCCGTGAATATGGCCGGCGCGATCAAACAGAATGGCGCGTGAGCTGGTCGTGCCCTGATCCAGCGCGAGAATATATTGTTCGGACATGCGAGCCTCGCAGGAAGAAGCGATGCAAAAAAAAGTAAAAATGCGCGGCATTAAGCCGCGCATCATCGAAACAAAATCAGCCGGACCACAACTTTGTGGGCAGTGTCCAAGCTGAAGCGCGCAATTATTTTACGCGACCTTCTTTCCATGCCTGAAGCAGCTTGTCATAAGCGATGGTCTCGCCTTGTGGCTTTTCGTTAGCCAGCTTCTTCCATGGTGCAGCATTGTCCGTCAGGTACTTGGCTGGATCGCCTTTCTCGTTCAGTTTAGGCGGGCAGTTCTTCATGCCAGCGCGCTGCAGACGGCCCATCACGTCGTCCATCTCGGTAGCAAGCGTATCCATTGCTGCCTGTGGAGTCTTCTCGCCAGTGATCGCGGTGGCGACATTCTTCCACCACAGTTGTGCCAGCTTTGGATAGTCAGGCACGTTGGTACCGGTCGGGGTCCATGCAACACGGGCAGGGCTGCGATAGAACTCGATCAGGCCGCCGTACTTGGAGGCGTTCTTCGTGAAGTATTCATGACGGATGTCAGAGTCACGCACGAAGGTCAGGCCGGTGATGGATTTTTTCAGCGACGTGGTCTTGGCATTGATGAACTGCGCATACAGCCATGCGCCTGCCTTGCGGTCGTCCGGGGTCGACTTGAAGAAGGTCCAGGAACCGACGTCCTGATAACCATTCTGCATGCCTTCTTTCCAGTATGGGCCATGCGGGCCGGGAGCCATACGCCATTTTGGCGAACCATCAGCATTGTTGACAGCTGGTGCCTTGCTCATCGATGCGGTGAACGCGGTGTACCAGAAAATCTGCTGCGCGATCTGACCCTGGCCTGGGACCGGACCAGCTTCCGAGAAGGTCATGCCCATCGCTTCTGGCGGCGCATACTTCTTCATGAAATCGATGTATTTGGTCAGTGCATAAACAGCAGCTGGCGAGTTGGTAGCACCACCACGCGAAACCGAAGCACCAACCGGCGTGCACTTGTCAGCGGCTACGCGAATGCCCCACTCGTCAACCGGCATACCATTCGGGATGCCCTTGTCGGCAGTACCTGCCATCGACAGCCACGCATCGGTGAAGCGCCAGCCGAGCGAAGGATCTTTTTTGCCGTAGTCCATATGACCGAATACTTTTTTACCGTCGAGGTCTTTGACGTCATTGGTGAAGAAGTTGGCGATGTCTTCATAGGCGGACCAGTTTTGCGGCACGCCGAGCGCGTAGCCATACTTGGCCTTGAACTTGTCTTGCAGGTCTTTGCGAGCGAACCAGTCGGCACGGAACCAGTACAGGTTGGCGAATTGTTGGTCAGGCAGTTGATACAGCTTGCCGTCAGGTGCGGTCACGAAACTGATACCGATGAAATCTTTCAGATCGAGATTCGGGTTGGTGAATTCTTTGCCGTTGCCGCTCATGTAGTCCGACAGTGGCATCACAGCGCCGTAGCGGAAGTGGGTGCCGATCAGGTCGGAGTCGGAGATCCAGCCGTCATAAATACTTTTGCCTGATTGCATGGAGGTCTGCAGTTTTTCAACCACGTCGCCTTCCTGAATCAGGTCATGCTTGACCTTGATGCCGGTGATTTCTTCAAACGCCTTGGCCATCACTTTGGATTCATACACGTGCGTGTCGATGGTCTCGGACACCACGTTGATTTCCTTGATGCCGCGGGCTTTCAGTTTGGCAGCAGCGTCGATGAACCATTGCATTTCTTCGAGCTGCTGTTTCTTCGACAGAGTCGATGGCTGGAATTCCTTGTCAACCCATTTCTCTGCCGCTTTCATATCAGCCCAGGACGCGCCTGAAGCCAGCATTGCAGCGATTGCAATCGCGCTTAATTTTAATTTCACGTCTTGTTCTCCTCTTCGCACCTTCCCGGACAAAACTGCAAACTCCGGCGGGAAGAAATCCGGAGTCTTGGTGAAGCGGGGGTTACCCCCAACGCATCAAAACCAGTAACACGACAAAACCAATTACTGCAGCGAGCCATTGCGTCAGGTCGGTCAGGCCGGCCCATGCAAGGTTCACATAAGCCGCACTCAACAGACCGATGAACAAGCGGTCACCGCGGGTTGTTGGAATCGGTAAAAATCCTTTGCGCTCGATACTGGGCGAGCGCACCTGCCAGATCGCCATGCCGGTCAACATCAAAACGATGCCGATAAAAAACAGCGCAATCGGCATCGTCCATGCCATCCATGCAAATGCATTTGCCATCTCAGACCCTTCCCATCGCAAAACCCTTGGCAATGTAATGCCGTACAAACCAGATCACTAACGCGCCCGGCACAATCGTCAGCGTACCGGCCGCAGCCAGTACCCCCCAGTCCATGCCGGCGGCCGACACCGTGCGTGTCATGGTGGCAGCGATTGGCTTGGCGTTAACGGATGTAAGCGTTCTGGCGAGCAGCAGCTCTACCCAGCTGAACATGAAACAGAAAAATGCCGTTACACCAATGCCGGACTTAATTAGTGGCAGAAAAATTTTCACGAAAAATTTAGGGAAAGTGTAGCCGTCGATGTACGCGGTCTCGTCAATCTCTTTTGGAATGCCGGACATGAAACCTTCCAGAATCCACACGGCCAGCGGCACGTTGAACAGCAAGTGCGCGAGTGCGACCGCAATGTGCGTATCCATCAGGCCGACGGTGGAGTAGAGCTGAAAGAACGGCAGCAGGAACACGGCCGGTGGCGTCATGCGGTTTGTCAGCAGCCAGAAGAACAGATGCTTGTCGCCCAAAAACGAATAGCGCGAAAATGCATACGCTGCCGGCAAGGCCAGCGACACCGACATCACCATGTTCATTGCCACATAGATGATGGAGTTGATATAGCCGCTGTACCAGGATTCGTCGGTAAAGATGGTGAGGTAATTATCAAACGTCATCCTGGCCGGCCACATCGTCATCACGCCAATGATTTCTTCATTGGTCTTCAACGACATGTTGAGCATCCAGTAAATCGGCAGCAGCGACAGCGCCAGAAACGCCACCAGGAAAAAGCGGGAGATATTATTGCGCATCATGCTTTGTCTCCGGTGCCGACCCGCTGCATCCAGTTGTACAGGACAAAGGAGAACAGCAAAATAATCAGGAAATAAATCAGTGAGAAAGCCGCCGCCGGACCAAGGTCAAACTGGCCTACGGCTTTTTGCGTCAGGTACTGCGACAGGAAGGTCGTGGCGTTGCCCGGACCGCCGCCGGTCAGCACGAACGGCTCGGTGTAAATCATGAAGCTGTCCATGAAGCGCAGCAGCACCGCAATCATCAGCACATTGCGCAGCTTCGGCAATTGAATGAAACGGAACACGGCCAAACGCGATGCGCCATCAATGCGCGCCGCCTGATAGTAAGCATCCGGAATGGCGCGCAGTCCTGCAAAGCACAGCAGCACTACCAGTGGCGTCCAGTGCCAGACATCCATCACCAGAACCGTGACCCATGCATCAATCGAGTCACCCGTGTAGTTATAACTTATGCCGGCATCGTTAATCGTTTTGCCGAGCAGGCCGATATCGCCACGCCCGAAAATCTGCCAGATGGTACCGACGACATTGAAGGGAATCAGCAGCGGTAGCGCCACCAGCACCAGTGCCAGCGACGAACGCCAGCCGTGCGCCGGCATTGTCAGCGCCACACCAATACCAAGCGGAATTTGAATCGACAGTACGGCCAGTGAGAACACCAGCTGACGCCAAAGCGCGCTGTGCAGATCGCTGTCGCGCATGACGGCACGAAACCATTCCATGCCGACGAAGACGGCTTGATCCGGTCCCAGAATATCCTGCACTGAATAATTCACCACCGTCATCAGCGGCATGATCGCGGAAAACGCAACCGAGACAATCACGGGCAGAATCAGCCACCACGCTTTATTGTTGTAAGTTTTCATATCAGACAACCCGCCTGTCATTGACGTAATAGAGAGTGCGCTCCTGCGGGAATCGCAGCCACACGGTGTCGCCTGCAGCGGCCGCCGGTTGCGTACGCTGCTTGGACGAAATGCGATGCACTCCGAGCTGGCATTCGACCAACCAGTGCGTGCCCATATTGCGGGCGATGATCAGCCTGGCTGCCACCGTGCCTTCGGCTTGCGCCATCATGCATTCAATGAATTCCGGACGGATGCCAAGTGTGACCACGCCGCTTGCCATGCCGATCGGCAGATTTTTCGGTACCGCGATTCCTTGCTCGACGCCGGCAATGTAAGCCTGATGCAGGCTGACCGTGCAAGGCAACAGGTTCATGCCCGGATTGCCGATGAAGTAACCGACGAACGTATGCTCCGGTTCTTCAAACAAGGCCTGCGCGCTGCCGACTTGCACCACTTCGCCTTGTGTCATGACGACGACCTGATCAGCGAATGTCAGTGCTTCGATCTGGTCATGTGTGACGTAAATCAGCGAGAGCTTGAGTTCGTGATGAATTTCTTTGAGCTTGCGACGCAGCAGCCATTTCAGGTGCGGGTCGATCACGGTCAGCGGTTCATCGAACAACACTGCCGCTACATCAGGCCGCACCAGTCCGCGTCCGAGGGAAATTTTTTGTTTGGCGTCGGCAGTCAGTCCACTGGCGCGGTGCGACAAGTCAGGCGTGAGCTCAAGTATCTCGGCGATATGATCAACGCGCTTGTTGATATCGGCAGTTTTCCAGCCGCGATTCTTCAGCGGGAAAGCCAGATTCTCACGCACCGTCATCGTGTCGTAAATGACCGGGAACTGGAATACCTGCGCGATGTTGCGCGCTTCGGTCGGCAGGTTGGTAATGTCCTTGCCATCGAAGAGTACTTTGCCGTGCGAGGGTTTCACCAGGCCAGAAATAATATTCAGCAGCGTGGTCTTGCCGCAGCCTGAAGGGCCGAGCAAGGCATAGGCGCCGCCGTCATCCCATGTCATGTTCATCGGGTGCAGTGCGTAGTCCGATGGCTTGCCCGGGTTAGGCCGGTAGGCGTGGGCCAGATCAACTAATTCAATGCGTGCCATCGTCAGGCTCCTGCCTGGCCGGGCGCGAACAGCAACGCACCATCGGCACTAAAAATAAACACATCTTCATGATGGATATGCACGTTCGCCCCTTGGGCAATATCGAGGTTATGCACGCCCGGCAATTGAGCGACCAGACTAATGGCGCCGCGGTGCAAATGCACATAAGTTTCGGAGCCGCTGATCTCGGCCAAGTCAACCGTGGCGGCGATCGTGAAATCCTTGCTGCTGTCACCTGACAGGCGCAGGCTGTGCGCGCGCAGACCCAGGATGACTTTATTGAAGCCGGCGGCTTGTCGGCACTGCTCCGGCGACAAGGGCATCGTCAAGCCTTCCGACAGATGGGCCACGCCATTGACATCGACGCTGGCAGGCAGCAGATTGATCGGCGGGTCACTGAAAGTGCGCGCTGTCTGAATAGAATTCGGCGCATTGAAAACAGCGAGCGTATCGCCCTGCTGCAGCAAACGGCCTTCATGCAGCACCATCACTTGTCCGCCGAGTTGCAGCGCTTCGAGCGGCTCGGTGGTTGCATAGACGACGGTCGTTTTACCGCTGGAAAAAAGCTCGGTCAATTCACGGCGCAGTTCTTCGCGCAATTTGTAATCGAGATTGACCAGCGGTTCGTCGAGCAGCAACAAGCCTGCGTCTTTAATCAGTGCGCGCGCGAGCGCGGTTCTTTGTTGCTGGCCGCCGGACAGCGCGGCAGGCGAGCGATCCAGATACGGCGAGATGTGCAGACGCTCGGCCATGGCGTTGACGCGCACTTTGATTTCATCATCTGTAAGGTGACCGGCAATGCGCAGTGGAGAAGCAATATTTTCGAATACGGTCAGTGACGGATAGTTGATGAACTGCTGATAGACCATCGCCAAATGACGCTCGCGCACGGGCACGCCGGTGACATCAACGCCGTCTGCGATGACCTTGCCTTCAGATGGCTTGTCGAGACCGGCCATCAATCGCATCAGCGAGGTCTTGCCCGCCAGCGTCGTGCCGAGGATGACGTTGATTGCTCCGGGAACCAGAGAAACCGACATCGGATAAAGATGATTGTCAGCACCAACCTTCTTGCTGACGCTTTGTAATTCAAGACGCACTGTGTCTCCTAAAAAAGCTATAGCGACCGATTTGTTTTGATTTTGCGGTTCGCTGCTTGCTGCTAACTTGTTAATGCTGTTGTGCGATCCACTGGTCGATCTTCTGTTCGGTGTCAGCCGGCACGTGCAGCCCCAACTTCGAGCGTCGCCACAGTATATCGGCACCCGAAGTTGCCCATTCAAATTTCATTAGGTATTCCAGCTCCGCCGCAAATAAGCCTTTGACCAGCTCAACTCCCATGCCGGATAGGTGCGTGCGTCCTTCCAGCAGCTTGTTGATGCGCGTGCCGTAGGCGCGCACATATCGCGCCACCAATACTGCCGGCAGCCAAGAATATTGATGCTGCATTTGCATGACAAAGCCGTCGTATTCCATGACGGCGCGGTTTTGCGGCACGCTGCCATACAAGTCGCCACCAGGCAGGCAAGCGTCCGCCGTCCAGCTACCTTTTTGATTGCCAAGGCGCGGCGCAATCATGTCGACCGCTTCTTCGGCCAGTTTTCTGAATGTCGTGATCTTGCCGCCAAAGACAGACAGCAGCGGCGCGCTGTCGTTGTCCATGTCTAGTTTGTAGTCGCGCGTAATTTCGGAAGCGTTCGATGACTCGTCCTCCAAAAGCGGTCGCACGCCCGAGTAAGACCAGACCACGTCAGACGGCTGCAATTGTTTGTTGAAATAACGTTGGGTCAGCTCGCAGAGGTAAGCGATTTCACTGTCCTCAATGGCGACCTTGTTGGTATCGCCGTGATACTCGAGGTCGGTAGTGCCGATGAGGGTGAAGTCTTGCTCGTAATTAATCGCAAAGACGATGCGGCCATCCGGATTCTGGAAGATATACGCATAGGGATGGTCGAACAACTTCTTGACCACTATGTGGCTGCCCTTGATTAGCCGCAGTGCTTTCAGGCTTGGGCGATTGACTGCGCTTTGCAGGAATTGAGCAGCCCAAGGACCGGCAGCATTGACCAGGCAACGTGCCTGCACTTGCGTGAGTTTGCCGTCAGCACCGCGCAATGTGGCGTCCCAGATCTCGCCATCGCGACGGGCAGCTTCGCAGATAGTGTGGGTCAGCACCGTGGCGCCTTTTTCGGCAGCATCCATCGCATTGAGCACCACCAGGCGCGCATCGTCGACCCAGCCGTCCGAATAGATAAAGCCTTTCGTGAAGGCGGGTTTAAGTGGTTCGCCGGCTGCATGGGATCGCAGATCGACGCTGCCCGAAGCTTCGAGCAATTCGCGTTTGGCAAGCAAGTCATAGGCGAGCAGGCCGGCACGTATCATCCACGCCGGTCGCTGGCCTTTATCGTGCGGCATTACAAAGCGCAACGGCCACATGATGTGTGGTGCGCTGCGCAGCAAAACTTCACGCTCGATCAGGGCTTTGCGGACCAGCCCGAATTCATAATTTTCCAGATAACGCAGACCGCCGTGAATCAGCTTGGTAGAAGCCGACGAGGTATGCGCGGCCAGATCGTCTTTGTCGCACAGCACGACCGACAAGCCCCGTCCGGCCGCGTCGCGCGCGATGCCGGCGCCGTTGATGCCGCCGCCAACAATCAGCACATCACATCTTAGGATTGCCTGAGCTTGTTCCATAAGTTTGACCAAAGCGGATAAAAGGGGTCACCAACGCGGGAGGTGGGCAAGTACTAACTACGCGGAATCGCTCTGTTATACAGAATAATCTGCGAAGTTTTCGATGAAGAAACTAGTTAAGTTTCCTCGAAAAATTGCCAAATCAACTCAGCCTGTTGATAATGTAGAACAAAGATAGGCGTTAAACGAACAAAAATCAACAATAAAATCACTTAATATGTTCGTTTGCTTTCATTATTTCCTTTTTATAATGGTTTTGGAGAAATTTCATGACGCTTAATCCGCGCCAGCGCAGATTGCTCGAAGTGGTGCGACGGCATGTGACCGTATCGGTTGAGGACTTGGCGCAGCAGCTGGATGTGACGCCGCAAACGGTGCGGCGCGACGTCAAGTTGATGGAAGAAGCGTCTTTGCTGGCGCGCTATCACGGCGGCGTTGGCTTGCCTTCGTCGGTCGAGAATATCGATTACAGCCAGCGCCAGGTCTTGAATATCGACGCCAAGCGCCGCATTGCCGCCGCTGTAGCCGAGCGGGTGCGTCCGGGCTGTTCGCTGTTAATCAACATTGGCACCACCACGGAAGAAGTGGCGCGCGCACTGGTGCATCATCAGGGTTTGCATGTGGTGACCAATAACCTCAATGTGGCAGCCATTCTGGCTGACCAGCCCGGCTGCGAAGTGATGCTGGCCGGCGGCGTCGTGCGTGGCCGCGACCGTGGCATTGTCGGCGAGGCGACGATTGATTTCATTCGCCAGTTCAGGGTCGATGTCGGCATTATCGGCGTATCCAGCATCGAACCGGACGGCACCTTGCGCGACTTTGATCCGCGCGAAGTCAAGGTTGCTCAAGCCATTATCGAGCAGTCAAGAGAAGTCTGGCTGGTCGCCGACCAGGACAAATTCGGACGTCAGGCTTTGGTGCGGCTGGCAAACCTGACGCAGATCGACAAACTGTTCTGCGATGCGCCGCCGCCGGACGTGCTGAAAAAAATATTGAAAGAAGCGCAAGTAGAAGTGGTGGTTGCACCGTAACAAATGCAGCGCAAGGCGTGTTTCGGCGATAATACTGGCTTCCAAGAACCGCACGAAGATCCCGGATGTCGACCAACTTTGCCCCATTAAAGAACGATACATTTCTGCGCGCGCTACTGCGCCAGCCAACTGACTACACCCCGCTGTGGCTGATGCGCCAAGCCGGCCGCTACCTGCCGGAGTACCGCGCCACGCGCGCGCAGGCCGGCTCTTTCATGGGGCTGGCGACCAATCCCGACTTCGCAACGGAAGTCACGCTGCAGCCGCTGGAGCGCTATAAGCTTGATGCGGCAATTCTCTTTTCCGATATTCTGACCGTGCCCGACGCGATGGGTCTGGGCTTGTCTTTTGCCGAAGGAGAGGGCCCGCGCTTTGCCCGTCCGCTGCGCGACGAGCAGGCAGTCCGTGCCTTGCGGGCGCCGGATCTCGGCAGCCTGCAATATGTATTCGATGCCGTAACCCAGATCCGCAAAACGCTGGATGGCCGTGTGCCGCTGATTGGTTTTTCCGGCAGCCCATGGACATTAGCGTGCTATATGGTCGAAGGCCGTGGTTCGGATGATTTCCGCACCGTCAAAAGCATGCTCTACGACCGCCCCGACCTGATGCATCACATACTGCAGATTAATGCTGCTGCGGTCGCCGCCTATCTGAATGCGCAGATCGACGCCGGCGCACAGGCCGTGATGATCTTCGATACCTGGGGCGGCGCTTTAGCCGACGGTGTTTATCAGGCGTTTTCCCTGTCTTATATGCGGCAGGTAATCAGCCAGCTTAAACGCGAACACAATGGCGAGCGCATACCGTGCATCGTCTTTACCAAGGGTGGCGGCCTGTGGCTTGACGAAATTGCCGATTCCGGCGCCGATGCAGTCGGCCTCGACTGGACCGTCAATCTGGGCAAGGCACGCGCGCAAGTTGGCCACAAAGTCGCATTGCAGGGCAACCTGGACCCGAACGTATTATTCGCCAAGCCGGAGCAGATCCACGCCGAGGTCGAGCGCGTTCTGCAATCCTTCGGCAAACCGGAAGCGGGCAGTGGCCATGTGTTCAACCTCGGTCATGGAATTTCGCAGTTCACGCCGCCCGAATCCGTTTCAGCGCTGGTCGATGCGGTACATACTTTAAGCCGCCGCATGCGCAGCTAATGTCGGTGTCGGCTGATCGCTACCATTTTTTGGCAAAAACTTTTCAACACTTATTCACAATTTTAAAAGGGGCGGCACAGAGGCGCGAGATCGGAGTCCGTTGCCGCAAATGATTGGCCAATTTCCCCTAACTGGCTGATTTCATTTGATATTTATCTGCTTGCGTGCGTGCATGTTGCCGCTGATGTTTAAATTTGGAAAATAACTTGCCGCAACGAAAAGGTATTTGTTCACAAAGATATCCACAGGTTTGTGGATATCGGAGAAAAATCCTCTAAAAACCTAGGCTTAGCGCGAGTTTTAAAAAATCACATGAACTAGGTAGAGCCGGGGAATGTGCTTTTGACAAATATCTTTGTGCTGAAAGCCTACAAAACCTTACATGGAAAACAAGTGTTGGGCGGACATAAAGATGAAAAAAGAATCATGAAATCGTGCATTGCGCAATCTTTTGGTGCGCTCGGTGCTCACTTATTCACAAAAAATAAAAGTGTCAAGTCAAGCAAAAAATAAATGAACTTTATTTTTGCTTGATCAGAAGAATCCGCTAAGTCTTTGATTTTATTGGGCATAAAATGCTGCATTCCCTTTGTGCAAATTGTTGGAACCCGCATCAAATCTGGGGTTTCGGCTGTCAAGCCCCAGTTATGCACAAAGTTATCCACAAATTTTGTGGATAGTTCAAAAAACACTTGTTAAACCAAGGCTTAGCAAAATATCTAAGGATTTACATTAAGTTGTGGATTGCCGAATCTTAAAGATTGCGCTCGATACCCCGCTTGACACGGAGTTTGATTATCGCTGGAGAAAATCATGCGAAACCGAACCCTTGCCAGAAGTCGGTCAATTTGCGCTGGTGCCATTTGGGCGCCGCGAAGTGGTGGGCCTGATATTGGCCGTGCAAGAGGCCAGTACCTATGCAGCCGACAAGATACGTGACGTGATCGCCGTGCGTAGTCAGCTCGGTCCGCTGTCACCGCAGTGGCTCGCGCTATGCCGGTTTGCGGCTGACTATTACCAGCGGCCGCTGGGTGAGGTTGTCATACCCTGTACCCCTAAAAACCTGCGGGCAATCAAACAACTCGCGCTCGATAAGGCAGTAAAAAAAAATGCCGCACTGACCAGGACTAATGCTGTGCCGCCATCTCCAAGGCCAGCGCTGCATGCAGAGCAACAGCAAGCGGTCGATGCCATCACGGCAGCCGACAAATTTGCCGCCAGCCTGTTGTTTGGCGTCACCGGAAGTGGCAAGACCGAAGTTTACTTGCAAGCGGCCGAGTGCATCCTTTCCCGCGCCAGTTCCAGCGGCGAAACCGCGCAGATCCTGATTCTGATCCCTGAAATAAATCTGACGCCACAGCTTGAAGCCAATGTGCGCGCACGCTTTCCGAACCTGATCGTCGCCACGCTGCATAGCCAGCTGGCTGAAGGAGAGCGACTGCGCAACTGGCTCGCCGCCCACACAGGTCAAGCTGCAATTGTTCTCGGCACAAGGCTGTCGATACTGGCATCGATGCCGAACCTGAAGCTGATCGTGGTCGACGAAGAACATGACCCATCGTACAAGCAGCAAGAAGGCTTGCGCTATTCCGCGCGCGACCTTGCCGTCTGGCGTGCCCATCAGCTCAACATTCCTGTCGTGCTGGGCTCCGCCACGCCATCCATAGAGAGCTGGCAGCATGCCGCCTCTGGCCGGTATCGCAAACTCGAGCTGACGCAGCGTGCGGCGGCCAATGCACAATTGCCGCAGGTAGGGCTGATCGATATGGAGCGCAACAAGGCTCCTGAAGGACTGTCCGAGCCACTGATTAAAGCGCTAAAGCAGCGGCTTGAAAAGGGCGAGCAGTCGCTGCTGTTCCTGAATCGCCGTGGCTATTCGCCGGTGATTCATTGTGATGCGTGCGGCTGGATCAGCAACTGCCGCCGCTGTACCGCGTTCATGGTGCTGCACAAACCAGAGCGCCGCCTGCGATGTCATCACTGTAGCCTCGAGTTGCGCATTCCGGTCGGATGCCCGACTTGCGGCAACGTTGATTTGCAGCCGCTGGGACGCGGCACGCAGCGCGTTGAAGAAAATCTGC